>NZ_JANEWG010000001.1 GCF_028069725.1 Citrobacter sp. Awk 4
GCGCTTTAGCGCTCTGTCGCGAGGTGGCGTATATTACGCTTTCCTCTTTCAGAGTCAACCCTGATTTTCAGAATTTTTCTCTTCAACCGGACCGGCTGTTTGTGTGAAGTGATTCACATCCGCCGTGTCGATGGAGGCGCATTATAGGGAGTTATTTCGGGCTGACAAGTCAAAAATAGAAAAAAAATGCCAACCGTTCATCTTTTCACCACAATGCCTATTTTTGCTGCTTTTTGATGGCCTGAGGCAGATCTGCAAGGCTATTTATCACCCAATCTGCTGCATTTTCCGCTTCAGGGGTGACAGGTTTACCTGTACGCACCAAAACTTTTGTCCCTACATTGGCTGCAGCCGCTGCCTGCATGTCTTCTACTTTATCGCCGACCATATAAGAAGCAGCCATATCGATGTGCAGGAAATCGCGAGCGGAGATAAACATGCCGGGATGCGGTTTACGGCAGTCGCAGACATGGCGGAACTCTTCCACACTCCCCTGCGGGTGATGTGGGCAATAATAGATACCGTCCAGTTCAACATCCCGATCGGCCAGAGACCAATCCATCCATTCAGTCAACGTTTCAAACTGCGCTTCGGTAAACTTACCGCGTGCAATACCCGACTGGTTGGTGACAACCACAAGCGCATAACCCATCTTCTTAAGTTCACGCATTGCATCGATTACGCCATCGATAAACTCAAACTCATCTATTTCATGCACGTAACCATGATCCACATTGATTGTGCCATCGCGGTCAAGAAAAATTGCAGGTACTGATTTTGCCACCGGTTTGCTCCTGAATAAGATATATGCCGCTAGTATCGCATGTTTCCGCACGCAAGAAAGTGCTCATCGTCGAAAGCTGGATTGATTTAGACGTCTGGATGCCTTAACATCCATCTTGTTGACGGCTTCGACCATATCAGGCAGACGAAAATGCCACGGCTAACTTAATTACGATAATAAATAATCAATGATTAAACTTTCGAATATCACCAAAGTGTTCCAACAGGGGACTCGCACCATTCAGGCTCTGAATAATGTCAGCCTGCATGTCCCTGCCGGGCAAATTTATGGCGTTATTGGCGCCTCCGGTGCGGGTAAAAGTACCTTAATTCGCTGTGTAAACCTGCTTGAGCGTCCAACCGAAGGCAGCGTGCAGGTTGGCGACCAGGAACTGACAACGTTGTCAGAATCTGAGCTGACAAAATCCCGTCGCCAGATAGGCATGATTTTCCAGCATTTTAACCTGTTATCTTCACGTACCGTATTTGGTAACGTCGCTTTGCCGCTAGAACTGGACAACACGCCTAAAGACGAGATTAAACGTCGCGTGTCAGAACTGTTAGACCTGGTTGGACTCAGTGATAAACATGACAGCTACCCAGCCAATCTCTCAGGTGGTCAAAAGCAACGTGTCGCGATTGCCCGTGCCCTGGCCAGCAATCCGAAAGTCTTGCTGTGCGATGAAGCCACCAGCGCCCTGGATCCGGCGACGACGCGCTCCATTCTGGAGTTATTAAAAGACATTAACCGTCGTCTCGGTCTGACGATTCTGCTTATTACGCATGAAATGGACGTGGTTAAGCGTATCTGTGATTGCGTTGCAGTGATCAGTAACGGCGAGCTGATTGAACAGGACACGGTAAGCGAAGTGTTTTCACACCCGAAAACCCCGCTGGCGCAGAAATTTATTCAATCCACCCTGCATCTGGATATTCCAGAAGATTATCTGGAACGATTAAAACCCGAGCCGCATGCAGACAGCGTCCCAATGCTACGCATGGAATTTACCGGTCAGTCGGTTGATGCTCCGCTGCTCTCAGAGACAGCGCGCCGCTTCAATGTGAATAACAACATTATTAGCGCGCAGATGGATTACGCAGGAGGCGTGAAGTTCGGCATCATGCTGACGGAAATGCACGGCACACAAGAAGAAACGCAAGCCGCCATTGCCTGGCTGCAACAACACCATGTAAAAGTAGAGGTTCTGGGTTATGTCTGAGGCGATGATATGGCTGCTGGCGCGTGGCGTCTGGGAAACGCTGGCGATGACCTTTGTGTCCGGCTTTTTTGGTTTTGTCATTGGACTGCCTGTAGGCGTGCTGCTGTACGTCACGCGTCCAGGGCAAATTATTGAGAACGCAAAGCTCTACCGTACGCTTTCGGCGTTGGTCAATATTTTCCGTTCTATTCCTTTCATTATCTTATTAGTGTGGATGATTCCATTCACAAGAATGATTGTAGGCACATCAATCGGTCTGCAGGCGGCCATTGTACCGCTGACGGTTGGAGCCGCGCCGTTTATTGCGCGTATGGTAGAAAACGCCCTGCTGGAAATCCCTGCCGGGCTTATCGAAGCATCCCGGGCGATGGGGGCCACACCGCTGCAGATCGTGCGTAAAGTGCTCCTGCCAGAAGCATTGCCGGGTCTGGTGAACGCAGCGACCATTACGCTCATTACGCTGGTCGGTTACTCGGCGATGGGCGGTGCCGTCGGCGCTGGCGGGTTAGGCCAAATTGGCTATCAGTACGGTTACATCGGATACAATGCGACCGTGATGAATACGGTGCTGGTATTACTCGTCGTTCTGGTTTATTTAATTCAGTTATCCGGCGATCGCATCGTTCGGGCAGTGACGCACAAATAACAGTAAACACAACACAAATAACTCATTAAGGAAATAAGCATGGCGTTCAAATTCAAAACCTTTGCGGCAGTTGGAGCCTTGATCGGTTCTCTGGCACTTGTGGGTTGCGGCCAGGATGAAAAAGATCCGAACCACATCAAAGTGGGCGTGATTGTCGGCGCGGAACAACAGGTTGCTGAAGTTGCCCAGAAAGTGGCAAAAGAAAATTACGGTCTGGATGTTGAACTGGTCACGTTCAATGATTACGTTCTACCAAACGAAGCATTGAGCAAAGGCGATATCGATGCTAACGCGTTCCAGCACAAACCTTATCTGGATCAGCAGATCAAAGATCGTGGCTACAAACTGGTGGCAGTAGGCAATACGTTCGTTTACCCGATTGCAGGCTACTCCAAAAAAATCAAATCGCTGGATGAGCTACAGGAAGGTTCACAGGTCGCTATCCCCAATGACCCGACTAACCTTGGTCGTTCCCTGCTGCTGCTGCAAAAAGTGGGCTTGATCAAGCTGAAAGATGGCGTTGGCCTGTTGCCGACGGCGCTGGACGTTATCGAAAACCCGAAAAACCTGAAACTGGTTGAGCTGGAAGCGCCGCAACTGCCGCGTTCTCTGGACGATGCACAGATTGCACTGGCAGTGATCAATACGACCTACGCAAGCCAGATTAACCTGACCCCGGCAAAAGACGGTATCTTTGTTGAAGACAAGGACTCCCCATACGTTAACCTGGTCGTCACCCGCGAAGATAACAAAGATGCTGAAAACGTGAAGAAATTCGTTCAGGCTTACCAGTCTGACGAAGTCTACGAAGCCGCAAATAAAGTCTTCAATGGCGGCGCGGTTAAAGGCTGGTAATTTTTAGGCTGTTTGCACAATCTGTAATATTATTCGGGACGGGCGAAAGCCCGTCTTGTCATTTATGCAGGCAACTGATTCAATATCTGACGATTAGATCATTCATTGAGGAAATATTATGCGTGCTTTACCGATCTGTTTAGTAGCACTCATGCTGAGCGGCTGTTCTATGTTAAGCAGATCCCCTGTTGAACCCGTTCAAAGCACCGCAACCCCGCCTAAAGCGGAGCCGCAAAAACCAAAAGCACCGCGCGCGACACCGGTCAGAATTATTACCAACGCTGAAGATTTAGTGGGTAAACCGTTCCGCGATCTTGGCGAAGTCAGCGGAGAATCCTGCCAGGCATCGAATCAGGACTCCCCTCCGAGCATTCCAACCGCGCGCAAACGCATGCAGATTAACGCATCTAAAATGAAAGCTAATGCGGTACTGCAGCACAGCTGCGAAGTCACCAGCGGTACACCAGGCTGCTACCGTCAGGCGGTTTGTATTGGTTCGGCCCTGAACATTTCGTCTAAATGAGCCATTTTCAGTTCGAGCAAATAGGCGTTATCCGCTCTCCTTACAAAGAAAAGTTCGCTGTTCCGCGCCAGCCGGGTCTGGTGAAAAGCGCCAGCGGCGAACTGCATTTGCTCGCACCCTATAACCAGGCCGATTCTGTTCGCGGCCTGGAAGCGTTTAGTCATTTGTGGGTGATTTTTGTCTTTCATCAGACAATGGAAGGTGGATGGCGCCCTACGGTGCGGCCACCTCGTCTGGGCGGCAACGCCAGAATGGGCGTTTTCGCCACGCGTTCCACTTTTCGTCCGAATCCCATCGGGATGTCGCTGGTCGAGCTAAAAGAAATTCATTGCCAGAAAGACAACGTCATTCTGAAATTAGGCAGTCTGGATCTGGTGGACGGGACGCCAGTCATCGATATTAAGCCCTACCTGCCGTTTGCTGAGGCGCTGCCGGATGCCACGGCCAGCTATGCGCAACATGCGCCAATAGCCGAAATGGAAGTCAGCTTTACGACCGAGATTGAGCAGCAACTTCTGTCGCACGAAAAACGTTATCCACAATTGAAAACGTTTATTCGTGAAGTGCTGTCGCAGGACCCTCGCCCTGCCTATCGTAAGGGTGAAGAGACAGGTAAAACCTACGCCGTGTGGCTACACGAATTCAACGTGCGCTGGCGCGTCACTGAAGAGGGTTTTGAAGTCTTTGCGCTGGAACCACGGTAATTTCGCGGCCTTCTCTTTTGACATCCCTTTCTCGCTGGTAAACTAAATCACTTTTTTTGTGTCAGGCTCGCGTTGAGCCTGTTCGATCGTCCAACTGGAACCGTAACAACATGCGTACTAGCCAATACCTGCTCTCCACTCTGAAGGAGACACCTGCCGACGCCGAGGTTATCAGCCACCAGCTGATGCTGCGCGCCGGGATGATCCGCAAGCTGGCCTCCGGGTTATACACCTGGCTGCCGACCGGCGTGCGCGTCCTGAAAAAAGTCGAAAATATCGTGCGTGAAGAGATGAACAACGCCGGTGCCATCGAGGTGTTAATGCCGGTCGTTCAGCCATCTGAACTGTGGCAAGAGAGTGGTCGTTGGGAACAGTATGGCCCGGAACTGCTGCGTATTGCAGACCGTGGCGATCGTCCGTTCGTACTCGGCCCGACTCACGAAGAAGTGATCACCGACCTGATTCGTAACGAACTCAGCTCTTACAAGCAGTTGCCGCTGAACTTCTACCAGATCCAGACCAAATTCCGCGACGAAGTTCGCCCGCGTTTCGGTGTAATGCGTTCCCGCGAATTCCTGATGAAAGATGCTTACTCTTTCCATACTTCTCAGGAATCCCTGCAGGAAACCTACGACGCCATGTACGCGGCTTACAGCAAAATCTTCAGCCGTATGGGGCTGGATTTCCGTGCTGTGCAGGCTGACACCGGTTCTATCGGCGGTAGCGCATCCCACGAATTCCAGGTGCTGGCGCAGAGTGGTGAAGATGATGTGATCTTCTCTGACTCTTCTGACTACGCAGCAAACATCGAATTTGCTGAAGCCGTCGCGCCGAAAGAACCACGTGCTGCAGCAACTCAGGAGATGACGCTGGTTGATACGCCGAACGCGAAAACCATCGCCGAGCTGGTTGAACAGTTCAATTTGCCGATCGAGAAAACCGTGAAAACCCTGCTGGTGAAAGCAGTGGAAGGAAGCGCTTACCCGCTGGTTGCGCTGCTGGTTCGTGGCGATCACGAACTGAACGAAGTAAAAGCAGAAAAACTGCCGCAGGTTGCCAGCCCGCTGACCTTCGCGACCGAAGAAGAAATTCGCGCCGTAGTGAAAGCAGGCCCGGGTTCTCTCGGTCCGGTGAACATGCCGATTCCGATGGTTATTGACCGTACCGTAGCGGCGATGAGCGACTTCGGCGCGGGCGCGAACATCGACGGTAAACACTACTTCGGTATCAACTGGGATCGCGACGTGGCAACCCCGGAAGTTGCGGACATCCGTAACGTGGTTGCTGGCGATCCAAGCCCGGACGGTAAAGGTACGCTGCTGATTAAGCGCGGTATCGAAGTCGGTCACATCTTCCAGTTGGGTACTAAGTACTCTGAAGCAATGAAAGCGGCCGTACAGGGCGAAGATGGTCGTAACCAGATCCTGACCATGGGTTGCTACGGTATCGGGGTTACTCGCGTTGTGGCGGCGGCCATTGAGCAGAACTACGACGAGCGCGGCATCGTATGGCCTGACGCCATCGCCCCGTTCCAGGTTGCGATTCTGCCGATGAACATGCACAAATCCTACCGCGTGCAGGAGCTGGCCGAGAAGCTGTATGCAGAGCTGCGTGCGCAAGGTATCGAAGTGCTGATGGATGACCGTAAAGAGCGTCCGGGCGTGATGTTCGCCGACATGGAGCTGATTGGTATTCCGCACACCATCGTGCTGGGCGACCGTAACCTCGACAATGACGATATCGAATATAAATATCGTCGTAACGGCGAGAAGCAGCTGATCAAAACCGGTGATATTCTTAACTATCTGGTGAAAGCCATTAAAGGTTAAGTCATGAAAAACCCCGCAAGTGCGGGGTTTTTTTATATCGTTCTTCGCAAAGATCCGCGCGTTATTTACTGGCGCAATCCTGACCCGGAATAAATTTCATCGTTTTATCCGCCATCAGTGTTTTTACCTTCTCGCCCGTATCCGGATTGGCTTCCAGCGTAAAGTGACCTTCAACGGTCAGCAGAACAGGTTTGCCCGTTTCTCCACGCGCCGACAAATAGTCTCGTTCCAGTTGGGCATTGTTCGCTACCGGCATACGTTTTCCGGTTGCACAATCAGTAAAGGTCGCCGCATCCGCCATATAGAAATACATGCCGCGCATTGGCATTGGCGTTACCGGCAGGCTGGCAGATACAGACTCTAGTGTGTAGTTGAACTGCGACTCAATTGGATTACCTTCACGATCGAGCATCTCCAGGGCATCGCCTTTCGCGCGATAGTAAGACTTCTCGCCTTTACTGTCCGTCAGCACCAGTTTATCCGCAGTACGCGCCCATGTGCCGTATGAAGCGAATGACGAAGGCTCTTTGCGTACGCCCTGATAGCGTTCGTTCATCACCCATGTTCCGTCTTTATCGAGAAACAGAGACGTTTCAATACCTTCGCAATCCGCACAGGGCAATACACCGCGCCAGCTTTGCTGCATTGGTTTTAATTCTGCCGCCTGCGCGGGCTGTAACGCCTCCACGTCGTGACGATTATTACACCCCATTAATGAAAAGAGTGTACAGGCTGCCACGACGGACAAAATCGCTGTTTTCACCATGAATTCCTTATAAAAATTTTCAATCTCGCCCGTCAATCCTGAGAATGGCGAACTTTACCGCGTAGCGCCTTCACTGAAGACTTCTGCGCCTTCGACGATAACCGACGCTCCTTTGCGGCGCGCCCGGGTCGCGTCGCCAGACGGCTTTTCTGTACTGCGGTTAATTCTTTTATAACTGCCACTAACCGGGCAATTGCGGCTTCCCGGTTTAGCTCCTGGCTGCGGTATTCCTGCGCCTTGATAATAATGACACCCTCCTGACTAATCAGGTGGTGACTGGCGCTTAACAGACGTTCCTTATAATACTCTGGCAGCCCGGAGGCCCGAATGTCAAAACGCAAATGGATAGCCGTCGACGTCTTATTGACATGCTGCCCACCCGCTCCCTGAGCGCGAATCGCCGTAATCTCCAGCTCATTGTCAGGAATAGAGACATTTCGGGAGATAACGATCATGAAGCCTGTTGCCACGCAGCCAGATGAATTTCCAGATTATTCTGAGCATCCGACAGCCAGATAGCGCCATCTTGTATGGTCGCCTGCAATGTCATGGTACGACCGGCAAAATCACTCAGCTGCGCCAGTTGCTCATCATCCAAATACCACACGGACAAATTAGAGAACTGCGCGCATTTACTCTGATTTTGTTGCCACCAGATTTGTGCCGCGCGGCTGTTGTAGGCAAACAATGCGACCTGGGCGGCCTGAGTACAAGCTTTCTTAACACGGCGCTCATCGGGGAGTCCAAGCTCAATCCACAGATCAACACCGAGGTGATCGTTACGCAGCCACGCCTCAGGCTCATCTTCAGCACTCAGCCCGCGCGTAAACTGTAGCCGTTCGTCGGCATATTTAATCCACGCCAACAAGCGCAACATCATGCGCTCCTGCGTTTCAGAGGGGTGACGCGCCAGCGTTAATGTCGCATCAAGAAACTGGTTGCGATCCAGATCCGCCACATTGACAACAGCTTTATAAATTGTCGCTTTAAGCGCCATGAGAGAGCTCCTTTCGAATCAGGCGCACATTGTAACGAAATTGGCGCCAAAAGGCTGTTAACGGATGCCTGATGTCTCCTCTATCAAGACGCTGATATTGCTTGAATGAGTATGGTATAGTCACCTTGCTAAACAGAGTTTATCTTCGTAGGCTTAGACTTGCATCCACGGTTAAGTCAGAATGCTGACAGGAGGGCATGTGGAACAATATTGTGAGTTAATACGCAAGCGGTACGCGGAAATCGCCAGCGGAGACTTAGGGTATATCCCGGATGCGCTGGGTTGCGTATTGAAAGTGCTTAATGAAGTGGCGGAAGACAGCGCCATTTCAGAGTCGGTCAGGGAAAAGGCGGCCTATGCTGCCGCGAACTTACTGGTGAGCGATTATGTCAATGAATGAAACATATCAACCCATCAATTGCGATGACTACGACAATCTCGAGCTCGCCTGCCAGCATCATTTAATACTGACGCTGACGCTGAAAGATGGCGAAGTTATGCAGGCAAAAGCCAACGATCTGGTCTCTCGTAAAAATGTGGAATACCTGATTGCAGACGTCTCAGGCGAAACGCGTGAGCTACGTCTCGACAAAATTTCCAGCTTCAGCCACCCACAAATTGGAACCGTGGTGGTCAGCGAATCCTGAATATGTGTTGCCGGATGGCGGTGCAAGCACCTTATCCGGCCTACTCTCCATGCGATATGTAGGCCTGTTAAGCGCAGCGTCATCCGGCATTTCAGATACTCTTATCCCACACCAATTTCACACCCGATTCATCCTCTGCAAGCCCCTCAGGCGTCACAAATACTCCAGCAGCCGCAATCAGCGTTTCGCCGTAAAACAGCATCGGCGTTGTATCCCGTCTCCAGGAAGGGACGCCCAGCTCCTGCCAGATTTTCTTCAACTTGCGTCCACCGTTACGTCCCACAATGTGCAGTAATCCAGATGCTTTAAAACGGATACTGACAGGCTCGTCGGCACGTGGAGTTCGTAGTTCACCACCAGTCACCAGGTGTACTGTTCCAAGTCCGGCGGGCAATTCCAGCGGCGTTTGCCAGGACAACCAGCGCAGAACCGTATCGCTTTGCCCGGTAATGGATTTAATCCACCACAGTTGCGACTGATAACGGCGGATTTCATACTCGCCAAAACGCAAACACGGGGACGCATCCTCGCGCGCCAGCGCCACTTCCTGCCAGATGCGCTCCAGCCCGTCACGCGATGGCATCGGCGCATTCTGCGCCGCCAGCCAACGACGTAATATTGCCGCACGCCGGGCATCGCTCATCGCCATGAGCGGCTCCAGCTGAAGCGAGCCTTGTGGCGTGATGCAGTCTGCTACCTCATCAGCTAACAATTCATCCAGCAGGCTCTCCTGCTCTGCGCACAACGCCGCGCTACGGGCTGTCGCTCCGGCGAAGTGCGGCCAGCGCTGTTGCAGGAGCGGGATAATACGCAGCCGTAAAAAATTACGATCGTAGGTATCATCCTGATTACTTTCATCTTCAATCCAGCGTAGCTCGTATGCTTGCGCCCACTGTTCAAGCGAGCCACGCGTTTCCATCAACAGCGGGCGAAGAAGAGATGAACCTGCAAACGACGAACGTTCCCCCATCGACGAAAGACCTGCCGGGCCGCTGCCGCGCTTAAGCGCCAGCAGAAAAGTTTCGCACTGGTCGTCGAGGTGTTGGGCGGTTACCAGTACTTCACCAGGCTGTAATGTCCGGGCAAAAGCGTTATATCGCGCGCGGCGGGCCTGCGCCTCAATCCCCAGCCCCTCATCCTGAAGCTGGACGCGCTCGACCACCAGCGGCACCTGCCATTGCTGACAAATCGCTTCACAGTGTGCCACCCAACTGTCGGCATGGGGACTGAGTCCATGATGAACATGAATCGCGCGCAGAGTGAGGTCTGGGGTCTGTTGTCGCCACAGCACCAGTTGATGCAGGAGCACGGTGGAATCCAGACCACCGCTAAAAGCCACCAGAATCTGGCGGCTGGTCAGGAGTGAAGTGTTCAGGGTGAGTGTCGTCATGATGCTTATTTACTGTGGCGTTGCCCGGCACGTTACCGGGCAGAAGCCATAATGACAAGTCTTACTGCTCGTACAACTCAAGCGGCAACCCGTCAGGATCATTAAAAAAGGTGAAACGTTTGTGGGTAAACGGATCAATACGCACTGGCTCGCATTTCACGCCGTTTTCTTCCAGATGCGCAATGGCCTTTTCCACATCATCCACGCTAAAGGCAAGATGACGCAAGCCACAGGCTTCTGGCCGACTGGGGCGCGCTGGCGGGAAGGGAAACGAAAACAGCTCAATGACATACTGCCCGTTTAACGCCAGGTCACCTTTCCAGGAGTCACGTTCCTCTCTGTACGCTTCGCTCATCAGCGTAAAGCCCAGCACATCGCAATAAAATGCCTTACTGGCGGCGTAGTTTGTCGCGATGATCGCAATATGGTGAACCTGTTTTAATCCCAGCATAACGTCTCCTTTAGACATGTTATCAGCACGTTACCCGTCAAACGCTGGCGAAAGCAAGCGGTTAGACCGTTTTTAGGACTCTCACACGGTATACCCCATCGTCATCCTGCTTCGCACCATGAATATCCGTTTCAAACCCGGGATAATGGTGGCCAATAGAACACAGCATTAACAGAAAATCGAGCACTGCCCGACTCTCTTCGGTGATCATTTCACCCGGCATCAGCAGCGGTACTCCGGGTGGATAAGGCAATACCATATTGGCCGAAATACGCCCCACCAGTTGATCAATTGCGATGGTTTCGACTTCACCTTTGATCTGCCTCTGCCAGGCTTCGTGAGGCGTCATTTTCATTTCAGGCAATGTATCGAACGCCCGCAACATCAGGCCAGAAAGATCGTGCTGACGGATCAGTTTATGGATCCCTTGAGCCAGATCCTGAATCCGCATATTTCGATAAAAATCGGGATCTTCCGCGTACAGATCCGGCAGCATATTTTTAACGCGAAGATTAAGATCGTAGGATCGTTTGAACTCCGTCAGACCACGCAACAATCCCATCGCCCGCGTTTTATCAATACCGATGCTAAAGAGGAACAGCAGGTTATACGGCCCTGTTTTCTCAACGACCACACCACGTTCATCGAGAAATTTCGCCACCAGCGCCGCAGGTATCCCTTCCTCGCTCATAACGCCCTGCTCGTCCATCCCCGGCGTCAGAATCGTGACTTTGACCGGGTCGAGGAACATGTGATCGCTATCGGCATCGGAAAATCCATGCCACGATTCCCCTGGCGCGACAGGCCAGCACTGCGCGTCATCAACCTCTTCCGGCTGCCAGATATCAAAGAACCAGCTGTCCGACTCCTCCCGCAGCCGCTGTACCTCTTTACGGAAATGGAGCGCTCGTTCCACCGAGCGATTAATTAATCGCTTGCCAGGGTTGCCGCGCAGCATTGCCGCCGCTGTTTCAATTGATGCCACAATGGGATAGCTGGGTGAGGTTGAAGTGTGCATCATAAACGCTTCGTTGAAGGTGTCCTCATCGTACTCACCTTTAATATGGATGAGGGATGCCTGGGATAATGCCGCCAACATTTTGTGCGTAGATTGCGTTTCGAAAATCACTTTCCCTGCCACCCGCTCGCCGCTCATTCCGCTTTTCCCCTGATAGATCGGATGAAAATGGGTGTACGGCACCCAGGCAGAGTCAAAATGAATCGAAGGCACCTCCAGCGTTTGCTTGATCCAGTTCGTGTTATAGAGCAGGCCGTCGTAGGTCGAGTTGGTAATGACCGCATGCACCGGCCACTGCGCCCGTGCCGTTTCTGCCACTTTGCGTTCAATGTTCGTGCGAGAAAACTCGCGCCGGGGGATCCCACCGAGGATGCCGAGCGCATTTCGCGTGGGTTTCAACCAAATCGGGACCACGTCGCTCATCATCAGCAAGTGGGCGAGGGATTTATGGCAGTTACGATCGATAAGCAACGTACTGCCTGCCGGAGCCGCATACATCCCGACAATTTTATTCGACGTCGAGGTTCCGTTCGTCACCATGTAACTCTGTTCAGCCCCAAATGTGCGGGCAATATATTCTTCGGCTTCCAGATGCGGACCCGTATGGTCCAGCAAAGAGCCTAATTCAGTAACAGAGATAGAGACGTCGGCTTTCAGCGTATTGCCACCGAAAAAATCATAGAACAGGCAACCTACAGGACTCTTTTGATATGCCGTCCCCGCCATATGGCCTGGCGTACAAAAGGTGTACTTCCCCTCTTTCACATACGTAAACAGCGCCCTGGTAAACGGTGGCGTGATGTTTTCCAGATATTCGTTAGTGTACTGACGAATGCGCGTTGCAATATCATCGGACTGACCGAGCGCGTACTCAAAAAACCACAGCGCCATACGCATATCCTGCGCACTGACATCCATGGTTGAGTGCGTATTAATAAACGCGTAAAGGGGAAGATATTCGTTCAGTTGATTTATATCGCTACACAGTTCGAGACTGTACTCATCCCAGTCAAAAATCACGCCGCAGATCCGTGGGTTGTGTTCGATAAATTTGAGCAGGTCAACGCTATTTTGTGGCCAGATAATCTGGAATCCCTGTGATTGCAGGGAGTGTTCAAGTTCCTTGATGGGCTCGTCTTTATAAAAAACCCCGTGCGGTCCCATTATGGCAATGATATTCATGCGTTCCTCCTGGAAAATCCTTATCTCATCATAGCCTGGTCAAACCGCAGGTAAAAAAAAGGGCCACAAAAAGTGGCCCTTTTCAGAAAAGTAGCGAATTACGCGTAGCCGTAGCTCATCAGACGCTGATAACGACGGTTTTTCAAATCTTCTTTGCTCAACACATCGAGATCGGCCAAATCAGACAACAATTGCGCTTTCAAAGAAGCCGCCATTGTTTCCGGGTTGCGATGCGCGCCGCCCAGCGGTTCTGGAATGATAGAATCAATCAGCTTCAGCTCTTTCAGACGCGGGGCGATGATGCCCATTGCTTCTGCGGCCAGCGGCGCTTTGTCTGCACTCTTCCAGAGGATAGAGGCGCAACCTTCCGGAGAGATAACGGAATACGTGCTGTACTGCAGCATGTTAACCTTATCACCCACACCAATCGCCAGTGCGCCGCCGGAACCACCTTCACCGATAACGGTGCAGACAACCGGGACGCTCAGACGTGACATTTCACGCAGGTTGCGGGCAATGGCTTCGGACTGACCGCGCTCTTCCGCACCAACGCCAGGGTAGGCACCAGGGGTGTCGATGAAGGTAATGATCGGCATGTTAAAACGCTCGGCCATTTCCATCAGACGCAGCGCTTTACGATAACCTTCCGGCGCTGGCATACCAAAGTTACGACGGATTTTTTCTTTGGTCTCACGGCCTTTCTGATGACCAATGATCATCACCGGACGACCTTCCAGACGTGCGATGCCACCAACGATAGCTTTATCGTCTGCATAAGCGCGATCGCCCGCCAGTTCGTCAAATTCATCAAACGCCAGGCGGACATAATCCAGGGTATATGGACGCTGTGGATGGCGTGCCAGTTGGGCCACCTGCCATGCGCCAAGATCGGCGAAGATTTTGCGCGTCAGCTCTACGCTTTTTTCGCGCAGACGATGGACTTCTTCATCGATGTTAATATCCAGTTTCTCATCCTGACGGCTCACCGCAGTCAGAGAATCGATTTTCGCTTCCAGCTCTGCAATCGGCTGTTCAAAATCAAGGAAATTCAGACTCATAGTATTCCTGTATTAGTCAAACTCCAGTTCCACCTGCTCCGAACCAATGAGGCCACGGAGATCGTTTAGCAAACGATCGCTCGGAGAGACACGCCACGACGCGCCAAAGCGCAACCGCGCACGTGCATCCGTCCTCTGATAGTAGAGATGTACTGGAATTGTCCCCGAGCGGTGGGGTTCCAGAGACTGACGGAGTCGGTTTAAAAGCTGGTCATCAATTTGCCTGTCCGTCAGCGAGATAGCAAGCCCGCGAGCATATTTTTCCCGGGCTTCGTCAATATCCATCACTTCGCGGGCGGTCATTTTAAGCCCCCCGCTGAAGTCATCAAAGCTGACCTGTCCGCTGACGATAAGTATGCGGTCTTTTTCCAGCAATTGCTGGTATTTATCCAGAGCATCGGTAAACAACATCACTTCCAGACGTCCGGAACGGTCATCCAGGGTACAGATGCCGATACGATTGCCGCGCTTGGTGACCATAACCCTTGCGGCAATGACGAGCCCCGCAGCCGTGGTGACTTTACCACGTTCTGTCGGATGCATGTCTTTCAGCCTGTAGCCTCCGACATAGCGCTCAATTTCTTTTAAATACTGATTGATGGGGTGTCCCGTCAGGTACAGACCTAACGTTTCTCGCTCCCCATCCAACACCACCTGTTCCGGCCATGGCTGGCAGCTGGCATAAGATTGCTCAATTTGCTCCGGCTCTTCAGCCAGAACACCAAACATATCCGCCTGGCCGATAGCTTCTGCTTTCGCGTGCTGATCGGCGGCTTTCAGGGCATCGCCCAATGCGTTCATCAGTGCGGCGCGATGCGGCCCAAGGCGGTCAAACGCCCCGGACATGATCAGCTTTTCCAGCACCCGGCGATTAAGCTTTTTAGTGTCCGTACGTGCGCACAGATCAAACAGCTCTCGGAAATAGCCGCCTTCATTACGCGCTTCAATAATAGCTTCAATCGGGCCTTCACCCACGCCTTTAATCGCGCCGATACCGTAAACAATCTCGCCATCATCATTGACGTGGAAATGATACAGTCCGGAGTTGATATCTGGCGGCAGGATCTTCAGCCCCATGCGCCAGCACTCATCCACTAGGCCAACTACCTTCTCGGTGTTGTCCATATCGGCGGTCATTACCGCGGCCATAAACTCAGCCGGATAGTGCGCTTTCAGCCACAGCGTTTGGTACGACACCAGGGCATAAGCGGCGGAGTGAGATTTGTTAAACCCGTAACCGGCGAATTTCTCCACCAGGTCAAAGATTTTCATCGCCAGTTCGCCGTCGACGCCGCGTTTTTTCGCACCCTCTTCAAAGGTACCGCGCTGCTTGGCCATCTCTTCCGGCTTTTTCTTACCCATCGCACGACGCAGCATATCTGCGCCGCCGAGCGTATAGCCGGAGAGTTCCTGGGCAATCTGCATGACCTGTTCCTGGTACAGGATAATGCCGTAGGTTGGCTCCAGAACCGGTTTTAGGCATTCATGCTGCCATTGAACATCCGGATAGGAAATCTCTTCGCGGCCGTGTTTACGGTCGATAAAGTTATCTACCATTCCTGATTGCAACGGACCAGGACGGAACAGCGCCACCAGCGCGATCATATCTTCGAAGCAGTCGGGCTGCAGACGTTTGATCAGGTCTTTCATGCCGCGGGATTCAAGCTGGAAGACCGCAGTGGTCTCCGAACGCTGCAGCATGTCGAAGCTTTTTTTGTCGTCTAACGGAATCGCGGCGATATCCAACGGCGGTTCGCCGTTTTTCTCACGGCGGGCGTTGATCATCTCCAGCGCCCAGTTAATGATAGTGAGCGTACGCAGGCCAAGAAAGTCGAACTTCACCAGCCCGGCATATTCCACGTCGTTTTTATCAAACTGGGTGACCGGATGTAGCCCCTGTTCATCACAATAAAGCGGTGCAAAATCGGTAATTTTGGTTGGCGCGATCACCACACCACCGGCGTGTTTACCGGCGTTACGGGTGACACCTTCCAGCTTACGCGCCATATCAATTAGCGCTTTAACCTCTTCATCTGCTTCGTAAATTTCCGGCAGTTGCGGTTCTGCTTCAAACGCTTTTGCCAGTGTCATGCCCGGATCGGGAGGCACCAGCTTAGAAATTCGGTCCACAAAGCCGTACGGATGCCCCAGCACGCGGCCGACGTCACGGATTACCGCTTTTGCCGCCATCGTACCGAAAGTAATGATCTGCGATACCGCATCGCGACCATACATATCCGCCACGTGCTCAATCACCTGGTCGCGTTTCTCCATACAGAAGTCAACGTCGAAGTCAGGCATGGAGACGCGTTCCGGGTTAAGGAAACGTTCAAAAAGCAGGTCAAATTCCAGCGGATCAAGGTCGGTAATTTTTAACGCGTAAGCGACCAGCGAACCGGCGCCAGAACCACGCCCCGGGCCTACCGGCACGCCGTTATCTTTCGACCACTGGATAAACTCCATCACGATCAGGAAGTACCCCGGGAATCCCATCTGGTTAATCACCTGAAGTTCAATATCCAGGCGTTCGTCATAGGGCGGGCGCTTCTCATTACGCTGGGCTTCGTCCGGGAATAAAAACGCCAGACGCTCTTCCAGCCCCTCTTTCGATTTTTTGACCAGATAATCTTCGGTGGTCATGTCTCCGGTCGGAAACTGCGGCAGGAAATATTCGCCCAGACGTACTGTGACGTTACACCGTTTGGCGATCTCAACAGTATTTTCCAGCGCTTCCGGGATGTCGGCAAAAAGCTCGCACATCTCCTCTTCGCTGCGCATATATTGCTGTGGCGAATAGTTACGTGGACGCTTTGGATCGTCAAGGGTAAAGCCATCGTGGATGGCGACGCGAATTTCATGCGCATCAAAATCGCCCGTTTCGAGAAAACGGACGTCGTTGGTCGCCACGACCGGCAAGCCGCGCGTTTCAGCCAGTTCTACCGCCGCATGCAGGTACGTCTCTTCATCCGGTCTGCCGGTGCGAATCAGCTCAAGGAAGTAGCGATCGGGAAAATGTTCTTCGTAAAACGCGACGCACTCGTCAACCAGCGCGCTGTTACCGCGCAGCAGGCAACGTCCTACATCACCCATCCGCCCGCCGGAAAGCAGGATCAATCCCTCTTTTAATTCGACCAGCCAGTCACGATCGATAATCGGCCCGGCGGCGCCATAACCGCGCTGGTACGCTTTAGAGATCAATAACGTCAGATTCTGATAACCGGTATTGTTCGCCGCCAGTACCGTCAGTTGGGTGAGCTCATCGCCCAACTGCTCGCTCTGAACGTGAAAATCGGCGCCGACGATAGGTTTTATCCCCGCGCCGTGGCCCGCTCCGTAGAACTTCACCAGACCGCAAAGGTTAGTGAAATCGGTGATCGCCAGCGCAGGCATGCCCAACGCGGCCGCCTTTTTCACCAGCGGTCCGGTTTTCGCCAGCCCATCGATCATAGAGTAGTCGCTGTGCACCCGCAGGTGAACGAAACGTGGTTCAGACATCTTTAGATTCCGGTTTACTTATTCTCGACGCAAGAATCAGGACGCAAGTCCCAGTGCACGTTTGACAGGAGCAAAGCTGCGTCGGTGATGCTCCGTCGCACCATGTTCAGCAAGCGCCTCCAGATGAAAAGCGGTTGGATAACCCTTATGTTGCGCAAAGCCATATTGGGGAAATACGGCGTCCAGCGCGGTCATCTCAGCATCTCGCGTCACTTTTGCCAGAATGGATGCGGCACTGATCTCCGCCACCCGGCTATCGCCTTTCACCACCGCCATAGAAGGCACCGGCAGCGCCGGACAACGATTACCGTCTATCAGCACGTATTCCGGCGCAATATGCAGGCCCGCAACGGCTTGCTGCATCGCCAGCATGGTCGCGTGTAAAATATTCAGCTCATCGATCTCATGCGGCTCCGCACGTCCCAGGCTCCAGCTTAACGCTTTTTCTTTAATTTCGTCATACAGCGCCAGGCGGCGCTTTTCTGAAAGCTTTTTTGAGTCGTTGAGTCCCACAATTGGGCGAGCTGGATCAAGAATGACTGCCGCGGTAACGACTGCTCCGACCAAAGGTCCGCGCCCGACTTCATCCACTCCGGCCACTAAATGGGTATGCGGATAAACAAATTCAATCATCGTGCTAACTCCAGAACTGCATCCGCCGCCTGCTCATCGGCATTGCAACGGATCTGCTGATGCAGTGCGCGGAATGTGTCGTGCATTGCATGGCTGGTTTTACCGTTTGCCAACAGGGGCAATAATACTTCCGCCAACGCATTCGGCTCACACTCTTCCTGCAACAGCTCTTTGACTAACTCTCTTCCTGCCAGCAGGTTAGGCAGCGAAACATAGTCGGTTTTTACCAGTCGTTTCGCTAACCAGAACGTGAAGGGCTTCATACGATAGCCCACCACCATCGGACATTTCGCCAGCATACACTCCAGCGCTGCCGTACCGGAAGCCAGCAGGGCTGCATCGCTTGCCACCATGGCTTCACGCCCCATTCCATCAAGCAAATGGACAGCGAGCTCAGGCGCCACTTCAGCTTTGATTCGCTCGAACTGCTCGCGACGTTTGGCATTGACCAACGGCACCACAACTTCAAGATCGGGATAGTGCTGTCGCAACAGTTGCGCAGTTTTCAGGAAGTCAGCGCTGAGCATTTCAACTTCAGCGCCACGGCTGCCGGGCAACAATGCGAGGCAATGGGCATCATGAGAGATCCCCAGCACATCGCGCGCCGCATTTTTATCCGGGTCCAGCGGCATGGCATCCGCCATCGTGTGACCAATAAAACGGCACGGGACATTAAATTTGTCGTAAAACGCTTTTTCGAAAGGCAGAAATGCCAACACCATATGGGTGGATCTGCCTATTTTGAAAACGCGTTTCTGTCGCCACGCCCAGACGGACGGACTGACGTAATGAATGGTTTTGATACCCTGCTTTTTGAGGTTGCCCTCAAGAGTGATGTTAAAATCCGGGGCATCAATGCCAACAAAGACATCCGGCTGCAGTTCGGTAAAACGCTTCGTGAGATCGGCACGAATATGCAGTAAGCGACGTAAGCGTCCGAGCACTTCAACAATGCCCATCACCGCCAGCTCTTCCATTTCGTACCAGGCTTCGCAGCCTTCGGCCTGCATGCGTGGACCGGCAACCCCCACAAAACGGGCGTTGGGAACACGTAATTTGAGAGCACGGATTAAACCTGCACCAAGAATATCGCCGGAGGTTTCTCCGGCGACCAGGGCAATCGTTAAAGGGCGCTGTTCAGCCATTAACGAATCAGACCGCGTGTTGAGCGGGCAAAGAAATCACTGAATAGCTGAACTTCTGGGTACTGCTGCGCCAGTTCGGCGATTTCCGGTTTAGCTTCTTCCAGCGTTTTGCCACTACGGTACAACGCTTTATAGGCGTTGCGGATAGCAGTGATCGCTTCGCGGGTGAAACCGCGGCGCTTTAGCCCTTCGATGTTGACGCCAAACGGCGTCGCGTGGTTGCCCTGAGCAATAACATACGGCGGAACGTCCTGAGCAACGCCAGAACAACCGCCAACCATCACGTGCGCACCGATAATGCAGAACTGGTGCACCGCGGTCATGCCGCCAATGATGACAAAATCATCGAGCGAAACATGCCCCGCAAGAGTGGCGTTATTGGCCAGAATACAGCGGTTACCTATCGTACAATCGTGCGCCACGTGGGCATTGATCATCAGTAAGTTATCGCTACCCACCTTCGTCAACCCACCGCCCTGCACTGTGCCACGATGAATGGTGACGCTTTCGCGAATGCGGTTACGATCGCCAATTTCCACACGGGTCGGTTCACCCGCATATTTCAGATCCTGGTTAACTTCACCGATAGAGGCGAACTGATAAATCTCATTATCGCGACCAATTTTAGTATGGCCATTCACAACAACGTGAGACTTCAGTACGGTACCCTCACCAATTTCTACATGGGGTCCAACAAGACAAAAAGGGCCAATGTGAGCGTTAGCGCCAATAGAGGCGCCCTCTTCCACAATGGCGGTAGGATGAATAAAGGCGGATTTATCAATCACGTATCAGGCCTCCCGGCTACGGGCACACATCATAGTTGCTTCGCAAACGACTTTACCGTCAACCAGAGCAACCCCTTTGAAGCGGGTCAGGCCACGGCGTGTTTTCTCGAAAGTGACTTCCATGATCATCTGATCGCCTGGCACGACAGGACGCTTAAAGCGCGCTTCGTCAATACCCGCGAAGTAATACAGTTCACCTGGCTCCAGTTTTCCTACGCTTTTAAAGGCGAGAATACCTGTTGCCTGAGCCATCGCTTCCAGAATCAGCACGCCCGGAAAAATCGGTTTGCCAGGGAAATGCCCCTGGAAAAACGGCTCGTTTACGGAGACATTCTTCACTGCGCGCAGAAAACGACCTTCTTCAAAATCCAGCACACGATCAACCAGCAAAAACGGAAAACGGTGCGGCAGAAGTTCTAAAATCTCTTCAATATGCAGAGTATGAGTGTTAGTAGTCAAAATACTCTTCCTGTCTAAATATACTAAAAGGCAATAATAACACGGCCTGCCGCAATCGAAAGAATGCCGACAGGCCGGAAAGTTTGGCACGCAAAAGATGAAGCGTTAGTCCTGCTGATTAACCTTGCGCTCAATTGCTTTGAGACGCTTGCTCATATCATCAATGTTCATCACCAGCGCAGCGGTTTTACGCCATACTTTATTAGGTTGCAACGGAATGCCTGAGGAATAGACGCCAGGTTCAGTGATAGGACGCATCACCATACCCATGCCAGTCACCGTGACTTTGTCGCATATTTCCATATGCCCGTTGATCACACTGGCGCCGCCAATCATGCAGTAACGGCCAATCTTCAGGCTGCCCGCCATAATGACGCCACCGGCAACCGCCGTATTGTCGCCAATCACGACGTTATGTGCAATCTGGCACTGATTATCAATAATCACACCATTACCGATAATTGTATCGTCAAGCGCACCACGATCGATAGTTGTACAAGCGCCGATCTCCACGCGATCACCGATAATAACGCGACCAAGTTGCGGGATCTTCACCCAATTACCACGATCGTTGGCGTAGCCAAAACCGTCTGCACCCACAACCGTACTGGATTGGATCAGACAATTTTCACCAATCTGAATGTCGTGGTAGATCGTCACATTCGCCCACAAGCGTGAACCTGCGCCGATTTTTGTATTCTTTCCAACGAAGCAACCCGGACCGATAACCACGTTATCGCCGAGCGTTACGCCAGATTCGATCACCGCGTTTGCACCTACGGAGACATTGCTACCCAGCGTCGCCGTCGCATCAATCACTGCACTGGGGGCAATGTTTTGCGCTGGCTGCGGCGTGGTATCTAAAATTTGTGCCATTCGCGCATACGTCAGGTAGGGATTCTTCACTACCAGGGCGGCACTCTTAGCAAAAGGAAGATCATCCTGCGTCATCACGACGGCAGAAGCCTGACATAAGGCCAGATGCTCACGGTACTTAGGATTTACCATGAACGTGATATTACCTGTTTGCGCAGATTGCATGGACGCAACGCCGGTGATGACGATATCGCCATCACCGTGTAATTCTGCATCCAACTGCTCTGCTAAATCAGCCAGTCGAATTGAAGGCATTACTTATTTAACCTGTTTCAGTACGTCAGCGGTGATATCTTTCACTTCGCTGCTGTTGTAAGCAACGGTGTTAGCATCAACGACCAGATCGATATCCTGGCTGTTAGCGACGGATTTCACAGCAGTCTGGATACGGGTAACCAGTTTGCCACGCTCTTCGTTGGAACGGCGCGCACGATCCTGCTCAAAAGCCTGTGCTTTCTGAGCAAAAGTCTGGCGCTGAGCCATTACTTCTTTTTCCAGCTTAGTGCGATCACTGCCAGCTTTCATGGATTGCAGACGTTGCATTTTAGATTGCAGATCGGATTCCATGCGCTGCAGTTCGCTGGCGCGGCCTTTGAACTCATTTTCCAGCGTGCTGGAAACACCCGTCTTCTGCGCAACCTGCTGGAACAGACTACCCATGTTGACGATTGCAATTTTGTCAGCAGCCTGTGCGGACGTAACCATCGCTAAACCGAGACCTGCAGCTAATAACCACTTTTTCACAATAAACTCCTTACCATCCCATTTGCACCCGAAGGTACAGCTCTTTGCGTGGCCAGGCGACCCTTAATGGGATCGCCAAAAGTCATCGCTACACAACACTTACATTCCTTTGCGAAGAACAGTTACCAGGTTTTACCAATGTTAAACTGGAACTGCTCTTTTTTGTCTCCATCGTAATCCTTGAACGGCTGGGCATAGGAGAAGACCAACGGCCCCAATGGGGACATCCATTGTAATGCGATACCTGCAGACATACGGATATTGCTTGGATCGCTGTAGTCCGGATAACCGGCATACTTGCTGGAATCCCAGTTAGTATCCCACACGGTACCCATATCCCAGAAGAACGAGGTACGGACCGAGTTGGCGTATTTTTCACTAATAAACGGCGTTGGGGTAATGAACTCCAGGCTGGCGACAGCCATCGCGTTACCGCCCACTGCATCATCAGATTCGCACGGCGCTGTGTTAGTGCTTGCGCACTCGTTTTCGAAATCATCGTCACCGTCATGACGACTGTTCGCAGGTAAATACAGTGCCTTCGGACCAATGGTATTGGACTGGAAACCACGCACGGTGCTTGAACCACCCGCATAGAAGTTCTCATAGAACGGCATTTCTTTGCCGCCTAAGCCATCACCATAGCCCCAACGGGTACGACCCAGAACCACCCATTTGTGATCATCATCAATCGGCACATAGGTCGCCGTATCCAATGTCGCTTTGTAGTATTCGTTGTCAGAGCCCGGAATGGTCACTTTACCGTTCAGGTTGATACGCGACCCTTCCGTCGGGAAGTACCCACGGTCAAGTTTGTTATACGTCCAACCATAGTTGAAGGTGAAGTCATCTGCAGTAAAACTGTTGTTATCATTCGTCGGGTCTGGATTTTCCCCCATCGAATCAAGATAACGCCACATCGCTACCTGAGGCTGCATGTTAGACAGTTTGTTATGCACATAACCTAAACCTGCACGCAACGTGTTGTATTCGTTGATTGGGAAGCCCAGAGTCACGTCCGTACCATAACTTTTGTTGGTATAGTCGGACAGATCGGCATCATCAGCTTCAAAGTCGTTATAGAAGACACGACCACCGAGACTAACGCCATCAACGGTAAAGTACGGGTTCGTTACAGACAACTCAGTATAGGTTTGATAGTCGTTTTTGGTACCGTTAATCCCAACGGAATAACCTGTACCCAACCAGTTGTCCTGCTGAACGCCGGCCTGGAAGCTAACGCCGCTTTCCGTACCGTAACCAATACCGAAGTTGAAGCTACCGGTGTTACGTTCTTTGACCTTATACACCACATCAACCTGATCCGGGCTGCCCGGAACGCGCTGTGTATCGGTGTCGACGGTTTCAAAGTAACCCAGACGGTTCAGACGCTCTTTACCCTGATCGACCAGATCGCTGCCTAACCATGCCCCTTCCATCTGACGCATTTCACGGCGCAAAACGGAATCTTTGGAGGTATCGTTACCTTCAAAACGGATCTTACGCACATAGAAACGGTTACCCGCATCCACGTTCACACGTAATTTTACGGTTTTGTCAGCATCGTTAATTTCAGGTTGCGACTGTACACGCGGATAGGCATAACCATAGCGACCCAGAAGCTTCTTGATATCATCTTCCATTTTGGTCACTTTGGTGCCGTTATAGAGTTCGCCCGGCTCGATCTTCGTCAGACTCTCAATTTCAGCTGAATGCCCTGCCAGGTTACCGCTCACCTCAACACCCGAAAGCTTGTACTGATCGCCTTCAGTGATGTTAACCGTGATGTAGATCCCTTTCTTGTCCGGGGTCAGACTTACTTGCGTAGAGTCGATGTTGAAACGCGCGTAACCGCGATCCAGATAGTAGCTGCGCAGCGTTTCGAGGTCGCCCGCCAGTTTCTGTTTCTGGTACTTACGATCGCCCACGACGTTCCACCACGGTACTTCATCCCGCAGTTGGAAGTGAGAAATGAGTTCGTCAGTGCTGAAGGCATGGTTACCGACGATATTGATCTGTTGGATCTTCGCCGATACGCCTTCCTGGAACACCAGTTTGAGGTCAACACGGTTACGCGGCAACGGTGTGACAACCGCTTTCACGCTGGCACTGTATTTACCGACGCTGTAGTAGAAGTCTTCCAGGCCTTTTTCGATATCAGCCAGAGTGGTGCGATCCAGAGATTCACCAACACGCACACCAGACGCCTCGAGGTTTTGCTTAAGCATTTCTTCTTTCACCGATTTGTTACCGGAGAAAGTAATACTGGCAATCGTCGGACGTTCTTTTACCTGAACCAGAAGGGTATCACCGTCACGCAGGACACGGACATCCTCAAAGTTACCAGTGGCAAACAGAGCGCGAATGGTATTACTGATATCTTCATCATTAACCGTGTCGCCTGTGCGCACCGGCATACTGAGGAGGGCCGCACCAACAGCGACTCGCTGCAGGCCTTCGAAATGAATGTCCTTCACTACGAACCCTTCAGCACCGTATACGGTGGCGCTGCTAAACAGCAGCGACGCTATGAGCAACTTTTTCATCGCCATCGTTATTATGCGTTCTTCCTAACACTCTCTTACAACCGAGAGAAATCATTGAAAAGTGCAAGCCCCATTAACAACACCAGCAAAATCGAGCCAATGCGATAACTAAAGTCTTGAACCCGCTCGGATACCGGACCGCCCTTCAGCTTTTCAATCGCCAGGAACAGCAGATGTCCCCCGTCAAGAACGGGCAACGGAAACAGGTTGATTATCCCTAAGTTCACGCTGATAAGCGCAAGAAACATCAGGTAATAAATGCCCCCAAACTCCGCTGACATCCCAGCCCCCTGGGCGATAGAAATCGGCCCACTGAGGTTGTTCAGTTTCACATCACCGGTAATCAATTTCCCCAGCATACTGACCGTCAGCTTCATCAACTGCCACGTTTTGTCCGTGGCTTCGAGGATGGCGCTGAATGGCCCATACTGGCGTACTGTCTTGTACTCATCTGGCAGAGGAATAATTTTAGGCACCACGCCCGCAAAACCCTCTGCTTTACCGTTAACCGGTTTTGTATCCGGAATTAACGTCAAAGACAAGGAGCTCCCTTGTCTTTCGATTTCGAGCGCTAACGGTTTACCCGGATTATCGCGCACCAGCGTCACGAACATCATCCATTGCGTTAACGATTGACCATCGACTTTAACGATCCTGTCGCCAGCTTGCAAACCTGCCTTACTTGCTGCGGAGTGCGTTTGCACTTCTGACAACACAGGTTCAATCTGTGGACCGCGAGGTCGAATCCCTAAAGACGATACAGGATCTTCTTTGTCTGGCTCAAATGCCCACTGACGCAAATCCAGCGTTTTGTCCTGGCGTTGGTTGCTACCAAACGGCGCTACGCTGATTGTCGTATGCTCATCGCCGATTTTTGACACCAATTGTAAACGGACGGCATCCCAATCAGGGGTTTCGATACCATCAACGGCTTTAAGTTCCGTTCCTGGACGAATTTGCGCCTGAGCAGCAATTGAATTGGGTGTTATTTCGCCAACCACCGGACGCACACCAGGGACGCCGATGATAAAGACCAGCCAGTAAGCAAATATAGCGAAAAGGAAGTTTGCAATCGGACCTGCGGCGATAATCGCCGCCCGCTGTCCAACGGTTTTATTGTTGAAGGCATGATGGCGCAGTTCCGGAATCACCGGCTCTGCGCGTTCATCCAACATTTTGACGTAACCGCCGAGGGGGATAAGCGCAATGACATACTCAGTGCCAAAACGATCGGTGCGTCGCCAAAGCGCTTTACCAAAACCAATGGAAAAGCGCTCGACACGAACGCCGCAGCGCCGGGCAACCCAGAAATGACCAAATTCATGCACGGTGATAAGCACACCCAGTGCGATGATGAATGCAGCCAGATTCCAGAGAATACTCAGCATAATACCTTCCGTTAAAGCGTCCTGAATACCAACAACAACAGGCACGCAAAGACCGGTACTGCAGCCGTCAGGCTATCAATACGATCCAGAATACCACCATGTCCGGGGATCAAATGACCGCTATCCTTAATTCCCGCTTCACGCTTAAACATACTCTCTGTTAAGTCACCCAGCACAGAGGCCAACGCAGCAAAAATAGAGCATATGAACAAGGTTGAAGGCGCGACATCAAGGTTAGCCCACATGCTGTAACCCCATGAGATCACCGCAGCGGTCAGCAGACCACCAATGAAACCTTGCCATGTTTTACCGGGAGAGACCTTTGGCGCCAGCTTATGTTTGCCAAACAGTTTGCCAAACATATACGCTCCGGAATCAGCTCCCCAGACAAGGATCATGACATAGAGCAGCCACACTGCGCCACTGTAATGATTCTCATCATAGTGCCAGGCGCGAAGCGCCAGCATTCCCCAAAAGAAGGGAACGATGGTCAATACGCCGAAAATAACGCGTAATGTCTTCGAATTACGCCACATTGCGGCTGAGCCCGGATAAAACAACACCAGCAACAACGCCACCGCCCACCAGCCTAGCGACAGCCAAAGTGAGGCTTCAACCAGCGGTTGGCGTACATTGTGATGATATTCGGGTAATAAAAATAGCATAAGTGCCAGCAATAACCCGCACAGCACCGCCAGCCAAACCCGTTGTGTACGAGTGGCAAAACCGCTTAACTGTCCCCATTCCCAGGCGGCCAACATACAAACGACCAGCGTAACAATGGCGAACCCCACCGGCGGCAGCAGAAAAAGCGCCGCGATGACAACAGGTATTAAAACAAAAGCAGAAATCAGGCGATACTTCAGCAAAAGCGACCCCCATCAGGCTTTGTCATCACCGGGCTCGGTGCCGCCGAAACGACGCTCTCGATTAGCAAAGGCATGCAGCGCACCTTCAAAGTCTTGTTCATCGAAATCGGGCCAAAGAACATCAGTAAAGTAAAGTTCGGCGTAGGCAATTTGCCACAGCAAAAAATTACTGATGCGATGCTCTCCCCCAGTCCTAATTACTAAATCCACAGGAGCCAGCTCATGCATGCAGATTTGCTGACTTAGCATTTCTTCATCGATCTGATCAGGGCGCAGCAGACCTTCCTGCACCTGTTCTGCCAGTTGCCTGACTCCCTGGACAATATCCCAACGTCCGCCGTAGTTCGCGGCAATATTCAGCGTCAACCCGGTATTCTGGGCCGTGAGCGCTTCAGACTTGCGAATACGTTCTTGCAAACGCGAGTTAAATCGACTGGTATCTCCAATAATGCGCAGACGAACGTTATGGCGATGCAGGCTTTTTACTTCACTATCAAGCGCCCACACAAACAGCTCCATTAACGCACTGACTTCCTGCGCTGGTCGGTTCCAGTTCTCACTACTAAAGGCATACAGCGTTAACGCGTCAATACCGTTATTGGCAGCGAAAGAGACAGCACGGCGGACGGATTTTGCCCCGGCCTTGTGCCCAAAGGCTCGAATCTTCCCTTGTTTCTTCGCCCAGCGGCCATTGCCATCCATAATGATCGCAACATGACGACAGCCATGCGCTGGCAAATTTTCGCTTAATGGTTGAGTTGCAGACAACATAACGCGTTTTTAGTCCCTGAAAGGATTTAACGGTACTCAGGAATACTGAAGCCTTTACAAAAAAAAGCCGTGTCAAACCACGGCTTACCTGACCGAAAAAAGCCAAATACCTCCGATCAGGTGGCGCAGACTATATCACTGAAGCACAACGCTAACAAATAGCACGATCTACTGTAGATGGATTATCGTCATACGGAGAGTCGCGTCACTTGTTTTCTGGCGACGTCACGTGCGACAGCATCGACCCTCAGCACGTCGTCTACGCTTTGTGGTTCCTGCAGATTCATGTTATCCAGTACCGATAAATTCAGATCGGCAATGTCGGTAAAACGAATCTGCTGTGCAAGAAATGCAGCAACCGTGATTTCATTCGCCGCATTAAGCGCGGTTGTGGCAGCTTGCCCCTGCTCGAAGGCATCCATGGCCAATTTCAGACACGGATAGCGCTGATAATCCGGGGCAGAAAACGTCAACGCGCTGAGCGAACAAAAATCAAGCGGCTTCACGCCAGAAGGAACACGATTCGGCCATGCCATCGTATGGGCAATGGGCGTGCGCATGTCTGGTTCTCCCAATTGCGCCAGGACGCTACCGTCCTGATAACGCACCATGGAGTGAATCACAGACTGCGGATGAATCAGCACTTCCATCTGGCTTGCGCTGGCATTGAACAACCAACGCGCTTCAATGTATTCCAGACCTTTATTCATCATAGTGGCCGAATCGACAGAGATTTTTCTCCCCATCGACCAGTTCGGATGACGGCATGCCTGATCGGGCGTCATCGTTGCCAGATCATGCAATGACGTTTCACGGAACGGGCCACCAGACCCGGTAAGCAAAATCGACATCACGCCATTTTGCTCCAGGTCAGCGTATCCCAGGTTGTGCTGAATAGGTTGCGGTAAACTCTGAAAAATCGCGTTATGTTCGCTATCTACCGGTAAAAGCTGGGCTTTACTGTGTTTCACCGCATCCATGAACAGACGACCGCAGGTCACCAGCGACTCTTTATTCGCCAGCAGAATGGTTTTCCCCGCGTGGATAGCCGCCAGCGTTGGCAACAGGCCAGCAGCGCCAACAATCGCCGCCATCACCTGATCAACGTCATCAAGCGCCGCCATATCACAGGCCGATTGTTGTCCGCTCAGCACTTCAGTACGGCTGCCATGCTGCAAAAGCGCAGCTTTCACCTGACGGGCGCTATTCTCATCGTCCATCACTGCGTAACGCGGGGTGAATTCCAGGCACTGCTCGACCATACGGGTAACATTTTTACCCGCGACAAGTGCAACAACACGGAAATTGTCTGGGTTATGGCGCACCACATCCAGTGTGCTGCAACCAATAGAGCCGGTTGAGCCCAGAATGGTTAAATGCTTCATAAGACGTCCAGAAGAATTGAGATACGATAAAAAGCAAAACGCCGCCAGCCAACCCTTTCAGGTTTTCTGTGCGGCGTTTTAGTCGTACAGGGAAATCAGAACTGCATCAGTTCTGTTTCTTTTTCTGCCAGCGCCGCATCAACTTTCTTGATGGCTGCGTCAGTCAGTTTCTGCACGTCTTCCTGAGAACGGCGATCGTCATCTTCGCTGATCTCTTTCTCTTTCAGCAGAGCTTTCACTTTGTCGTTCGCATCACGACGTACGTTACGTACGGCAACACGTGCTTGTTCAGCTTCACCACGCACGATTTTCGTCAGATCTTTACGACGTTCTTCCGTCAGCGGAGGCAGCGGAACACGAATATCGCTACCTGCAGAGCTTGGGTTCAGGCCGAGGTCAGAAGCCATAATCGCTTTCTCAACAGCAGGCCCCATAGAGCGGTCAAACACGTTGATTTTCAGAGTACGGGAATCTTCTACCGTTACGCTTGCCAGCTGACGCAGCGGCGTCGGCGTGCCGTAATATTCCACGACAATGCCATCCAGCAGGCTGGGAGAAGCACGACCCGTGCGTATTTTGCTGATTTGGTTTTTGAACGCTTCGACGCATTTGTCCATGCGTACTTCAGCATCTTTTCTGATTTCGCTAATCACGTTACGAATCCTTGAAAACTTGTCTCAGTCAGACCAGACCGTCGCACACAGTGGCAGTGTGCTAAGTATAGCCCTGATTAATTCATATACGGGTAAGAGCCTCTCCCGCGACAGTAAAGCGGAATATTACCTGTATTTGGACATCACGGGAATTATTCCGTGATTAAAGTCCCTTCTTTTTCGCCCATAACCACACGACGCAACGCGCCAGGCTTGTTCATGTTGAATACACGAATCGGCAATTTGTGGTCACGAGCCAGCGTGAACGCTGCCAGATCCATCACTTTCAGCTCTTTATCCAGCACTTCATTGTAGGTCAATTGCTCGTACATCGTTGCGGTTGGATCTTTCGCAGGATCGGCGGTAAATACACCATCCACTTTGGTGGCTTTCAGTACAACATCCGCTTCAATTTCAATACCACGCAGGCACGCTGCGGAATCGGTGGTGAAGAACGGATTACCCGTACCAGCAGACAAAATAACCACACGGTTATTACGCAGCAGGCTAATCGCTTCTGCCCAGCTGTAATTGTCACATACGCCGTTCAGGGGAATAGCAGACATCAGGCGGGCGTTCACATAGGCGCGGTGAAGCGCATCGCGCATTGCCAGACCGTTCATTACGGTGGCCAGCATGCCCATGTGGTCGCCCACAACGCGGTTCATACCCGCTTTCGCCAGACCAGCACCACGGAACAAGTTACCGCCACCAATCACCACACCAACCTGAATACCCAGTTCAACCAGCTCTTTGATTTCCTGAGCCATACGATCCAGTATGCTTGCGTCAATACCGAAGCCTTCTGAACCCTGCAGGGCTTCGCCGCTTAACTTAAGCAGAATGCGTTTATAGACGGGTTTTGCATTGGTAGCCATGTTTCTTTCCTGAGACTGTCAACGATTAAGATGGGGTTAATTCTGGCGACATATGATATGTCGCATATCAGCACAGAAACGCCAGGAGTCTGTCTGAATTTTGCATGACGGACACAAAAAGAAGCCGCCCTCAGGCGGCTCCTTATAAAATTAAGACTGCTTGGACATCGCAGCAACTTCTGCTGCAAAGTCAGTCTCAACTTTCTCGATGCCTTCACCCACTTCAAAGCGGATGAAGCCAGTAACGTCAGCGTTGTGCTCTTTCAGCAGCTGAGCAACAGATTTGCTCGGCTCCATGACGAACGGCTGGCCAGTCAGAGAAACTTCGCCGGTGAATTTCTTCATGCGGCCTTCAACCATTTTCTCTGCGATTTCTTTCGGCTTACCAGACTGCATCGCGATGTCCAGCTGAACCTGGTATTCTTTCTCTACCACTTCAGCAGACACGTCTTCCGGCTTAACGAATTCTGGTTTGCTTGCAGCAACGTGCATTGCCAGCTGTTTAACCAGTTCTTCGTCAGCGCCAGTTGCAGCAACCAGAACACCGATACGCGCACCGTGCTGGTAGTTACCCAGAACTTCGCCTTCCAGGGAAGCAACGCGACGGATGTTGATGTTCTCACCGATTTTAGCAACCAGAGCAACACGTTCTTCTTCGAACTGTGCTTTCAGAACTTCAACGTCAGTGATTTTGCCAGCAACGGCAGCGTCCAGTACTTTGTCAGCAAATGCCTGGAAACCAGCATCTTTAGCAACGAAGTCAGTCTGGCAGTTAACTTCCAGAATGAAAGCGATGTTGCCGTCGATTTTGGTTTTGATTACGCCGTCAGCAGCAACGTTGCCTGCTTTTTTCGCCGCTTTGATCGCGCCGGATTTACGCATGTTTTCGATTGCCAGCTCGATGTCGCCATTAGCTTCAGTCAGTGCTTTTTTGCAATCCATCATGCCTGCGCCGGTACGCTCACGCAGCTCTTTTACCAGGGATGCGGTAATTTCAGCCATTCTAAAATCCTCGGAAGATTTGATCTGCCCGGCCATTAACCGCACAGATTTAAAAGTGAAAAAGGGGGCCATATACAGGCCCCCTAACCAAACGTGATACTACCTGGTCTATAAGGGCTCTAACGAGCGTGCCTTATTATTCAGCTTCTACGAAGCTTTCTTCCGCCTGGGAAGCCAGATCCTGAGAACGGCCTTCACGAACGGTTGCAGCTACAGCGCCCAGGTACAGGCTAACAGCACGGATTGCGTCGTCGTTACCCGGGATAACGAAGTCAACACCGTCCGGATCAGAGTTGGTATCAACGATAGCAAATACCGGAATACCCAGGTTGTTTGCTTCTTTGATAGCAATGTGCTCGTGGTCAGCATCGATAACGAACAGAGCGTCCGGCAGACCGCCCATGTCTTTGATACCGCCCAGGCTGTTTTCCAGTTTCTCAAGCTCACGAGTGCGCATCAGCGCTTCTTTCTTGGTCAGCTTTTCGAAAGTACCGTCCTGAGACTGAGTTTCCAGGTCTTTCAGACGTTTGATGGACTGACGAACGGTTTTCCAGTTAGTCAGCATACCGCCCAGCCAGCGATGGTTCACGAAGAACTGGTCGCAGCTGTTAGCAGCGTCTTTCACCGCTTCGCTTGCAGCGCGTTTAGTACCAACGAAAAGGATTTTGCCTTTGCGAGAAGAGATCTTGTTCAGTTCAGCCAGAGCTTCGTTGAACATCGGTACAGTTTTCTCAAGGTTGATGATGTGAACTTTGTTACGCGCACCGAAGATGAACGGCTTCATTTTCGGGTTCCAGTAACGGGTCTGGTGACCAAAGTGAACACCAGCCTTGAGCATGTCGCGCATGGAAACAGTTGCCATGATTAAAACCTCTATATATAAAGTTGGGGTTATGCCTCCACGTATCCCATATTACCGACCCCAAAGGGCACCCCGGAATATGTGCCGATACGTGTGTGTTGTTACACAAAGTGAGATTTGTCGCTTCCGTCTGTCTTGTGTATCTGAGAGAGAACGGAAGTCCGGCGCGCTTTATACCACAAATACGCCGCAGACACCAATAATTGTTGGCAGTCCGTGCTGAATTGAACAATGAATTTCGTGTTACAAGAAGGCGGCAAATTTTTGAATCCCCTGGAACTTACGAGGAGTAAGTGACTGGGGTGAAAAAATGCAGCCAACGCACTTGTGGCACGAAAGGCGAAGTTCAGAATGATTCTCAATTTGGCAGCGTGTACCCCAGACTGATACCATTGTCAGCACTTACACAATTATTGTCGAAATAATCGACACTGATGGACAGAATTCATGGCTATCTCAATCAAGACCCCTGAAGAAATCGAAAAAATGCGCGTCGCTGGTCGTCTGGCCGCCGAAGTACTGGAAATGATCGAGCCGTATATCAAACCGGGCGTCAGCACTGGTGAACTGGATCGTATCTGTAACGACTATATCGTTAATAAACAGCATGCTATTTCCGCATGTCTGGGCTATCACGGCTACCCGAAATCCGTCTGCATCTCGATTAATGAAGTGGTGTGTCACGGTATTCCGGATGATGAAAAACATCTGAAAGATGGCGATATCGTCAACATCGACGTGACCGTCATTAAAGACGACTACCACGGCGATACCTCCAAAATGTTTATCGTCGGCAAACCGACCATTCTGGGCGAACGTCTGTGCCGTGTGACGCAGGAAAGTCTCTATCTGGCGCTGCGGATGGTAAAACCTGGCATCCGTCTGCGTACGCTGGGTGCCGCCATTCAGAAATATGCGGAAGGTGAAGGCTTCTCCGTGGTGCGTGAATATTGCGGCCACGGCATTGGTCGCGGTTTCCATGAAGAACCGCAGGTTCTGCACTACGATGCTGATGACGGTGGCGTCGTGCTGCAAACCGGGATGACGTTCACCATTGAGCCGATGCTTAACGCAGGTGATTATCGTATCCGTACCATGAAAGATGGCTGGACGGTAAAAACGAAAGATCGCAGCTTGTCCGCACAGTATGAGCATACTATTGTGGTGACAGAGAATGGCTGTGAAATTCTGACATTACGCAAGGATGACACCATCCCGGCGGTCATCACGCACGACGAATAATTTTTTGCCTGATGGCGATGCTCCTGCATCTTATCAGGCCTACAAATTGCACTATCCCGTAGGCCGGATAAGGCGCTCGCGCCGTCATCCGGCTTTTTAATGGGTGGCATACGATGAATACTCTTCCTGAACAACATGCGAACACGGCCCTCCCCACCCTACCTGGCCAACCGCAAAACCCCGGCGTCTGGCCTCAACATGAGCTAACTTGCGCGCACATCAAAGCGCATCTTGATGTCTTTCAGCGTTGGCTGGGCGAGGCCTTTGACGAAGGCGTTTCAGCCGAAATGCTCATTGAAGCCCGTACTGAATTTATTGACCAGCTTCTGCAGCGACTGTGGATCGATTACGGTTTTGGGCAAATTAGCGATGTCGCGCTGGTGGCGGTTGGCGGCTACGGTCGCGGTGAACTTCATCCGCTTTCCGACATCGACCTGTTGATCTTAAGCCGTAAAAAGTTGCCCGACGCGCAGGCGCAAAAAATTGGTGAATTGCTGACGCTGCTGTGGGACGTCAAGCTGGAGGTTGGACACAGCGTGCGGACTCTGGAAGAGTGTCTGTTGGAGGGGTTGTCGGATCTCACCGTCGCCACCAACCTTATCGAAACACGTCTGCTGATCGGCGATGTCGCATTATTTCTTGAGTTGCAGAAACACATCTTCAGCGAAGGATTCTGGCCGTCAGAAAAATTTTTCGCTGCGAAAGTTGAAGAGCAACACCTGCGCCATCACCGCTATCACGGTACCAGTTACAATCTGGAACCTGACATCAAAAGCAGTCCCGGCGGCCTACGCGATATTCATACTCTGCAGTGGGTGGCGCGTCGTCACTTTGGCGCGACATCGTTAGACGAGATGGTCGGTTTCGGCTTTTTAACGCAGGCGGAACGTGCCGAGCTAAACGAGTGCCTGCATATCCTGTGGCGCATTCGCTTTGCACTCCACCTGGTGGTCAACCGTTACGATAATCGCCTGCTGTTTGACCGCCAGTTAAACGTTGCCCAGCGCCTTAACTATAGCGGCGAAGGCAACGAACCGGTCGAGCAGATGATGAAGGATTATTTCCGGGTCACCCGCCGCGTCACTGAACTCAATCAGATGCTGCTGCAACTGTTTGATGAAGCGATCCTCGCGCTGCCTGCCGATGAAAAACCACGCCCCATTGATGATGATTTTCAGTTACGCGGCACACTGATCGACCTGCGCAGCGAGGATCTGTTTATCCGTGAACCGGAAGCGATCCTGCGGATGTTCTACATCATGGTGCGCAACAGCGCGATCACGGGGATCTATTCCACCACACTGCGTCATCTGCGTCACGCACGCCGCCATCTTAATCAGCCACTGTGCTACATCCCGGAAGCGCGCTCGCTGTTTCTGAGTATGCTGCGCCATCCTGGCGCCGTCAGGCGTGGTCTGTTGCCGATGCACCGTCACAGTGTGCTGTGGGCCTATATGCCGCAATGGTCGCACATCGTCGGTCAAATGCAGTTTGACCTGTTCCACGCCTATACCGTGGATGAGCACACCATTCGGGTCATGCTGAAGCTGGAGAGCTTCGCCAAAGAAGAGACGCGTCAGGCTCACCCGCTGTGCGTGGATCTCTGGCCTCGCCTGCGACAACCCGAGCTGATTTTTATCGCCGCGCTGTTTCATGATATTGCCAAAGGACGCGGTGGCGACCACTCGGTGCTGGGTGCGCAGGATGTGCTTAAATTCGCCGAACTGCACGGTCTGAACTCACGCGAAACACAACTGGTTGCCTGGCTGGTACGTCATCACCTGCTGATGTCTGTCACGGCGCAGCGACGTGATATTCAGGATCCAGAAGTGATCAAGCAATTCGCCGAAGAGATGCAAACAGAACACCGTCTGCGCTTCCTCGCCTGTCTGACGGTAGCCGACATTTGCGCCACCAATGAAACGCTGTGGAATAGCTGGAAGCAGAGCCTGTTGCGTGAACTCTATTTCGCCACTGAGAAACAGCTTCGCCGGGGAATGCAGAATACGCCCGATATGCGCGAGCGTGTGCGTCATCACCAGTTGCAGGCCCTGGCGCTGCTGCGTATGGATAATATTGACGAAGAGGCGTTGCATCACATCTGGTCGCGATGTCGCGCCAACTATTTTGTCCGCCATAGCCCAAATCAGCTAGCCTGGCACGCGCGGCATCTGTTGCAGCATGATCTCAGTAAACCGTTGATTCTACTCAGCCCGCAGGCCACGCGCGGCGGAACCGAAATCTTTATCTGGAGTCCGGACAGACCGTATCTGTTTGCCGCTGTCTGCGCCGAACTGGACAGGCGCAATCTGAGCGTTCACGACGCGCAGATTTTCACCACCCGCGACGGCATGGCGATGGATACGTTTATCGTTCTGGAACCCGATGGCAGCCCTCTTTCATCGGATCGCCACGAAGCCATCCGTTTTGGGCTGGAGCAGGCGATCACGCAGCGCAGCTGGCAGCCGCCGCAACCGCGTCGACAACCGGCCAAACTCCGTCATTTCACCGTTGAGACCGAAGTGAATTTCCTGCCGACCCATACCGACCGGAAATCGTTCCTGGAATTGATTGCACTCGATCAACCTGGCCTGCTGGCGCGGGTCGGGCAAATTTTTGCCGATCTGGGAATTTCGCTTCATGGCGCCCGAATTACAACCATTGGTGAGCGAGTAGAAGATTTATTCATAATCGCCACCGCCGACCGGCGTGCGCTTAATAATGAGCTGCAGCAGGAAGTGCATCAACGGTTGACAGAGGCCCTCAATCCAAACGATAAAGTGTAGTGTGTTTATTTATATGGATAAGAGTTCAACAATGCAGCAGTTACAGAACGTTATTGAGTCCGCTTTCGAGCGCCGTGCCGACATCACTCCGGCAAATGTAGATACCGTGACCCGTGAAGCGGTTAATCAGGTCATTTCTCTGCTGGATTCCGGCGTGCTGCGTGTCGCAGAAAAGATTGATGGCCAGTGGGTCACCCATCAGTGGCTGAAGAAAGCGGTACTGCTCTCTTTCCGTATTAACGATAACCAGGTTATCGACGGTGCGGAAAGCCGCTACTTCGATAAAGTGCCAATGAAATTCGCCAACTACGATGAAGCGCGTTTCCAGAAAGAAGGCTTCCGTGTGGTTCCGCCTGCGGCCGTTCGCCAGGGCGCATTTATCGCTCGCAATACCGTGCTGATGCCATCTTACGTGAACATCGGCGCTTACGTTGACGAAGGCACCATGGTTGACACCTGGGCGACAGTTGGATCCTGCGCGCAGATTGGTAAAAACGTTCACCTGTCTGGCGGCGTGGGTATCGGTGGTGTTCTGGAGCCGCTGCAGGCAAACCCAACCATCATCGAAGACAACTGCTTTATCGGCGCGCGTTCAGAAGTCGTTGAAGGGGTGATCGTGGAAGAAGGTTCCGTGATTTCCATGGGCGTGTACATCGGTCAAAGCACCCGTATTTATGATCGCGAAACCGGTGAAGTGCACTATGGCCGCGTTCCGGCAGGCTCGGTGGTCGTTTCCGGCAACCTGCCATCCAAAGACGGGAAATACAGCCTGTACTGTGCCGTGATTGTGAAAAAAGTGGATGCGAAAACCCGCGGTAAAGTGGGCATCAACGAGCTACTGCGCACCATCGACTAATCATGATTAAAAAAAGCGGGGGCAACCCCGCTTTTTTTATATCTTCTGGTGGCGGAAAAATAACTTTTCGTTAATTATTCAAAGGTTATGTTGAGATTAGGGGTACCGCTATGTACGACAATCTGAAAAGTCTGGGCATTACCAATCCTGAAGAAATCGATCGTTACAGCCTACGGCAAGAAGCCAACAACGATATCCTGAAAATCTATTTCCAGAAGGATAAAGGCGAATTCTTTGCCAAGAGCGTTAAGTTTAAATATCCTCGCCAGCGCAAAACGGTCGTCGCCGATGGAGTTGGTCAGGGGTACAAAGAGGTGCAGGAGATCAGCCCGAATTTACGCTATGTGATCGATGAACTGGATCAGATCTGCCAGCGTGACCGCACCGAAGTCGATCTTAAACGTAAGATCCTCGACGATCTCCGTCACCTGGAGAGCGTCGTCGCCAACAAGATCACCGAAATTGAATCCGATCTTGAGAAGCTGACTCGTAAGTAACTGCGAGTAGAGACATTTACAGGCCGGGTAAGGCGAAGCCGCCACCCGGCTTTATTTTGCCTGATGGCACTGCGTTTATCTGGTCTACAAAACAATTCCCGGTTACCGTTGTTCATCCAGTTGCAATGCCACATACAGCAACAACCGATCGTCAAAATTCCCCAAATCCAGCCCGGTTAATTCAGAGATACGATTCAGGCGATACTCCAGTGTATTACGGTGGATAAATAACGCTTTTGACGTCGCCAGCGGTTGTACGTTGTGACGAAACCACGCAGCAAGCGTCCGGCGCAATAGTCCGTTGTTATCCATGGCTTTTAGTCGTACTAACGGCCTTGCCAGCCGCCGCGTAAACTGTCCAGCAGCACCGGTAACATCAGATCCTGATAAAAATAACCGCGGCTTTCCGGTATCCGCTGTTTCCCCACCATCAGGGGCGTGCGGGCAGTACGATACGAGCGGGCAATGCTGCCTGGGCCGGTAAAATAGTTGCCCAGCGCAACGCGAAAACGCAGATGCCCGTTCTCTTTCATCCGCGCGATAAGCTGTTCAACACGTCTTCGGTGATCTTCTGCATCCCAGCGACCAAACGGATTTAGCGCCGGCTTCAACACCACCATTTCAGTGAGTGGCACAATCGCCACCAGGTTATTACGCTCAGGGGTGGTCAGCGCATTCTGTAACTGCTGTAGCTCCGCCATGGCGCTGTCGACACCAGGCTGGCCGCTATCAACTTCCACCACGGCGACCACTCGCGGTTGGTTCAAATCGATCCCCAGTCGCTGCGCCCATTCGGTCAGCGCGGGCGTATTTTCTTCCGCCTGAATCAGGTTGTTGTGGGAAACTTCACAAAACGAGGGGGAACCCTTTCCCCAACGGGGAAAGGGTTTTGCGAGAGATTACTGCATCAGCAGGTAGATGGAGCTATCGCCACGCTGAATGTTCAGCGCCAGCACGGACGGTTTGCTGTCGAGGATTTTACGCAGTTCAGCGATGTTTTTAATCGCCTGCTGGTTTGCCCCAACGATCACGTCCCCTTTCTTCAGGCCAATCATGGCAGCCGGAGAATTGGCTTTGACGTTATTCACGACAACACCCTTATCCTGGCCTTTATTACTCATCTCTGCACCTTCAATACCGCTGAAGATGGTGCTGGAGTCGACCTGATTCTGGCTGCTTTGCTGCAGCTCCAGGCTTACCGTCACAGGCTTACCTTCGCGCAGCAGACCCAGACTGATTTTGCTACCGATCGGCATTGTCCCTACCTGAGCACGCAGTGCGGCAAAGCTACTGATCGGCTTGCCATTCAGAGACGTAATGACATCACCCGCTTTAATGCCCGCTTTCGCTGCTGAAGAGTTCGGCATCACCTGGCTAACGAATGCGCCACGCTGTGCATCGACTTTCATGGCTTTCGCCAGCTCAGAGCTCAGTTCGGTTCCCAAAATCCCTAACTCGCCGCGTTTCACCTGACCGTACTCCACCATTTGGGCCGTCAGGTTTTTCACCATGTTGCTTGGGATGGCAAAACCGATACCGATATTGCCGCCGTCTGGTGCAAGAATGGCGGTGTTAATACCGATCAGTTCACCGTTCAGGTTCACCAGCGCCCCACCGGAGTTACCCCGGTTGATGGCAGCGTCGGTCTGGATAAAGTTTTCATAGTTCTCTGCGTTCAGGCCGCTACGACCCAGCGCAGAAACGATACCGGAGGTCACCGTCTCGCCCAGACCGAACGGGTTACCGATGGCAACGGTATAATCGCCGACGCGCAGCGCGTCAGAGTCCGCCAGCTTAATCGCCGTCAGATTTTTCGGATCCTGAATCTGGATCAGCGCGATATCGGAGCGCGGATCTTTACCGACGACCTTCGCATCGAATTTACGACCATCGCTCAGTTGTACTTTGATGACGCTGGCATTGTCGACCACGTGGTTATTGGTCACAACATAACCTTTTGCAGCGTCAATGATGACACCGGAACCCAGCGCCATGAATTTTTGTTGCTGGCCGCCGCCGTTACCGCCGCCCTGCGCCCCGCCCTGACAGAAAGGCGAGCTCTGGAATGGAGAACCATCCTGGCAGAATGGAGAATCTTCACCGAAAAACTGCTGGAAGTTACGCGGCATACGCGGCGTATTCACTGCCGTGCTGCCTTCCACGTTAATACTCACCACCGATGGCATCACTTTTTCGAGCATCGGCGCCAGACTTGGCATCTGCTGGGCTGTTGTTGCTGAAGACGCCGTCTCAGCCGCCGTTGCAGACAGGGGGGACAACGCCAAACCTAAACTCAGAGCCAGTGCACTCATTGCTAATGTGGTTTTTTTCATGTGTTTCGATCTCGATTAACAGATAACGCAAAATTGCTGTGTACATCAGATTCGTTTTATAGCGCGAAGTTCCGGTATAAAGTTTCTGGAAACGGTAAATATTTATTGTTCATCTTTACAAAAGGTTGAATATTATTCAACCGCCATCAGCCGGCGATATTCATCCCAGGCATACAAGTCTGTCATCCCACTGATATAATCCTGGATCAGACGGCAGCGATAATAATATTCCAGCGTGGCGTATTCCGGTGAATCTGAGGCTAATTTCCCGACCACCTCAACATAGGCCAGACGGTGACGCGTAGAGAGTTTCTGGAATAGCCTGGACTCTATAGGAAAGCGTTTCAGTCGTTCATTCTCAACCAGCTCAGAAAAATCTAATAGCGACATTTTTAATAGCGGCTGATAAATCTCCAGCAAACCGCTGATCACCCGATATCCTTGTAATTCCAGTTGTTCGACATCCGGGTGGCTAAACACGTGTTTTACCGCGACATTTTTATATAACTCAAGCAACTGACTGAAGCCACTGGCATCTTCCAACAATGCGTGGTTGAAATTACCCTCAAAGATTTGCGGCAAATTATCAATAAAGCGTTGGGCCGCATACGGCACCAGTTTATTAAGTGTATTCACGCGTAAATACATAAAAAATTGGTCTTCCGTGCTGCGACTTAATGAATTGGCGCGCGATTTCTCCCAGGCATTCTCAACTACCTGTGAGAACAGTGAACCTTTTTCATGATGGCCCCAGGCCTCATAAAGATGATGATAAAGCTGCTCCACGCTAAAGATACTTTTCTCAACGGCATCCTCAAGATCGGCCACACAATATGAAATGTCGTCAGCCGCCTCCATAATCCACGCCAATGGATATCGGCTGTATGGCGCCATTTCAAGCTCTTTACGTAACCGCTCAATATAGGATTCTTCAGAAAGATAGTAGCCCGGCTTCTTCATTAAATACGTATGCGAGGAGGGCGTTTCACCCCGCCACCAGGCGGGTCGCGTATATTTTAAAATACCGCCCACCTGCGCCCAGGTCAGATTCATGCGCATCAATGTATGAACCAGACGTATCCCCTGCGCATTCCCTTCAAACTGACATAAGTCCTGGCGCACTTTACGACGAAGATGATTCACTGACTCCTCACCCTCACGCAATCGCAGCGCAGCAACGACACAACGATCGTCACTGAGTGGCTGGCTTTCCGCATCTGCCGGGAACAAACGCTGGCGAAACCAGTCGTTAATCGCCGCCTCGCCAAAATGCCCAAATGGCGGATTGCCGATATCATGCATCAGGCAAGACATCTCCACGATGCTTTCGAAAGGACCGGTCAACTCATCAAGGCCATACTTTTCTAACAGTTTCAGCTCTTTAAGGCGACTCAGTATCTCCTTAGCGATATAACGCCCAACCTGCTGCACTTCCATAGAGTGCGTCAGTCGCGTACGCACCGCCGCATTACGTTCAAGGGGGAACACTTGGGTTTTCTGTTGCAGACGGCGAATAGCAGGAGAATTGATGATCCGACCACGATCGCTCTCAAAGATCCGTAGAATTTCGTGCTCAGACTTCGTGCCTTGCGGTGAGCGATAACGACGGTGCCAGTTAATTTTATTTCGGAAATCGATCTGTGCCATGTTCTCTCCCGCCTGAGCAATGCGCTTCACCTTAAGCGCATGATAGACTATGCCCTCAAATCTGGCTTATCGCGAGTAAATCTATGAAAATCGGCATCATTGGTGCAATGGAAGAAGAAGTTACGCTCCTGCGTGACAAAATCGAAAACCGTCAGACAATTACCCTTGGTGGTTGTGAAATTTACACCGGCCAACTGAACGGAACCGAGGTTGCGCTACTGAAATCAGGCATCGGTAAAGTCGCGGCTGCGCTGGGCGCAACCCTGCTTCTCGAGCGCTGCAAGCCGGATGTCATTGTTAACACGGGGTCTGCAGGTGGCCTGGCACCGACGCTGAAAGTCGGTGACATCGTGGTTTCTGACGAAGCACGTTATCACGATGCCGACGTCACCGCGTTTGGTTATGAATTTGGTCAGCTTCCAGGTTGCCCGGCAGGCTTTAAAGCGAATGACAAGCTGATCGCTGCGGCTGAATCCTGCATTGCAGAACTGAACCTGAATGCGGTTCGCGGGTTAATCGTCAGTGGTGACGCCTTCATTAATGGATCCGTCGGTCTGGCGCGAATCCGCCATAACTTCCCGAACGCGATTGCCGTGGAGATGGAAGCGACCGCTATCGCGCACGTTTGTCATAACTTTAACGTGCCTTTTGTGGTGGTTCGCGCCATTTCTGACGTGGCCGATCAGCAGTCTCACCTCAGCTTTGACGAGTTTCTGGTGGTTGCCGCCAAACAGTCCAGTCTGATGGTGGAAACGCTGGTCCAGAAACTGGCACATGGCTAAATCATTAACCAGGGCGCTGGCCGCCCTGCTTTTCGCACTGCCGGTGTGGCTTTCCGCCGCGCCGCGTGTCGTATCTCTTTCCCCCGCTAACACTGAGCTCGCCTTTGCCGCAGGCATTACCCCCGTTGGCGTTAGCAGTTATTCCGACTATCCCCCACAAGCAAAAGACATCGATGAGGTATCCACCTGGCAAGGGATGAATCTGGAACGGATTGTGGCGCTAAAACCCGATCTGGTTATCGCCTGGCGTGGCGGGAACTCAGAACGGCAGGTCAATCAACTGACCTCGCTGGGCATCGACGTCATCTGGATAGATGCGGAGACCATTGAGCAGATCGCTGGCGCTTTACAGCAATTGGCGGCCTGGAGCCCCGATCCAGAAAAAGCCAAACGTGCGGCGCAAACCTTGTTGGATGAGTATGCTCAGCTAAAATCTCAGTATGCAGAGAAACCCAAAAAGCGGGTGTTTCTCCAGTTTGGCATCAATCCGCCCTTTACCAGCGGAAAAAACTCGATTCAGAACCAGGTTATTGAGCTGTGTGGCGGAGAAAATGTCTTTTCCGATAGTCGGGTTCCCTGGCCGCAGGTGAGCCGCGAACAGGTGCTGGCAAGGGATCCCCAGGCGATCGTCGTCGCAGGAGATGCAGGCGAAATTCTCAAAATCAAACAATACTGGGGAAATCAGCTAAAAATTCCGGTTATTCCACTCACCAGTGACTGGTTTGAACGCGCAAGCCCGCGTATTATCCTCGCCGCAAAACAACTCTGTAATGCGCTTTCACAAGTGAAATAGAGCCAGGCCCCGCCAGGCTCTCAGTGGGAATTCGACGATGCTCGTCTATTGGCTCGATATTGTAGGCACAGCGGTATTTGCTATCTCCGGCGTATTACTGGCCGGAAAGCTGCGCATGGACCCTTTTGGCGTTCTGGTTCTCGGCGTTGTCACGGCCGTTGGCGGGGGAACCATTCGCGATATGGCGCTGGATAACGGGCCAGTATTTTGGGTGAAAGACCCGACCGACCTGGTGGTGGCGATGATCACCAGTATGCTCACCATTGTACTGGTGCGTCAGCCCAGACGACTGCCTAAGTGGATGCTCCCGGTGTTGGATGCCGTTGGTCTGGCGGTGTTTGTCGGTATTGGCGTGAATAAAGCCTTTATTGCGGGAAGCGGTCCACTGGTCGCCATTTGTATGGGCGTGATTACCGGCGTCGGCGGCGGGATTATTCGCGATGTGTTAGCCCGCGAAGTCCCCATGATTTTACGTACCGAAATTTACGCAACGGCCTGTATCATCGGCGGTATCGTGCATGCGACTGCGTATTATACGTTTGATATTCCACTGGAGACGTCCAGTATGCTGGGGATGGTCGTGACGCTCATCATTCGACTTGCCGCTATTCGTTGGCACCTGAAGCTGCCAACCTTTGCGCTGGATGATCACTCCAGATAGCAAAAAGCCGTGTCCTGGAACACGGCTTTTTCATGTTCAGTACCCTCAGATACTGAAGGACGAGCCACACCCGCAGGTGCTTTTTGCGTTCGGGTTGGTCACGACGAAACGAGAACCTTCCAGACCTTCGGTGTAGTCAACGGACCCGCCCACCAGATACTGCAGGCTCATCGGGTCAACGACCAGGCCGACGCCCTGTTTTTCAATGGTCATATCGCCATCGTTCACCTGATCATCAAAGGTGAAACCATACTGGAAACCACTGCAACCACCACCGGTGATATACACACGTAATTTCAGATTCGGGTTATCTTCATCAGCGATCAGGCTTTTTACTTTATTGGCTGCTGCTTCAGTAAATTGCAGTGGCAGCGCTACGTCATCACTCATTTTTTGCTCCAAACGACATTGGCAATTGGGCAAATTCTAACCCAATACTCTCGTCATTATCTAATACCCTGGTATTTCGTTCAAGTATTCTCGCCAGCGGTAACGCCCTGACTTTTTGCCGCCTGCTCTGCGTCCTGCTTTGCCAGTGTGCGGGCAAGGATTGTAGAGTATAGCGGCTTTCCGCCCATAAATTGCGCTAACAGTGTTGCGCCAAGACAGGTAATAATCATTGGCAAAATGAGCTGATAGTTATCGGTCATTTCCAGCACCAGCACAATTCCCGTCAACGGCGCACGCACAGATGCCGCCAGCAAGGCTCCCATTCCGGCAATCGCAAACGTCCCCGCCTCAAGATGATACTGCGGGAAAAACACCGCCGCCGCCATGCCAAACGCCGTGCCCAGTAACGTCCCCAGTGCCAGCATTGGCGCAAAAATGCCGCCAGGCGCGCCGGATGAAAAACAGAGCAGCGTGGTAATGACCCTGGCGATAAAAATAAACAGCAGGAGTCCAACGCTAAAATTACCGGCGGCGGCAATGGGGATCAGGTTAAATCCTCCGCCAGCCGCCTCCGGTTTAATCAGCCCGAGAATGCCGCACAGCCCGCCGATAGCGCCGCCCATCAATACCCATTTTTTGATATTGCCGCCATGAAACCGTTGGAACATATCCTGGGTACGCAGCACCATCGTATTGAAGACAGGCCCCACGCAGCCAAAAACCATTCCGAGGATCAAATAGAGCCAGAGGGTGTTAACCGGCGCATTCGACAGTTTCCCCACCTCAATGATCGGCGCTTCACCGTTGAAGATGCGAAACACGATGCTGGACATGATAACCCCAGTAAACACCGCCTTGATCGAAATAAGGTTGTAACGAAACTGCGGACGCATCTCTTCAATAATGAATAAAATGCCCGCCAACGGTGCGTTAAAAGCGGCAGAAAGCCCCGCAGCCGCACCGGTTGCCAGCAACGTATGGCGCGCTTCGGCGCTGCGCATACGAAATACGTCCAGCACCATGCGACCTATATTGCCGCCTATCTGCACCGTAGGTCCTTCGCGCCCGAGTACCATTCCTGCGCCGAGCGTTCCCATTCCTCCCACAAACTTAACGGGCAGTACGCGCCACCAGCGCACGGGACGCAACTCTTCCAGAGCGCCTTCAATTTCCGGGATACCCGAACCACCGGCCTCCGGCGCAAATTTACGCACCAGAAAATAACCGACCATCGCAAGCCCGGCAGAGAGAATAAAGGCCAGCGGCCAGACCAATAACGCATGGTCTGCGACATGGGCCAATGTACCGAGACGCTGGTTCTGGACCCAGGTCACCGCTTTTTCGAATGCCACGCCAGCCAACCCGGTCGCTGTGCCGACAACGGCTGCCATCAACAAAATCGCCAGCGGCGTTTTATCGCGCTCAACGAGTCTGCGGATCAGATCCCTGCGCCGTAAACGTACAATTTGCTGTGCCTGAAAAGAGGGAGAGTCTGTTTTCATCGGATGATCATTAATTGGTAATACAAATACAGAGACGGCATTCTACTCGTCCCAATGATGAAAATCCCCTGTAAATCGTGTTGTTTCAAATGCGGATAACTTTACTTAGAATAGCGGGCATTCACTTTTTCTACGAACCAGGAACCCTTCCATGAGTAAGTCTGAAAACCTCTACAGCGCAGCACGCGAGCTTATCCCCGGCGGCGTTAACTCCCCTGTTCGCGCCTTTACTGGCGTGGGGGGCACTCCGCTGTTTATCGAAAAAGCAGACGGCGCGTATCTGTATGATGTCGATGGCAAAGCCTACATCGATTATGTCGGTTCCTGGGGACCGATGGTGCTGGGTCACAATCATCCGGCGATCCGTAACGCGGTGATTGAAGCTGCCGAACGGGGTCTGAGTTTCGGCGCCCCTACCGAGATGGAAGTGAAAATGGCGGAACTGGTCACCAATCTGGTGCCGACCATGGACATGGTGCGTATGGTGAACTCAGGTACCGAAGCTACCATGAGCGCCATTCGCCTGGCGCGCGGCTTTACGGGTCGCGACAAGATCATCAAATTTGAAGGTTGCTATCACGGTCACGCCGACTGCCTGCTGGTCAAAGCCGGTTCCGGCGCACTGACGCTGGGCCAGCCAAACTCTCCGGGCGTACCGGCGGATTTCGCTAAACATACGCTGACCTGTACTTACAACGATCTGGACTCTGTTCGCGCAGCGTTCGAGCAGTATCCGCAGGAAATTGCCTGCATCATCGTTGAGCCCGTTGCAGGTAACATGAACTGCATCCCGCCGCTGCCGGAATTCCTGCCTGGCCTGCGCGCATTGTGTGACGAGTTCGGCGCACTGCTGATTATCGACGAAGTGATGACCGGTTTCCGCGTCGCGCTGGCAGGCGCACAGGATTACTACGGCGTGACGCCGGATCTGACGTGTCTGGGCAAAATCATCGGCGGCGGTATGCCTGTCGGCGCTTTCGGTGGTCGCCGCGACGTGATGGATGCGCTGGCTCCGACCGGTCCGGTTTACCAGGCGGGAACGCTTTCCGGTAACCCTATCGCGATGGCAGCCGGTTTTGCCTGTCTGACCGAAGTCGCCCAACCGGGGATCCATGAAACGCTGGATGAGCTGACCACGCGTCTGTCTGAAGGTCTACTGGATGCGGCGCAAGAGGCGGGAATTCCGCTGGTGATGAACCATGTTGGCGGCATGTTCGGGATATTCTTCACCGATGCCGAGTCCGTGACCTGCTACCAGGATGTGATGGCCTGTGATGTGGAACGCTTTAAGCGTTTCTTCCATCTGATGCTGGATGAAGGCGTTTATCTGGCGCCGTCAGCCTTTGAAGCGGGCTTTATGTCAGTCGCGCACAGCATGGACGATATCAATAACACCATCGACGCCGCGCGTCGGGTGTTCGCGAAGCTGTAACAACGCGTGAAGAACTGCAGGCCTGATAAGCGCCTGCGCTATCAGGCAATACAATGCCGGGTGGCGCAGACGCCTTACCCGGCCTACCAATACACCATTTAAGCGCGTGGTATTATTATCGGCTCTGCTTTCTCAACAGATAAATAAAGTACGGCGCGCCAATAAACGTCGACAGCAATCCCGCCGGGATCTGATACGGGAACAGTACCATCCTGCCGCACCAGTCAGCGAAGACTAACAGCACGCCCCCCGCCAGCGCCGACATGATCATATGCGGCATCGTCCGACGAAAACCAACCATCCGCGCAATATGTGGCGCCATCAGTCCGACAAAGCTCAGCGGGCCAATGGTCATCGTTGCCGTCGCCGTCAGACACGCGGCCAACATCAGCAAGCCAATGCGCGAAGGCGTCAGCGCCATCCCCACGGCCCGTGCGGTATCGCCACCTAATGGTAAGATGGTCAGCCAACGGCGACACAGCGGCGCAATCGCCAGCAAAATCACCATCACAATCCCGGTATGCAACACTTGCTCACCCGAGGCGTTATAGGTCGAGCCAGAGATCCAGGTTAACACTTCCGCCATTCGTGGATCGCCGCTTGCCTGCAACATCATCAATAGCATGGTGAATGCCGTACTGAGCGCCATCCCCGCCAGTAACATACGGTGTGGAGAGAACCCGCCGCGCCCCGCGGCAATCATAATGATCAGCAACGTGGCTGCCGCGCCAAGACTCCCGGCAGGTAGCAGCCAGCCAAACGCATTACCCGGAACCAGAAACAGCATTAATACCACGCCAAACGCCGCACCGGAGCTTATCCCCAACACTTCCGGGCTCGCCATCGGGTTACCGGTCAGACGCTGAATAATACACCCGGCGACCGCCAGCATCACACCGGCAATCATGGCGGCCAGAATACGTGGCCAGCGCCAGGGCATTAACTCATCCAGCATTGCGCCGCTGGCCCACGTCCAGCCATGCACATCGCGTCCCAGTGAGAGCGCCACCATCATCACCGCCAGCAGCAACACGCCGCCTGCCAGCGCAAAACCCAGCACATGCTGTCGTTCGGTTGCAATCCTGTCATTCGCATTCATCGCTGGCATGCTCATGCTGCGCAGACGTGGCAGCAGCCACAGAAGCAGCGGCGCGCCAATCAACGCCGTTGCCGATCCGGTGGACACTTCCATCCACACCCGCGTCAGCCAGAGAATGATTTGATCGGAAAGCCAGAGGATCAGCGCGCCAATCAGCGGTGCCAGCATTAAACGCGCCAGCAGACGCCGTGCACCGAGCATTTTCGCGAGCAGCGGTGCAAACAGCCCGATGAAGCCAATAATCCCCACAGCGTTAACCAGTAGCGCACTGAGCACAATCGCCAGTGATAGCACCGCCAGGCGCGCCAGCGATAAGGCCAGCCCCAGATTTCGCGCCACACCGTCGTCTAACCCCATCAGGGTCATCGGGCGTAACAGCAGCAACGTGAGTATCACCCCGCCCAACAACTGCGGCCACAGACGCTGCACGACACCCCAGTCCGTTTGCGTCAGCGTCCCGGAACTCCAGAGAAACATACTTTGCAGTTGATCATGATGGAAAAGGACCATCAGTTGATTGATGGCACCGCAATACAAGCTGACGACCAGCCCGGCGAGAATTAACGTTACCGGAGACAGTCGTTTTCCCCATGCGACGCCAAACACCACGGCACCGACGACACAGGCTCCCGCCAGTGCGGCAAATTGCGTTGTCAACGCGCCGGGAAGCGCCCACAGAGTGGTGATGGTGATCCCCAGTTGCGCACCGGTTGCCACCCCCAGCGTCGTCGGCTCCGCCAGTGGGTTACGCAGCACCTGCTGAAAGAGTACCCCCACCAGACCCAGCCCAGCGCCCACCAGCAAAGAGATCGCCAGACGCGGCAACAAACTGTAGTGGAACAACATCTGCTCAACCACATCAATATCGGGTGACCACAACGCCTGCAGCCACTGGCGACAAGGCAGTGCAATCGAGAAATTAGTCCAGGTTAGCCCGGCGGCGGCAATCAGCAGTACCGCCAGAAATGCTGCCGGAAACAGCGCAATACGTTTACTCACGCCTTGCCTCCCAACGCATTATCCAGAATACGAACAAAACTCATGGTGGAAAGCGTTGCGCCATAGAACCAGACGGCGGGCACCTGCTGAAAACGCCCGGCACGCACAAACGGCATCGCCTGCCACAGCGGCGTCGCCATCAATGCTTCCATCTCACGCTGATTACCGTGATCAAAGCAGATAACATCAGCCTCTTTATAGGCCGCCAGACGATCAATCCCCACCACGGTGCTTCCCCAAAAATTGGTTTCACCCTGCCAGGCATTGCGAATGCCATACTCATCCAGCACCGGCTGAAAGAGGCAATTCGGCCCGAAGATCAGCATATGACGCGAATCCAGCAGGCTCGTGATCAGCAACGGTCTCTCTCCACGCTGCGTAAAACGTGTTTTATGGCTTTCGATAAAGCTGTCGAACTCCGCCAGATGGCGTTGGGCTGCGGGTTCCACATCGAGAAGTTGCGCCATCTCAGTGAGCGACTGGCGCGCCACTGCTAAGGGATTTTTGCCGTCACTGAAGTTAAACCCACGCCCTGGCGCAATACGTGCCAGCTTCTCAGGCGAAGGGCCGTATCCTGCCGACCAGAACATAAATGAAGGTTTCATCTCGGTCAGCAGTTCCAGATTCGGCTCCGTACGCAAACCCACGTCAATCACGGAATCCGGCAACGGCGGTTCGTTGACCCACAAACGGTAGTTAGGAATATCCGCCACGCTGTACGGCGTAATACCCAGCGCCAGCAGGAGCTCTACCGGCAGCCATTCCAGCGCCACAATACGTTGCAGGTCAACAGAGGCGGCGCGCGCCTGCCCCATTTTCCAGAGCAACGGAGAAAGCGCCATCGCGGTTAATAAGCGACGGCGAGAAAGAGGATATAAGCCACTCATTAATAAACAAAACTCACAGGTGCGGCGCCTGCAGGGTGCGGTAGAATCCCCATCGGGATGCCGTAAATCTGTTCCAGCGTTTCACCACGCATCAGTTCGGCAGGCGTTCCCTGCGCGATCATTTCACCGCCACGCAGCGCGACCAGATAGTCGCAGTAGCGCGCAGCCATGTTGATATCATGAAGCACGGCAATCACGGTCAGGCCGCGCTGCTGGCTTAAACGGTGCACCAACGCCAGCACATCAACCTGATGCGCAATATCCAGCGCCGAGGTAGGTTCATCAAGCAACAGGCAGCGACTATCCTGCGCCACCAGCATCGCTATCCATGCCCGCTGACGTTCGCCGCCGGAAAGACTATCCACCAGCCGATGCGCCAACGGTTTTAAGCCAACCAACGCAATCGCTTCTTCCACTTTCTCTCTGTCGGCCACGCCAAAACGTCCCAATGCGCCATGCCACGGATAACGCCCAATCGCGACAAGTTCACGCACCGTCATCCCTTCAGCCTGCGGTAACTGCTGGGGCAGATAAGCAACTTTGCGCGCAAACCCTTTGCTGCTCCAGTTTTCCAGTAGCTGATCATCCAACAGAATCTCACCTTCTGAAGGCGGCTGATGTCGCCCCAGCATTTTCAGCAGGGTGGATTTACCTGAGCCGTTATGCCCGATAAGTCCGGTCACTTTGCCGACAGGAAAGGTTAGAGAGAGAGGATGCAGCAGCGTGCGTCCAGGCACGCGAAAGGAGACATTGCGCAATGCAAACGTCGTGTCGGGATGGGTTGTGTTTTCCTGCATAGCGGCCAACTTGTATAGCGGGCACGGAAAACCGTGCCCTAAGAGAAATTAGAAACGGAAGGTTGCGGTTGCAACAACCTGACGTTCCGCGCCCCAGAAGCAACCATACGTGTTGAAGCAGCTGGCGACGTATTCACGATCAAGCAGGTTGTTGACGTGGAGCGCCACGTTGGAACCCGCCATACCCACGCGAGCCAGGTCGTAGCGTACTAACGCATCCATAACGGCATAACTGCCCACTTTAAAGGAGTTTGCCGGGTCACCATAGCTTGAGCTGCTAAAACGTCCCCCGGTACCCAGCGTCAGACCAGACAATGCGCCATCATAAAAGGTGTAATCCCCCCACAGTGATGCCATGTGTTCCGGCACCTGTGCAGGCGTGTTGCCTTTGTATTTGGTGTCCGTCGTGTATTCAACATCGGTATAAGTATATGAACCGACGATGTTAACACTTGCTGACAGCGCCGCTTTCGCTTCGATCTCAACGCCACGCGCACGGATCTCACCACCGTCAACCGAGAAGAATGAACCCGCCGTCGGGTCCGCCATCAGGTTGTTGGTTTTCGTCAGTTGATACAGCGCACCGGTAATCACGATCGGGCGATCTTTCGGTACATACTTCACGCCGACTTCGTATTGTTTGCCTTTTGAAGGGGCAAACAGATTGCCTTGCGCATCAGTCTGTGAAGACGGTTCAAACGATTCGCTGTAGCTGAAGTAAGGTGTCACACCGTTATCGAACAGGTAGTTAACACCGCCACGCCAGGTGAACTCTCGATCATCACGGGAATCATGAGTACCGTAAACACGGTTAAACGACTCCTGATCGGCCCAGTCATAACGACCGCCCAATGTTACCAGAACTTTATCCCACTGCGCCTGATCCTGGATATACAACCCTGTCTGCTTCTGCTTGTTCAGCACTTGATAAGGGCCTGAAGGACCAGGATGTGAACCAAAATCGAAGTCGCCGCGGTCAAGGTTGTAAATGTCAGACGGCGGAACTGAGCCGGCGTAGCCAAACCAGGAATCAATGTCATTACGCATACGCATAAAGTCGACGCCAGTCAGCAGGACATGGTCGACGTCGCCTGTCGCAAAGCTGCTCTGCAACTGGGTATCAACGGCGAAGTTCTCTAACTTCTCATTATCGATAACATATTGACGGGTCAGCGTATGCCCCCACTCAGACTGCGGAACACTGGCGCAAGGACTGGTGGACGGGTTACTCGAATAGAGCGGATCGGAACACATGCCGTATCCGTACACGCTTTTCTGCGAAACCTTATTTTGCGCGTAACGCAGGTTCTGGCGCACGGTAAAGGTGTCGTTAAATTCGTGATCGAAGCTGTAGCCCACCATCTTCTCGTTACGAGAGTAGGTATTGTTATCAGCGCCTTCGTTGAAATCGGTAGGCAGACGTTTACCGTTCGGCAATTCAGACACGGTCCCCTCTTTCGGCAACCAGCCGTAGTAACCGGTTTCCGGCTCGTTCTGGAAATAAGAGAGGAAGGTGAAGTTGGTCTTGTCATCCGGACGCCAGGAGAAAGACGGCGCGATGGCGTAACGCTGTTCTTCTGCGCCTTGCTGCTGCGCATCGGCGGAACGCGCCAGGCCGGTTAAGCGATAAGAGTAAACGCCATCGTCATCCAGCGAATCGCTGAAGTCAAACCCGGTCTGGAACAGGTTGTCGGTGCCCATTTTAAACTGAACTTCTTTCAGGGGCTCCGTGGTTGGACGCTTGCTGACCATATTCAGTAAGCCGCCCGGGTTGCTCTTTCCGTACAGAACGGAAACCGGACCGCGCATCACTTCAGCGCGCTCCAGCATATAAGGGTCGATAACCGCATCATTGTAGAAGTTGCCCTGCATCTTCAGGCCATTCAGATAGTTATTCTGGCTTTGGCCATCGGCAGCGAAACCGCGGATAATCAGATAGTCATAAGTGTTTGACGCGCCACGAGTGCCCACCGCCACACCGGGGGTATAGCTGAGCGCCTCTTTTACGGATTTAGGCTGGTGCAGCGCCATCTCTTCGGCAGTGACCACAGAAATAGACTGTGGAACTTTTTGAATAGGGGTATCCGTTTTGGTTGCCGTAGCGGACTGTCGTGCTGCGATGGTGGCTGCGGGTCCCCATGCGCTTTCCTGCGGGGCAGGTGCGGCAGTAACAGTAATGGTCTCTTCTTTCGGTTGAACCGCTGCCTGTGCATAGACAGACATGCCGCTAACCGCTGTGGCTACTACGACTGCGATTTTACGCAGCGAGTAGTTTGGCTGAGCAGTTTTATAACGCGCCATTGGTATATCTCTGATGAAAAGTGAATGATAACGTAAACGAGAATTATTATTATGACGGCAGCATGATATTCGAAACGCTGGCGAGATCGCAAGCGATACGCGACCCTATGAAAACTGAGGGGTTAAGAAATAACCAGATGAAAAAAAGGGGTTAATGAGTCAGGTGAATTTGCCTTACCTGACGGCAAAGAAAAACCCGCCGAAGCGGGTTTTGAGGGCATTAATTACTGCCAAACATATCCTTTATCCAGCCTGCTACGCCGTCACCGTCTTTCTTCTCCTGCTGCGGCGGTTGCTGTTGTTGCTGCTGCTGCGGCTGAGATGACTGGTCAAACGGATTACCCGATTGCGGTTGTTGCATCATCTCTCCCTGCTGACACAGCGAATCAGGATCGGTAGTCCAGACCGGGAGCGTACGCATTCCGCCGCCACACACAAAGTTGCCGTCGTAATCCACGCCCATATCCACAATGTCTTCCGGCGGTGTTAACACCAGCGGAGTTGGCGTCTGGTTGGCCAGGTAACGCTGATAAATCGACATCGCACCACTGGCGCCGTACAGTTTGGTTGGCTGGTTGTTATCACGGCCCACCCAGGTAATGGTGACCTGGCTACCGTCGATACCGGCAAACCAGGTATCCACGTTATTGTTGGTGGTCCCGGTTTTACCGGCCAAATGCAGTCCCGGATATTTCGCACCCAGCTGACGTCCGGTACCACGCTGTATAACCTGCTGCATGGTCCACAGCGTCATATAGGCCGCCTGTGCCGGAACCGCGCGTTCCGCCTGCGGGAAGCTCTGATAAAGCACCGAGCCATCTTCAGCAATCACCGAACGTAACGCCGACAACGGCGCACGGTTACCGCCGCTGGCGATCGTCTGGAACGCCTGCGCGACTTCGATTGGCGTCAGGTTCAACGCCCCGAGCAGCATCGCTGGCACCGGATTAAGCTGATCTTTCGGCGCGCCCAGTTTCAGCCAGGTATCGGTGACGGCAGGCAGTCCCAGCGCCATCCCCAGATTCACCGTCGGCACGTTCATTGAACGCGTCAGAGCATCCACCAGCATCACTTTACCGCTCTCGCTGTAGCGACGGTCATCGTTCTGCGGCGACCAGACCTGACCGTTTGGCTGACGAAGGGCAATCGGCGCATCGGCGATCCAGGTATTGAGACGATACAACTTCGGCTGACTGAGCGCGGTCAGATAGGTCGCCGGTTTCGCCAGAGAGCCAATGGAACGACGCGCCTGCATGGCGCGGTTATAACCGGCAAACTGCGGTTCAGCCCCGCCCACCATCGCACGCACTTCGCCGCTGAAGCGGTCAACCACCACGATCGCCGTTTCCAGATCGCTGAGTTTGCGTTGTTTCTTCAGTACCGGAATCCCCTCAACGGCGGCTTTCTCTGCGGCATCCTGCGCCACCGAGTCAAACGTCGTGAAGATCTTCACCCCGGAGAGATCTTTAACCTTGTCGCCCAGCTTCGCCTGTAGCTCCTGACGCACCATCTGCATGAACGCCGGTTGCGGAGAGATCACCCCGCCGCGCGGCTGTACGCCCAACGGACGCGCGCTCAGCATTTCGTAAAGTTCCTGGTCAATGATTTGCTGCTGTTGCAGCAGACGTAATACCAGGTTACGACGCTCCAGCGCCAGTTTCGGGTTACGCCACGGGTTATAGATGGACGCCCCTTTCACCATCCCCACCAGCAAGGCTTGCTGATCAAGGCTCAGTTCCTCAACCGGACGCCCAAAATAGTACAAACTCGCCAGCGGGAAGCCGCGAATTTCATTGTCGCCGCTCTGACCGAGGTACACTTCGTTCATGTACAGTTCGAGAATACGGTCCTTGCTGTAACGCGCATCCATCAACAGCGCCATGTAGGCTTCGTTGGCTTTACGCCAGTAGGAACGTTCGCTGGAGAGGAAGAGGTTTTTCACCAGTTGCTGAGTCAGCGTACTCGCCCCCTGCACCGTACGTCCGGCCGTCAGGTTCGCCAGCACCGCGCGCCCGATGGAATACAGGCTGACCCCATCATGCTCATAAAAATGACGATCTTCGGTCGCTAACAGCGTATCCACCAGCAGATCCGGGAAGCCGTTACGCGGTACAAACAGACGCTGTTCGCCGTTCGGTGAAGAGAGCATCGTGATCAGGCGCGGATCGAGACGGAAGAAACCGAACTGGCGGTTGTTGTCCATGTTCTCGATGGTGTCGAGATGATCGCCATCAAACGTCAAACGCGCCCGTACCTGCCCTTCTTTGCTATCCGGGAAGTCAAACGGGCGACGAATCATCTCAATGCTGTTCGCATGCACGGTGAACTCGCCAGGACGCGTCATTTTCGACACCTGACGATACTGCGTCGCTTCCAGCAACTTCACCATTTCGGTTTTGCTGACCGGCATTTCCGGCTCAAGGTTCACCATGCGGCCATAGACTGCCGCAGGCAATTGCCAGACTTTGCCATCAATACGGCTACGGATTTTTTGATCCAGATAGACGCCGTAAATGGCAATCAGCACCACAAAAACAATCGACAGTTTTAGCAACAGCCAGACCCAGCCGCGCTTACCACGAGGCTTACCGCCTTTGCCTTTACCCTTACGCGGCATCGGTTCTTCATCCTCATAGTCATCATCATAATCGTCGTCATACTCTTCATCTCTGAGTCGACGACGGCTCACTTTTTGTTTCACCGGACGTGTCGGTTTCCCTTTACGCCCGATTGGCTCGCGGTCATTCCCGGCCATGCTTTTTCTCCACAACGTTCAGGCGCAAGGGCCTGATTCTCTGTTCTTCCGCCAGAGGACAGAAGAAGAAATCTCTCAATTATTGGGCTGTTTTGCCGGATGGCGCTTCACTTACCCGGCCTACAAATATTACGAATACTTTTTGGTACGCCGCGTCGGCGCGGTATTCGCCGGATCGTCCGGCCACACATGTTTGGGATAGCGTCCTTTCATCTCCTTTTGCACCTCACGGTAGGCGCCCTGCCAGAACGCACTTAAATCCCGCGTGATTTGCAGCGGTCGCTGCGCCGGTGATAATAACTCCAGCACCAGCGGAACGCGCCCCTGAGCAATAGTAGGTGTTTGCGCTTCTCCAAACATCTCCTGCATTCTGACGGCCAGCGCAGGCGGGTTATCGTCATGATAGCGAATGGCTATCCGGCTTCCCGTCGGCACAGTGTAATGCGCAGGCAGTTCACTATCCAGACGTTGCAGCATAGACCAGTCCAGCAAACTGCGTAACGCCAGACCAATATTCACGGCCTTAAGCCCACGCAGAGAATGCACACCGGTCATCTGCGGCAGTAACCAGGATTCCAGACTAGCCAGCAAAGAAGCCTCATCCACGGCAGGCCACGCGTACTCCGGCAGCCATTTTGCCGCACAGTGCAAACGCAGGCGTAGCTGCTCGGCTTCCGGCGTCCAGTTGAGCACACTTAAGCCTTTATCGCGAATGCCATTCAGCATCGCCTGATGCAGTTCGTCTTCAGAAGGTTTGGCAAGCGGCTGAACTTTTACCGTCAGTTGCCCGATACGCAACCGTCGTAGCGCTTTCAGCGTACCTTGCGCGTCATCCCACTCAACCGTATCGGATTGCTGCAAGAGTGCGGGACACGTCTGAATAAGCGCGTCGATGTCCAGCGGCAGCGCCAGCAAAATACGCGCATCCGGTGAAGCGCTCCCTTGCAACAGCAGTGGCGCTATCAGCCACTCATGGCGGCCCAGCGCGTCATCGGCATCCAGTTTTGCCCCCATCCCGTTTGCCAGTTGATAGCGTCCATCCAGCCCGCGCCGACGCGCGATGCGATCGGCAAATGCCTGGGCAAGCAACGGGGCTATGAAATGACTGTCCGGTTCCGTGGCTGGCATGTTGAGCCGCTTCAGAAGTTGCTGACTGCGCTGCTGCCAGCCTGGATGATGGCGTGAAAACGCGACGCTTAAATCACTGTTCCCTCCCCGCGGCGGCTCTTCAAGCATCGCCGCAAGCTTTGCAGCCGTTGCGGCTTCACTGCTATTGCTGGCGCTAACCAGCATCGCCGCCAGTCGGGGATCGTTGCCGAGCGCCGCCATTTTTTGACCGGTTGCGCTCAGGCGATCGCCCTCCAGTGCGTTCAGCATCTGTAACAGCCGCTTAGCCGCCAGTAGATTGGTCGCTGGCGGAAGATCTAACCAGGTGAGCTCGGCGGGATCGTGACATCCCCACTGCAACAACTCCATCAACACACCCGACAGGTCGCTTTGTAAAATCTCAGGCTCACTTTGCGCCGCTGCTCTTTCTGCCTGATCTTTAGGAAGAAGGTGAAGACAGATACCCGGCTCCAGTCGTCCCGCACGCCCTGCACGCTGTGTCATGGAGGCCTGACTGACGCGCTGGGTTATCAGGCGCGTGAGCCCCGTTCGCGCGTCAAAACGTGCCACGCGCTCCTGCGCGCTGTCCACCACCAGACGGATCCCTTCGATGGTTAAACTGGTTTCAGCAATATTGGTTGCCAGCACCACTTTGCGCATCCCGGCTGGCGCAGGCAAAATGGCTTTCCGCTGATCATCCAACGACAATGCGCCGTAGAGTGGGCAAAGCAGAACATCGCTCCCCACGCGTGAAGTCAGGTGTTCCTGTACGCGCTGGATCTCCCCCACGCCGGGTAAAAACAGCAGCAACGACCCCGATTCGCTGCGCAGCAAATCCGCCGTGGCAATCGCCACCGCCTCATCGAAACGCAGTTGAGCCGCCAGTGGCTGGTATCGACGCTCGACAGGAAAGGCGCGCCCTTCAGAGACCACCACTGGCGCATCCGGCAGTTGCTGCTGTAAGCGATCGTTATCCAGCGTCGCGGACATGATCAGCAGTTTTAAATCATCACGCAGCCCCTGCTGTACGTCCAACAGCAGCGCCAGCGCAAGGTCAGCCTGCACACTGCGCTCGTGAAATTCATCGAGGATCACCATCCCGATGCCGTTAAGCTCCGGGTCGCGCTGGATCATTCTGGTCAGCACGCCTTCGGTGACCACTTCAAGGCGCGTCTGCGGCCCTACGCAACTTTGCGCCCGCATCCGGTAGCCTACCGTTTCACCGGTTTTTTCGTTCAGGAGTTCCGCCAGTCGCTGTGCCACATTGCGCGCCGCCAGACGGCGTGGCTCCAACAGGATAATCCGCCCCTGGATACCTTTATGCGTCAGAAACTGCAGCGGCAGCCAGGTTGATTTCCCGGCGCCGGTTGGTGCGGTCAATAAGACCTGGGGAGCGTTATCAAGGGCTGTGAGCAGTTCAGGCAGTACAGCGGCTACAGGCAACGACGTCACAAATGACTCCAGAGGGTTAACTTTCTTCGCGCTGCATTGTAGCATCGCGTTAATTCATAACCGAGTACCCATCATGACTGAGCCAAAACGGCTGTTCTTTGCGATTGAATTGCCCGGCCCTGTTCGTGAGCAAATTATCACCTGGCGCGCCGCCCATTTTGCCCCCGAGGAGGGTCGTCCGGTGGCCAGCGCAAATCTGCATCTGACGCTAGCCTTCCTGGGCGAAGTCAGCCCGGAAAAACAACAGGCGCTGTCACAGCTTGCCGGGCGCATTCGTCAACCAGGATTTACGCTCAACCTGGATGACGCGGGCCAGTGGCTACGTTCGCGCGTTGTCTGGCTGGGGATGCGCCAGCCGCCACGGGGACTGCTGCAACTGGCCAACATGTTGCGGGCGCAGGCCGCACGCAGCGGCTGTTATCAGAGTCCTCAACCTTTTCATCCGCATATCACCCTGCTGCGCGACGCCAGTCACGCCGTGGCAATTCCGCCGCCAGGTTTTTGCTGGTCGTTTCCGGTGACAGAATTTTCCCTTTATGCCTCGTCGTTCGAGCGGGGACGTACACGATATACAGCACTACAACGCTGGACGCTTGCCGAATAATCAAGGACTTCAGATGAAATTTTCTCCCCCTTTACAGCGTGCGACGCTGATTCAGCGCTATAAGCGTTTTTTGGCCGATGTCACCACGCCCGACGGCACGGAATTAACGTTGCACTGCCCTAATACAGGGGCAATGACCGGTTGTGCGACAGCAGGCGATACCGTTTGGTATTCGACGTCAGAAAATACGAAGCGAAAATATCCTCATACCTGGGAATTAACTGAAACGCAGTCCGGCGCATTCATTTGCGTAAATACGTTGTGGGCGAACCGATTAACGAAAGAGGCAATAGAAAATAACCACCTGCCGGAATTGTCAGGCTACAGTGTATTGAAAAGCGAAGTAAAATATGGCGTCGAACGCAGCCGAATTGATTTTATGTTACAGGCAGATTCCCGACCCGACTGCTATATTGAAGTAAAATCGGTTACGTTGGCGGAAAAAGAGTATGGTTATTTTCCCGATGCCGTTACTGAACGAGGTCAGAAACATCTTCGGGAACTGATGAGCGTAGCGGCTGCTGGCCATCGCGCCGTGGTGTTATTTGCGGTGCTGCACACAGCCATTACACGGTTTTCACCCGCGCGGCATATCGATGCAAAATATGCGCGACTCCTGATTGAAGCACAACAAAAGGGGGTAGAAATTCTGGTTTATAAAGCGGAACTTTCTGCCGAAGGCATGACTCTTAATGAACCGTTGCCCATTACATTGTAGTGGTAAAAACAACTGGTTAATTAGTATTCTGGCCGCGTGCGCAAATACGCTTTTCCTCACAGGGTTGTCAAGTGTTACGTATAGATAATTGCTATCCGGAAAAGCATCTGCTATTTATAGCGACCTGATTTTTCCCCCGAACATGGGGATCGATAGTGCGTGTTAAGGAGAAGCAACATGCAAGAAGGGCAAAACCGTAAAACATCGTCCCTGAGTATTCTCGCCATCGCTGGGGTGGAGCCGTACCAGGAGAAGCCGGGCGAAGAGTATATGAACGAAGCCCAGCTGTCGCACTTCAGACGTATTCTGGAAGCATGGCGTAATCAACTTAGGGATGAAGTCGATCGCACTGTAACTCATATGCAGGACGAAGCTGCGAACTTCCCTGATCCGGTGGACCGTGCCGCACAGGAAGAAGAGTTCAGTCTTGAACTGCGTAACCGCGATCGTGAACGCAAATTGATCAAAAAGATCGAGAAAACGCTGAAGAAAGTAGAAGACGAAGATTTCGGCTACTGCGAATCCTGCGGTGTGGAAATTGGTATTCGTCGTCTGGAAGCGCGTCCGACAGCCGATCTGTGCATCGACTGCAAAACGCTGGCTGAGATTCGCGAAAAACAAATGGCGGGTTAATCCCGGCCATTTTAGCCACCTTCAATCCAGGCGGGAGTCACTCCCGCCTTATTTTTTTATGTTTCTTAAGACATGACAGACTCACACTATATTGGCCGTTTCGCCCCTTCCCCTTCCGGCGAGCTACACTTTGGTTCGTTGATCGCAGCCCTGGGCAGTTACTTACGGGCGCGTGCGCAAAAGGGTATCTGGCGAGTGCGCATTGAAGACATTGACCCTCCTCGTGAAGTTCCCGGTGCCGCAGACACTATCCTGCGTCAGCTGGAACATTACGGTCTGTACTGGGACGGCGACATAGTGTGGCAATCCCAGCGCCATGATGCCTACCGGGAAGCGCTGGCCTGGCTCTGTGAACAAGGTCTGAGCTACAACTGCACATGCTCGCGTGCCCGGATCCAAAGCCTTGGCGGGATCTACGACGGCCACTGCCGCAATCTGGCTCATGGACCGGAACACGCTGCCGTGCGTATTAAACAACAGCGCCCCGTCACCGAGTTTTATGATGTGCTGCGCGGGGATATCCAGGCGGACCGTCATCTGGCGCAAGAAGATTTTATTATTCATCGTCGCGACGGTTTGTTTGCCTATAACCTCGCCGTGGTGGTGGACGATCATTTTCAGGGCATCACGGAAATCGTGCGCGGCGCGGACTTAATCGAACCCACCGTTCGACAAATCTCGTTGTATCAACAATTCGGCTGGCAAGCGCCTGACTATATTCATCTTCCGCTGGCGCTCAACGAACAAGGCGCTAAACTCTCCAAGCAGAATCATGCACCTGCGCTGCCGCATGGCGATCCGCGCCCGGTACTTATTGATGCATTACGCTTCCTGGGTCAGAACGTCGCGTTAGAATGGCAGGACATGAATGTGGAAGAATTGCTGCAATATGCGGTGAAGAACTGGACGCTTGCGACAGTGCCTGCATCGTCTATTGTAAATTCAGCGTTCTCAAACGCGTCATGCTGAGCTATGATTAGCCGCTATTTTTTTGTCCTGATTGAAGTTTGACACTACCGAGGTGCACTATTTTTACCCGAGTCGCTAATTTTTGCCGCAAAGTGCTAAGTCGCGAAGAGAGCGAGGCTGAACTGGTCGTCGCCCGTCCTCATATGACGGTAATCCCGCGTGAACAGCACGGAATTTCCCGCAAAGATATCAGTGAAAATGCCCTGAAGGTAATGTACAGGCTCAATAAGGCGGGTTACGAAGCCTGGCTGGTCGGCGGCGGTGTGCGCGATCTTCTGCTCGGCAAAAAACCGAAAGATTTCGACGTAACGACCAACGCGACGCCTGATCAGGTACGTAAACTGTTTCGCAACTGTCGTCTGGTTGGTCGCCGGTTCCGCCTGGCCCACGTCATGTTTGGCCCGGAAATCATCGAAGTGGCCACCTTCCGTGGTCATCATGAAGGCGGCGACACTGACCGCACCACGTCTCAGCGCGGACAAAACGGCATGCTGTTGCGCGACAACATCTTTGGATCTATTGAAGAAGATGCGCAACGTCGTGATTTCACGATCAACAGCCTCTATTACAGCGTGGCTGATTTTACCGTGCGTGATTATGTCGGCGGCATGAAGGATCTGGAAGACGGCGTGATCCGTCTGATCGGTAATCCGGAAACGCGTTACCGCGAAGATCCCGTACGTATGTTACGCGCTGTCCGTTTTGCGGCAAAACTCGACATGCGTATCAGTCCGGAAACCGCAGAGCCTATTCCGCGCCTGGCGGCACTGCTCAATGATATTCCTCCTGCACGTCTGTTTGAAGAATCGCTGAAACTTCTGCAGGCGGGATATGGTTTCGAAACCTATAAAAAACTGTGCGAATACAGTCTGTTCCAGCCCCTGTTCCCGACCATCACGCGCTATTTCACCGAAAACGGCGATAGCGCAATGGAACGCATCATCGCGCAAGTACTGAAGAACACCGACAACCGTATCCACAATGATATGCGCGTCAACCCGGCATTCCTGTTCGCCGCTATGTTCTGGTACCCGTTGCTTGAGATGGCGCAGAAAATTGCGCAAGAGAGCGGTCTGTCTTATTACGACGCGTTTGCATTAGCCATGAATGATGTGCTGGACGAAGCTTGCCGCTCGCTGGCGATCCCCAAACGCCTGACATCGCTCACGCGTGATATCTGGCAGCTCCAGTTGCGTATGTCTCGCCGTCAGGGTAAACGCGCCTGGAAGCTGATGGAACATCCTAAGTTCCGTGCGGCTTACGATTTACTGGCTCTGCGCGCAGAAGTAGAAAACAACGCTGAACTGCAGCGTCTGGCGCAGTGGTGGGGAGAATTTCAGGTCTCTGCTCCACCTGAGCAAAAAGGCATGTTGAACGAGCTGGATGAAGAACCGGCCGCCCGTCGACGTCATCGCCGCCCACGCAAACGCGCTCCGCGTCGTGAGGGCAGTGCATGACCCTTGCGTATATCGCAATTGGCAGTAATCTGGCCTCTCCACTGGAGCAGGTTAATGCGGCAATTCAGGCGCTGGGTGAGATCCCGGAAAGCCGGATTGTCGCGCTCTCCTCGTTTTACCGCACCCCACCGCTGGGACCGCAGGATCAACCCGACTATCTGAACGCCGCCGTGGCGCTGGAAACGACGCTTCTGCCGGAAACGCTGCTGAACCATACCCAACGTATTGAGTTACAACAGGGGCGTGTTCGTAAAGCGGAGCGCTGGGGACCCCGCACGTTGGACCTCGATATCATGCTGTTTGGCGATCACGTGATTAACACTGAACGCCTGACCATTCCCCACTATGACATGAAAAACCGTGGCTTTATGCTGTGGCCGCTGTTTGAAATTGCACCTGAGTGGGTATTTCCAGATGGCATCACATTGCACCAGCAACTCACTCTGTTGGCAGCAGAAAAGCCTGCCCTCTGGTAACTTTGACGTCCCGATTAACATTTTCTGCGGACGCATTAATCATTTCCTTAAAATAATTGCCCCCCTGACTGCTGCTGTTAGAATGCCGGATAATGATACTTTTATGATCCGGAAATGTTATGAAACCGACTACCATTTCGTTACTGCAGAAACACAAACAAGACAAAAAACGCTTCGCCACCATTACCGCTTACGACTACAGCTTTGCCAAACTGTTTGCTGATGAAGGGCTGAACGTGATGCTGGTGGGCGACTCACTTGGCATGACGGTACAAGGCCACGATACCACCCTGCCAGTGACCGTTGAGGACGTTGCCTATCACACCCGAGCTGTACGTCGCGGCGCGCCGAACAGCCTGATCCTGGCTGACCTGCCGTTTATGGCTTACGCCACGCCAGAACAGGCGTTTGAGAATGCGGCGGTGGTCATGCGCGCGGGCGCGAACATGGTCAAAATCGAGGGTGGCGCGTGGCTGGTGAATACCGTAAAAATGCTGACAGAACGCGCGGTTCCGGTTTGCGGGCATCTGGGTTTAACGCCACAATCAGTCAATATCTTCGGTGGTTATAAAATTCAGGGGCGCGGCGATGCCGGTCAGACGCTGTTCGACGACGCGCTGGCACTGGAAGCGGCAGGCGCACAGTTGCTGGTACTGGAGTGCGTTCCGGTCGAACTGGCGAAGCGGATCACTGAAGCTCTTTCCATTCCGGTGATCGGTATTGGCGCAGGCAACGTCACCGACGGGCAGATCCTCGTGATGCATGACGCGTTTGGTATCACCGGTGGACATATTCCAAAATTTGCCAAAAATTTCCTGGCAGAAGCGGGCGACATCCGCGCCGCAGTGCGGCAGTATATTGCCGAGGTGGAGTCCGGCGTCTATCCGGGCGAAGAACACAGTTTTCATTAAGCAACGTTTGGATCGTGTAGGCCGGATAATACGTGTGGTGTCTCCATCCGGCATTTGTGCAGAGACGCCTGATGGCGCTGCACTTATCAGGCCTACGGATAATCAGGCCACTAAAGGAGTCCTGTTGTGTTAATTATTGAAACCCTGCCGCTGCTACGCCAGCATATCCGTCGTCTGCGTCAGGAGGGCAAACGTGTTGCACTGGTCCCCACCATGGGCAACCTGCATGATGGTCATATGAAACTGGTTGACGAAGCCAAAAGCCGCGCTGACGTCGTGGTGGTCAGTATTTTCGTTAACCCGATGCAATTTGACCGTCCGGACGATCTGGTGCGTTATCCCCGCACGCTGCAGGAAGACTGCGAAAAGCTGAACAAGCGCAAAGTCGATCTGGTCTTTGCTCCCGCGCCTGACCAAATTTACCCGCACGGTACCGAAGGGCAGACCTACGTTGACGTACCGGGCCTCTCCACCATGCTGGAAGGGGCCAGTCGCCCGGGCCATTTCCGCGGCGTTTCCACTATCGTCAGCAAGTTATTCAATCTGGTGCAGCCAGACGTCGCCTGCTTTGGCGAGAAGGATTTTCAGCAACTGGCGCTCATCCGCAAAATGGTTGCCGATATGGGCTACGACATTGAAATCGTTGGCGTACCTATCATCCGGGCCAAAGACGGTCTGGCCCTGAGTTCTCGTAACGGCTACCTGACGGCTGAACAACGTAAAATCGCCCCTGGCTTACACAAAGTCATGAAGGGTATTGCCGGGAAATTACAGGCCGGAAATCGGGACTGCGAAGAGATGATCGCCATTGCCGAGCAAGAGCTCAACGAAAAAGGCTTCCGCGCTGATGATATTCAGATCCGTGATGCCGACACCCTGTTGGAATTAACGGATACCAGCAAACGTGCGGTCATCCTTGTTGCTGCATGGCTGGGCCAGGCGCGTCTTATCGACAACCAGAGCGTCGAATTAACCCAGTAGACAGGGGTTAAAAATCGGGCAATACTGCCTGGAATTTCCTGAAGCTGTTATAAATATCAGCTTTGTTATCGGTATGGTAGAAAGGTAGAAGTTATGATTCGCACTATGTTGCAGGGCAAACTCCATCGCGTGAAAGTGACTCAGGCGGACCTGCATTACGAAGGGTCTTGCGCTATTGACCAGGATTTTCTCGACGCGGCGGGCATTCTCGAGAACGAAGCCATTGATATCTGGAACGTCACCAACGGCAAGCGTTTCTCAACCTATGCCATTGCGGCTGAACGCGGTTCTAAAATTATCTCCGTGAACGGTGCGGCGGCACACTGCGCCAGCGTGGGCGATATTGTGATTATCGCCAGTTTCGTGACCATGTCTGACGAAGAAGCGCGTCGCTGGCATCCCAAAGTGGCCTACTTTGAAGGTGACAACGAAATGAAACGCACGGCGAAGGCGATCCCGGTACAAGTTGCCTGAGCAGAATTACCCCTGCGGCTGATTGCTGATCAGCCGTGACATGGTTTCCAGCGAATCCGTTCTTAAGATATACAGGCGTTTCAATAAGAACGGATTATCCCCCGGCTTTACCTTCCCTTTCACCGTCGTGACCGCCATATGGAATCCCGCATCGTTAGCCGCTTTTAGCGCCGTGGCGTTATAGCCGCCGAATGGATAAGAGAGATAAAGCACATGCGGGTTAAACTGCGCCAGTGCGCGGCGTGAACGGGCAAAATCCATAAAAATATTGTGATAGCTACGGCTGAGCAGGATCGGGCGGCGATAGCCGTCTACCCGATGCAAAAAATGCGTATGCGACTGGAAATCAAAGGTATTTCTGATCTCCTGTAGTTCAGAAATGCTCATAAACTGTAGCGATTTGGGATCCCATTTTTGCGGATGTCTCTTAATACGGGATGAAATAATAAAGGCGGTCGCCTTAAAACCATACTGTTTCAATACCGGGTAGGCATAGCGACTGACTGATTTCAGTCCATCATCAAAGGTAATGACTACCGCGCGCGCCGGAAGATTCATCTTATTGCGCACATACCCTTCCAGCTGGTACATCGTCAACGTGGTATATCCCAGGTCCCGCAGCCAGGTCATCTGGTTACTGAAAGCCCGCACCGATGTCGTCGTCGAGGTATGGCGAAAACGGGTGTTCTCTTCATCGCGTAAAATATGGTGGTAGGTGAGCACGGGAATACCGTGATCTTCCTGCGCGTCCAGCGCGCTGATATAAGCAAGCCGATTACCGATCCGCACCTGATACCAGGTTTGGTTGAGCCGACCTTTCAGCTTACTGATAATGGGATAACGTAAATTTTCTGCGAGTATGCCAAAGGGCGCGCTTCCCGCATCCGGCGCATTATAAACGGGCGTATCTTTCCAGGTGACCAGGTTCTGGTTGCTAAGGGGTTTATTAAGGGCACCCAGACCATCTTCCACTTTCTGATGACCCTGCACCGGTTCCAGGTGGCCTTTATCGATAAACCCGGTGCCGAACCCAAATTTGAATTCGTAATAATCTGCGGCAATGGGTTCAACAGAGATTATCTGCCCCGCACGAAGCGTTCCCACGTTCTTCATGTTGTTGCCAATCTGCGCCCAGATGGCGGCATCTTCCGTTGTCTGCATATAGCGCGCAGGCAACGCAGCGCCAGTCCCCATTGAAACCAACAGCAACAGGAGGAAAAAAACGTGTTTGATCATCAGAAATAGCCGGGACGTGAATACCCTGCCTATTGTAACAAAACCGCCCTCAATACCAACGGCTAATACTCATACAAATCATGCAGCAATACAAAAGGGGGATTTTTTTGCTGCTGATGCCAGAGACTGGTCACCTCTGACGTGCCACGCGCCACGATGTGATTGCGAAACTCAACGCTGCTCATCGCCTCTCGCGACGACAGCATTTTTTCCAGCAATGGCAGAGTGACGCCGGAAATCACCTCACACTGAGAATGTTTATGGCTCAACAAAGACGCAATGCGATAAGGTGCAGCGCCAGGCGCATCGGTTAAAAAGATCACCCCCTCGCCAGAATCCGTTTGATGCAACGCGTCACACAACATGCGACTCAACATATTTGCGCTTAATCCATGCCAGAAATTCACCGCACGGCATTGCGCCTGGGAGCCGTGTTTTTTTTCCAGACGAGACAGCAGTTCCTCTGCACGACCATCATGACAGGTAATAACCCAACCTAACATTGCCTACCTCCTTAGCAGGGAAGTAGTTTATCAAGGTAATCAATATGTAATGGTGACAACCGTCAAAGGAATCCCCTCCCAAAACGGGAGAGGAGTGTGAAATCAGCTACGTAGCCCACGTCCACGCTGGATCAAATACCAGCACAGCATGTAGAAAGCGACGGTGAAGATCACCAGTACGCCAAATGTAGTGATTAACGGAACATCATGAATACCGAGGAAACCATAGCGGAAACCACTGATCATGTAGACGATGGGGTTCAGGTGCGACAGACCCTGCCAGAATGGTGGTAGCAGCGTCAAAGAGTAAAACACCCCGCCAAGATAGGTCAGCGGCGTCAGCACAAACGTCGGGATCAGGCTGATATCATCAAAGGTTTTTGCGAACACAGCATTCAACAACCCGGCTAGCGAAAACAGCACCGACGTCAATGCCAGCGTTAATGCAACGAACAGCCACGAATGAACCTGAAATGGCACAAAAAATAACGAAATTGCCGTCACCAGCACACCGACGCACAGCCCGCGCGCCACACCACCGCCGACAAATCCGGCAATAATGACATGCGTCGGGACCGGGGCGACCAACAATTCTTCGATGTTGCGCTGAAATTTAGCGCTAAAAAACGACGACGCCACGTTGGCGTAAGAGTTGGTAATCACCGCCATCATGATAAGACCCGGCACGATAAACTGCATGTAGCTAAAGCCATGCATTTCACCTATCCGCGAACCGATCAAGTTGCCAAAAATAATGAAGTAAAGCGTCATGGTGATAACGGGCGGAACCAGCGTTTGTACCCAGATGCGCATAAAGCGGTGGATCTCTTTGGCCCAGATGCTTTTCAGCGCGACCCAGTAAAGCTGCATCATGCGCGATCTCCTTGTTTTTCATGAACCAGTGAAACAAACAGCTCTTCCAGACGGTTCGCCTTATTGCGCATACTCAGCACCTGAACCCCCTGCTCGCTGAGCTGGCTGAATACGCTGTTAATCCCCTGCTCGCGCAGCACTTCCACTTCCAGCGTGGCGGTATCCACCAGCCGATACTGATAGCCTTCGAGCTTCGGCAGCGGGCTTTTTGCCGCCAGATCGAGAATGAAGGTTTCTGATTTCAGCTTTGAGAGCAGGTTTTTCATTGAGGTGTTTTCCACCAGCTCTCCGTGCTGAATAATCCCGATATTGCGGCACAGCATTTCCGCTTCTTCCAGATAGTGGGTGGTCAGAATGATCGTGGTGCCTTTGTCGTTTAAATCCTTCAAAAACCCCCACATTGAGCGGCGAAGTTCAATATCGACGCCCGCAGTCGGCTCATCAAGAATTAACAGTTTCGGTTCATGCATAAGCGCGCGAGCGATCATCAAGCGCCGCTTCATCCCTCCCGACAACATACGCGCACGTTCGTTGCGTTTTTCCCACAAATCGAGCTGTTTTAAATACTTTTCGCTGCGTGTGATCGCTTCTTTTCGTTCGACGCCATAGTATCCCGCCTGATTCACCACGATCTGCTGGACGGTTTCAAACGGGTTGAAATTGAATTCCTGCGGCACTAAACCCAACTGGCGTTTAGCATTGACCACATCTTTCGCCAGATCGTAACCGAAGACACTGACGCGCCCGGACGTTTTGTTTACCAGCGAGCTGATAATGCCGATTGTGGTAGATTTTCCTGCCCCATTCGGCCCCAGAAGCGCATAAAAATCACCCGCTTCGACTTGTAAATCTATCCCACGCAACGCCTGAACGCCGCCAGGGTAGGTTTTTTTAAGTTGTTGAAGTTCCAGTGCAATGGTCATAAATTTTTACTTACCTTACGTTCCTACACTTTATATGTGGTTTAAATAATCCCGGAGTTGACCTATATTAGCCCAACGCGTTTATTTGGTTACAGGTCGTTAACCTCCATGAAAGACATAGATACACTCATCAGTAACAATGCACTATGGTCAAAAATGCTGGTGGAAGAGGATTCCGGATTTTTTGAGAAACTGGCGCAAGCACAGAAGCCGCGCTTTCTATGGATTGGATGTTCCGACAGTCGCGTTCCTGCAGAACGTTTAACCGGGCTTGAACCGGGCGAATTATTTGTGCACCGTAATGTGGCCAACCTGGTCATCCACACCGACCTCAACTGCCTCTCTGTTGTGCAGTATGCCGTTGATGTCTTAGAAGTTGAACATATTATTATTTGTGGTCACTACGGTTGCGGTGGTGTGCAGGCTGCTGTTGAAAACCCGGAACTGGGGTTGATCGACAACTGGCTGCTACACATCCGTGATATTTGGTTTAAACATAGCTCCCTGCTGGGTGAAATGCCTCAGGAGCGTCGTATGGACACCCTGTGTGAACTGAATGTGATGGAACAGGTGTATAACCTGGGCCACTCCACCATTATGCAGTCCGCCTGGAAACGCGGTCAGAAAGTGACGATCCACGGTTGGGCGTATGGTATTCACGATGGCCTGCTGCGCGATCTTGACGTGACTGCCGTCAGTCGCGAATCCCTTGAACAGCGTTACCGTCAGGGGATTTCCAATCTCAAACAGAAGCACATCAACCACAAGTAATTCTTGTTAAAAAGCCGGGGGGCGATTCCGCCTTACCCGGCCTGAAGGCCTACCGTCGCGTTGGCCTGATAAGCGAAGCGCCATCAGGCGCTCCTCTCTTTGATTACTCGTCCAGCAGTACGACTTTACCGACATACGGCAGATGGCGATAACGCTGCGCGTAGTCGATGCCGTAACCCACCACGAATTCATCCGGAATAGAGAAACCAATAAACTCTACCGGGACATTCACTTCACGGCGTGAGGGTTTGTCCAGCAGGGTACAAATCGCCAGTGATTTAGGCTCACGCAGGCTCAGGATTTCACGCACTTTTGACAACGTGTTGCCGGAGTCGATGATGTCTTCGACGATCAGCACATCTTTGCCACGAATATCTTCATCCAGGTCTTTGAGGATTTTAACATCGCGGGTCGTGGACATGCCGCTACCGTAGCTGGAGGCGGTCATAAAATCGACTTCATGAGATACCTGCACTTCACGGCACAGGTCCGCCATAAACATAAATGAACCGCGCAGCAGACCCACCAGCACCATATCACTGCCGCTGTCTTTATAACGCTCAGTAATCTGACGACCCAGTTCAGCAATACGTGCTTTGATCTCCGCTTCGGGGATCATGACTTCTACAGTATGTTTCATATCTCTAACCATATGATTTAAAAACAAATCACTCAATGCCTTCTCGGAATTGCACAGCATCGAAGCGCAAGGCACGCAGTATACCAGCAAAAGTAATTGTTCGCGGCATCCGTTAATAAGTCTAATTTTGCAATGAGGTTCGCGCCTCTTAAATCCAAAATCCCACTGCCACAAAAATCAACAAATCCATATAACACATTGTTATAGAATAAAATAATTCGAGATAACCACGGATTGTCAGGCAAAAAAATAGGCGACTCATTGTCGCCTGTGTCCTGCCGGATGATGAAAAGTAGCGGCCTGTTTTTTACAATAGCAGCGTGGGGCCACCACGCTGCTTTTCTGTTTTAGCGATTATCAAACGTATCGTTCGCGCCGTCATTTTCCCCGGCAACAGACACAACCACGTCATCAAAGCGCAAATCATTCACAGCAACAATACGTCCAAACTCCCTGGCCTCAATCCGACAGTGACTAAAGCTAATGTTCTCCATCGGTTTTTCGGTAAAGGCGACCAGGTCGAACGCGCGCGCCGGTAATGCATAGTCGGCATCCAGAGTGGCATTAACGTGACTAATGCGGATATTACGCACTTTGGTCATCTGTAAATGCTCCGGGATTTGCCTTGCTACTGCCTGCCAGTCTTCTGGCAGTTCATCAATGTTGTCAAAGAGTTTGCGGTTGTAGGAATTGTGCCAATCCATAATCCAGGAAAATGGAAATTGCACATTGTGCATTTGCAAATTTTCCACCACCACATCTTCCATGAAACCGCCACGCTCTTTCGACGATTTCATGCGTAAACCGCAATCAGAGTTCTCAAAGGTAATGTCATGCACATAGACATTCCGAATGCCGCCGCTGACTTCACTGCCCAGAGTCACGCCGTAGCCTGAGCGAATAAGGCAGTTGTCGATTTCGATATGTTCCGCAATCTTACCGACCCGGTAACCATCGCCGTCACGACCCGATTTGACGACAATACAGTCATCACCGCACGACACGTCACAGCGGGTGACGCGTACATGGCTGGATGAATCAATGTCAATGCCGTCGGTGCTTGGCCCATGGTTATCGCGGATGGTTAAACCACTCACCAGAACCTGGTTCGCATAGGTTATCTGTAAATTCCAGAACCCGGCGCGCTCAAAGGTCAAATCAGAGATCGTGACGTTTTCTGCCTTGTAAATCAGGCAGGCGCGTGGGCGTTTAACGAGGTAATCCGCAATCCAGCGCAGCCCTTTTTTATCGTAATCGACGCGCAGTCCACTCTCTTTATCCGGACCACAATAGAGATCCCACCAGTGCGTACCCTGACCGTCAATCTTGCCAGGACCAGAGATCTCAATGTTGTTAACATCAATAGCATTGAGTACCGCCGCAGGCCACATCATCTCAACACCCGCAACCCGCGTTGGGATCTCCGGATAGTCAGAAATATCGGTGGAACCCAGCAGAGTCGCCCCTTGCGCGAATTGCAATTTGCTTCCTTCTTTCAGAAAGAGCGAACCTACCAGATAGTTCCCCGGTGAAATCACGACGGGAAGTCCCTGTTCAGCACCAGCATCAATAGCCCGTTGAATTGCCAGAGTGTCTTTCACAACACCGTCACCCATTGCACCAAAATCTTTCACTTCAATTTGTACAGGCATTAATTCTGTCCTTCTCTCATTCTCAGGGTTATTTGCTAATACCATTTAATTTATTCAGCGTTTTTTCCATTTCGAGCGTTTGTTTACGGTTCAATGGATAGAAGTAAATCAACGTCACTGCAGCCAAAAACAGGCACAGAGCAGGCAAAAGATTCGCCATCGCGTAGATATTTTCCTGCACGGCACTGCTCTGGGTGATGCCCCCCGTTGAAGAGGACTGATAACCGATAATCGCCAGCATGAAGCCACCAATAGCACCCGCACACGCCTGACCCACTTTGCGGGCAAAGAAGTTCACACCATAAACGGTGCCATCCTCGCGGTCGCCGGTGACATACTGGTGATAATCACAAACATCCGTCATGAATGCCCAAATCATCAGGTTGAAGAGTCCTGCACCCAGGGTCGCCAGGAAAAGGAAGACCAGATAGGTTTTCGCATCCGTGATATGGCAGAAGTACATCACCAGATACATACCCACCGAAAAGAGCAGTGCGCCTACGCTTGCCTCTTTTTTACCAAATCGCTTCGTGAGCCAGGACGCCGATGGCGCCAGCAGGACCAGAGAACCGAAGGTAAACAGTAATGCGACAGACATCGCCTCTTTGTTGTGGAAGTAGTCATTAAACAGATAGGTCATGTTGGTACCAGAGAGCCCCTGGTTAATCACAATCAGCAGATCAACAACGACTAAAACGATCAGCGCTTTATTGCGTAACAATCCCTTCAGTAAAACAGATACCGGCACGTTCTCTTTTGTCTCAACGCGCACACGTTCCGTCGTTAACTGGCACGTCAGTGTTAAGAAGATGAAAGCCAGCACTGAACATCCGATCGAAATCCAGAAGAAGCGCTCACCAGAAATAACCTGGCTACCGTCAACAAGGGTGGTATACATCAGGATAGGAATAAAGAAGCCGGTCGCCCCGCCACCGATAGCAGAACCAATGCTGCGATACGTAGAGAGCGAAACACGGTCGTCCGGATTGGAACTGATAGCCGCCGACATTGCGCCATAAGGAATGTTAACGGTCGATAACAGCGCACCGTAGACAAAATAGGAGCCGCAAATGTAAATGATTTTCGCGGTATATGAAAATTCACTCACAAATGGCAGGAACAGCAATACCGCAACGGCGCAAAAAGGATACTTCATGCGACTAACCCAGGGGTTAAAACGCCCTTTGGCGGTTAGCTTAGAGGTATCACATAAACGCCCCACGGCCACATCGACAAACGCATCAAAGAGTTTGGTCACAAAATAGAGCGACCCGACGATAACGCCAGAAATACCCAGAACATTGGTGTAATAAATCATTAAAAAACTGTTCACCAACCCAAGGATAAAACAGTTACCCAGGTCACCGCACATATAGCCAAATTTATCTCTAAACCCGAACGGCCTGATATTAATACTTTTATTGCTTTCGATGATATGTTCATCTCGAACCGTCATGCCAACTCCTCACACGTATTATTCACAAAAATTATGTATACATTCTGATAGCTTGGGTAATAAAAAGATGTACTATCGCAAAACCGAATTTGGTACGACACGTTTTCGCATTAAAGAATAATTGGTATGACAACAAGATGAAGTGCTGAAGATCACACAATCTCAAGCAACCCTTCACCGACAGCACAAAAGGTATATATTTCAAATAAAATTGGTGTGATAACTATAATGCAGTAAAACCTGGCTACGTTTTGTAAAACTAAACGGTTTACATATAAAATGGCTTCAGGAAGTTAACAACACATATACATTCGCGGAAGTAATAGATGGATTACATTAATATCATTGGTTTTATTGGCGGCGGTTGCACTACCATTTCTTTTATTCCGCAGGTGGCTTTAGTGCTAAAGACAAAATCAACGAAAGATATTTCATTGATGATGTACTCCGTTTTTGTTTTCGGCATTTCTTTATGGCTGCTCTATGGAATTTTGTCGGGCGCTCTCCCCGTTATCATCCCCAATTTGATTACCTTCGTTCTGGCAGGTTCAATTCTCTTTATGAAGATAAAAAACGAAATTATTCAAAAAAATCGATAATGGTTGCGCCAGGTAGTAAAACGAGCATCGATAATGCCTGCTACTTTTACTACCTGGATAATGACAGACCAGACCTTCCCCCAGTACAGCGCCTCAGAGGTAAAATATCTCAGGCATCAGGTTGGGCCATTTTCGGAGTTTCGCCCGCCGGCAAGCCGCGGGCGCAAAGTATTACGCAGTGGTAAATCCAAGCATCATTCCTGTGTCTTCATGCTCTAACAGATGACAGTGCGCCATATAAGCATGTTCTTTCGGGGCATCGTTTTCAAACTTGACCAACACCTCGCTGACGCCACCTTCGACGCGTACCGTATCTTTCCATCCCGTACGATGCGCTGCTGGCGTTTTGCCGTTTTCCGACAGAATGCGGAACTGAGTGCCATGAATATGGAACGGATGTAGCATCATGTCGCCCTCGCCGGAGATAACCCAACGCTCATACTGCCCTTTCGCCGCCGCAAACATCGGCTTGTTCATATCAAAAGCCTGACCATTGATCTTGTTGGCGTTATGGAAATCAAACTGCCCACCGTGATCCATATGCCCCATGCTGCCATGATTCATATTGCCGTGATTCATTTTTCCATTGCCCATATGCCCCATCTTCTGCCCACTCTCCATCCCGGACATCGCTTGATCGCCGTATTTTTTCATCAGCATTTGCATGCCCATCATGTCGAGCATGGGGTCCATAGAGAGCTGCAACTTGCGTACCGTAAGGCCATCAAGCGACGGTAACGCCGGCATACTGGTTAACGTATCCGGCAACGTACCGGAAGCGGTCACCACCAGCGGCTGGATGTGCATAACCGGATGCGGTTGATTAAATGGCGCAACCGCCATCCCCATCTGGCTGACCGGCAGCGTCACCAAATCAAACGCTTTGCCATCGCTGATATCTACCAGCACTTCGAACCGCTCCCCCATCAATAAGGGAAGTTCATTCACTTTGACAGGCTCAGCCAGCAATCCGCCGTCGCTGGCGATCACATACAGAGGGCGGCCATCGCTGGCGGCGATGTTGAGCGAACGCGCGTTACAACCATTGAGTAAACGCAGCCGTAGCCAGCCTCGTGGCGCGGCGTGTTGAGGGTAAATCGCCCCGTTGGTCAGCAGCGTGTCACCAAACCACCCCACCGCGGCGGTCATTACATCCAGTTGGTAATTGATCTGACCGTCAGCGGAAAACTGTTTGTCCTGAATAATCACCGGCACATCATCGATGCCCCACTGTGTAGGGAGCAGTAGCTTACGAATATCCTCATCTTCGATAAGCACCAGCCCCGCCAGCCCCATCGCGACCTGACGCCCCGTTTTTCCATGCTGATGTGGGTGGAACCAGCAGGTGGCGGCACGCTGCTCTGGTGTGAACGTGACGGTGCGCGAACCACCGGCAGGAATAACGCCTTGCGGACCGCCATCCACTTCACCGGGAATTTCCAGGCCATGCCAGTGTAATGTTGTCTCTTCAGCGAGCTGATTATGAATGTCGACGGTGACAGCTTTCCCCCTGTGCAGTTTTAACGCCGGTCCCAGCAGATTACCGTTGTAACCCCAGGTTGTGGCCGTCTTATCCCCGAAGGTCGACTGCCCGGTTTTGACGATCAACTGGATATGATTGCGTGCATCGGTGGTTAACAGATCGGGAATGGGTAACGCGGGGCGTGCGGCGGCAAATACACTCCGGCTCCACAGCGGCAATGCAGATGCGACCCCAAGTGCCACAGAATATTTTAAGAAATCACGACGTTGCATTTTCACTTCCTTATTCTCAGCAGGCGGGACACAGCCTAAAACTTGAGCATAGACCCTCCCCCTACAGGAAGGTCAAGTCAGAGACAGCCTCGAATGCAATAATAAAGGTCGTCGCCTCGCTCGCAGTGTGCTAACGTTTAATTTCCGTGATGCAGTGGTAGAAGCAATGAAGACGTTTTTCAGAACCGTGTTGTTCGGCAGCCTGATGGCCGTAAGTGCCAATAGCTATGCGCTCAGTGAGTCCGAAGCCGAAGATATGGCCGATTTAACGGCAGTTTTTGTATTTCTGAAAAATGACTGTGGATACCAGAATTTACCCAATGGGCAAATTCGTCGTGCGCTGGTCTTTTTTGCCCAGCAAAACCAGTGGGATCTCAGTAATTACGACACCTTCGACATGAAATCCCTCGGTGAAGACAGCTATCGGGATCTCAGCGGAATTGGTATCCCCGTCGCAAAAAAATGCAAAGCGCTGGCACGTGATTCCCTCAGTCTGCTGGCCTACGTCAAATAAATTTCCCGATACCAAAATGCTGAAGTAATGACCGTGCAACACCGGTCATTGTTAGCTATGATGTTGCGCCCTTTTTCACGGGCGTCAACAAATGGAGGTATCAACCCATGGCCGAAAATCCCTCGTGGCATGAAACGCTACACGACCAGTTTGGTCAGTACTTTGCCGTGGATAACGTGCTGTATCATGAGAAAACCGACCATCAGGATTTGATCATTTTCGAGAACGCCGCGTTTGGTCGCGTGATGGCGCTGGATGGCGTGGTGCAGACCACCGAGCGCGATGAATTTATCTATCACGAAATGATGACCCACGTGCCTTTGCTGGCGCACGGTCACGCTAAACATGTGCTGATCATCGGCGGTGGTGACGGGGCCATGCTACGCGAAGTGACCCGCCATAAAAACATTGAAACCATTACGATGGTGGAAATCGACGCAGGCGTGGTCTCATTTTGCCGACAATATTTGCCGAACCATAACGCAGGCAGCTACGACGATCCGCGATTTAAACTGGTGATCGACGACGGCGTCAACTTCGTGAATCAGACCCGCCAGACCTTCGATGTGATCATTTCCGACTGCACCGATCCTATTGGTCCCGGCGAAAGCCTGTTCACCTCGGCATTCTATGAAGGCTGCAAACGCTGCCTGAACCCTGGCGGGATTTTTGTCGCCCAGAATGGCGTCTGTTTCCTGCAGCAAGATGAAGCGCTCGACAGCCACCGCAAACTCAGCCACTACTTTGGTGACGTCAGTTTCTATCAGGCCGCCATTCCGACCTACTATGGCGGAATCATGACCTTTGCCTGGGCGACCGATAACGAAGCCCTGCGCCATCTTTCGACCGAGATTATTCAGGCCCGATTCCACACTTCCGGTCTGAAATGCCGTTACTACAATCCGGCGATTCACACGGCAGCCTTTGCCTTACCTCAATACTTGCAAGATGCACTGTCCGCGCAGTGAATCTAAGGATGTGATAAAAATTGAAAAAGCTGAAACTGCATGGCTTTAATAACCTGACCAAAAGCCTGAGTTTTTGTATTTACGATATCTGCTATGCCAAAACCGCCGAAGAGCGTGACGGCTACATCGCCTATATCGATGAACTCTACAACGCCAACCGTCTGACTGAGATTCTCTCGGAAACCTGTTCCATCATCGGCGCAAACATCCTGAATATTGCCCGTCAGGACTACGAACCACAGGGTGCCAGCGTCACCATTCTGGTGAGCGAAGAGCCGATGGACCCAAAACTTATCGATAAAACCGAACATCCAGGCCCTTTGCCGGAAGCGGTCGTCGCTCACCTTGATAAGAGCCATATCTGCGTCCACACCTATCCGGAAAGCCACCCGGAAGGTGGATTGTGTACCTTTCGCGCCGACATTGAAGTTTCCACCTGCGGCGTGATTTCACCGCTGAATGCGCTGAATTACCTTATCCACCAGCTCGAGTCCGATATTGTGACGATTGATTATCGTGTGCGGGGATTTACTCGTGATATCAATGGCATGAAGCACTTTATCGATCATGAGATCAATTCAATCCAGAACTTTATGTCCGAGGATATGAAGTCGCTGTATGACATGGTGGATGTGAACGTCTATCAGGAAAATATCTTCCATACCAAAATGTTGCTTAAAGAGTTCGACCTTAAGCACTACATGTTCCACACCAAACCGGAAGATCTGACAGACACCGAGCGCAAAGAGATTACCGCTGCGCTCTGGAAGGAAATGCGCGAGATTTACTACGGCCGTAATATTCCTACGGTGTAAGCGTATTCGCGGAGCACGGAGGCTCCGCTGTATAAAGTATCCCTGAACTAACGTTGCTGCACGAATTCACGATATGCCGCAACCACCTGAAGAAAATCCTCCACGCCACAAAGTGACAGACTCTCTTCGTCGTAGTAGCTCATCCCTTCTTCCATTTCGTCGCCAGAAAACTCAAGCTGATTAGCGCGAACCATCACCTCTTCGCCATCCATCCAGAGCGTGTATTCATGTCCTGCCCGTTGCCAGGAACGTTCGCTGCCTTTCACCGCATGCGCCGCCTGCTCCACTTCATCAAGCAAGGCCAGGTTTTCTTTCACTTCTTCATTAAACCAGTGCCCCACCACTTCGTGGCCCATGGACATCCGCACCTTTACGACTCCGGTAATATCACGCAGAAATTCGTAATCCATAATGTGTTCCTCTGCTCCCGGCAATGCGTCAATCTCGCACTGCGCCCATGCTGTAATTATCGCAGCATGGGCGCAGAAAAAAAGCGTAGCGGGTGGAAGGAATAGAAATAAAAATGCCCGGAGAAGCAGACTTCTCCGGGCATTGATGCGTTTTTACGCCAAACGCGTTAGCGAATTATACCGCGGTCTGGAAAATCACGCCGTCCGCTTTCTCGGTGTACTGAGAGAGCTTATCGAAGTTCAGATAACGGTAAGTGTCGACAGCGGTCTTATCTACCTGCGCCACATAGGTCTGATACTCTTCCGGGGTCGGCAGTTTACCGATCAATGCCGCAACGGCAGCCAGCTCCGCAGAGGCCAGGAAGACGTTCGCGCCGGTACCCAGACGGTTCGGGAAGTTACGGGTGGAAGTAGAAACCACCGTCGCACCGTCTGCTACACGCGCCTGGTTACCCATGCACAGTGAACAGCCAGGAATTTCAATGCGCGCACCGCTCTTACCAAAGACGCTGTAATAGCCTTCTTCCGTCAGTTGCGCGGCGTCCATACGGGTTGGCGGAGCCACCCACAGGCGCGTCGGCAGTTGGCCTTTGTGTGCATCCAGCAGTTTACCTGCGGCACGGAAGTGGCCGATGTTGGTCATGCAGGAACCGATAAACACTTCGTCGATCTTCTCGCCCTGCACGTCAGAGAGCAGACGCGCGTCGTCCGGATCGTTTGGCGCACACAGAATCGGCTCTTTGATATCGGCCAGATCGATGTCGATCACCGCCGCGTACTCTGCATCTGCATCGCCTTCCAGCAGCTCAGGGTTCGCCAGCCATTTTTCCATGCCCTGAACGCGACGTTCCAGGGTACGACGGTCGCCGTAACCTTCCGCGATCATCCACTTCAGCAGGACGATGTTGGAGTTCAGATACTCAATGATCGGCTCTTTGTTCAGCTTGATAGTACAACCGGCAGCGGAACGCTCAGCGGAAGCATCAGTCAGCTCGAACGCCTGCTCTACTTTCAGATCCGGCAGACCTTCAATTTCCAGGATACGGCCAGAGAAGATGTTTTTCTTCCCTTTCTTCTCAACGGTCAGCAGGCCCTGTTTGATGGCGTACAGCGGGATGGCGTGCACCAGATCGCGCAGGGTGATGCCCGGCTGCATTTTGCCTTTGAAGCGCACCAGCACCGATTCCGGCATATCCAGCGGCATCACGCCGGTCGCAGCAGCAAACGCCACCAGACCAGAGCCCGCCGGGAAGGAGATACCAATCGGGAAACGGGTATGCGAGTCACCACCGGTACCCACGGTATCCGGCAGCAGCATACGGTTCAGCCAGGAGTGGATAACGCCATCGCCCGGACGCAGGGAAACACCACCACGGTTCATAATGAAATCTGGCAGAGTGTGGTGCGTGGTGACGTCAACCGGCTTCGGATACGCCGCAGTGTGACAGAAAGACTGCATCACCAGATCAGCAGAGAAGCCCAGGCACGCCAGGTCTTTCAGCTCATCACGGGTCATTGGGCCAGTGGTATCCTGGGAGCCCACGGAGGTCATCTTCGGTTCGCAGTACGCGCCCGGACGAATCCCTTTCACGCCGCACGCGCGGCCCACCATTTTCTGCGCCAGCGAGAAGCCACGGTTGCTTTCCGCGACGTCTTTCGCCTGACGGAACACATCGCTGTGCGGCAGACCGAGAGACTCACGCGCTTTGGTGGTCAGGCCACGCCCGATAATCAGCGGGATACGACCACCGGCACGCACTTCGTCAATCAGCACATCGGTTTTCAGTTCAAAACTTGCCAGCAGCTCGCCAGTTTCATGGTTACGCACTTCGCCTTTGAACGGATAAACGTCAATCACGTCGCCCATGTTCAGGTTATTGACGTCCACTTCGATCGGCAGAGCGCCTGCATCTTCCATGGTGTTGAAGAAGATAGGGGCAATTTTGCCGCCGAGGCACAGGCCGCCGCCGCGTTTGTTCGGAACGTGCGGGATGTCATCGCCCATGAACCACAGCACGGAGTTCGTCGCGGATTTACGCGAAGAACCGGTCCCTACAACGTCGCCGACATAGGCCAGCGGGTAACCTTTCTGTTGTAAGGCTTCGATCTGTTTGATCGGACCAATCACGCCCGACTGATCCGGTTCGATCCCTTCACGGGCGTTTTTCAGCATCGCCAGCGCGTGCAGTGGAATATCAGGACGAGACCACGCATCCGGTGCCGGGGAGAGATCATCGGTGTTCGTTTCACCGGTCACTTTGAAGACGGTTACGGTAATTTTTTCAGCCAGTTGCGGACGGTTCAGGAACCACTCGGCATCGGCCCAGGACTGAATCACCTGCTTAGCAAAGGCGTTACCCGCTTTCGCTTTCTCTTCTACGTCGTAGAAGTTGTCGAACATCAGCAGGGTGTGGGAAAGCGCTTTGGCAGCGATCGGCGCCAGTTTGGCATCATCGAGCGCGTCGATCAGCGGATGAATGTTGTAACCCCCCTGCATGGTGCCCAGCAGTTCAATGGCTTTTTCAGGGGTCACAAGAGGGGAAGTCGCTTCGCCTTTGGCGACAGCAGCAAGGAATCCGGCTTTGACGTAAGCAGCTTCGTCAACGCCCGGCGGTACACGGTTAATCAACAGGTCTAACAGGAATTCTTCTTCGCCAGCAGGCGGGTTCTTCAGCAGCTCGACAAGCGCAGCCATTTGGGTAGCATCCAGGGGCTTGGGTACAATCCCCTCTGCGGCACGCTCAGCTACGTGCTTACGGTATTCTTCTAGCACGACGGTTCTCCTCGCTCTCATTGTCATAGTGCGGCGCTTTTGTATATGGGCGATTCTCTTCACGCTCCTGTGAGACAGCAGTTAGTAGGGTAAATGCCCGATACCGCAATCGGCAGAATAGCAGGATTTTAGCGGGGTGTTAATGTGTTTACAAAAAAGCAACATAAAAAAGTGGCTGAATCGTTACGTATGGTCTATTGCCCTTCATTATCAGGACAAGAAATTATTTTCCCCCGTTACGTTTAGTCACATAATTTCGTCTGATGATAATCATCTTGCGGTATCGATCCCAAGATAAGTTAAAAATTAAACTATTGTCTCTCTATACTCATGCCACACCGCAACGTCATGCGGCAGGTATTATGACCCTGGCGATTCCGCAGGAATCGGGAGAGAGAAGATGAAGTTGCCCTTTAAGCCCTATGTGATTGCTCTGGTGTGTTGCACTGGATTGCTCGCCGCTTCGGGTGTGTTGTATATCAAAAGCCAGACCCCCGAAGCGCCCGCGCCGGCGCCTGCCCCTGTGCAAACCGCCCCTGTCGCGGCACCGCCTCAAGATCCAACTGCAGCCGCTGCGCCTACCGCAAAACCGGCATTCACTAACGCCCAAATCGATCAGTGGGTTGCCCCTATTGCGCTTTTTCCTGATCCGCTGCTTTCTCAGGTACTGATGGCGTCGACCTACCCGGCGAACGTGGTTCAGGCTGTCCAATGGTCGCGTGATAATCCGAATTTGCAGGGAGATGCCGCAATTCAGGCGGTGGCAGGTCAACCGTGGGATCCAAGCGTCAAATCGCTGGTCGCGTTTCCTCAGCTAATGTCGATGATGGGTGAGAATCCACCGTGGGTACAAAACCTGGGGGATGCCTTCCTGGCGCAGCCGCAGGATGTGATGGACTCCGTTCAGCGCCTGCGATTACTGGCGCAACAAACCGGTGCGCTGAAATCTTCACCGCAGCAAACGGTGACCAGCGAACCGAAGAAAACCGTTGCCGCGACACAGAACACCACCACCACAACCACCAACAACACCACAAATACGACGACGCAAGCCCCGGCACCGACCGTCATCAAAATTGAGCCCACCGATCCGCAGGTCGTCTATGTCCCGAGCTATAACCCTTCGACGGTGTATGGAACCTGGCCAAATACGGCCTATCCGCCGGTTTATATGCCGCCTCCTCCGGGGCAACAGTTTGCCAGCAGTTTTGTGAACGGTTTTGGTTTTAGTCTGGGGGTAGCCACTACCTATGCCTTGTTCAGTGACATTGACTGGGATGATGACGACGACGATTATCACCACGATCATGATGACTACAACGGTGGTGGCGGTCATTATGAACGTAACGGGGACAACAACATCAACATCGATGTGGAAAACCTCAACCGTATCTCCGGTCAAAATCTTAAAGACAGGAACATGAACTGGCAGCACAACCCTGCTTATCGCGGCGGCGTGCCTTACCAGAGCAACGCGGTCTCGCAACGTTTTAATCAGACCAGTGCCAACGGTGGATTGCGTACAACGCAGCAATCAGCTGCCACAACTGCATCCCGCGACAGCCAGCGCCAAGCGGCAATGACAGAGCTCCAGCAGCGCAACAACACGGCCCCCAAAACGGCCCAGCAGTCGGTCTCTTCCCGCGATATGCAACGCAAAGCAGCTTCACAGCAACTGAATCAAGTTGCCCAGCGTAACAACTATCGCGGTTACGATACCCCGCAAAACAGCACGCGTCGGGAAGCCGCGCAAAAAACGCTACAAAAATCGACAACGCCGAAACAACAGCAGAATCGCAATGAGCAGAGAGCGAAAGCCCAACAGCAGGTTTCTCAGCAGCAACGCGATAACGCTCGCCAGCGGGTGGAGTCGTCCACAACGCAGCGGCGAAGCTCTGTCTCGACGGAACAACGTCAGGCGCGCGTACAGAGTAACCGTTCTAACGCATTCAGTGGGAATGACAGCCGTTCACCCTCCTGGCAATCTCAGCAATCACGAGGTCAGGAAAGCCGCCGTGTGAGTCGTGCAAATACCCAACAGCGTGCCGAGGCGCGTGGAAATATGTCTGAGCGTCACGAACGCCGTCGTTAATCGGAGCAAATGATGAAAAAAATCATGTTAAGTGCCCTGCTGCTGTCATTGCCTCTGATGAGCCACGCGCAGCAGTTGTTCTCTTCTCCCGAAGAGGCGGCAAAAGCCTTTGCTGATGCCGTTGCCCAGCAAAATGAAACGCATCTTAATGCTGTGTTAGGCGACAACTGGCAACAGTATCTCCCGCCGGAAGGGGCTGACCCGGAAGCGGTCGCTCGCTTTAATCGAGACTGGAAGGTCAGTCATCACATTGTAAAACAAGAAAATATAGCGCATCTGAATGTCGGGCAAGAAGACTGGCAGCTGCCCGTCCCTATTGTCAAAACCAGCAAAGGCTGGCATTTCGATATGGCTGCCGCAGAGGATGAGATCCTCACCCGCGCCATCGGTCGTAATGAACTGTCGGCCATACAAGCAATGCGCGCCTATGTTGACGCCCAGTACGACTACTGGCAGCGCAAACAGGTTTTCGCCACTAAATTGATCAGCAGCGAAGGTAAACAGGATGGCCTGTACTGGCCGATAAAACCCGGAGAAGACCCAAGCCCATTAGGGCCGGCATTCAGCCCGGTGGTGCCAGGTACCGGTTATCATGGCTATCACTTTCGCATCGTCAAAAGCAATGATGAGAAAGGATTCGCGCTGCTGGCATGGCCGGTGGAATGGGGAGAAACGGGTGTGATGAGCTTTATGGTGAATCAGGACGATCGGGTTTATCAGGCCGATCTAGGTGACGATACCGTAGAGAAAGTAACGGCTATCACCCAATATACCGAGGATGCGCCCTGGACACCGGTAGAATAGCCAACATAAAAAAAGCAGCGTATCGCTGCTGACTGCTCATAATCCCCGTGTCAAAACACGGGGATTATTGTCTGTAGATCCCAGAATTACTCCAGCGATTCGCCTTTTTACGGGTACAGAGCCAAATTACAGAATGTTGGCAACAGATTTTGCCAGTTGCGCTTCCAGCACCGGTTTCGCCTCTTCAAACTTCAGGTTAACTTTGTTGGCGTTAGACACGACGCGAGTCTGGTATTTCGCACGCTCGCCCTTTTCACTACTGGTTTGCAGCTTGATGCCGGAGGTGCCCTGACGCAGCGCAGCAATGTTATCCGTGGTGACTTTCGCTTTGCTACGTTCGGAAATTTGCAGGTCGGTTACCATGGTGTAGTTCACATCTTCGACCATCGCATCAGCGGCCATCCCGATCAGACCCGCCGCCAGCCCCACGCCCAGCGCAGCACCGGAGGAATTGCTGTTATAAGCGGTGATACCCGCCCCCAAAGCCGCACCCATCGCGGCACCTTCATAACCGGTTTTCAGGAATCCCTGAGCTTCGCGCAGATCCATTTTATCCGCTTTCAGCACGTTAGCCTGAACCCAGTAATACGCGCTGTCCGGTGAACTGGTCACTTTATAGCCCTTCGCTGACAGATCATTTGCCAGCAAGGTTTGCAGGTTGCTCATGTCTTTATCAGAAGTGTTTTTGACCTGAATGTAGACGGTCTTTTCGCTGGAAGGCTCCAGCCAGATGGTTTCACTCATCTGCGTTTTCACTTCAAGGTTACGTTTTTTCACTGCAGTGGTCATTGCACCGCAGCCGGTCAGCGTCATTGCCGCGACGACCATGCCAACAACCGCGATTTTTTTTAAAGACATGTTTTTTCCTTTCTTCGTGTAATGAGAGTCCAGATCCCAGTAAGCGCGCAGCCAGAAGCCACACAATGGTGAACGGGTTATCGGCAGAAGAGAGGATTTTTTTAGGGTTAAAATCAACAAGATGACTACCAGAACAGGTAGCTTTCAGGCAAAAAAAACGCCTCCGAAGAGGCGCTTTCACAAAAGTCAGAAAATTACTTCTTCTTCGCTTTCGGGTTTGGTAGGTCGGTGATGCTGCCTTCGAACACTTCTGCCGCCAGGCCCACGGACTCATGCAGAGTCGGGTGCGCGTGGATGGTCAGCGCGATATCTTCAGCGTCACAGCCCATTTCGATTGCCAGACCGATTTCACCCAACAGCTCACCGCCGTTGGTACCGACAATCGCGCCACCGATCACACGGTGAGACTCTTTGTCGAAAATCAGCTTGGTCATACCGTCTGCGCAATCGGAAGCGATAGCACGGCCAGAAGCTGCCCACGGGAAGGTGGCGGTTTCATAGCTGATGCCTTTCTCTTTCGCTTCTTTCTCAGTCAGACCGACCCATGCAACTTCTGGTTCAGTGTAAGCGATGGATGGGATCACTTTCGGATCGAAGTAGTGTTTCTTACCGGCGATAACTTCAGCGGCAACGTGACCTTCGTGAACACCTTTATGCGCCAGCATCGGCTGACCGACGATATCGCCGATAGCGAAGATGTGCGGTACGTTGGTACGCAACTGCTTGTCTACGCGGATGAAGCCACGCTCATCCACTTCCACGCCAGCTTTGCCTGCGTCGAGGTTTTTACCGTTCGGCACACGACCGATAGCCACCAGCACGGCATCATAACGCTGTGCTTCAGCAGGCGCTTTTTTGCCTTCCATGGAAACGTAAATACCGTCTTCTTTCGCTTCAACGGCAGTCACTTTGGTTTCCAGCATCAGGTTGAATTTCTTGCTGATACGCTTGGTGAAGACTTTCACAACATCTTTGTCTGCCGCCGGGATAACCTGGTCAAACATTTCAACCACGTCAATCTCTGAACCCAGCGCATGGTACACAGTACCCATTTCCAGACCGATAATACCGCCGCCCATCACCAGCAAACGCTTCGGTACAGTTTTCAGCTCCAGTGCGTCGGTGGAATCCCATACGCGCGGATCTTCATGCGGAATAAATGGCAGTTCAATCGGACGGGAACCCGCCGCGATGATAGCGTTGTCAAAGTTGATGACGGTTTTGCCGTTCTCGCCTTCAACTTCCAGGGTGTTCGCCCCGGTGAATTTACCCAGACCGTTGACCACTTTCACTTTACGGCCTTTCGCCATACCGGCCAGACCGCCAGTCAGCTGAGTGATCACTTTCTCTTTCCAGGTACGAATCTTGTCGATATCGGTTTTCGGCTCGCCGAAGACGATACCGTGGTCAGCCAGCGCTTTGGCTTCTTCGATAACTTTAGCAACGTGCAGCAGCGCTTTAGAAGGGATACAGCCCACGTTCAGACAAACACCACCGAGGGTGCTGTAACGTTCTACAATTACGGTTTCCAGACCTAAATCAGCGCAACGGAAGGCCGCAGAATAACCTGCCGGGCCTGCCCCAAGTACCACGACCTGAGTTTTGATTTCAGTACTCATCATGACCTCTTAATTTATTTCCGGCGATCCCTGGTCTTGTCGCCCATCATCCACCGGGTCGTTCTATCCGCCCGTAGTGTACAAAAATGTTAACATTTTTGAAACAACAAACGGCAAACGAATTGTCTTTGTCACCCAATAACCCCACAACCTACATGAGATTACCAGAAAAAAGCCGGCCGTCAGGCCGGCTTTTCGATTACATCACCAGGCGGCGAATATCAGACAGCGTGTTGTTGATGATGGTGATAAAGCGCGCACCATCAGCACCGTCGATCACACGGTGGTCGAAGGAGAGAGAGATTGGCATCATCAGACGCGGAACAAACTCTTTCCCGTTCCATACCGGCTCCATTGCCGATTTAGAAACACCGAGGATAGCCACTTCCGGCGCGTTCACAATCGGCGCGAAGTGGGTGGTACCCAGGCCGCCGATGCTGGAGATAGTGAAGCAACCGCCCTGCATTTCGCCAGCCGTCAGCTTACCATCACGCGCTTTTTTGGAGATGGTGGTCAGTTCGCGAGACAGCTCGGTGATGCTCTTCTTGTTCACGTCTTTAAAGACCGGAACCACCAGGCCATTCGGGGTATCAACCGCCACACCGATGTTGATGTATTTCTTCAGCGTCAGACGCTGACCATCTTCGGACAGAGAGCTGTTGAAGCGAGGCATCTGCTCAAGCGCCGCCGCAACGGCTTTCATGATGAAGACAACCGGGGTGAATTTCACGTCCAGTTTGCGCTTTTCAGCTTCGGCGTTCTGCTGTTTACGGAACGCTTCCAGATCGGTGATATCGGTTTTGTCGAAGTGCGTAACGTGCGGGATCATCACCCAGTTACGGCTCAGGTTAGCACCAGAGATTTTCTGGATACGACCCAGTTCCACTTCTTCGATTTCGCCGAACTTGCTGAAGTCAACCTTCGGCCACGGCAGCATGCCCGGGATACCGCCACCCGCTGCGGCAGCCGGAGCCGCTTCAGCGCGCTTGATAGCCTCTTTCACGTAAGTCTGAACGTCTTCGCGCAGGATACGACCTTTACGGCCTGTGCCTTTCACTTTCGCCAGATTCACACCGAACTCGCGCGCCAGACGGCGAATCAGCGGGGTCGCATGAATGTAAGCGTCGTTCTCAGCAAACTCAGATTTGCCTTCTGCAATCGCTGCCGGTGCCGCTGCTTTAGCAGCCGGAGCCACAGCGGCAGCAGCTGGTGCTGGAGCAGCAGCCGGAGCCGCAGCAGGCGCAGCGCCTTCCACTTCGAAGACCATAATCAGAGAACCGGTTTTCACTTTATCGCCGGTGCTGATTTTGATTTCTTTCACGGTGCCCGCAAACGGCGCCGGAACTTCCATAGAGGCTTTGTCGCCTTCTACAGTGATCAGCGACTGCTCAGCGGCAATTTTGTCGCCCACTTTGACCATCACTTCGGTCACTTCAACTTCGTCGCCACCGATGTCCGGTACGTTTACTTCTTTAGAACCGGAAGCCGCAGGAGCCGCTGCTGCTGGTGCAGCCGCCTGTGCTGGCGCAGCAGCAGGTGCAGCACCCGCCACTTCGAATACCATAATCAGAGAGCCGGTAGACACTTTGTCGCCGGTGCTGATTTTGATCTCTTTAACCACGCCCGCGAACGGAGCCGGGACTTCCATAGAGGCTTTGTCGCCTTCAACGGTGATCAAGGATTGTTCAGCGGCAACGGTGTCGCCGACTTTCACCATGATCTCAGTGACTTCAACTTCGTCACCGCCGATGTCCGGTACATGAACATCTTTCGCCGCGGCAGCAGCAGGTGCTGCTGTCGGAGCCGCTTCTTTTTTCGCTTCTGCCGGAGCAGGTGCAGCTGCTGCTGCACCGTCGGCGGAATCGAAAATCATGATCAGTTTGCCGGTCTCGGTTTTGTCGCCGACAGAGACTTTGATCTCTTTAACAACGCCAGCCTGCGGAGACGGAACTTCCATAGAGGCTTTGTCGCCTTCTACGGTGATCAGCGACTGTTCTGCGGAAACGGTGTCGCCCACTTTGACCAGGATCTCGGTGATTTCAACTTCATCTGCGCCGATGTCCGGTACTTTGATTTCGATAGCCATTATTCTTTTACCTCTTACGCCAGACGCGGGTTAACTTTTTCTGCATCGATGTTGAATTTGGCGATTGCGTCCGCAACCACTTTCTTATCGATTTCGCCACGTTTAGCCAGTTCGCCCAGTGCCGCTACTACCACATAGGAAGCATCAACTTCGAAGTGGTGACGCAGGTTTTCACGGCTGTCAGAGCGACCGAAACCGTCGGTACCCAGTACGCGGTAATCATCAGCCGGTACATAAGTACGAACCTGTTCGGCAAACAGTTTCATATAGTCAGTAGATGCCACAGCCGGAGCGTTGTTCATCACCTGAGCGATGTACGGAACGCGCGGAGTTTCCAGCGGGTGCAGCATGTTCCAGCGCTCACAATCCTGGCCATCACGCGCCAGTTCAGTGAAGGACGTGACGCTATACACGTCAGAACCTACGCCGTAGTCGTTCGCCAGGATCTGCGCTGCTTCACGGACGTGACGCAGGATAGAACCGGAGCCCAGCAGCTGAACTTTACCTTTGCTACCTTCGAGGGTTTCGAGTTTGTAGATACCTTTACGGATACCTTCCTCGGCACCTGCTGGCATTGCCGGCATGTGGTAGTTTTCGTTCAGCGTGGTGATGTAGTAGTAAACGTTCTCTTGTTTCTCACCGTACATACGCTCCAGACCATCGTGCATGATGACCGCAACTTCGTACGCGTAAGACGGATCGTAAGAGATACAGTTCGGGATAGTCAGAGACTGAATATGGCTGTGACCATCTTCGTGCTGCAGACCTTCGCCGTTCAGCGTCGTACGACCAGAAGTACCACCGATCAGGAAGCCGCGAGCCTGCTGGTCACCTGCTGCCCAGCACAGGTCGCCGATACGCTGGAACCCGAACATGGAGTAGTAGATGTAGAACGGGATCATCGGCAGATCGTTGGTGCTGTAAGAGGTTGCAGCGGCCAGCCAGGAAGAACCTGCGCCCAGCTCGTTGATACCTTCCTGCAGGATCTGACCTTTCTCGTCTTCTTTGTAGTAAGCAACCTGCTCACGGTCCTGCGGGGTGTACTGCTGGCCGTTCGGGCTGTAAATACCGATCTGACGGAACAGACCTTCCATACCGAAAGTACGCGCTTCGTCAGCGATGATCGGCACCAGACGATCTTTGATCGACTTGTTCTTCAGCATCACGTTCAGGGCACGAACGAAAGCGATAGTGGTGGAGATCTCTTTGTTCTGCTCTTCCAGCAGCGCACCGAAGTCTTCCAGGGTAGGCAGTTCCAGCTTCTCAGTGAAGTTCGGCTGGCGGCTCGGCAGGTAGCCGTGCAGTTTCTGACGCTGAGCGTGCAGATAGGTGTGCTCTTCAGAACCTTCCGGGAAGGTAATGTAAGACAGTTTTTCAACCTGCTCGTCGGTGACTGGAACGTTGAAACGGTCGCGGATATGACGCACGCCGTCCATGTTCATTTTCTTCACCTGGTGCGCGATGTTTTTACCTTCGGCGGTGTCGCCCATGCCGTAACCTTTAATGGTATGGGCGAGGATGACAGTAGCTTTGCCTTTGGTTTCCTGCGCTTTTTTCAGTGCAGCGTAAACTTTCTTCGGATCGTGACCACCACGGTTCAGTGCCCAGATCTGCTCATCAGTCCAGTCAGCGACCAGCGCTGCGGTTTCCGGGTATTTACCGAAGAAGTGCTCGCGAACGTAAGCGCCATCTTTGGATTTGAAGGTCTGGTAGTCACCGTCAAGGGTTTCGTTCATCAGTTGGATCAGTTTACCGCTGGTATCTTTACGCAGCAGCTCATCCCAACGACCGCCCCACATCACTTTAATCACGTTCCAGCCAGCACCCGCGAAGATGCCTTCCAGTTCGTTGACAATCTTGCCGTTACCGGTGACCGGGCCGTCAAGACGCTGCAGGTTACAGTTGATAACAAAGACCAGGTTGTCCAGCTTTTCACGGGTAGCGATGGTGATCGCACCTTTGGATTCCGGCTCATCCATCTCGCCGTCGCCCAGGAACGCGTAAACGGTCTGTTTAGAGGTATCTTTCAGGCCACGGTGTTCCAGATATTTCAGGAATTTAGCCTGGTAGATTGCACCGATTGGGCCCAGACCCATAGAGACGGTCGGGAACTGCCAGAATTCCGGCATCAGTTTCGGGTGCGGGTAAGAAGACAGACCTTTGCCATTCACTTCCTGACGGAAGTTGTCCATCTGCTCTTCAGTCAGACGGCCTTCGAGGAATGCACGTGCGTAAACGCCCGGGGAGATGTGACCCTGGAAGTACACCAGGTCGCCGCCATCCTGCTCGTTGCGTGCACGGAAGAAGTGGTTGAAGCAAACATCATAAACGGTTGCGGAAGACTGGAAGGATGCCATGTGGCCCCCCAATTCCAGATCTTTTTTAGACGCACGCAGCACGGTCATGATGGCGTTCCAGCGGATAGCAGAACGAATACGGCGTTCCAGCTCCAGATTGCCCGGGTATTCCGGCTCATCTTCAACGGCAATAGTGTTTACATAATTGCTGGCCCCTGCACCTGCAGCCACTTTCACGCCGCCTTTGCGGGCTTCAGAAAGAAGCTGGTCAATCAGATACTGAGCACGCTCAACACCTTCTTCACGGATGACCGATTCGATCGCCTGTAGCCAGTCGCGAGTTTCGATCGGATCCACGTCATTTGGGAAACGTTCTGACATGGGGGTATTCCTTATCTATCTAATACGTTGAGTTATCTGGAACCTGTCCCATTGCATTTTCGCTGGAAAACGCAATAAGACAGGTTCTGCGTTTAGTTGCCGCGCGTTAAATAGCGCTTGATTTACAACATCTTCTGGTTAACTTTCTACCAGAAAAATCACTAATTCTTTCGCTGCTCCAGGCGGCGTAAGGCGCGTTCACGACGGCTTTCCTCACGGCTTCGGTCCAGGAGAATCTCTTCGATAAACGCCAGGTGACGGTGCGACGCTTCACGCGCCTCTTCGGGATTCCCGGCGATAATCGCTTCAAAAATGCGAGTACGGTGACCGCTTACCAGCGGCAGCATCTCCCGACGCGCATACAGCAATTCAAAGTTTTGACGAACGTTTTGCGCCAGCATCGGCTCCATACATCTCAGTAAATGGAGCAACACCACATTGTGCGCCGCTTCAGTGACCGCAATTTGATACTGGAGGACCGCGTCGGACTCTGCGTCCAGATCGCCGGACTGTTGCGCCAGTTCAATGGCATGGTGGAGTTCACGAATGCGAGTCTTGTCTTCATCCGTGCTGCGCAGTGCCGCGTAGTATGCAGCAATGCCTTCCAGCGCATGGCGCGTCTCGAGCAGGTCAAACTGGGATTCAGGGTGATCGGAGAGCAGTTCTACCAGTGGGTCGCTAAAACTCTGCCACAAACTGCTCTGAACAAAAGTCCCGCCGCCCTGGCGACGAAGCAGCAGACCCTTCGCTTCGAGACGTTGGATCGCCTCGCGTAAGGAGGGTCGGGAGACATCGAACTGTTTTGCCAGTTCGCGTTCCGGTGGGAGTTTTTCGCCGGGGCGTAAAGTCCCCTCAAGAATTAAAAACTCCAGCTGCTGCTCAATCACATCGGATAATTTAGGTTGGCGAATTTTGCTGTAGGCCATGATTCCCTGTCTTAAGCCATTTGCCCGGAGTCAATTGGTCTTACCAATTTCACGTTCGTGACGCTAAAGTAACAAAGTATTCACCTTCTGTCCATACAGGTTTTGATTGAAATCAGTAAACCAAGCACATTTTAACAAGATTACAGAAATAACGTTTCAAACATGTAACCATGCACAAATGTTAAATTTACCCACGGGCAAGAAGATTTAACGTAATTGAAACGGAAAAATATCCCATCTGAACCGATTCACCTGCTTAGTTATTAATTTCAACTGCCTAAACACCGAATAAATATGCATATTGCAAACAGAGCTTTCGGTGAGATGGCATTTACAAATGGTTTCTTTTTATTCAAGTCGTCTCCCACCCTTCATAAAGCAGGTGCATTCGCGCCCGCATACCATTATTCTGAATAAGACAAAAGTCTTTGTGTAACATTTTAGATTTCACGACTGTAAACAAAACAATACAACAAACGGAATTGCAAACTTACACACGCATCACTGCGTAGTTCAAAAATAATGACTCAAAATAGTGCGGGCAGCGCCGAAGCCGCCTGGAATATGAAGAGTAAAACCACACACGAGGTTTCATGATGGATGGTCAACAGCATGGCGAGCAGCTAAAGCGCGGCCTTAAAAACCGCCATATCCAGCTCATCGCTTTGGGTGGCGCGATAGGCACCGGGCTGTTCCTGGGTAGCGCTTCCGTTATTCAGTCTGCAGGGCCCGGCATTATTCTGGGTTATGCGATCGCCGGTTTTATCGCTTTTTTAATCATGCGTCAGTTAGGTGAGATGGTCGTTGAAGAGCCGGTAGCGGGCTCCTTCAGCCATTTTGCCTACAAATATTGGGGTGGATTTGCAGGTTTTGCCTCCGGATGGAACTACTGGGTACTGTACGTGCTGGTTGCGATGGCGGAACTGACCGCCGTTGGGAAGTATGTCCAGTTCTGGTGGCCGGAAATCCCGACCTGGGTCTCAGCTGCCGTCTTCTTTATTGCCATCAACGCCATTAACCTGACCAACGTCAAAGTGTTCGGTGAAATGGAGTTTTGGTTCGCCATTATTAAGGTTATCGCTGTTGTAGCGATGATCCTGTTCGGCGGTTGGTTGCTGTTCAGCGGCAACGGTGGTCCGCAGGCCAGCGTCAGCAACTTGTGGGATCAAGGCGGCTTCCTGCCACATGGCTTCACCGGACTGGTCATGATGATGGCCATCATCATGTTCTCGTTTGGCGGTCTTGAATTAGTCGGGATCACCGCTGCGGAAGCGGATAATCCGGAGCAAAGTATCCCGAAAGCCACTAACCAGGTTATCTATCGTATCCTGATTTTCTATGTGGGTTCGCTGGCCGTCCTGCTCTCTCTGATGCCCTGGACGCGTGTAACCGCTGACGTCAGCCCATTCGTTCTGATCTTCCACGAACTGGGCGACACCTTTGTGGCGAATGCGCTGAACGTTGTGGTACTGACCGCCGCTCTTTCTGTCTATAACAGTTGCGTGTACTGCAACAGCCGTATGCTGTTCGGCCTGGCTCAGCAGGGCAACGCGCCGAAGGCGTTGATGAGTGTCGATAAACGTGGCGTGCCGGTGAACACTATTCTGGTTTCTGCGCTGGTCACCGCCCTGTGCGTACTGATCAACTACCTGGCGCCAGAATCTGCATTTGGTCTGTTGATGGCGCTGGTGGTCTCTGCGCTGGTCATCAACTGGGCCATGATAAGCCTCGCGCATATCAAGTTCCGCCGCGCTAAAGAACAACAGGGTGTCACCACCCGCTTCCCGGCGCTGTTTTATCCGTTAGGTAACTGGATCTGCCTGATTTTCATGGCGGCAGTGCTGGTGATTATGCTGATGACGCCAGGTATGGCGATCTCCGTTTGGCTGATCCCGGTCTGGCTGGTGATCCTGGGCGTCGGTTATCTGTGCAAACAGAAAACCGCTAAAGCCGTAAAAGTGCATTAATCTTCTCTACCCTCACCCGCCTGGGTGAGGGTTGTTACCTGCCTCACACTTTCCCGCGCATAGCTATTTTGTCCATATCCGTGACGTTTTACTGTAACGCAATAACCCACAACGGGGCGAATAATCCTCTTTACACCTGATAGGGGAGAATTCTCAATGGAAACGCGTAAGCTGTCTGTAAGAGAAAAGATCGGTTATGGCATGGGTGACGCCGGATGTAACATCATCTTTGGCGCTATTATGCTGTTTGTTAACTATTTTTATACGGATATATTTGGTCTGGCTCCGGCACTGGTCGGCGTGTTGCTGCTTTCTGTGCGCGTCATTGACGCCGTCACTGACCCGATTATGGGGGCTCTGGCAGACCGGACGCGCAGCAAATACGGGCGTTTCCGCCCCTGGTTACTGTGGATTGCCTTTCCCTATGCCCTGTTTAGCGTACTGATGTTTACCACACCTGAGTGGAGCTACAACAGCAAGGTTATCTATGCGTTTGTCACCTATTTCCTGTTATCCATCACTTACACCGCCATCAACATTCCCTATTGCTCTTTAGGCAGTGTGATTACCAACGACCCGAAAGAGCGCGTCGCCTGTCAGTCTTATCGCTTTGTACTGGTGGGGATCGCAACCCTGCTGCTGTCGCTCACGCTCTTACCGATGGCAGACTGGTTTGGCGGCGAAGACAAAGCCAAAGGTTATCAGATGGCGATGACCGTGCTGGCTTTTATCGGCATGTGCATGTTCTTGTTCTGCTTCGCCACCGTGCGCGAGCGTGTACGTCCGGCGGTCCCGACCAACGACGATTTAAAAGCGGACCTCAAAGACGTCTGGAAGAACGACCAGTGGGTTAAAATCCTGCTGTTAACCCTGTGCAATGTTTGCCCCGGATTTATTCGCATGGCGGCTACCATGTATTACGTCACCTGGGTTATGCAACAGAGTACCCATTTCGCAACGCTGTTTATCAGCCTGGGCGTGGTCGGTATGATGGGAGGCAGTATGCTGGCGAAAGTGCTAACGGATCGCTGGTGCAAATTGAAGGTATTTTTCTGGACCAACATCGTACTGGCGATTTTCTCCTGCGCGTTTTACTTCCTCGACCCGCATGCGACAACAACGATTGTCGTACTGTACGTGCTGCTCAATATTCTCCATCAGATCCCTTCTCCACTGCACTGGTCACTGATGGCGGACGTCGATGACTACGGCGAATGGAAAACAGGTAAACGTATCACCGGGATCAGTTTTTCCGGCAACCTGTTCTTCCTGAAATTAGGTCTGGCGATTGCCGGGGCGATGGTGGGCTTCCTGCTCTCCTGGTACGGCTACGACGCGGGAGCAAAAGCGCAAAGTGACAATGCCATCAATGGCATTATGCTGCTGTTCACGATCATTCCTGGTATTGGTTACCTGATCACTGCGGGCGTGGTCCGCCTGCTGAAAGTCGATCGTGAACTTATGCAACAGATTCAGGCCGATCTGGAGAAACGTCGCATCAACTACCGCGAACTCAACGAGTATCAGGACATTCAATCTGCAGAAACAGTAAGGAAAGCCTAATGCACACCTGGCCAAATCCGTTTATTGAGCAACGCGCCGATCCGTTTATCCTCCAGGACGGCAGCCATTATTACTTCATTGCTTCCGTACCGGAATACGATCGCCTGGAGATCCGTCGGGCCAATTCGCTGGAAGGATTGCGTGACGCCACGCCCGTTGTGGTTTGGCGTAAACCAGAAAGCGGCCCAATGAGCGAACTGATCTGGGCGCCAGAACTGCACCGCATTGAAAATAAGTGGTACATCTATTTTGCCGCCGCGCACACCCAGGCACTCGACTCTTTAGGCATGTTCCAGCACCGCATGTTCGCTCTCGAGTGTGCAAATGCCGACCCGCTCACTGGCGTTTGGGTTGAAAAAGGCCAGATCACAACTCCATTCGACACCTTCGCGCTGGATGCCACCACCTTTAACCATCAGGGTAAACAGTGGTATCTGTGGGCGCAAAAATCGCCGGATATCGCCGGAAACTCGAACATCTATCTTGCTGAGCTATCCAATCCGTGGACGCTCAAAGGTGAGCCGGTCATGCTGAGTAAACCCGAGTATGACTGGGAATGTCGAGGTTTCCTGGTCAACGAAGGCCCCGCCGTTTTACGACACGATGACACACTATTTATCAGCTATTCGGCCAGCGCCACGGATGAAAACTACTGTATGGGGTTGCTGTGGATTGCGGCAGATGCCGATCCACTGAACCCGGATAACTGGCAAAAATCACCGCATCCGGTCTTTACCACCAGCGATGAAAACCGCCAGTACGGCCCAGGGCATAACAGTTTTACAAAAACACCGGAGGGAGAAGATGTGCTGATTTATCACGCACGTAACTACACCGAAATCGAAGGCGATCCGCTCTACGATCCTAATCGTCACACCCGCCTGAAGTTAGTTCACTGGAAGGAAAACGGGATGCCTGATTTTGGCATCCCGCCTGCAGACACGCTTTGAATGATTGCCCGGAAGCGCAAAGCGACCGGGCCAATATCTTTTGTAGGCCGGATAAGCGCAGCGCCATCCGGCAACAATGGCCTAAATCAGCGTCCCATAAATCGTCAGCAGTGCTATCACTACCACCACCACAAACGACGTCTTCTTCGCCATAGAAACCGCGGCTTTCGGCGTTTCCACTTTGCCCGTATGCGACTCCCGCGCCAGTGAGAACTGCGCCAGACGCGTCAGCACCTGATACTGCGAGGTGTGCAGATCCGTCAGCGATGCAAACCAGGCAGGTAGCGCCTTCTCACCGTGCCCCAGCAAGGCATAAACCACACCAGCAAGACGCACAGGGATCCAGTCCACCACATGCAGAATGGCATCAACCCCTGATTGCAGACGCTGATGCGGACTCTGATAACGCGCCAGCCAGGATTGCCATGCACGTAAAAAGGCGTAACCCATGAGTGTCACGGGTCCCCACGAACCACCGACAATAAACCAGAACAGCGGCGCCAGATAGAAACGAAAGTTAATCCATAACAGCGCATTTTGCAGTTCACGCAGAAACTCGCGCTCATTGCACTCCGGTGGAACACCGTGGATCAGCGTCAACTCGCTGGCCATCGCCTCACGTGCATGCGCGTCATCACGAGAAGCCGCATTCAGATAGGCGTGATAATGCAGACGCACTTTACCAGCACCGACACAGAGCAGACCGATCAGGATCCAGACCGCAAGCGTTGGGGCATTGAACAGTAAACCTTGCAGTGAGCGCAGCAGCAAAAAGGTGATACCCATTGCAATCGCCGTCATTCCCAGCGTTCGCAGCATCGAAAAATGCTTAATGCGGCGGAATAACGCCTCCAGTCGGTGATCGAGGTGCCAGTGCTCACCCAGCTTAAACAGGCGCTCAACAATCAGCACCAATAATGTTGTAAACAGCGTCATGTCATCTCCTTGTGCGACGAGGGGGTGACCAGAGCGCGAAACTTCGCCCAGTCAAACGATGGGCCAGGATCGGTTTTACGCTCAGGCGCGATATCGCAATGTCCGGTCATGTTGTTGGCTATTGCCGGGTAAAGCGCAATTAGCGTACGCGTCACTGCGGCCAGTTGCTGATACTGTTCATCGCTATAGGCCAACGTGTCTGTACCTTCCAGCTCAATACCGATGGAAAAATCATTACAGCGCTCACGCCCGTGATAATTCGACACCCCTGCATGCCATGCTCGCTTATCGAAAGGAACATACTGGACGATTTCGCCATCGCGGCGAATCAGACAATGGGCAGAAACACGCAGGTGCGCAATCCCGGCAAAAAACGGGTGGGCATCGGGATCCAGAGTTCCTGTGAATAATGCATCAATCCAGGGGCCACCAAACTCACCGGGCGGTAAGCTGATATTGTGCACCACCAACAATGAAGGGATTTCGTCATCCGGGCGGCAATCGAAATGCGGAGAGGGGACGCGTCGCGCCTCTGCCAGCCATCCCTTGTCTAACAACATGCAAGATCTCCTTAAATGTGGTGCTGATATCCGGTTCAGAGTAGCATGTTTCTACCTTATGATTCGTTAGCAATTTGGAGTTTTATCATGCCGCCTCGCCGCTATAACCCTGACTACCGACGTGACGCGCTGCTGGAACGCATAAATCTGGATATCCCTGCCGCTGTAGCCCAGGCGCTGCGCGAAGATTTAGGCGGAGAAGTTGACGCCAGTAACGATATTACCGCGCAACTTCTGCCAGAGAACACTCGTTCCCATGCTATCGTGATTACCCGCGAAGATGGCGTATTTTGCGGCAAACGCTGGGTTGAAGAGGTCTTTATTCAACTGGCAGGCGACGATGTAAACCTTACCTGGCATGTCGCAGATGGCGATAGCATCAAAGCCAACCAACCGTTATTTGAACTTGATGGCCCGTCTCGTATTCTGCTGACAGGTGAACGCACTGCGCTAAATTTCGTTCAAACACTCTCTGGCGTTGCCAGTGTGGTACGCGAATATGTCGATCTGCTTGCTGGCACAAATACCCAGTTACTGGATACCCGCAAAACGCTGCCTGGTCTGCGCACTGCGCTAAAATACGCGGTACTCTGCGGCGGCGGCGCAAACCATCGGTTAGGTCTTTCTGACGCATTCTTGATCAAAGAGAACCACATTATTGCCTCTGGTTCCGTACGCCAGGCCGTTGAAAAAGCGTTCTGGCTGCACCCGGATGTTCCGGTAGAAGTCGAAGTTGAAAATCTGGATGAGCTGGACGACGCACTGAAAGCGGGCGCAGATATCATCATGCTGGACAATTTCGAAACAGATCAAATGCGTGAGGCGGTTAAACGCACTAACGGTCAGGCGCGACTGGAAGTTTCAGGTAATGTGACCCATGAAACCCTGCGTGAATTTGCCGAAACGGGTGTCGATTTCATCTCCGTAGGCGCACTCACCAAACACGTGCGCGCGCTGGATCTCTCCATGCGCTTTCGTTAATAGCGGATTGCATTGCTCGATGGCGCTACGCTTATCGGGCCTGGCATCCTCGCTTCTTTTGTAGGCCGGATAAGGCATTTACGCCGCCATCCGGCATTTTCTTCGAGCCTCTTCGCAAATGTTCTGTCTGGCTTTGAAACCAACATAAATACGCCTGAACCCGCCTTCCCGTTCTGTTTTTTGTCTCTCGCCGTTACCCCGCCTGTTTGCCACAGTAGCGCCAGCTAACTCAAGGAGCAGACAATGGACAAGCAACGCGGCTTCACGCTTATCGAATTGATGGTCGTCATTGGCATCATCGCCATTTTAAGTGCAATTGGTATTCCGGCTTACCAGAACTACCTGCGTAAAGCGGCACTGACCGACATGCTGCAAACATTCGTCCCCTATCGCACAGCAGTAGAACTGTGCGCGCTGGACCACGGCGGGATGGATACGTGTAATGCCGGTACCAATGGTATTCCGTCCCCCACAACCACCCGCTATGTCTCCGAAATGAGCATAGCGAAAGGTGTCGTCATCCTTACCGGACAAGAAAGCCTCAATGGTCTGAGCGTCACCATGACGCCTGGCTGGGATAACGCTAACGGTATTACTGGTTGGACACGCGTTTGCGCGATCCAAAATGACAGCGCATTGCAGCAAGCCTGCGAAGACGTTTTTCGCTTTGACGCCAATTGAGGTTCAACAATGAACGACGCACAACTTCGGGCCTTGTGCCAGCGCCATCAGGCCATACTCATCAGTGTGGATAGCGATACTGTCCATATCGCTGTGGTCGATTCGCCCTCTCAGGAATTGTTGGATGCTCTGCGGTTCGCAACGCAAAAACGGATCGATCTCGTGTGCTGGACCCAACAACAAATGGAAAGCCATCTGCACCAACCTCGCCAGGCGCCCTCGACAGCTATCCCGGAAAACAGCCTCACCGCTGCCGGATTGCTGCATCAGACCTTACAGGCGGCACTGGCAAAACGCGCCTCTGATATTCACATTGAGCCGACTGAAAACCATTACCGAATCAGACTGCGCGTGGACGGCGTGCTACACGCCTTGCCGAACATTTCGTCAGACACGGGGACTGCGCTGACTGCAAGACTGAAAGTGCTGGGGAATCTGGACATTGCGGAACATCGCCTCCCACAGGATGGGCAGTTCACCATCGAATTAACCGGGAGCGCAGTCTCATTTCGCATCGCCACGCTTCCCTGTCGGGGCGGAGAGAAAGTGGTGCTCCGCCTGCTACACCAGGTCCATCAGGCGCTGGACATAAAAATGCTGGGGATGCAGGAACTCCAGTTAACCGAATTCATACAGGCGCTACAGCAACCACAGGGGCTGGTATTGGTCACAGGCCCGACCGGGAGCGGAAAAACCGTCACACTCTACAGCGCATTGCAAACACGCAACATGCCAGACCTTAACCTCTGTAGCGTAGAAGATCCGGTCGAAATCCCCATTGAAGGTCTTAACCAGACACAAATTCACCCTCGTGCGGGTCTCACCTTCCAGGGTGTATTACGTGCGTTGCTGCGCCAGGATCCCGATATCATCATGGTTGGGGAAATCCGCGACGGAGAAACGGCGGAAATTGCTATTAAAGCGGCGCAAACCGGCCATTTGGTGCTCTCTACGCTGCATACCAACTCAACCATTGAAACATTGGTCCGTTTGCAGCAAATGGGCGTGGCGCGCTGGATGCTTTCCTCTGCGCTGACGCTGGTGGTTGCACAGCGTCTGGTGCGAAAACTGTGCCCGCACTGTCGGCATATCACTGGAGATTCCATCGTACTCCCAGCCACACTATGGCCCACGTGGCTACCGCGCTGGCAGGCGCCCGGTTGCGAAAATTGTCACCACGGGTTTTATGGGCGCACGGCACTGTTCGAAGTTCTGCCCATAACGCCAGCGCTCAGGCAACTCATCGCTAATGGAACCGACATTGAAACACTTGAATCCCATGCTCAGCAGGCCGGTATGCGTTCGCTTTTTGCCAATGGCTGCCAGGCCGTTGAACAAGGATTAACAACATTTGAAGAGTTGATCCGTGTACTGGGTATGCCTCATGGTAGCTAAACAACTCTGGCGTTGGCAGGGCCTTAACGACGAAGGCGTCTGTGCAGACGGCACGTTGTGGGCTGAAAACCGGGTATTACTGCTTATCGCTCTGGCACAGCAGCACATTACACCGCTTCGTGTCAGGCGTATCGGCGTGAAAACCGCACAATGGCGTGCAGAGAAAACGGCAGAACTTATCTACCAGCTGGCAACACTCCTCAAAGCAGGATTGACACTTTCTGAAGGGCTAACATTACTTGCCGGGCAACATCCCAGTGGGCAATGGCGAGCATTGTTACATGTTCTGGCTCACGACCTGGAACAGGGAATACCGTTTTCCAGCGCGCTGTCGCAATGGTCAAATGTCTTTCCCCCGCTCTATCAGGCGATGATTCGTACTGGAGAACTAACAGGTAAGCTTGATGAATGCTGTTTTGAACTCGCTCGCCAGCAGAAGGCGCAGCAGCTACTTACGGAAAAAGTGAAAAAAGCACTGCGCTATCCCAACATCATTTTAACCATGGCGGTACTGGTCGTTCTCGCCATGCTGCACTTTGTTCTGCCGGAATTTGCTGCCATCTATAAAACGTTCAATACACCACTACCCACGTTGACGCGAGGGGTTATGACATTCGCTGATTTTACGGCGTCCTCAGGATGGCTACTGACATTGCTTTGCATCGTGTTAGCGATAGCAAATACGATGCTACGACGAAAACCATCCTGGCAGATCGTGCGCCAGCGCCTTCTGCTTCGAACCCCGGTGATTGGTCGTCTGGCGCGGGGGCAGAAACTCACTCAAATATTTACCATTCTGGCGCTGACGCAAAGTGCGGGTATCACGTTTTTACAAGGACTGGAGAGCGTAAGAGAAACGATAGTATGCCCCTGGTGGTCGCAACAGCTGCTGCAAATACAGAACGACATTACCGCAGGGCACCCCATCTGGCTGGCGTTCAAAAATGCCGGAGAATTTAGTCCTTTATGTCTGCAACTGGTGAGAACCGGAGAAGCCTCTGGATCGCTGGATACGATGCTGCATAACCTTGCCCGACATCACAGTGAAAATACGCTCTCGCTGGCAGATAACCTGGCGGCACTGCTGGAACCCACGCTGTTGGTGGTAACCGGGTTAATTATAGGAACGCTGGTGGTGGCAATGTATTTGCCTATTTTCCATCTCGGGGATGCAATGAGTGGAGGGTAGTGCGAAGCTGGCGCGGAACACCGCGCCAGCACAAGCGATTACAGGCTATTGAAAACGCGGTTTTCTTGTTCCTGAACGCGAATAAAGGTGGTGCGCTTGGTCAGCTCTTTCAGACGGGATGCCCCAACATAAGTACAGGCAGAACGCAAACCGCCAAGGATATCACGCGCGGTGTTTTCAACCGGACCACGCAGCGGCAGCTTAACGGTTTTCCCCTCTGCGGCACGGTATTGCGCAACGCCACCTACGTGGCGAGTCATTGCAGACTCTGAGCTCATACCGTAGAACAGCATGAACTTCTCGCCGTTCTCTTCAACAATTCTCCCGCCGCTTTCTTCATGACCCGCCAGCATTCCGCCCAGCATCACAAAGTCCGCGCCACCGCCAAAGGCTTTGGCAACATCGCCTGGCATCGTACAACCGCCATCGCTGACAATCATGCCGCCCAGACCATGTGCCGCATCAGCACATTCAATCACAGCAGAAAGCTGCGGATAGCCAACGCCAGTTTTCACACGGGTGGTGCATACAGAGCCAGGGCCAATCCCGACCTTCACGATATCCGCGCCGGAAAGCACCAGTTCTTCACACATTTCACCGGTGACCACATTACCTGCACAGATGGTTTTTGTTGGCCATGCTTCACGCGCTTTCGCCACAAACTGTACGAAATGTTCAGAGTAACCGTTTGCCACATCAATACAGACAAAGTTCAGCGCCGGGTTCAGGGCCAGAATCTGTTTCGTTTTTTCAAAATCAGCATCAGAAGTCCCGGTAGAGACCATCACGTGCTTAATCACATCTGCAGATGCTTCGCTGACAAACGCGCTCCAGTCTTCAACGGAGTAGTGCTTGTGGACAGCGGTCAGAATATCGAAAGAGGCCAAAGCGGCAGCCATCGAAAATGTGCCAACGGTGTCCATATTCGCCGCAATAACCGGGACGCCAGACCAGGTCTGACCGGAGTGTTTAAAGGTAAATTCACGTTCCAGTTCAACATCGGAACGACTTTTGAGAGTAGAACGCTTAGGGCGGATAAGAACGTCTTTGAAACCTAATTTCAGATCTTCTTCGATACGCATGTGCGGATTCCTGGGGTTAATGGCTATGAGAATGAGAGCACAACTCCAGTGACGCTATCATACGCACTAATCATGGCTTCGCAAGACTGCGAAATTCTCTTTTTTTACGCTACAATCCCATAAATTTACCTGGCGAACAGTGGGCAAACCCCGCAACAACCTCGCCTTCGCATGTTTAACTTTTAACCATTTGATTATCAAAATCAATTTCCCGGGATCAAATTATATGAGGTATACGGTAGCCTTAACGGGCGGCATCGGCAGTGGTAAAAGCACCGTTGCAAATGCATTTGCTGACCTCGGAATTAACGTAATTGATGCAGATATTATAGCTCGCCAGGTGGTTGAACCCGGTCAACCCGCCCTAAGCGCGATTGCGGAACATTTTGGTTCAGGCGTTATCGCTGCGGACGGTTCGTTGCAACGGCGGGTGTTGCGTGAACGCATATTTGCTGCACCAGAAGAGAAATCCTGGCTAAATGGCTTGCTGCACCCGCTCATTCAGCAGGAAACCCAGCGGCAATTTCAGCAAACCACATCACCTTACGTGCTTTGGGTGGTGCCGCTGCTGGTTGAGAATGCGCTCTACAAAAAGGCCGATCGCGTGCTCGTAGTCGATGTCACTCCGGAGACGCAGCGCCTTAGAACCATGCAACGCGATGATGTGACGCGTGAGCATGTTGAACAAATTCTGGCTGCCCAGGCGACGCGTGAAGCGCGTCTTGCCGTGGCGGATGATGTTATTGATAATAACGGCGCACCGGATGCCATCGCATCGGATGTCGCACGCCTGCACGCGCACTATTTACAACTTGCGTCGCAGTTTGTCTCACAGGAAAAACCGTAATGCACACCCAGGTCCTTTTTGAACACCCTCTCAATGAGAAGATGCGTACATGGTTGCGCATTGAGTTTCTAATTCAACAACTCTCCGTCAAGCTCCCTATTGCAGATCATGCTGGAGCACTGCATTTCTTCCGTAATATCGGTGACTTGCTGGACGTGTTTGAGCGCGGCGAAGTGCGCACAGAACTTCTCAAAGAGCTTGAACGCCAGCAGCGTAAGCTTAAGGCCTGGATGGAAGTGCCTGGTGTTGATCAAAGTCGAATCGATGCCCTGCGCCAGCAATTAAAAACGGCTGGCGGCATTTTGATTTCAGCGCCACGAATTGGGCAGGAGCTGCGTGAAGATCGCCTCATCGCTCTGGTGCGCCAGCGTCTGAGCATTCCAGGTGGCTGCTGCAGTTTTGATCTGCCAACGCTGCACATCTGGCTGCATCTGCCGCAATCGCACCGCGATGCCCAGGTTGAAACATGGCTTACGAGCCTGAATCCACTGAATCAGGCATTGACGCTGATCCTGGATCTGATCCGAAATTCAGCCCCCTTCCGTAAGCAAACCAGCCTGAATGGTTTCTATCAGGATAACGGTGACGATGCAGACCTGTTGCGCCTACAACTGACGCTGGACTCACAGCTTTATCCGCAAATTTCAGGGCACAAAAGCCGTTTTGCGATCCGTTTTATGCCGCTGGACAGTGAAAATGGCCTGGTTCCTGAACGCCTGGACTTTGAGCTGGCATGTTGTTAAGAAGTGAGTTTAAGGAGCGAAAATGTCTGAACAAACCATCGTAAACTGCCCAACCTGCGGTAAAAATGTTGTCTGGGGCGAAATCAGTCCATTCCGTCCATTCTGTTCCAAACGCTGTCAGTTGATCGATTTAGGGGAATGGGCAGCCGAAGAAAAACGTATTCCCAGTTCAGGCGATCTGTCAGAGAGTGATGACTGGAGTGAAGAACAGCGGTAAATCTGCTGCTGATCCGTCGGGCGGCGCTGCTGGATGGCGACAGCGCCTTATCCGGCCTACGGACTATATATTCTGCTTTAACTTCGCAATCACGGGTTCATTTGCCGGTGGAAAATCTTTCGCATCCAGCTCGCTCTGGGCAATCCACTGACCGGGTTGTCCTTCCCTTCCCCACGGCTCCCCTTCCCAGCTTTCGACCAGCCAGAACCAGAGGGTGATATGCCGATCCGGGAACTTGTATTCCAGCGTATCAAATAACGTCGCATCTTGAGGCGTAATACCGACCTCTTCCTGGAGTTCACGAATCAGCGCCTGTTCCGGCGTTTCGCCCAACTCAATTTTCCCACCAGGAAATTCCAGTTTATTCGCCATATGGGCATCAGCGGCACGCTGGGTAATAAAAATTTCGTTCTGCGGGTTACGAATTATCCCGACGGCGATTTGCAGAATCTTCATTTTCTCTCGTCCATAAAAAAGGCGCAGATATCTGCGCCTTTATCGTTTTTATTCAGACCTTAGCTCAGACGACCATGGCACTGTTTGTATTTTTTACCGGAACCGCAAGGGCATGGATCGTTACGCCCCACTTTACGGTCGCCCGTTTGCGCAGCCAGCTCTTCTGCCACTGCGGAATCATCACCTTTATGGCTAAGCTGTTGCATTTGCGCCAAACGCTCAGCTTCTTCACGACGCTGCTGTTCCATGGCTTCAACCTCTTCCGGCATGCGAACCTGAACTTTGCTCAGCGTACTGATCACTTCGTATTTCAGTGACTCCAGCATAGAAGCAAACATGGAGAAAGATTCACGTTTATATTCCTGCTTCGGATCTTTCTGCGCATAGCCACGCAGGTGGATACCCTGACGCAAGTAATCCATTGCCGCCAGGTGCTCTTTCCACAGCGAATCGAGCGTTTGCAGCATAACGCCCTTCTCGAAGTGGCGCATCATTTCTGCACCGACAACCTCTTCTTTGCGCTGATAAACTTCGATAGCATGCGCCAGGATACGTTCACGCAACGTTTCTTCGTGCAGTTCAGGCTCTTTATCCAGCCACTCTGAAATCGGCATGTCGAGATCAAAATCGTTTTTCAGGCGTTCCTGCAGCCCAGGGACATCCCACATCTCTTCCAGCGACTGCGGCGGAATATAGGCATCGATGGTGACTTTGAACACATCTTCGCGGATGCTGTTGATGGTTTCGCTTACGTCGGTCACATCCAGCAGTTCGTTACGCTGGGTATAGATAGCACGACGCTGATCGTTCGCCACATCATCATATTCCAGCAGTTGCTTACGAATATCGAAGTTACGGCTTTCTACTTTACGCTGAGCGTTAGCAATCGCTTTGGTCACCCACGGGTGCTCAATGGCCTCACCCGGTTTCATGCCGAGTTTGCGCATCATTCCTGAAACACGGTCAGAGGCGAAAATACGCATCAGCGCATCTTCCATCGACAGATAGAAACGGGAAGAACCGGCGTCGCCCTGACGACCAGAACGGCCACGAAGCTGGTTATCGATACGACGAGATTCGTGACGTTCGGTACCAATGATGTGTAAACCGCCCGATGCCAGCACCGCATCATGACGTACCTGCCAGTCTGCTTTAATCTTCGCAATCTGCTCCGGTGTTGGATTTTCCAGCTCAGCCACTTCAGCCTGCCAGCTCCCCCCCAGCACGATATCGGTACCACGACCCGCCATGTTAGTCGCGATGGTCACTGCCGCTGGGTAACCCGCTTGTGCAACGATCGCCGCTTCGTTGGCGTGGAATTTGGCGTTCAGAACGTTATGTTTGATACCCGCTTTCACCAGCTCGTTAGAAACCACCTCGGATTTCTCGATAGAGATAGTACCGACCAGCACTGGCTGACCATTCGCAGTACGCTCTTTGATATCGTCAATAATCGCCTGAATTTTTTCCGCTTCCGTCATGTAGACCAGGTCCGGCATGTCTTTACGGATCATTGGACGGTTGGTCGGAACCACAACGGTATCCAGCTTGTAGATAGAGCTAAATTCAAATGCTTCGGTATCTGCTGTACCGGTCATACCGGCCAGTTTCTCGTACAGACGGAAGTAGTTCTGGAAAGTAATGGAAGCCAGCGTCTGGTTTTCATTCTGGATATCCACGCCTTCTTTTGCTTCAACGGCCTGGTGCAAACCGTCAGACCAGCGACGCCCCTGCATGGTACGACCGGTATGTTCGTCAACGATGATGACTTCGCCATCTTTCACGATGTAGTCGACGTCGCGGGTGAACAGCACGTGCGCGCGCAGCGCCGCGGTGACGTGGTGCATCAGCATAATGTTGCCCGGCGAGTACAACGACTCACCTTCATCCATGATGCCTTCATTCACCAGCAGTTCTTCGATCAGCACCAGACCACGTTCGGTCAGGTTCACCTGACGGGCTTTCTCATCGACAGAGAAATGGCCTTCGCCCTGGAAAGTGTCGGAGTCTTCTTTCTCCTGGCGCACCAGGCGCGGAATGATTTTGTTCACTTTCTTATACATTTCCGAGCTGTCTTCAGCCGGACCAGAAATGATAAGCGGTGTACGTGCTTCATCGATCAGGATGGAGTCCACCTCATCCACCAGCGCGTAGTGCAGTTTACGCTGAACGCGTTCTTCAGGGCTGAACGCCATGTTGTCGCGCAGATAGTCAAAGCCGTATTCGTTGTTAGTACCGTAAGTGATGTCCGCCGCGTATGCTTCACGTTTTGCAGGCGCAGGCAGGCCAGACATGTTGATGCCGACGCTCATACCGAGGAATTCAAACAGTGGGCGGTTATTTTCGGCGTCACGCTGTGCCAGGTAGTCGTTCACGGTCACCACATGCACACCTTTACCGCTTAATGCGTTCAGGTAGGCAGGCAGCGTTGCGGTCAGGGTTTTACCTTCACCGGTACGCATTTCCGCGATGCAGCGATCGTTAAGAACCATGCCGCCTAACAACTGAACGTCAAAGTGGCGCATCCCGAAGACACGTTTACTGGCTTCACGGACGACCGCAAAGGCTTCCGGAATCAGGCTTTCCAGAGTTTCGCCTTTTTCCAGACGTGCACGAAACTCTGCCGTTTTCGCTTTCAGTTCGTCATCGGAGAGTTTTTCCATCTCCGGTTCCATGGCATTAATCACGCCGACCACTTTGCGCATGCGACGTAACGTACGATCGTTACGACTACCGAATACTTTCGTTAATAATTTGATTAGCATAATAATAAAATCTCAAACGCCCCGCGAAGCGAAGTCATAAAAATGAATTAAAGGTTTTTTTGTTGTTAGCTGAGGCGTTGAGGACCGGCACGTATTCCTTGCGCCTGGCTAATCCAGACGGAAACGTTAAATACAGCCTGAGGCGTAAAATGGGCGTACGCCAGATGACGCACGATTTCAGGCGGCTGGCCTTCCTGAGTCAGCATAGCGCTGAGCGTATTCAGTAAAGCAAGATGATGCGCCTGAAGCGGTAACGGTTCTTCAGCAACGGGTAGCGCTTGCGGCGCCATTGCGAAGGAAAGATGGCGAATAACCGTCCGAATCGCATGCTGGTGCCAGTAATCGACGGTAAAATTCGGACGGCGGTTGGTCGCTTCCAGCAACGCAAGCTGGCTAAAATTTACTTTCGCAGATTGATCGTGATTGCTGGCTGTCGCTTTTGCTGGCGTATTAGGCTCGGCAGCGTTACTGAGAGCGGGCAGACCAAAACTCGCCGCGACCATCCCCAATAAGAGATGCGGCCAGAAGTACCGTCTGCCTAACTGTCGCCAGCGCGTCAGTATTCCACTCACGTCATTGCCACCTTAAAAGCCCGATAATCGAGTTTATGCTTTCTAAACGTTATTTTTGCGCACAAATCTTATCACTAATACCGCTGTACTACAGCAGGAATGACAAAAAGCTAAGGGTAAAAATGCTTAAGAAAGCAGCGAACGCGCTGCATTTCGATTCAGCAACACATAAAAATCGCATCAGAAAAAATGGCGGGCACGCTACAAAAAAAAACGACTGGCTTACCTGGCCGGAGAGAGTGCCAGATTAACCAGTCGAATTTATGCGACAGGGTGTGTCGTTTATGCCAGTACAGTCGAAGGCGCTTTGAAAGCCAACGGCAGTTCTGCGTCGTCCTGGAAGGTCACAAATTCCCAGGCTTCCTGTTTAGCCAGGACTGCCTGCAGCAGTTTGTTATTCAGCGCATGACCGGATTTATACGCGGTAAATGCACCGATAATGTTGTGACCACACATGAACAAATCACCGATAGCATCAAGCATTTTGTGACGAACAAATTCATCTTCAAAACGCAGGCCGTCTTCATTCAATACGCGATAATCGTCAACAACGATGGCACAATCGAAGCTGCCGCCCAGGCACAAACCACGAGACTGCAGATATTCGATATCACGCATGAAGCCGAAAGTACGCGCACGGCTGATCTGGCGCATGAACGCGTCCGCAGAGAAGTTCATTGCATAGCGCTGTGTACTGGAGTCGATCGCCGGATGGTTAAAGTCGATGGTAAAATCCAACGTAAAACCATTGTACGGCTTGAACTCAGCCCACTTATCACCATCTTCGACACGAACAGTCTCTTTGATGCGTACAAATTTCTTGGCGCTTTTCAGTTCTTCGATACCTGCATCAAGCAGCAGGTAGACGAACGGAGCGGCACTGCCATCCATGATCGGGATTTCCGGAGCATTGACTTCGATAACAATGTTATCGATGCCCAGGCCCGCCAGAGCAGCGTTAAGGTGCTCAACGGTTGAAATCCGTACATCATGCTCATTAACCAGACACGTACAGAGCATGGTATCACGCACAGATTTGGCATCGGCCGGGAAATCTACCGGTGGATTCAAGTCGGTGCGACGATAGATGACCCCGGTGTTGGCCGGCGCAGGGCGTAATGTCAGGGTGACTTTTTTGCCGGTATGTAAACCGACGCCAGTCGCCTGAACGATACGTTTAAGTGTCCTTTGTTTGATCATCGTATAATCTCGCCAAATTACCTATCCAACCGAAGTGTACTATACATTCGGCGGGCCAGTTTAGCACAAAGAGCCACGATACCCAAATTCCAGCTAATTCTTAGTCAGCTTGCTTGCGCAGGAACGCAGGGATATCGAGATAATCCGGCTCTTTAGTGGTTTGCGGCGTGTTGTCGTTCACCACTTTAGCGACCGGTTTTTGCTCTTGCGTTAACGGCGCCATGCCGTGCTGCTGGTAGCGATCCATCACTGGCTGCTGCACCTGCTTATTGGTGACCAGGGTGATTTCCGGACGTTTGTCCATACCAATTCCAGTGGCAACAACGGTAACGCGCAGTTCGTCATTCATATCCGGGTCAAGAGACGTACCGATAACCACGGTTGCATTATCCGAAGCAAATGCACGGATGGTGTTACCCACGGTTTCAAACTCATCCAGACGCAGATCGAAGCCCGCCGTAATGTTGACCAGTACGCCGCGAGCGCCAGACAGGTCGATATCTTCCAGCAGCGGAGAAGAGATAGCCATTTCAGCCGCTTCTTCCGCACGGTCTTCACCGCTCGCCACGCCGGAACCCATCATCGCATAGCCCATTTCGGACATCACGGTGCGTACGTCTGCAAAGTCGACGTTCATCAGGCCGGGACGGGTGATCAGCTCTGCGATACCCTGTACCGCGCCTTTCAGCACGTCGTTTGCTGCGCCAAATGCGTCCAGCAGGGAGATACCGCGCCCCAGCACTTTCAGCAGTTTGTCGTTCGGGATAGTGATCAGAGAGTCCACATGTTTGGACAGCTCAGTAATACCCTGCTCCGCAAATGCCATACGCTTCTTGCCTTCAAAATTGAAAGGCTTAGTCACGACAGCGACGGTCAGAATACCTAAATCTTTTGCGACTTCAGCAACCACTGGCGCTGCACCGGTACCGGTACCGCCACCCATGCCTGCTGCAATAAACACCATGTCTGCCCCGTCAAGCGCTGCACGCAGTGCTTCACGATCTTCGTCAGCCGCATTGCGACCCACTTCCGGGTTTGCCCCCGCCCCCAGACCTTTGGTAATACCGCTACCGATCTGAATGGTCTGGCCAACAGCAGTTTTACGCAACGCCTGAGCGTCGGTATTGACTGCGAAGAATTCAACACCTTCAATGCGCTCGCGCACCATGTGTTCAACGGCATTACCGCCGCCGCCGCCGACGCCGATGACTTTAATCACCGCGTCGTTGGTCAGTTCCATAGGTTCAAACATAGTTTCTCTCCGTTTTGTGCCTGTCGCCTGAGACCGTTAATCTTCTCCGGTCTCATAAAAATTAAAACTCTTTTCGCAGCCAGCTATTAAGTCGCTTGATCCACGAGCCAACTGAAGCCGTAACACGTTTTTCTACTTCTGCTTCACCACTCAAATGGGACTCTTTCCCGTAGTGAAGCAACCCCACCGCCGTTGAATAATACGGCTCCTGAGCATAATCCGTCAGTCCGGTGATATTCAACGGCGCACCAATACGCACCTGCGTATGGAACACGCGCTGGGCGCAGGCTGCAAGACCTTCAATTTGCGCCGCACCACCGGTTAACACAATCCCCGCCGCCAGATGATGTTTCACACCTTGCTGGCGAAGCTGTTCTTGTAATTGCAGTATCTCTTCGTTGACCAGATTGAGCAGTTCGGTATAACGCGGCTCAATGACCTCTGCGAGCGTCTGACGCTGCAGACTGCGCGGCGGTCGACCACCCACGCTGGGTACTTCCACGCTCTCGTCTTTCCCAACGATGGAGCCTAACGCACACCCGTGGCGCACCTTAATGGCTTCGGCGTCGCTCGGCGGCGTACCAAAGGCATAGGCGATATCACTGGTCACTACGTTCCCTGCGTAAGGTATTACTTTGGTATGGCGCAACGCCCCGCCAGTATAAACGGCGATATCCATTGTACCACCACCAATATCCACTACGCAGACGCCCAATTCACGTTCATCTTCCGTCAACACGGAATAACTGGCTGCCAGTCCCGCAAATATCAATTGGTCAACTTTCAGACCACAACGTTCCACGGCCTTAACAATGTTTTTCGCCATATCGTTGTGGCACGTAATCAAATGCACTTTTGCCTGCATGCGCACGCCGGAAAGACCGACAGGATTTTTGATGCCTTCCTGGTAGTCAATCGCGTACTCTTGCGGAATAACGTGCAGAACACGATGTTCGTCACGAACACGAACCGACTTTGCGGTGTGCACTACGTTTTCCACATCTTCCTGCGTCACTTCCTCTTCGGAGATCGGCACCATGCCGATTTCATTCTGACAGCTAATATGCTTCCCAGAAAGCGCCAGATACACCGAGGAGATCTGGCAATCCGCCATCAGTTCAGCCTGGTCAATGGCGCGCTGTACGCACTTTACCACTGACTCAAGGTCGTTCACTCCGCCTTTATCCATACCGCGCGACGGGCAACTGCCCACGCCAATGATATTGACTATACCATCGGGCAGAACTTCCCCTACTAAAGCGGCTACCTTCGCGGTGCCAATCTCCAGTCCAACTACCAGTTTTCTGTCCGTCGCCTTGATCATTGTTGTTCTGCCTGTGCCTGATTCTGTTGCTGATTAGATTCCTCAGGAGGTAAGGGAACCCACCCTACTGCCGCTCCTGAGTCATAACGCAAATCAACGTAGCTAATCCGTTTGCCATCGGTTTGCGCCTGCTGCTGTAAAACCGGATAAAGTTCTACAAAGCGAGCCAAACGTTTCATGGTGTCGCCCCGACCCAGATTGAGCTTAATATCGTTATTCAGCGTCAACTGCCAGGAACGACGAGCGGTCATTGCCGCTTCCTTCAGGGTGAATCTATCCTTAGCCAGCACCTGCCCCATTTCACGGTACCCTTGCAACACTTCACTCGCGCTGCCTTCCGGTCCGTACAACATGGGTAAAACCTGCTTGCTGGTCCGATCGGTTGGCACACTGAAGGCATTACCTTCCGCATCCACCATATGCTGATCATTCCAACGCGCAATCGGCACATATTCAACCAGATGAATCTTCAATTCATCAGGCCACTGTTTTCTGACACTCGCCTGTTTAATCCACGGCAAACGTTCAATCTGACTCTGAATGATGTTCACGTCCTGGGTCATAAAGGTTCCAGGCGCCCCGAGAGCCAGAATTGACTGTCGGATATCATCATTGCGCGTGTAATGCCGATCGCCGGTCAGCACCAGTTTCGACAAGGGTAAACGTTGAGCGTCTTCCATCCAGCCCAACACCACCCAGCCGCTGACAAACACGGTACACAACACTGTCAGCAGGAAAAGAATACCTGCAAGACGCGTTCCATTACTGCGGCGTGAAGATGAGAGCTCTTCTTCACTGTTTCGCGTGTTCAGTGCAGCCTGCGACATATCAGTCCGCCAACTCCAGAATTCGTACCACCAACTGCGAGAAGCTCATGCCCGCCTGACGTGCCGCCATAGGCACCAGACTGTGGCTGGTCATACCCGGAGAGGTATTGGCTTCCAGCAGATAAAACTGGCCATCGCTGTCCTTCATGACATCAATACGGCCCCAACCTTTGCAGCCCAGCGCGGTCCACGCTTTCAGGACTAATGCCTGCAACGCGGCCTCTTGATCCACTTCCAGACCAGCAGGACAGAAATATTGTGTCTCATCAGACAGATACTTCGCCTCATAATCATAGAAGGTTCCGGCGGGTTGGATACGAATTGACGGTAAAATTTCTTCACCGAGCATCGCTACCGTAAATTCTGGGCCGCTGAGCCATTTTTCAATCAATACTTCTTCATCATGATGAAAAGCCAATGCTAATGCGTTTTGCAAAGCATTTTGTTCTTCAACTTTCGACATTCCCACGCTGGAGCCTTCTCGGCTCGGCTTCACAATCAGCGGTAAACCCAGTGCGGAAATTTGCGCCATGACGTCATCGCTAAGCCCTTTTTCGAACTCAGCGCGCGTTAACGCCACCCACGGCGCGACCGGTAGTCCAGCCCCTTGCCACAGCAATTTGCTGCGCAGTTTATCCATTGAAATAGCAGATGCCATCACGCCACTACCGGTGTACGGCAGGTCGATCAGATCCAGCATCCCTTGCAAAGTGCCATCTTCACCACCGCGCCCGTGCAGCGCAATGAACACCTTTTGAAAACCCATCGATTTCAGAAGGGTGATGTCAACCTCTTGCGGATCCACTGGATGCGCATCCACGCCGCCTTCGCGTAATCCAGCCAACACGGCTGCGCCGGAGTTCAGCGAAACCTCACGTTCAGCGGAGGTTCCCCCCAACAAGACCGCAATCTTATCAGCCATGTTGCTCTTCCTCCTGAGTTTGAGGCTTCAGTTTGATTTCAGCTAAGGAACGTGCAATTTTGCCGATATTTCCCGCCCCCTGCACCAGAATCAAATCGTTGCCGGTTAATACTGGAGCCAGCATTTCCGCCACCTGAGCAGGATCAGACACCAGAATCGGGTCAATCTTGCCGCGTCCACGAATGGTACGGCACAGTGAGCGGCTATCCGCACCAGGGATCGGTGTCTCTCCCGCCGCATAAACGTCCAGCATCAGTAGCGTATCCACCTGAGTCAATACGTTGGCGAAGTCATCGTACAGATCGCGCGTACGCGTGAAACGGTGCGGCTGGAACAGCATAACCAGATTTTTGTCCGGCCAGCCCGCGCGCGCAGCTTTGATGGTCGCGTCAACTTCCGTTGGATGATGGCCGTAATCATCGACCAGCATTGCCGTACCGGCTTTACCGTTTACCGGCTCAAGCGGGAACTCACCAAGAACATCAAAACGGCGTCCTGTTCCCTGGAAGCTCTCCAGCGCACGCAGGATTGCCTCGTCTTCAATGTCCTCTTCCGTTGCCACCGCCACGGCCGCTGCCGCATTTAGCGCATTATGGCGACCCGGCGCATTCAGCGTCACGCGAAGCTGCGGTTTGTCCTGGCGAAGAAGCGTGAAGTGTCCCTGCGGACCAATCTGCTGATAGTCTTCAATACGCACATCCGCGTCATCGCTAAAGCCGTAGGTCGTGGTCTGACGCCCCACTCGCGGCAACAGCTCACGGATCACTGGGTCATCAACGCACATCACTGCACGACCATAAAACGGCAAATTGTGCAGAAAATTAATGAACGTCTGCTTTAAATTTTCGAAGTCGCCCTGGTAGGTATCCATATGGTCCGCTTCGATGTTGGTGACAATCGCCACCATCGGCTGCAGATGTAGGAACGACGCGTCGCTCTCATCTGCTTCAGCAATCAGATAACGACTGTGGCCAAGACGCGCATGGACGCCCGCCGCTTTGACCAGACCACCGTTTACAAAGGTCGGATCCAGACCCGCTTCGGCATAAATACTGGAAACCATTGCCGTGGTTGTGGTTTTGCCATGTGTCCCGGCAATGGCGATTCCGTGACGAAAACGCATTAATTCCGCCAGCATCTCTGCACGACGAATCACCGGAATGCGCGCTTCATGCGCGGCGACAATCTCCGGGTTATCCGCTGAAATAGCACTGGAAACAACCACTACGCTCGCGTCACGGACGTTCTCCGGGCGATGGTTAAAAAAGATAGTAGCGCCCAGACTCGTTAACTGTTGCGTAACCGGATTCGGCGCCAAATCGGAACCACTGATCTGATACCCTTCATTGGCCAAAACTTCGGCAATACCGCCCATACCAGCACCACCGATGCCGACAAAGTGAATGTGCCGAACACGACGCATTTCAGGCACGATGGAACGCAGTTTCGCCAATTGTTGTGTATTCATTCTTTACGCCATTAACTTCGAAATTTCATGCGATGCAAAAAAGGCACCGCCACAATTACACCCGGGCAGCCCGGCTCACTTCATTTGCGACTCGTTCTGTGGCATCAGGAATCGATGCCGCGCGAGCGCGCTCTGCCATGGTGAGTAACGTTTCTCGCGACCACCCGGAAAGAGTGCTGGCGACGGCATCCACGGTAAACTGTGGCTGCTCGAGAATTTTGGCTGCGCCCGCTTTTTCCAGCGGCAGCGCATTCCAGTACTGCTGTCTGTCTTTATGTTGAAAGGGCACAAACAGCGCAGGTAAACCCGCGGCAGCAATCTCGCTCACCGTTAATGCGCCCGAACGGCAAACCACCACATCCGCCCACGCATACGCGCCAGCCATGTCGTCGATAAACTCTGTCACCTTATGCTGCGGTTGCCCCGCCTGTGCATAAGCGTGTTCAACCGTCTGCTGTGCGCCTTTACCACTCTGATGCCAGATCGTTACCGCATCGCCAAGTTTTGCGGCAACCTGCGGGAGCGTCTGATTAAGGACGCGAGCGCCCTGAGAACCACCTACCACCAGCAGACGAATCGGGCCTTCACGCCCCGCCAAACGCTCCTGCGGAAGAGGCAGCGCCAGCACGTCCGTACGCACCGGATTCCCCACCACTTCCGCGTTCGGGAAAGCGCCAGGAAAAGCCTGCATAACCGTGGTCGCGATCTTCGCCAACCATTTATTGGTCAAACCGGCAATACCGTTCTGCTCATGCAGCACCACCGGGATCCCTAAAGACCAGGCGGCAAGGCCGCCGGGACCGGAAACATAACCACCCATACCCAGCACCACGTCGGGTTTGAACTGTTGCATGATGGCGCGCGCCTGACGCCAGGCGTTAAAAATACGCAGCGGGGCGGCAAGCAATGCCTTGATCCCCTTGCCACGCAAACCGGAGATACGAATGAAGTCAATCTCAATGCCATGCTTTGGCACTAAATCCGCTTCCATACGATCGGCGGTACCCAGCCAGCGAACCTGCCAGCCCTGGGCCATTAAATGGTGAGCAACGGCCAACCCCGGGAACACATGTCCGCCGGTACCGCCTGCCATCACCATTAACCGCTTCGGTTGACCACTCATCGTGAACCTCGTGTAAACGCCTGCGCTTTTTCCAGACGCGTTTCATAATCAATACGTAACAAAAACATGATGGCTGTCGACATAATCAACAAACTCGAACCACCATAGCTGATCAGCGGCAGCGTCAGACCTTTGGTCGGCAGCATACCGGCAGCCGCGCCAACGTTGACAAGTGCCTGGAAACTAAACCAGATACCGATAGAACAGGCGAGAAAACCGGAAAAACGGTGGTCTATCTCCAGCGCTTTACGCCCGATCGACATCGCACGAAAAGCGACGAAGAATACCATTAAAAGCGCCAATACCACACCGATATAACCCAGTTCTTCCCCAATAATGGCGAAGATAAAGTCGGTATGCGCCTCCGGCAAGTACTCCAGTTTTTGGACCGAATTGCCCAGTCCTTGCCCCCAGACTTCACCGCGACCAAATGCCATCAGCGATTGCGTCAACTGGTAACCACTGCCAAAGGGGTCTTCCCATGGGTTCCAGAAAGAGGTCACACGGCGGATACGATAAGGCTCGGCGAGGATCAGCAAAACAACCGCCGATATCCCCATCCCGATGATGGCAATGAACTGCCACAGCTTCGCCCCGGCAAGAAACAGCATTGCCAGCGTGGTCACAAATAACACCACCACCGTACCGAGGTCAGGCTGCGCCAGCAAAAGCACCGCCAGCACCAGGATCACGCCCATCGGTTTTAAAAAGCCGCGCAGGTTATTACGTACCTCATCGACCTTACGCACCAGGTAGTTCGCGAGGTAGCAGAACAGCGACAGCTTGGTGAACTCCGCAGGCTGAATACGCAGTGGCCCCAGAGCAATCCAACGCGATGCCCCGTTAACAGAACTCCCCACCACCAGTACGATCAGCAACATGATGATCGACGCAATCAGCATCGTGGTGCTGTACTTTTGCCAGAACTCCATCGGCAAACGCAGCGTGATCAACCCCAGGCAAAATGCCAGGAAGATATACAGCGCATCACGCTTGGCAAACAGGAACGGATCGTTCGCCAGTCGTTGCCCGACGGGCATTGACGCTGACGTCACCATCACGAAACCAATTGCCGCAAGTCCCAGGGTTAACCACAACAACATGCGGTCGTACATAATCAGGCTGTCTGCGTCTTTCTCACGCGAAGCCATCACCCAGCCCTTAAGCGCAGCAAAGCCCCTTGCCAGGAGTCCAAATCCCGGCAGGCGCGGCATTCTCAGGCGAGGGAGAGAGAAACGCATCAACCCAACTCCTTCGCCAGGCGGGTAAATTCATCACCCCGCTGCTCAAAATTCTTGAACTGATCGAGGCTGGCGCAGGCTGGTGACAAAAGCACCATATCACCCGGCTTCACGCGCGGCGCGATCAGCCGCATCGCCTCTTCCATCGTTTCCGTCTGTTCAGCGACGTCCGGACGCAGTGCCGCCAGTTGCGCGCCATCGCGGCCAAAGCAGTACAGACGAACACGATCGCCGTTCAAATAACGCGCCAGCGATGAAAAATCGGCTGATTTACCATCTCCACCGAGCAGCAGATGCAGCGTGCCATCGACATGCAGACCATTCAGCGCCGCTTCAGTACTGCCTACATTGGTCGCTTTAGAATCGTTGATCCAGCGAACGCCGTTATGCTCCAACGCCAACTGGAAGCGATGCGCAAGACCGGTAAACGTCGTTAACGCTTTCAGGCTGCTCGCTCGCGGTAATCCTGCTGCGTCAGCCAGCGCCAGCGCCGCCAGCGCGTTGGTATAGTTATGCTGGCCGGAAAGCTTCATCTCTTTCACGTTCAGCACTTTCTCTCCCTTCACTCGCAGCCAGGTTTCGCCCTGCTGGCGGTTAAGGTGATAGTCACCCATATTGACGCCAAAACTCACGCAGCGCTCATCCGCGCCGCGTACTGGCATGGTAAGCGCATCATCTGCATTGACTACGCACACTTTCGCATTCTCGTACACGCGCAGTTTCGCCGCGCGATACTGTTGAAGACCAAATGGATATCTGTCCATATGGTCTTCCGTCACGTTGAGAATCGTTGCGGCGACGGCCTGCAGGCTGGACGTGGTTTCCAGTTGGAAACTGGACAGTTCAAGCACATAGAGTTCGCGATCGTCATCCAACAGCATCAGGGCCGGCAGACCGATATTGCCGCCCACCCCGACGTTAACGCCCGCCGCTTTCGCCATTTCGCCGACCAGCGTCGTTACCGTACTTTTACCGTTCGACCCGGTGATGGCCACCACGGGAGCTTGCGCTTCGCGGCAGAACAGCTCAATGTCTCCGACAATTTCAATGCCCGCATCGGCAGCGGCACGTAATGAGGGGTGTGCAAGGGCAATACCAGGGCTGGCAACCACCAGATCCGCCGCCAACAGCCACTCGTCGTTCAGACTGCCAACGTGACGTTCAACCGCTTCAGGTAATTTATCCAGTCCCGGCGGCGTCGCCCGGGTATCCATCACACGCGGCGTCACGCCACGCGCCAGGAAAAAGTCCACGCAAGAAAGTCCGGTTAATCCCAGACCAATGATGACGACATTTTTACCCTGGTAATCAGCCATGATTAACGTACCTTCAGCGTTGCCAGGCCAATCAGCACCAGCATCAGCGAAATAATCCAGAAGCGCACAATGACGCGCGGCTCCGGCCAGCCTTTCAGTTCATAGTGATGATGAATCGGCGCCATGCGGAAAATACGTTGTCCGCGCAGCTTAAAGGAGCCGACCTGCAGGATGACCGACAGGGTTTCTACCACAAACACCCCGCCCATAATCACCAACAGGAATTCCTGGCGCAGCAGCACGGCGATAATCCCGAGCGCGCCACCCAGCGCCAGTGAACCGACATCACCCATAAAGACCTGCGCCGGATAGGTGTTAAACCACAGAAAACCTAATCCCGCGCCGACAATCGCCGTACAGACGATCACCAGTTCACCGGCATGGCGTAAATAGGGAATGTGCAGATAGTTGGCGAAATTCATGTTACCGGTCGCCCACGCCACCAGCGCAAAACCAGCCGCAACAAACACGGTTGGCATAATCGCCAGACCATCAAGACCATCTGTCAGGTTAACCGCGTTGCCCGTCCCCACAATCACGAAGTACGCCAGCAGAACGTAGAAAAGCCCCAACTGAGGCATCACGTCTTTAAAGAACGGCACCACCAGTTGAGTGGCTGGCGTATCTTTGCCCGCCAGATAGAGGGCAAATGCCACGCCTAATGCAATGACGGACATCCAGAAATACTTCCAGCGCGCAATCAGGCCTTTCGTATCTTTGCGTACCACTTTGCGATAGTCATCGACAAAACCAATAATGCCGTAGCCAACCAGCACGACCAGCACACACCAGACATACGGGTTAGACGGATAAGCCCACAGCAGCACAGAAACGACAATCGCGGTCAGAATCATAATGCCGCCCATGGTCGGCGTACCGCGTTTGCTGAAATGCGACTCCGGACCGTCGTTACGCACAACCTGGCCAAAAGACAATTTTTGTAAACGGGCAATCATGCGCGGGCCCATCCACAAAGAGATGAACAGCGCAGTCAGCAGGCTGACGATGGCGCGAAACGTCAGATACGAAAAGACGTTAAAGCCGGAATAATATTTGACCAAATGTTCGGCCAGCCAAACTAACATGTCCCATTCTCCTGTAATGCGCGTACTACCTCTTCCATGGCGGCACTACGTGAACCTTTCACTAAAACAGTCATTGTCTGATGCTCTGCAACCAGCGCCTTAAGACGCGCCACCAACGCAGGTTTGTCAGCAAAATGCTCGCCGACGCCGCTGGCGTTACTGATGGCCTGACTCAGTTTCCCTGTACTCAATACACAATCGATATCTGCCGCTTTCGCCGCCTCACCAACCTGCACATGGCACGCTTCGCTTTCCGCCCCCAGTTCCGCCATATCGCCAACCACCAACACACGGAAGCCAGGCATTTCAGAAAGAACCTGTACGGCGGCGGTCATCGACCCCACATTGGCGTTGTAGGAGTCATCAAGCAGCAGCTGGTTTTCGGCCAGTTGGATTGGGAACAAACGGCCAGGTACGGCAGTCAGGTTAGCCAGCCCCGCTTTGATAGCCTCGAGCGGCGCGCCAACCGCCATCGACAGCGCGCTTGCAGCGAGGGCGTTGGCGATGTTGTGGCGACCAGGTAACGGCAGCAGCACATCAATGCAGCCCATTGGCGTTTGCAGAGAAAACGCCGTACCGTGCAACGTCACGTGGATATTGGTTGCCGTAAAATCACTGTTGGCGGCATTGGGCGAAAAGCGCCAGACGGTGCGTTCGCCAATGATGCTCTGCCAGTTCAGCCAGTCATTGTTATCGGCATTGATGATGGCAATGCCATTTTCCTGCAGACCGGTAAAGATTTCGCCTTTGGCTTTCGCCACGCCCGCCAGCGAACCGAACCCTTCCAGATGCGCAGCCGCGAGATTGTTCACCAGCGCCGCTTCCGGACGCGTCAAACCGACGGTCCAGGCAATTTCACCCTGGTGGTTAGCGCCTAATTCAATCACCGCATAGTCATAATCATGATTCAGACGTAGCAGGGTCATCGGCACGCCGATGTCGTTATTCAGATTGCCAGCGGTGTATAAAGTGTTTCCGCACTGGCTCAGAATGGCCGCGGTCATCTCTTTAACCGATGTTTTACCGGATGAACCGGTTAACGCCACCACGCGAGCCGGAACCTGCGCGCGTACCCACGCCGCCAGTTCGCCAAACGCCAGACGTGTGTCTTTGACAATCAGTTGTGGAAGGGAGATATCCAACGGACGGCTGACCAGCAACGCCCCTGCTCCGCCCACTTTCGCTTTCTCGGCAAAATCGTGGGCGTCGAAACGTTCGCCTTTCAGCGCCACAAACAGGCAGCCCGGCGTCAATTTACGTGTATCGGTCGTTACCGCATCCAGCGTCAAATCGGCACCTTGCAACTCGCCGTGCAGAATCTCAGCCAGTTGGCTGAGCGTTACGCTAATCATGCGATAACCCCCAGCAGACGCGCGGCGGTCACACGGTCGGAATAGTCGAGACGCTGGGAGCCGACGATCTGGTAATCTTCATGGCCCTTACCCGCGATCAGTACAACGTCGTCTTCTTTCGCCTGCATAATGGCGTTGGTAACCGCTTCGGCGCGGCCTTCCATCACCTTCGCATGCCCGGCATCCAGCATTCCGGCAAGAATATCGTTGATAATGGCGCGCGGCTCTTCAGTACGCGGATTGTCGTCAGTCACCACGGCCACATCAGCAAATTGTTCAGCAATCGCGCCCATTAACGGACGTTTGCCTTTATCGCGATCGCCGCCGCAGCCGAAGACACACCACAGTTTGCCGGCGCAATGCAGGCGTGCCGCTTCGAGCGCTTTTTCCAGCGCATCTGGCGTATGGGCATAGTCAACCACAACGGTCGGTTTACCCGGCGCACTAAAGACTTCCATTCGGCCGCAAACGGGTTGCAGGCGGGAGGCTGTTTTCAACAGCTCTGCCAACGGATAGCCCAACGCCAGCAGCGTAGCCAGCGCCAGCAGCAGGTTGCTGACGTTAAACGCGCCCATCAGGCGACTTTCAATCTCGCCTTCGCCCCAGGTGGAATCAAAGCGGATGGTTGCGCCGCTGTCGTGATAATTCACCTCAACCGCTTTCAACCAACGACCATGACAGTTTGGGTTGATATGGTCTTCCATCGAAACAGCAACAGCGTCTGGCAGTTTCGCCAGCCAGCGACGGCCCACGTCGTCATCGGCATTCACAATCGCCTGGCCGCAGTGATGCGTGGAATAAAGCAGCCATTTGGCGGCTTCGTAATGTTCCATATCACCGTGATAGTCGAGGTGATCACGGCTTAAATTTGTAAAGACTGACGCTGCAAATTTCAGCGCTGCGACGCGGTGTTGCACCAGGCCGTGAGACGAAACTTCCATCGCGCCGAGTGTCGCGCCCTGTTCTACCAGTCCCGCCAGCACATGCTGGATATCAACCGCTGAACCAGTGGTATTTTCCGTCGGGATCACTTTGCCCAGCAGACCATTACCTACCGTTCCCATCACCGCGCTGGTTTCGCCGAGCAATTGGCTCCATTGCGCCAGCAGTTGAGTGGTCGTGGTTTTACCGTTCGTTCCGGTCACGCCCACCAAACGCATTCTTTCTGAGGGTTCGTGATAGAAACGACCAGCCAGTGCAGATAAACGCTCGTTGAGCTGGCTAAGATAGATGACCGGAACGCCGTGCATTTCACGGATCTCACCGTCTGTCGCCTCATCTTTTGCCTCTGCAATAATGGCAGCCACACCTTGCGCTATCGCCTGCGGGATATATCGACGCCCGTCCGCCTGATGACCTTTCACTGCCACAAAGAGATCGCCCGATGCAGCCACACGGCTGTCGAGTGTCATCTCCCGCAGAGCTCGCTCCGGTGCGCCCGGCACCCATGGAGCAAGAAGGTCGCGCAAATTACGATCTGCCACCTGTTCCCTCGCCTTGATTAATTACGAATTCACTTTTCTCGCCCGTTGCCAGTGCGTCCGGTTCGATGTTCATGGTGCGCAGTACGCCGCCCATGATGGCACCAAAGACCGGCGCGGAAACGGCGCCGCCATAGTATTTACCCGCCTGCGGATCGTTGATAACAACAACCAGCGCAAAGCGCGGCTGACTCGCAGGCGCAACGCCTGCGGTATAAGCAATGTATTTATTGATGTAGCGCCCGTCCGGCCCCACTTTTTTCGCCGTACCGGTTTTAATGGCGATGCGATACCCTTTGATCGCGGCTTTTACGCCACCGCCGCCCGGTAACGCCACGCTCTCCATCATGTGCACGACGGTACGAACGGTAGATTCCGGGAAGATACGCTCGCCCGGAACGGGCGGGTCAACTTTGGTAATTGAGAGCGGGCGATAGACGCCATAGCTGCCAATCGTTGCATAGACTCGCGCTAACTGTAACGGCGTTACCATTAGCCCGTAGCCGAAAGAGAAGGTGGCCCTCTCTATGTCAGACCACCGTTGTTTTTGAGGATATAAGCCACTGCGTTCTCCGACCAACCCCAAATTGGTCGCTTTTCCCAGCCCAAAACGTGAGTAAGTATCTACTAACGCTGAGGACGGCATCGCTAACGCCAGCTTAGAAACACCGACGTTACTCGACTTCTGTAAAACCCCGGTCAGGGTCAGTTCGCTGTAACGCGCCACGTCTTTGATTTCGTGACCGTTAATTCGGTAGGGAATAGTGTTGAGTACGGTATTTTCACGCACGACCCCGCGTTGTAGCGCGGTCATCACTACCATCGGTTTGACGGTTGAACCCGGTTCAAACACATCGGTAATGGTACGGTTACGCATAACATCTTTCTGCGTGCCGGTCAGGTTGTTCGGGTTGTAAGACGGGCTGTTGGCCATCGCCAGCACTTCACCGGTGTTCACATCCACCAGCACGGCGCTGCCCGACTCCGCCTTGTTAAAGGCAACGGCGTTATTCAGTTCGCGATACACCAGCGCCTGTAAGCGTTCATCAATGCTCAACGCCAGGTTATGCGCCGCCTGGCTGTCGGTAGAAGAGATATCCTCAATGACGCGACCATAGCGATCTTTACGCACAATACGTTCGCCCGGCTGACCTGTAAGCCACTTATCAAAGCTTTTTTCAACGCCTTCAATACCCTGACTGTCGACGTTGGTAAAACCAATGAGGTGAGCGGTCACTTCTCCGGAAGGATAGTAACGGCGGGATTCTTCACGCAGATGAATACCAGGAAGCTTCAGTTTTTTGATGTAATCGCCAAGATCCGGGTTTACCTGACGCGCCAGATAAATAAAGCGGCCTCTTGGATTCGCGTTAACGCGCGCTGCCAGTTGATCGAGCGGCATTTTCAACGCGTCAGCCAGCGCTTTCCATCGATTATCCAGCGTAATACCGCCTGCATCATGCAGCTCTTTCGGATCGGCCCAAATCGCTTTTACCGGGACACTCACTGCCAGCGGGCGACCAGAGCGGTCGGTTATCATACCGCGTGATGTTGCGACTTCCTGCACACGCAGAGAACGCATGTCCCCCTGGCGCACCAGCATATCCGGAGCGATGATTTGCAGCCAGGCCGCGCGACCCAACAGAAAAACCAGTGCCAGTAAAATGCAGCCGCACAGCAACGCAAAACGCCAACTGATAAAGTTGGCCTGTTCTTCCTGACGTTTTGGTTTGAGCGTTTTTGCCGCTGCTTTCATGCGTCGCGTTTATCCTTATTTTTGCACTACGATATTTTCTTGTGAGGGATCAACATGCTGCATCTGCAGTTTTTCCGTTGCGATCCGTTCCACCCGGCTATGATCTCCGAGCGCATTCTCTTCAAGGATCAGGTTGCGCCATTCGATATCCAACGCATCCCGCTCCAGAACCAATTGTTCACGCTGCGCGGTCAATAGTCGCGTGTGATGCGCCGTGGTGACGACAGTCACCGCGGTCAAAATGATGCAAATGAACAGGCAGAGTGGCAGCTTCCCGAACCGCAAAAGATCGTCACCGATCACGCCAGGCAAAGCATGGCGCTCGTTGCTTCCTATTGATCCCTTAACTTTGCTGAGGGCATCTGTCACTCTGCTGATCATGCGTTCGTCCTCTCTGCAATTCGCAGAACTGAACTACGGGCACGTGGATTCTCTGCCACCTCTTCTTCACCCGGCATCAACTTGCCTAACGCTCGCAACTCGCGGCCACCCAGTTTTTTGAGCTGTTCTTCCGTCATCGGCAATCCTGCTGGTACTTGCGGGCCGCGACTTTGCTCACGCATAAAGCGCTTCACAATACGGTCTTCCAGCGAGTGGAAACTGATGATGGAAAGTCGCCCACCTGGGGCCAGCACGCTAAGCGAGCTTTTTAGCGCCTGCTCTATCTCCTCCAGTTCACTGTTCACCCAAATGCGCACCGCCTGGAAGGTACGGGTCGCGGGATGTTTGTGTTTGTCCTTCACCGGCGTCGCTGCCGCAATCACTTCTGCGAGCTCTTTGGTACGCGTCATCGGTTCAATGCGGTTACGCTCAACAATGGCGCGGGCAATGCGTTTACCAAAACGCTCTTCGCCAAAGGTTTTGATCACCCAGGCGATGTCCGCTTCTTCAGCCGTTTGCAGCCATTCGGCGGCAGACTGACCACGCGTTGGGTCCATTCGCATATCCAACGGACCATCACGCATGAAGGAAAAGCCGCGCTCGGCATCATCAAGTTGCGGAGATGAGACGCCAAGATCGAGAAGAATCCCGTCGATCTTGCCCGTCAGTTCACGCTCGGCAACATATTCAGCCAGCGCAGAGAAAGGTCCATGAATGATGGAGAAGCGAGGATCATTGATGGTTTGGGCAACGGCAATAGCCTGCGGGTCGCGATCGATTGCCAGTAAACGTCCGTTCTCGCCAAGTTGCGAAAGGATCAGACGTGAATGACCACCGCGACCAAATGTCCCATCAATGTAAATGCCGTCAGGACGAATGTTCAGACCGTTTACGGCCTCGTCCAGCAGCACCGTTGTATGTTTAAAATTTTCCATCATCATTATAGAGACAAGTCCTGCAGTCGCTCCGACAAGGTTTCGGTAACAGACTGCTCAGCGTCGATATCTTCCTTGACCCGTTGATACCAGGTCGTTTCATCCCACAGTTCAAATTTGTTGAACTGTCCAACCAGCATCACTTCTTTCGTCAGTGCGGCGTGTTGCCGCAGAATCGGTGCGATCAATAGACGACCAGCACTGTCCATCTGACATTCGCTGGCATGTCCCAATAGTAAGCGCTGCACGCGGCGCTCAACCGGATTCATGCTCGACAGACGCGATAATTTTTGCTCGATAATTTCCCATTCAGGCAGGGGGTACAGCAGCAGGCACGGGTGATGAATGTCAATGGTACACACCATTTGACCGGTAGCGCTCTCGATCAGTTGATCCCGATAACGGGTAGGCACAGATAAGCGCCCTTTACTGTCGAGATTGACTAACGTTGCTCCCCGGAACATGCCAGCCTCACCCCCATTTACCACTTTAACCCACAAAATCCCACTTAAAGGAGTTTACGGAGCGGAGGAAAAGCTTGTCAAGCAAGTCAGGACGCTTACCGGAGCAAAAAACCCAATGTTTACGGCTAATATCAGCGTTGATTAAATTACGTCCAACGAACGAAGCAAATTAACGTCATGAATATTTGTAAGAAAAAAAGCAAAAACTCATCACCGTTTAAAACGACTCAATACCACTTGAAGAAAATATAAAGTGTCAGTTTGCGACGCGAGCGGCATTTTAGGACATATTGCAGCGGGATAACAGTACCTGTTTATTGGTCGCTATGCCCCTTGCAGCCAAGGAGTGCGATGCGCTACCGCATCAGGGAAGGAAAGTGTTTGTTAATTCGGCAATTCCCCACAAGCATGTAACAAAATAATACAAGGGCAACCTGCCATTACCGCCCAATAACCTGAAAAAGGTTTGTGAGAGTGCGACCAGGATTATTTATAAGATATCTCAGGAAGATTTTAAGGAATAATCTTAATTCTGATACGGTTATTGATTTTCTTTTTTTATTTCCCCCGCGCCTAAGCATTTTTCTGGCGCAGGGGGATTAACTCAGCTGCGGCTGAGGACGCCACGGCGATACAAATTACGTTTGATCCGTGTTAAACCCGGTTTTGGCTTACGGGGTTCATCCAGACTCGCCAGAACAATCTCAAGAACACGCTCGGCGACATCGCGATGGCGTTGCGCTACGGCAAGCACCGGACATTGCAGAAAATCGAGCAGTTCATTATCACCAAAAGTGGCGATAGCCAGTTCGGAAGGTAATTTTCCGTCACGACGCAATGTCACATCCATCACACCCTGCAACAGCGCAAACGAGGTGGTAAACAGTGCCTGCGGCATCGGGTGCGTTTCCAGCCATTTTTCAAACAGCTGCGCTGCGGCAGCCCGCTCGTAGCTGTTGGCATACAAGAAATTTACTTCACGCGGATCGTCTTTCCACGCGGTACGGAATCCCTGCTCACGCAGGAAGCTTACCGACAGTTCAGGCAGTGCGCCCAAATAGAGCACGGTTTCCGCAGGGAATTTGCGAAGCTCTCCAGCCAGCATTTCCGCATCATCCTGGTCAGCCCCCACCACGCTGGTAAAATGTTCGCGGTCGAGGGCGCGATCCAGCGCGACAATCGGGAAAGCGTCATTTGCCCAGCGCTGATAGAAAGGATGTTCAGGCGGCAAAGAGGTCGACACAATAATCGCATCCACCTGGCGCTGTAAAAGGTGTTCGATACAGCGCATTTCGTTATCCGGCTGATCTTCAGAACAGGCGATCAGCAGTTGATAACCTCGCTGGCGCGCCTGACGTTCCAGATAGTTTGCAATGCGGGTATAACTTGTGTTCTCAAGATCAGGAATGACCAGGCCAATAGAGCGAGTGCGTCCCGCACGCAGCCCGGCAGCCACAGCATTGGGGTGATAATTATGCTCGCGCACCACCGCCATGACTTTTTCAACGGTCTTGTCGCTCACGCGATATTGCTTTGCTTTTCCGTTAATAACGTAGCTTGCAGTTGTTCGCGATACACCGGCTAGCCGAGCGATTTCATCCAGTTTCACAATTGCCCCTTGCGTAAAAAGTACAAACCATAACCACTGAGACGGCATGGGTAAAATTAGTTAACATCTAATCGCAGAATAAGCACTGCGGCAACCGCTTTTGTCTCTGGTTAGTGCGGATTTCGCAAAAAAAGGCCCAACCGGTAACGTTGGGCCTGTGAAATCGGCGTAAGGTATTCCTTAGCGCATGATTTTATCGCCGCGCGAAAGACCGACCACGCCTGAACGCGCAACTTCGACAATCTTCGCCACCTCGCGCAACGTTGCCAGGAAAGCATCCAGTTTTTCACTGGTTCCCGCCAGTTGGACGGTATAAATAGACGGGGTGACGTCGATGATCTGCCCACGGAAGATCTCGGTGTTGCGCTTTACCTCTTCACGCCCGTAGCCGCTGGCCTGGATCTTCACCAGCATAATTTCACGTTCAACATGCGATCCTTGCCCAAGTTCGCTCACCCGCAGTACATCGACCAATTTGTGCAATTGTTTTTCGATTTGTTCGAGGACTTTTTCATCGCCCACTGTCTGGATAGTCATACGTGATAACGTCGGATCGTCAGTCGGCGCGACGGTCAGGCTTTCAATATTGTAGCCACGCTGCGAAAAGAGGCCGATCACGCGCGACAATGCCCCTGACTCGTTTTCCAGCAGTACAGATAATATTCGGCGCATAATCAGGTTCTCTCCGTTTTGCTTAACCACATTTCATCCATCCCGCCCCCGCGAATCTGCATAGGGTAGACATGCTCACTGCCGTCTACCGTCACGTCGACGAAGACCAGACGATTATTATGTACGTGCTCCAAAGCCTCGCTCAGCTTGCTTTCCAGCTCGCCCGGATGGTTAATCTGGATCCCAACATGACCATAGGCTTGCGCCAGACGCACAAAATCAGGCAATGACTGCATGTAAGATTGTGAATGCCGCCCCGAGTAGATCATGTCCTGCCACTGTTTGACCATCCCCAGATATCGGTTATTCAGGTTGAGCACCAGAACAGGCAATTCATACTGCAGCGCAGTCGACAGCTCCTGGATGTTCATCTGGATACTGCCATCGCCGGTCACACAAACAACCGTTTCCTCGGGCAGCGCCATCTTCACTCCCAGCGCCGCAGGCAGACCAAACCCCATGGTTCCCAGCCCACCGGAGTTAATCCAGCGGCGCGGTTTATCAAACGGGTAGTAAAGCGCGGCAAACATCTGGTGCTGACCGACATCAGACGTAACGTACGCCTCCCCCCTAGTGAGACGCCAGATAGCCTCGATCACCGCTTGCGGTTTGATACTCTCACTTTGCGTGTCATATTTCAGACACTGGCGGGCGCGCCAGCGCTCAATCTGTTGCCACCAGTCGCGAATATCATCTAACGGTTGTGCTACGGACTCTTGCGGTAGCAATTCCAGCATCTGCTCAAGCACCAGACGCGCGTCGCCCACGATAGGCACATCTGCCGTCACGGTTTTTGAGATAGACGTAGGGTCGATATCAATATGTAAAACGGTCGCATTCGGACAATATTTTGCCAGGTTATTGGTTGTACGATCGTCGAACCGGACACCCACTGCAAAAATCACATCCGCGTTATGCATGGTCATATTCGCTTCATACGTACCATGCATACCCAACATCCCTAAGGACTGTTGATGTGTCGCCGGGAATGCGCCAAGCCCCATTAATGAAGAGACAACCGGGAGATTAAGCGTCTCAACCGTCTGGCGTAGCTGCTCGTGGCAGGCTGAATTTATCGCCCCACCGCCCACGTAGACCACCGGTTTTTTCGCTGCCACCAAGGTTTGTAACGCGCGTTTAATTTGCCCTTTATGTCCCGTCGTTGTCGGATTATACGAACGCATGCTGACGGCGTCCGGCCAGACATAAGGCAGTTTTTTCGCCGGGCTTAAAATATCTTTCGGTAAATCCACCACAACAGGCCCAGGCCGCCCACTCGCCGCCAGCCAAAACGCCTTTTTAAGCACCTGAGGGATATCTTCCGTCTGCTTGACCAGGAAACTGTGTTTTACCACCGGGCGGGAGATCCCCACCATATCGCATTCCTGAAACGCATCGTAGCCAATCAACGAGGTCGCCACCTGGCCGGAAAGGACCACCAGTGGAATAGAATCCATGTAGGCCGTAGCGATACCCGTAATCGCATTTGTCGCACCGGGACCTGAAGTCACCAGCACTACCCCAACCTCACCGGTCGCTCGTGCTAAACCATCCGCCATATGCACGGCAGCCTGTTCATGACGTACCAGGACGTGATCGATCCCCCCAACCGTATGCAGTGCATCATAAATATCGAGAACTGCGCCCCCAGGATATCCGAAAACCTGTTTCACGCCCTGATCGATGAGCGATCGCACGACCATCTCGGCTCCAGACAACATCTCCATGGCTTGCCTCACTGTATGATGAATAACATTTGTTAAACACATTAACCGCTCCCCCTGATGCAGGCAATTCGGGCAGACGCCCGTAAACAGAGTGAGATTAGAATAAATAAGAGGAATGAATGGATTTAATGGGGGATTACACCATGTTACGCATTCACGGTGACAATTAATCGCTTAAAAATGGGGAGTTACAGCAATTCCTCTATTTTTCAGGATGTTCAGAATGAGGGCTGACAGTAAATTCAGTATAAAATTTCACACTTATTAAAAAATGCAGAATAAACCAGATGTCTCACCCTGATTTATCCTGCCCGTTTTTTTATCGCTTGCAGACAGAAACCAATAACTCTTCCATCCACTGATGTCCTTTATCGCGACCCGCAGCTTCATGCCAGGAAAGATAACACGTCCGGTTATTCAGTTTTAAAGGCAAAGGCAATATTTGTAATTCTAATGAGTCTGCAAATTCTTCTGCCAGCCAGCGGGGAGCAATAGAAACCAGATGCGTTTGCGAAACAACATTAAGCACACTAATCATCGCCATACCTTGATAGGCGACGCAGGCTTGTTTATCCGCCGAGTCATACCAGGGTTGGCTAAAAGAAGCAAAACGGTCAAGCGAAACAACAGCGTGTTGTGCATTATACACATCGCTTTCCAGCAATGGTCCATTGATATGCGGGTGTTTTTTGCTGGCAACTAATACCATCTCATCATTAAACAACGCAATGCTGGTGAACTCAGGGCGACGAAACTCCTCATAACTAATAACAAATTCCGTTTCCTGATAACGTAATTGATGTTCTGTGTTCTGATTTAATGATGATTTAAAAACAACATGTATATTCGGAGCAATTTTTTCTACACGATTATAAATAAGAGATGTCAGAATATTATCCAACGGACTGCAGACACAAAGATTGAACACACGTTCGCTGCTGGTCGGTTCGAAGCCAGAACCCGGTAATTCATTCTGCACCAGTTGCAGCGCCTGCCGAACGGAGCCAAATAACTGAAATGCGCGCGCTGTCGGCTGAATTCCGCGCCCGTACCGAACAAATAACTCGTCATTAAACATAACTTTCAAGCGCGCGACTGCGTTACTCACCGCAGGTTGTGACATCCCCAGAGAATGTGCCGCTCGCGTGATATTCTGTTCCTGCATCACCGCATCAAAAACGGTTAATAAATTGAGATCAACCATTCTAAGTTGCGGTTTCCCCATCTCTAAAAGATGCGGTTTATTTTTTACCTCTGGCATATTTAACTCCACTGTCACACTACACTTCCTTTTCCTTGGGGGAATGCAGAAATAAACTCAAAAATATCATTTACCATGCATATAAAATAAGAAAAAGAAAAATATAAAAATTAGGAAAACATAAAGGCATCGTTTAGAAAACGGTGAAGGACATGGCAAACATAACGTGATGAATGTCACACCCAATAGTTCATAATATTCAAATTACGAATGCAATATAACCATAAGCCCGGCGAATATACAATCAGGCATTCAGTTAATGATCATTTAAGTTTTAATTAAATATTTATATTAACAGAACTCTTATTCTTAACATTAATTTATCAATATAATGCTGACGAGGATAAAAACCTATTCATTAACGATATAAAAGCAAAGTAAATCATAAAGATAAGCAACACCTTTACAATACCTTCCAAAGTCCTTTTTTCACAGGCAAATGAAAAAAACTATGCCTAATTATTTCAAATGATGAAAAGTATGAATGCCCAACAACTAATTTGTCCTTTATTGGACTAAATACCCAGCACAATTAGCTAAAGTAAAAAACAGAATCCCCCGCGTACCTGCGGCATTTTACAGGACACAGGGTTGACTTCAGACAACGTATCCAGTACCACTAAAAGCATATCGCTTTCGCCTGGAGTTTGATTAATGATTCGTAACGTTCGCTTCCTCAGCCTACTACTACTAAACGCATCCTCGTTGCGCGGTAGACTGGTGAGCGACATTCAGCATTAAGTCATCTTCCAGTAAGACAAAAAACCCGCGCCGTTGCGCGGGTTTTTTTATGCCTGATGCAAGGCGCTCTTAGAGATAAGGACCCAAACCATGAGCCAGCAAGTCATTATTTTCGATACGACCTTACGCGACGGTGAACAGGCGTTACAGGCAAGCCTGAGTGTGAAAGAAAAACTGCAGATTGCTCTGGCGCTTGAGCGTATGGGCGTTGACGTGATGGAAGTCGGTTTCCCTGTCTCTTCCCCTGGCGATTTTGAGTCCGTACAGACCATTGCGCGCCAGGTTAAAAATAGCCGAGTGTGCGCTCTGGCCCGCTGTGTAGAAAAAGATATCGATGTGGCGGCAGAGTCGCTGAAAGTCGCAGAGGCCTTCCGCATTCATACGTTTATTGCCACCTCGCCGATGCACATCGCCACCAAATTGCGCAGCACGCTGGACGAGGTCATTGAGCGCGCGGTTTACATGGTCAAACGTGCGCGCAATTACACCGATGACGTAGAATTCTCATGCGAAGACGCGGGTCGCACCCCGATTGCCGATCTGGCTCGCGTGGTAGAAGCGGCCATTAACGCCGGTGCAAAAACGATTAATATTCCGGACACCGTGGGTTACACCATGCCCTTCGAGTTTGCCGGTATCATTTCCGGGCTGTATGAGCGGGTTCCGAACATCGATAAAGCCATCATCTCCGTGCATACGCACGATGACTTAGGTCTGGGCGTGGGTAACGCACTGGCAGCGGTGCATGCAGGAGCACGTCAGGTCGAAGGCGCAATGAACGGTATTGGCGAACGTGCCGGTAACTGTTCTCTGGAAGAGGTGATCATGGCGATTAAAGTGCGTAAAGATATCCTGAACGTACAAACCCGCATTAATCACCAGGAAATCTGGCGTACCAGTCAGTTAGTCAGCCAAATCTGTAACATGCCGATTCCGGCGAACAAAGCGATTGTCGGCAGCGGCGCCTTTGCCCACTCCTCCGGCATCCATCAGGATGGCGTGCTGAAAAATCGTGAAAACTACGAAATCATGACCCCGGAATCTATCGGTCTGAATCAGGTTCAGTTAAACCTGACATCACGCTCAGGCCGCGCGGCGGTAAAACACCGTATGGATGAGATGGGTTATAAAGAGGACGAATACAGCCTGGACAATCTGTATGACGCGTTCCTGAAACTGGCGGATAAAAAGGGCCAGGTATTCGACTACGATCTGGAAGCGCTGGCCTTCATTAACAAACAGCAGGAAGAGCCAGAGCATTTCCGTCTGGATTATTTCAACGTGCAGTCCGGTTCGAACGATATCGCCACGGCATCCGTCAAACTGGCCTGCGGTAACGAAGTGAAGGCAGAAGCAGCCAACGGTAACGGTCCCGTCGATGCTATCTATCAGGCCATCAACCGTATCACTGATTACAACGTCGAGCTGGTGAAATACAGCTTAACGGCAAAAGGCCACGGTAAAGATGCGCTGGGCCAGGTGGATATCGTCGCCAACTATAATGGCCGCCGTTTCCACGGTGTCGGCCTGACAACGGATATCGTCGAATCCTCCGCCAAAGCGATGGTGCACGTCCTGAACAACATCTGGCGTGCCGCAGAAGTCGAAAAAGAGTTGCAACGCAAAGCTCAGAACAACGAAAACAACAAGGAAACCGTGTGATGTCGAAGAATTACCATATTGCTGTTTTGCCGGGCGACGGTATTGGCCCGGAAGTGATGGCGCAAGCCCTGAAAGTCCTGGATGCCGTTCGCAACCGCTTTGCCATGCGCATTACCACCAGCCATTACGACGTCGGCGGCGCCGCCATCGACAATCACGGTCAGCCGCTGCCGCAGGCCACGGTTGAAGGGTGTGAGCAAGCGGACGCCATTTTGTTTGGCTCGGTCGGCGGTCCAAAATGGGAAAAACTGCCGCCTGACCAGCAACCCGAGCGTGGTGCCTTGCTGCCGCTGCGTAAGCATTTCAAATTATTCAGCAACCTGCGCCCAGCCAAACTGTATCAAGGGCTGGAGGCATTCTGCCCATTACGTGCGGATATTGCCGCCAACGGTTTCGATATTCTGTGCGTGCGCGAGTTAACCGGCGGGATCTATTTCGGTCAGCCAAAAGGCCGTGAAGGGCAAGGCCAGTATGAAAAAGCCTTTGATACCGAGGTCTATCACCGTTTTGAAATCGAACGTATTGCACGCATTGCTTTTGAGTCGGCACGTAAACGCCGTCATAAAGTGACTTCGATTGATAAAGCAAACGTGCTGCAAACCTCCATTCTGTGGCGTGAAATCGTCAATGAAATCGCGAAAGAGTATCCGGACGTTGAACTGGCGCACATGTACATCGACAACGCCACCATGCAGTTGATCAAAGACCCGTCTCAGTTCGACGTGCTGCTGTGCTCCAACCTGTTTGGCGACATCCTGTCTGACGAATGCGCCATGATCACCGGTTCTATGGGTATGTTGCCTTCCGCTAGCCTGAACGAACAAGGATTCGGCCTGTATGAACCTGCGGGCGGCTCGGCGCCAGACATCGCCGGGAAAAACATTGCCAATCCGATTGCGCAAATCCTCTCTCTGGCGCTGCTGTTGCGCTACAGTCTGGAGGCAAACGACGCCGCAACCGCGATAGAAAACGCGATTAATCGCGCGTTAGAAGAAGGTATCCGCACCGGTGATTTAGCCCGTGGCGCTGCCGCAGTCAGCACCGATGAGATGGGCGATATCATCGCCCGCTACGTCGCAGAAGGGGTGTAATCATGGCTAAAACATTGTATGAAAAATTGTTCGATGCACACGTCGTCTATGAAGCGCCGAACGAAACCCCGCTGTTATATATCGACCGTCATCTGGTGCATGAAGTGACCTCTCCGCAGGCATTTGATGGCCTGCGCGCGCATGGCCGTCCGGTTCGCCAGCCGGGTAAAACCTTCGCAACGATGGATCATAACGTCTCTACGCAAACCAAAGACATCAACGCATCCGGCGAGATGGCCCGCATTCAGATGCAGGAGTTGATTAAAAACTGCAACGAGTTCGGCGTGGAGTTGTACGATCTGAACCACCCTTATCAGGGCATTGTCCATGTCATGGGACCCGAGCAAGGCGTCACCTTACCGGGCATGACCATTGTCTGTGGCGACTCCCACACGGCGACCCACGGCGCATTTGGCGCGCTGGCGTTCGGTATCGGCACCTCTGAAGTTGAACATGTACTGGCGACGCAGACCCTGAAACAAGGCCGCGCCAAAACCATGAAAATCGAAGTTAATGGCACTGCGGCGCCGGGGATTACGGCAAAAGATATCGTACTGGCGATTATCGGTAAAACCGGCAGCGCCGGCGGTACCGGGCATGTGGTTGAATTTTGTGGCGATGCCATCCAGGCCTTGAGCATGGAAGGCCGTATGACGCTGTGCAACATGGCCATCGAAATGGGCGCGAAAGCGGGTCTGGTCGCGCCGGATGACACCACCTTCCACTATGTACAGGGTCGTCTGCATGCGCCGAAGGGGAAAGCGTTTACCGACGCCGTGGAATACTGGAAAACCCTGAAGACCGACGATAACGCCAAATTTGATACCGTCGTTACCCTGCAAGCGGAAGAGATCGCACCGCAGGTGACCTGGGGCACCAATCCAGGCCAGGTCATCTCCGTGACGGAGAATATTCCCGATCCCGCGTCATTTGCCGACCCAGTCGAACGCGCCTCTGCCGAAAAAGCGCTGGCCTATATGGGGTTGAAGCCCGGTATTCCGTTAACGGAAGTGGCTATTGATAAAGTATTTATCGGCTCCTGTACCAACTCGCGTATTGAAGATTTACGCGCAGCGGCAGAAATTGCCAAAGGGCGAAAAGTGGCACCGGGCGTACAGGCGCTGGTGGTGCCAGGCTCTGGCCCGGTGAAAGCTCAGGCGGAAGCGGAAGGTCTGGACAAGATCTTCATCGAAGCCGGTTTTGAATGGCGTTTACCCGGTTGCTCTATGTGTCTGGCAATGAATAACGATCGCCTGAATCCGGGTGAACGTTGCGCCTCCACCAGTAACCGTAACTTTGAAGGTCGTCAGGGACGCGGTGGGCGTACACACTTAGTCAGCCCGGCGATGGCCGCCGCCGCCGCCGTTACCGGTCATTTTGCCGACATTCGCAGCATCAAATAAGGAAACCACCATGGCAGAGAAATTTATCCAACATACCGGCCTGGTTGTCCCGCTGGATGCCGCCAACGTCGATACCGACGCCATTATCCCTAAGCAGTTTTTGCAGAAGGTCACCCGTACCGGCTTTGGCGCACATTTGTTTAACGACTGGCGCTTTCTGGATGAACAGGGTCAACAGCCCAATCCGGAGTTCGTTCTGAACTTCCCGCAATATAAAGGGGCCTCCATTCTTCTGGCGCGGGAAAACTTTGGCTGCGGTTCTTCGCGTGAACACGCCCCGTGGGCGCTGACCGATTACGGCTTTAAAGTGGTCATCGCCCCCAGCTTCGCAGATATTTTCTACGGCAACAGCTTCAACAATCAGTTGCTGCCAGTGACGTTAAGCGATGCTGAAGTGGATGAACTGTTTACCCTGGTGCAAGCGAATCCGGGCATCACATTCAACGTGGACCTGGAAGCGCAGGTGGTTAACGCAGGAGACAAATCCTATCCCTTCGCGATCGACGCGTTTCGCCGCCACTGCATGATGAACGGTCTGGATAGCATCGGACTGACGCTGCAACACGAAGATGCCATTACGGCATATGAAGAGAAACAACCGGCGTTTATGCGCTGATACTGATGATGCCGGATGATGACGCAACAGCGTCGTATCCGGCATTTTTATACATCTTTCACCCGCCCGGTCATCGCCAGCGTCACCACAGAAATCGCCGCAATCACCCAATAGACGGCAAAATGTCCGTAACTTTGCGCTACCGCCCCCTGAATCACACCCGCCAGGATCACTCCCGTCGAGATACTGTTGGTGAACAGCGTTGTTGCCGATCCCGCCCGCCCCGGCATCAGATCCTGAAACCACAACATCCCGATGCCCGCGATAATGCCAATAAACACCGCATTAAACAGTTGCAGCACCAACAGCGCCGCGTGGCTGTGAAAGAAGATCAGGCCGAGATAAAACAGGACGCCTGCCGCGACTGCTGTGATCATCATGCGCCGCTTTCCGAAGCGCTTCACATAATAGCCCGCGAGGATCATCGCCGGAATTTCTAACCCTGCCGCCGTCCCCATCAGGATCCCCGCCAGTTTATCCGGTAGCCCAAGATCGCTGCTAATCCAGAGCGGCATATCAATGATGTACATGGTGTTGCAAGTCCACATCAACGTGGAGGCAATAAACAGCATGCGCACGTTTTTATCCTGCCAGCCGCTGGTCGGCGTCTCAGGTGCGTCGGCAGGCTGTTCAACACGCGCCACCGAAGGCAGCATGAACGCAATTAGCACCAGGCTAATGGCAAAGATCCCGGCCGCGATAGCAAACATGGTGGTGAAGCCATAATTCAGCGCCAGCATAAACGCCAGCGGCGGACCAATCACCCACGCCAGCGAGAGCTGGGCACGCATCACCGAGCTGAACATCACCACTTCCCGCGCCGAACTGTCTGCATACTCGCGCGCCAGCGCAAACAGTTGTGGCATGGCGCTATTCGCCAGCGATGCCAGCAGTACGCCACAGGTTATCAACGTGAGGTAATGGCGATTAAACGCAAACAACAGCGCGTTACCGATGGCCATCAGACAGCAAAACATGATCAGTCGACGGCGGTCGCCCCGGTTATCCGAACGTTTTGCCAGCCCCAGACTCACTGCGATCCCGGCAATGGCGTTTACTGTGTAAAACAGGCCGACCCAAAACGGTTGCGCCCCCACTTCGCGGCTCAAAAACAGGCTCAACGTCGGCGCCTGAAGCGCGCCTGCCACACCCATCATAAAAGCCACCAGCATGAATGCCGCGTAAACACCATTCAGACGCCGTCCCATCGTCATAATCCAGAGCATACCGTTCCTTACTCGCGCTGCTGAAACGAAAAAAGCCAGCAGGTATTATCTGCTGGCGGGTGATTTTAGGCCAGAGCCTACACCAATACTCAGTCACACATGATGTCTGCAATGTGGAACTCAGAGATCAGGCTGTCACCTCCCATTGCATCAGTTCTTCGAGCATCTTTAAGCGCTGCGGCGCGCTCAGGCAAGCCCACCAGGACAACCCTTCTGTCGCGGTAAAGTAGTGCAGAAAAAACGGACGCATAGTCGACCTCTCCATATTGCTTCATCGGAATCCATTATTGGCCTAATATGAGGATTATAAAATTGCTGAGTTTTGCGCAGGAGTTCCTCTTTTATGTCTTCAGGTCGTCTGCAACAACAGTTCATCCGTCTGTGGCAATGCTGTGACGGAAAAACGCAAGACACCACGCTGAACGAGCTGGCGGAACTGCTCAGTTGCTCCCGCCGTCATATGCGTACGCTGCTGAACACGATGCAGGCGCGCGGCTGGCTGACATGGGAAGCCGAAGTCGGTCGCGGTAAACGCTCACGTCTGACCTTTCTCTACACCGGACTTGCGCTACAGCAACAGCGGGCGGAGGACCTGCTGGAGCAGGATCGCATAGACCAATTGGTGCAATTAGTCGGTGACAAAACAGCCGTACGGCAAATGCTGGTCTCGCATCTGGGGCGCAGCTTCCGTCAGGGCCGACATATCCTGCGCGTGCTTTACTATCGCCCCATGCACAACCTGCTGCCGGGCAGCGCATTACGCCGCTCTGAAACCCATATCGTCCGGCAAATCTTCAGCGCGCTGACCCGCGTAAATGAGGAAAATGGGGAACTGGAAGCTGATATTGCCCATCACTGGCAGCAAATCTCCCCTTTGCAATGGCGATTCTTTCTGCGTCCGGGAATTCACTTTCACCACGGGCGAGAGCTGGAAATGGACGATGTGGTGGCGTCTCTCACGCGCATCAACAGCCTGCCGCTCTACTCGCATATTACGCAGATTGTCTCCCCTACGACCTGGACCCTTGATGTCCATCTCGCGCATCCCGATCGCTGGCTTCCGTGGTTGTTAGGCCAGGTTCCGGCAATGATCCTGCCGCGAGAATGGGAAACCCTGAACAATTTCTCCAGCCATCCGATAGGTACTGGCCCTTATGCCGTCATTCGCAATACGCGTAACCAACTTAAAATCCACGCCTTTGACGATTACTTTGGCTACCGGGCGCTGATTGATGAAGTGAACGTTTGGGTGTTACCGGACATTAGCGAAGAACCGACCTGCGGCCTGATGCTCGAAGGCACGGTGGAAAGTGAAAAAGCCATTGAAAGTCGTCTTGAAGAAGGCTGTTACTATTTACTCTTTGATGCACGAACCCATCGCGGTGCCAATCAGCAGGTCAGAGAATGGGTAAGCCAGGTGCTTTCCCCCGCCCATTTGCTTTACCACGCCGATGAGCAGTATCAGCGCCTGTGGTTCCCCGCCTACGGATTACTGCCCCGCTGGCATCATGCCCGTCCAGGACACGGTGAAAAGCCTGCGGGTCTGGAAACCCTGACCCTGACGTACTATCGCGAACACATTGAACATCGGGTTATCGCCCGGATCATGAGCGCCCTGCTGGCAGAGCATCAGGTTCAGTTGAATATTCAGGAGATCGGCTACGATCAGTGGCACGCAGGCGAGACCGAGAGCGACATCTGGCTCAACAGCGCCAACTTTACGTTGCCGCTCGACTTCTCCCTGTTCGCTCACTTATGCGAAGTGCCGCTACTGCAAAACTGTATCCCGCGAGACTGGGAAAAAGATGCCGCGCAGTGGCACGCAGGCGAGATGAATCTGGCCGCGTGGTGCCAACAGTTGCTCGCCAGCAAAGCGATTGTGCCGCTTATTCACCACTGGCTAATCATTCAGGGACAGCGCAGTATGCGCGGCTTACGGATGAACACGCTCGGCTGGTTCGACTTTAAATCGGCGTGGTTTGCCCCACCGGATCCTTAACCCTTTTGATCTCTTCACGTAATCATTACAATGTGCCGTTCTCAACGGGGTGCTGCGCCATGTGCGTGGGCTGAGAAAATACCCGTCGAACCTGATCCGGATAACGCCGGCGAAGGGATTTGAGGCTAACGCTCAAGTCCTTTGCCACTCTTTTAATGAGGTGCAAAGTGTTAAAAAAATGTCTTCCCTTACTGGTGTTGTGTGCTGCACCGGCCTTCGCTAAACCGGTCCTGACCGTGTATACCTACGACTCTTTCGCCGCCGACTGGGGACCCGGTCCCACCATCAAGAAAGCTTTCGAAGCCGACTGCCAGTGCGAACTGAAAATGGTGGCGCTGGAAGATGGCGTGTCGTTGCTTAATCGCCTGCGCATGGAAGGGAAGAACAGCAAAGCGGATGTGGTGCTTGGGCTGGACAACAACCTGCTCGATGCCGCCACGCAAACCAAACTGTTTGCGAAAAGCGGCATTGCGCCTGATGCCGTCAACGTACCTGGCGGTTGGAAAAACGAGACGTTTGTCCCCTTTGACTACGGTTACTTCGCGTTTGTTTATGACAAAAACAAACTGAAAAATCCGCCTAAGAGCCTGAAAGAGCTCGTCGAAAGCGACCAGAAATGGCGCGTGATTTATCAGGATCCGCGTACCAGCACGCCGGGTCTTGGGCTGATGTTGTGGATGCAGAAAGTGTATGGCGATAAAGCCCCCGAAGCCTGGCAGAAACTGGCGGCCAAAACGGTCACTGTCACCAAAGGCTGGAGCGAAGCCTATGGCCTGTTTCTGAAAGGGGAAAGCGATCTGGTGCTGAGCTACACCACCTCTCCGGCGTATCACATTATCGAAGAGAAGAAAGACCATTACGCCGCAGCAAACTTCAGCGAAGGCCACTATCTGCAGGTCGAAGTCGCCGCCCGTACCGCCGCCAGCAAGCAGCCGGAACTGGCAGAGAAATTCCTCAAATTTATGGTTTCTCCGGCATTCCAGAACGCCATTCCCACCGGCAACTGGATGTATCCTGTCACCAGCGTCACCCTGCCCGCCGGGTTTGATCAGCTGACCAAACCGGCCACCACCCTGGAGTTCACTCCTGCTGAGGTGGCATCTCAACGTCAGGCATGGATCAGCGAATGGCAACGCGCCGTCAGCCGTTAATTCCCGGCTGGCTGATACCCGGACTTTGTGCCGCCACGCTGATGGCGGCTGTCGCTCTGGCGGCATTTCTGGCGCTCTGGCTTAACGCGCCGCAGGGGGAATGGCTCTCGCTTTGGCAGGACAGCTACCTGTGGCACGTGGTGCGTTTTTCATTCTGGCAGGCGTTTCTCTCGGCGCTGTTGTCGGTGGTCCCTGCGATTTTCCTTGCCAGAGCGCTTTACCGACGCCGTTTCCCCGGTCGTCTGGCGTTATTACGCCTGTGCGCCATGACCCTGATTTTACCGGTTCTGGTCGCTGTTTTCGGTATCCTCAGCGTCTACGGCCGCCAGGGCTGGCTCGCCACACTCTGGCACGCGCTGGGAATAGAGTGGCATTTTTCGCCTTACGGGTTGCAGGGCATTCTGCTGGCCCACGTCTTTTTTAATCTGCCGATGGCCAGCCGCTTACTGCTACAGGCGCTGGAAAACATCCCCGGCGAACAGCGACAGCTCGCGGCCCAGTTAGGCATGCGCGGCTGGAATTTCTTCCGCTTTGTGGAGTGGCCGTGGTTACGTCGGCAGATCCCTCCGGTGGCGGCGCTCATTTTTATGCTCTGCTTCGCCAGTTTTGCCACCGTTCTCTCACTCGGCGGCGGCCCCCAGGCAACTACCATCGAGCTGGCGATTTATCAGGCGCTCAGTTACGACTTCGATCCCGCGCGGGCGGCAATACTGGCGTTGATCCAGATGACTTGCTGCCTGGCGCTGGTGCTGTTCAGCCAACGTTTAAGCAAGGCCATTGCGCCGGGAACGACACTGGTGCAAGGCTGGCGCGATCCGGACGATCGCCTGCATAGCCGCCTGACCGACGCGGCGCTGATTATTCTGGCACTGCTGCTTCTGCTGCCCCCGCTCCTGGCGGTCATTGTGGACGGCGTCAACCGCCAATTGCTCGATGTGCTCGCACAACCCGTTCTCTGGCAGGCGCTGTGGACCTCGCTGCGAATCGCCCTGGCCGCGGGTTTACTGTGTGTGGTTCTGACCATGATGTTGTTGTGGAGCAGCCGCGAACTGCGGGCACGGCAACAGGTGCTGGCTGGCCAGGCGCTGGAACTGAGCGGCATGTTGATTCTGGCCATGCCCGGCATCGTCCTGGCGACAGGCTTTTTTCTGCTGCTTAACAACAGCATCGGTTTGCCGGAATCCGCAGACGGGATTGTGATTTTTACCAATGCGCTAATGGCGATACCGTACGCATTGAAAGTGCTGGAAAATCCAATGCGAGACGTGACGGCACGTTACAGTATGCTGTGTCAGTCGCTGGGGATCGAGGGATGGTCACGTTTAAAAGTGGTGGAACTGCGCGCGCTGAAACGACCGCTGGCCCAGGCGCTGGCGTTTGCCTGTGTGCTTTCGATTGGCGATTTTGGCGTCGTCGCCCTGTTTGGTAACGATGATTTCCGCACACTGCCCTTTTATCTGTACCAGCAGATTGGCTCTTACCGCAGTCAGGACGGTGCGGTAACGGCACTATTACTGCTGATACTCTGCTTTATGCTCTTTACCGTGATTGAAAAACTACCGGGGCGACATGCTAACACTGACTGATATCACCTGGCTTTATCATCATTTGCCGATGCGTTTTACGCTTTCTGTTGAACGCGGCGAACAGGTGGCGGTGCTGGGCCCCAGCGGCGCCGGGAAAAGCACCTTGTTGAACCTCATTGCGGGATTCCTCGCCCCCGCCAGCGGTACCCTGCTGATTGAAGGGAAGGATCACACCACCACGCCCCCCGCTCGTCGCCCGGTCTCGATGCTGTTTCAGGAAAACAACCTGTTCAGCCATCTCACGGTGCAACAAAACATCGGTCTTGGACTTGATCCCGGGCTGAAGCTCAATGCGCTTCAGCGGGAGAAAATTCAGTACATTGCCCGCCAGATGGGCATCGATAACCTGATGGCGCGTTTACCTGGCGAGCTTTCCGGCGGCCAGCGCCAACGTGCGGCACTGGCGCGCTGCCTGGTCCGTGAACAGCCAGTATTGCTGCTCGACGAACCGTTTTCTGCGCTCGACCCTGCCCTGCGACAGGAAATGCTGGCGCTGGTCAGCGACGTTTGTCGCGAACGGCAATTGACGCTGCTGATGGTGTCTCACAGCATAGAGGATGCGGCGCGTATTGCGACGCGCTCCGTGGTGGTGGCCGACGGGCGCATCGCGTGGCAGGGTAATACCGGTGAATTACTTAGCGGCAAGGCCAGCGCGTCGGCGCTGTTGGGAATCAAAGCATAAACCGAACTCAGTAACCCACGACTTTTCGCAAAATCTCAAGATAGACCGGCATCAGAGGGTGGCGTAGCAACGCCACCAGCGCCATCACGCCGATAGTGAGGAGCACCGGGGTCAGCCACAACAAGCGGCCACGCGGCAAAAAGGCGGTCAAACGATCGGGGGCAGCCTTACCAAAACGCCACAACCGCCAGCACAACCAGCCTGCGACCCACAGCAACAACGCCGTTGCCAGTAACAGCCATTTGAAACCGCCGCTCTGCATGCCCTCGGGAATGTCGATCGCCGCACCGGCCAGAATCCCCGGTAAAAAATAGAAAGGCGGCCACAGCACACAGCCAATGATATTGGGCGCGACGAACTTCGCGATCGGCAGATCCAGCATTCCCGCCACCATCGGCACCAGCGGGCGGGTGGGGCCGACAAAACGCCCCACCAGAATGGTGAACATGCTGTGCTGATGCAGCGCATGCTCGGTTTTATCCAGCAGCGCTTTGTTCTTTTTCATAAACGACCAGCGGTGCAGCGGCTTTTTAAACCGCCACCCCAGCCAGAAAGAGATCCAGTCGCCCAGTAAACATCCCGCAATGCCCGCGAGCCAGGCATGCCAGAAATTCACCTCTCCGCTACCGATGAGCGCTCCCAGCCCGGCCATCAACACCGTACCTGGTAAAATCAGCCCGACCAACGCCAGCGATTCCAGAAATGCCACCAGCAGAACCGCAATTAACGAGTAGAGGGTGGATTGGAGAATGAAGTGTTCCAGCAATGCTTGCATAGTGCGCCCGTCAGTTTTACGAAGCAGGGATTCTGCTAACCCTCTCTCGCTTCGTCAAGCCATCATTTATCTGAATAGTTTACGGGATATGACAATTTCGCAGACACATCATTCACTTTTTATTCACATCCGGCGCGAAACTCACTCGGACTGGCCCCGGTGCACTTTTTGAAAACCCGGGAGAAATAGAGTTGATCATCAAACCCCACATTACGCCCAACGGTGGCAATCGGCATTCGTGTGGTACTGAGCAACAGTTTTGCCTGACTGATACGCTGATCTTCACGCCAGCTCAACACGCTGATACCGAGTTGCTGACGAAACAGGTGCGACAGGCGAGAAGGCGACAGGCAAACATGTTGCGCTACGCTCGCAATATCGAAATGGCTGTCCGCCAGGTGATCGCTAATGTACTGGCAGGCGTCGCGCACACGGTTATCCATCGGCGGGTGCAGCGATTCGTTGATCGCTTCCATGCGGCGCAACAACAATTGCTCCAGCAGATTTATCGCCAGGAGTTCAGAGTAGCGCCCCTCCCCCTGCCCGGCGCTAATAATCTGGCCGAACATGTCATTGAAATGGGGCTGATGGGCCTCATCCGGACGATAAAATCCCGTCTGAGCAAAAATTGTCGGCCAGGCGAGCCATTCTTGCCAGTAGGCTCGCGGACGAAAGTAAACCCATTGGTGATACCATTGGCTGGCGTCGGGATGGCGTCCGTAATGGTGAACTTCGCCTGGCGGAAACAGCAAAATATCCCCCGGGCGGCAGATAAACTGTTTTCCGTGGTTATTGATGACCCCTTCGCCGCGTAGGGTCAGATTAAGAATGTATCCCTTCATCCCCAACGGTCTGTCGATAAAAAAATCCAGATATCCGTTCGCTTCGATAGGGGTTAACCCCGCCACCAAATGTGCATTAAACGAGTACCCCGGCAGCAGAGGATCATTTTGTATTTCAGCCATAAATTCATTACTCCGGGCGTTCTGTGAAGAAACAAATTGTCCATATTGCATGAGACACCTTCTGTTTCACCGCTCCTGCCCGCCGTGATTTCAGCAGTGGAGCACCAACCCGCTTGCGAAAAGCATCTTGTAACAACGACACGCTATCGAGGCGATGAAAACAGGTAACAAAAGTGTCTATAAAGACGGCAGAAATGTCCACATTGATTATTTGCACAGCGTCACACTTTGCGATGGCACAGCATTTTAATCCATAAGATTAGCGGATCCTGCCTGACGGTTTTTATCCCCACTATCTACTGTTTCTCCATACCTGTTTTTTTGGATGGAGTAAGACGATGGCGATTGCAATTGGCCTCGATTTTGGCAGTGATTCAGTACGAGCGCTGGCGGTGGAATGCGCCAGCGGCGAAGAGATCGCCACCAGCGTAGAGTGGTATCCACGCTGGCAGGAAGGGCGTTATTGCGACGGTCCGAATAACCAGTTCCGCCATCATCCGCGTGACTACATTGAGTCGATGGAATCCGCACTGAAAACCGTGTTGGCTGAGCTCAGCGCATCACAGCGTGCGGAAGTCGTCGGAATTGGCGTTGACAGCACCGGCTCCACGCCAGCCCCTATTGATGCCGACGGTCATATCCTGGCCCTGCGCCCGGAGTTCGCCGACAACCCCAACGCAATGTTTGTGCTGTGGAAAGACCACACTTCGGTGGAAGAAGCGGAAGAGATTACCCGTCTGTGTCATACGCCAGGCAAAATTGATTACTCCCGTTACATTGGCGGTATTTACTCCAGTGAATGGTTCTGGGCAAAAATCCTGCATGTCACCCGTGAAGATAGCGCCGTCGCGCAAGCCGCTGTCTCATGGATTGAACTGTGCGACTGGGTGCCCGCCCTGCTTTCCGGCACCACCCGCCCACAAGATATTCGCCGCGGCCGCTGCAGCGCCGGACACAAATCACTGTGGCATGAAAGCTGGGGAGGACTACCGCCCGCCAGTTTCTTCGACGAACTCGATCCTCTGCTTAACCGTCACTTGTCATACCCGATGTTTACCGAAACGTTCACTGCCGACATTCCCGTCGGAACGCTTTGCAACGAGTGGGCGCAACGCCTCGGTTTACCGGAAAGCGTGGTGATTTCCGGTGGCGCGTTTGACTGCCATATGGGCGCTGTCGGCGCTGGCGCGCAGCCGAATGCGCTGGTGAAAGTGATCGGGACATCCACCTGCGACATCCTGATTGCCGACAAAGACAGCGTCGGCGAGCGCGCGGTAAAAGGGATTTGTGGTCAGGTCGACGGTAGCGTGGTACCCGATTTTATCGGTCTGGAAGCCGGTCAATCCGCCTTTGGCGATATCTACGCCTGGTTTGGTCGCATTCTCAGTTGGCCGCTGGAGCAGCTTGCCGCTTCGCATCCTGAGCTGAAAGATCAGATCAAAGCCAGTCAGAAACAGCTGTTACCCGCGCTGACCGAAGCGTGGGCAAAAAATCCATCGCTGGATCACCTGCCGGTGGTGCTCGACTGGTTTAACGGTCGCCGTACGCCAAACGCTAACCAGCGCCTGAAAGGGGTGATTACCGATCTCAACCTCGCGACCGACGCGCCCGCGCTGTTTGGCGGCCTGATCGCCTCCACGGCCTTTGGCGCACGCGCCATCATGGAATGCTTTACCGAACAAGGCATTGCGGTCAATAACGTGATGGCGCTCGGCGGTATCGCCCGTAAAAACGTCAGCGTTATGCAGGCGTGCTGCGACGTGCTCAATCGCCCACTACAAATTGTGGCTTCCGACCAATGTTGCGCGCTTGGCGCCGCGATTTTTGCCGCCGTCGCCGCAAAGGTACACGCCGACATTCCTGCCGCGCAGAACAAAATGGCAAGCGCTGTCGAGCACACACTGCAACCTCGCCCGGAACAAGCCCAACGTTTTGAACAGCTTTATCGCCGCTACCAACAGTGGGCGATAAGCGCTGAACAACATTATCTCCCGACTGCCGCCCCGGCGCTAAAAGCCCCGGAAACTCAGGCAACCCTGACTCATTAAGGACACGACAATGACAATTTTTGATAATTATGAAGTGTGGTTTGTGATTGGTAGCCAGCATCTGTATGGTCCTGAAACCCTGCGTCAGGTGACTCAGCATGCCGAGCACGTCGTAAAAGCACTGAATACCGAAGCCAAACTGCCGTGCAAACTGGTCCTCAAACCGCTGGGCACGCGCCCGGATGAGATTACCGCCATCTGCCGCGACGCCAATTATGACGAAAAATGTGCCGGCATGGTGGTGTGGCTGCACACCTTCTCCCCGGCCAAAATGTGGATCAACGGTCTGACGATCCTCAATAAACCACTGCTGCAATTCCACACCCAGTTCAATGCCGCGCTGCCGTGGGACAGCATCGATATGGACTTTATGAACCTGAACCAGACCGCACACGGCGGCCGCGAGTTCGGTTTTATCGGCGCGCGTATGCGTCAGCAGCACGCCGTTGTCACCGGCCACTGGCAAGATAAACAAGCACACGAGCGTATTGGTTCATGGATGCGCCACGCTGTTTCCAAACAGGACACCCGTCATCTGAAAGTGTGCCGTTTTGGCGATAACATGCGTGAAGTGGCAGTGACGGACGGCGATAAAGTGGCCGCGCAGATCAAGTTTGGCTTCTCCGTTAATACCTGGGCGGTGGGCGATCTGGTGCAGGTGGTGAACGCCATCAGCGACGGCGACATTAACGCGCTGATCGACGAGTACGAAAGCAGCTACACCCTGACCCCGGCCACCCAGATCCACGGTGATAAACGCCAGAACGTGCGTGAAGCGGCGCGCATTGAGCTGGGCATGAAGCGTTTCCTCGAGCAAGGCGGATTCCATGCCTTCACCACCACGTTTGAAGATTTACACGGTCTGAAACAACTTCCAGGCCTCGCCGTACAACGCCTGATGCAGCAAGGCTACGGCTTTGCTGGTGAAGGCGACTGGAAAACCGCCGCCCTGCTTCGCATCATGAAGGTGATGTCAACCGGTCTGCAGGGCGGCACCTCCTTTATGGAGGATTACACTTACCACTTCGAGAAAGGCAACGATCTGGTGCTCGGCTCACATATGCTGGAAGTGTGCCCATCAATTGCCATTGAGGAAAAACCGATCCTCGATGTGCAGCACCTTGGCATTGGCGGTAAAGATGACCCTGCCCGCCTGATCTTCAATACTCAAACCGGCCCGGCGATCGTCGCCAGCCTGATTGATCTGGGCGATCGTTACCGTCTGTTGGTGAACTGCATCGATACGGTAAAAACGCCGCATGACCTCCCGAAACTGCCGGTGGCCAACGCCCTGTGGAAAGCGCAGCCCGACCTGCCGACTGCGTCTGAAGCCTGGATCCTCGCCGGTGGCGCGCACCATACCGTCTTCAGCCATGCGCTGGATCTGAACGACATGCGCCAGTTCGCTGAAATGCACGATATCGAAATTAGCGTGATCGATAACGATACCCGCTTGCCAGCCTTCAAGGATGCGCTGCGCTGGAACGAGGTTTATTACGGCTTTAAACGCTAAGCGTCGTATCGGAATGCCCGGTGGCACTCCGTTTATCGGGCCTACGATCCTGTAGGTCCGACAAGCGCAGCGCCATCCGGCACACAGGAGCCAACATGTTAGAAGATCTCAAACGCCAGGTATTAGAAGCCAACCTGGCGCTACCGAAACACAACCTGGTGACCCTCACCTGGGGGAACGTCAGCGCGGTCGACCGGGAACACGGCGTATTCGTGATTAAACCCTCCGGCGTTGATTACAGCGTGATGACTGCTGATGATATGGTGGTCGTGAGCATCTCCACCGGCGACGTCGTTGAAGGTACGAAGAAACCCTCTTCCGATACACCAACCCACCGACTGCTGTATCAGGCGTTTCCGACAATCGGCGGTATTGTCCACACCCATTCACGTCACGCCACCATCTGGGCGCAGGCGGGTCAGTCAATCCCGGCCACAGGTACAACGCACGCGGATTATTTCTATGGCGCCATTCCCTGCACCCGTAAAATGACCGATGCGGAAATCAATGGCGAATACGAGTGGGAAACCGGCAACGTGATCGTCGAAACCTTTGAAAAACAGGGGATTGATGCAGCGCAAATGCCCGGCGTGCTGGTGCACTCCCACGGCCCCTTTGCGTGGGGAAAAACGGCAGAAGACGCCGTGCATAACGCCATTGTGCTGGAGGAAGTGGCCTATATGGGCATTTTCTGTCGCCAGCTCGCGCCACAGCTACCGGACATGCAGCAAACCTTGCTGGACAAGCATTACCTGCGCAAGCATGGTGCAAAAGCCTATTACGGGCAGTAAACGGATCATCGCCAGCCACTATCGGCTGGCGTTATAGTCATGCCTCATTCACAAGGAAGTCCGGGCATGTACAAATTCTCGATCTATGCTGCAAGTTTTTTCATCCTCACCCTCCTGTGTGTCTTGTTATTTAATGCGGTGAGCATCGTCCATTACAGTCATGAGGATGAAACCCGGAGCGCTGATTGCGCCATTGTGGCGGGGGCGGGTATCGCTGGTGATCTCCCCTCTGCGGTATTCAGGGAGAGGCTGAACCATGCCATCACGCTTTATCAGCAAGGACTTGTCCGCAAGTTAATCCTGACGGGAGGACTCAGCCCAAACGCCACCCGTTCAGATGCCGCAGTGGCTCAGCAATATGTTCTTGCCAAAGGGATCCCTGCGAGCGCAGTGTTGATTGAAGAGCAATCCACCCTCACCCGTGAAAATGTCCGCTTTGCCAAAATGCTGATGCAGGAGCATCAATTACACTCTGCGCTGATCGTCAGCGATCCACTCCATATGCGGCGTCTGATGACCATCGTCCAGGACAATGGAATAACGGCGTGGGCTTCGCCAACGCCAACCAGTCGTTATAGATCATTAACAGCGAAAAGTGCTTTTCTGCTGAGCGAAACCATCTGGTACAGCGGATATCTTATCTTACGCATTCTACCGCTGTCCTTCATATAAACCGCTGTATAAAAAATCAGTAAAACGGAGCAAACCAGGCTATACTCAGGCTTGGTTTATCGGTTGAGAAGAGTGAGTGACGCAGGCAGGTTTTATTTTAACCCGGCACTGGCGGGATACCCCGCAGGGAACCGAAGTCTCATTCTGGCTGGCAACGGACAATGGCCCGCTGCAGGTCACGCTCGCGCCGCAGGAGTCGGTGGCTTTTATCCCCGTCGATCAACTACCCCGCGCCGCTGCACTGCTAAGCACTGAGAATGGCTATCGTATTGCGCCGCTCAATCTGCGCGATTTTCACCGCCAGCCGGTTTCAGGGCTGTACTGCCGCTCCCATCGACAACTCATGCGTCTGGAAAAACGGCTGAAGGAAAACGGCATTACGGTCTATGAAGCCGATGTACGCCCGCCAGAACGCTATCTGATGGAGCGGTTTATCACCTCTCCGGTGTGGGTTGATGGCGACAACCATCATGGCGCCATCGTTAATGCCCGCCTGAAACCCAATCCGCACTATCGACCGCCATTAAAATGGGTGTCGCTGGATATCGAAACCAATCGCCACGGCGAGCTTTACTGCATTGGTCTGGAAGGCTGCGGCCAGCGGACTGTGTATATGCTCGGCCCGCAGAATGGCGATGCCCGGGCGCTGGATTTTGAGCTCGAATATGTGGCGAGCCGTCCTCTGTTGCTGGAAAAACTCAACGCCTGGTTTGCCCAACATGATCCTGACGTGCTTATTGGCTGGAATGTGGTGCAGTTCGACTTACGCGTCCTGCAAAAACATGCTGAACGCTATCGCATTCCTCTGTGTCTGGGGCGCGAGAAGACGGAGCTGGAATGGCGCGAGCACGGCTTTAAAAACGGGGTGTTCTTCGCTCAGGCAAAAGGACGGCTGATTATCGACGGCATTGAAGCGCTGAAGTCCGCGTTCTGGAATTTCTCCTCATTTTCGCTGGAGACGGTTTCGCAGGAACTGCTTGGGGAAGGTAAATCCATCGACAATCCCTGGGATCGCATGGACGAAATTGACCGCCGTTTCGCCGAAGATAAACCCGCACTGGCCACCTATAATCTAAAAGATTGCGAACTGGTCACGCGGATTTTTCACAAAACGGAAATTATGCCGTTTTTACTGGAACGCGCGACGGTCAACGGTCTGCCCGCCGATCGTCACGGCGGTTCGGTCGCCGCCTTCGGGCACCTCTATTTTCCCCGTATGCACCGCGCCGGTTATGTTGCGCCAAATCTGGGGGAAGTGCCGCCTTTAGCCAGCCCCGGCGGCTATGTGATGGACTCTCGTCCCGGTTTGTATGACTCAGTGCTGGTCCTCGATTATAAAAGCCTGTACCCGTCAATTATCCGCACGTTTCTTATTGATCCCGTCGGTCTGGTGGAAGGTATGGCGCACCCCGATCCCACTCACAGTACCGAAGGCTTCCTCGACGCCTGGTTCTCGCGTGAAAAACACTGTCTGCCGGAGATCGTCACCCAGATCTGGCTCGGGCGTGACGAGGCCAAACGTCACGGCAATAAACCGCTTTCACAGGCGCTGAAGATCATCATGAATGCGTTTTACGGCGTGCTCGGCACCACCGCCTGTCGCTTTTTCGATCCCCGACTCGCCTCCTCGATCACCATGCGCGGCCACGCGATCATGCGCCAGACCAAAGCGCTCATTGAAGAACAAGGCTATGACGTGATCTATGGCGATACTGACTCCACATTCGTCTGGCTGAAGGGCGCGCACTCTGAAGAAGAGGCAACGAAAATAGGCCGTTCACTGGTAGAGCATGTCAATGCGTGGTGGGCAGAATCGCTGCAACAGCAGCGGTTAACCAGTGCGCTGGAACTGGAATTTGAAACCCACTTCTGCCGCTTTCTGATGCCGACCATCCGCGGGGCGGATACCGGCAGCAAAAAACGCTACGCCGGAATGATTCAGGAAGGCGAGACGCAGCGGATGGTGTTCAAAGGCCTGGAAACGGTACGCACCGACTGGACGCCTCTGGCGCAACAGTTCCAACAGGAGCTGTATTTACGTATTTTTCGTAACGAGCCGTATCAGGATTACGTGCGGGAAACCATTGATAAACTGATGGCGGGAGAACTGGACGATCGGCTGGTCTATCGTAAACGTCTGCGCCGTCCATTAAGTGAATATCAGCGTAATGTCCCCCCACATGTTCGTGCAGCCCGCCTCGCCGATGAGCAAAACCTGAAGCGCGGGCGACCTGCGCAGTACCAGAATCGCGGCACCATAAAATATGTGTGGACTACAAACGGTCCCGAACCTGTGGATTATCAGCACTCGCCACTGGATTACGAACACTACCTGACGCGCCAACTACAGCCCGTGGCGGAGGGAATTCTTCCCTTTACCGATGATAATTTTGCTACACTACTGACAGGGCAACTGGGGTTATTTTGACGCGTGACGAACGCGCCGCCATCCAGTACCATAGCGCCCTTTCCACTCCTGGACCCATATAACCCTGCTGCCACTTTAGCCTGGCAGTGGGTGATTATTGCCTGCAATTAAAGATATAGAGCCAAACACATATGCCTTTTACACTTGGTCAACGCTGGATCAGCGATACAGAAAGCGAACTGGGACTTGGAACTGTTGTCGCGATGGATGCGCGAACCGTCACCTTACTTTTCCCGGCTACAGGTGAAAACCGTCTGTATGCGCGTAGTGACTCCCCCGTGACCCGCGTGATGTTTAATCCCGGTGATACGATTACAAGCCATGAAGGCTGGCAGTTGCAAATCGATGAAGTAAAAGAAGAAAATGGTCTGCTTGCCTACGTGGGTACTCGCCTTGATAACGAAGAAGCGGGTGTCACGCTGCGTGAAGTGCTGCTCGACAGTAAACTGGTCTTCAGTAAACCGCAGGATCGTCTGTTTGCCGGTCAAATCGATCGCATGGACCGCTTTGCGCTGCGCTATCGCGCGCGTAAATTTCAGAGCGAACAGTATCGCATGCCGTGGAGCGGCCTGCGCGGCCAGCGTACCAGCCTGATCCCGCATCAGCTCAATATTGCTCATGACGTTGGTCGTCGCCACGCCCCGCGCGTACTGTTAGCAGACGAAGTGGGTCTGGGAAAAACCATTGAAGCCGGGATGATCCTGCATCAGCAATTGTTGGCTGGTGCGGCTGAGCGCGTATTGATTATCGTGCCTGAGACGTTACAGCATCAGTGGCTGGTGGAAATGCTGCGTCGTTTTAATCTGCGTTTCGCGCTGTTTGATGATGAACGTTATGCAGAAGCCCAGCATGACGCCTATAACCCGTTTGAAACCGAACAACTGGTCATCTGCTCACTGGACTTCGCCCGCCGCAGTAAGCAGCGCCTGGAACATCTGTGCGACGCCGAATGGGATCTGATGGTTGTCGATGAAGCGCACCACCTGGTATGGAGCGAAGAGGCACCCAGCCGTGAGTATGCGGCTATCGAACAACTGGCGGAACGCGTTCCGGGTATCCTGCTGCTTACCGCAACGCCGGAACAGCTGGGGATGGAAAGCCACTTCGCACGTCTGCGTCTGCTGGACCCAAGCCGTTTCCACGACTTCGCGCAATTTGTCGAAGAGCAGAAAAATTACCGTCCGGTTGCGGATGCCGTTGCGATGCTGCTGGCAGGCAATAAGCTGAGCAATGACGAACTCAATATGCTCGGCGACCTGATTGGCGAGCAGGATATCGAACCGCTGCTGCAAGCCGCCAACAGCGACCGTGAAGACGCGCAAAGTGCCCGTCAGGAACTGGTCTCAATGCTGATGGACCGCCACGGCACCAGCCGCGTGCTGTTCCGTAACACCCGTAATGGGGTTAAAGGCTTCCCGAAACGCGAACTGCACACCATTAAACTCCCGCTGCCAACCCAGTATCAAACGGCGATTAAAGTCTCCGGGATTATGGGCGCACGTAAAAGCGCGGAAGACAGAGCCCGCGATATGCTCTATCCGGAGCAAATTTATCAGGAATTCGAAGGCGATACCGGTACATGGTGGAACTTCGATCCCCGCGTTGAATGGCTGATGGGCTACCTGACCAGCCACCGTTCGCAGAAAGTGCTGGTGATCTGCGCGAAAGCCGCCACCGCATTACAGCTGGAACAGGTTCTGCGCGAACGCGAAGGTATTCGCGCCGCCGTGTTCCACGAAGGCATGTCAATTATTGAACGCGACCGCGCTGCCGCCTGGTTTGGCGAAGAAGACAGCGGCGCTCAGGTTCTGCTGTGCTCTGAAATCGGCTCTGAAGGCCGTAACTTCCAGTTCGCCAGTAACCTGGTGATGTTTGACCTGCCGTTTAACCCGGACCTGCTGGAACAACGTATCGGTCGTCTCGACCGTATTGGCCAGGCGCACGATATTCAGATCCACGTGCCTTTCCTGGAAAAAACAGCTCAGTCTGTACTGGTACGCTGGTATCACGAAGGTCTGGATGCGTTTGAACACACCTGCCCGACCGGGCGTGCTATCTATGATACGGTTTATAACGATCTGATCACCTTCCTGGCCGCGCCTGAAAACAGCGATGGCTTCGACGAGCTGATTAAATCCTGCCGCGAACAGCATGAAGCGCTGAAAGCGCAGCTGGAGCAGGGTCGTGACCGTCTGCTCGAAATTCACTCCAACGGCGGTGAAAAAGCGCAACAGTTGGCCGAAAGTATTGAAGAGCAGGATGACGATACCAACCTGATTGCGTTTGCGATGAATCTGTTTGATATCGTGGGTATTAATCAGGACGATCGCGGTGAGAATCTGATTGTTCTGACCCCTTCCGATCACATGCTGGTGCCGGACTTCCCGGGTTTACCTGAAGACGGCTGTACCATTACCTTCGAGCGTGACGTGGCGCTGTCGCGCGAAGATGCGCAGTTTGTGACCTGGGAACACCCACTTATCCGTAACGGTCTGGATCTGATTTTGTCGGGCGATACCGGCAGCAGTACGATCTCTCTGTTGAAAAACAAAGCATTGCCGGTCGGCACCTTGCTGGTTGAACTGGTGTATGTGGTGGAAGCCCAGGCACCGAAACAGCTGCAACTTAACCGCTTCCTGCCACCAACACCGGTGCGTATGTTGCTGGACAAAAACGGCAATAATCTGGCAGCACAGGTTGAGTTCGAAACCTTCAACCGCCAGCTAAGCGCCGTGAACCGTCACACCGGCAGTAAGCTGGTCAATGCGGTTCAACAGGACGTCCACGCGATTTTACAACTGGGTGAAGCGCAGGTAGAGAAATCTGCCCGTGCGTTGATCGATGCAGCACGTAACGAAGCCGACGAAAAACTCTCCGCAGAGTTGTCACGTCTGGAAGCGCTGCGCGCGGTAAACCCAAACATCCGTGATGACGAACTCACTGCTATCGAGACGAATCGTCAGCAGATTCTGGAAAGCCTCGAGCAGGCGAACTGGCGTCTGGATGCGTTGCGCCTTATTGTCGTCACGCATCAATAACGGAGCTGAAGATGGGAATGGAAAACTACAATCCGCCGACGGATCCCTGGCTGGTTATCCTGTATCAGGATGAGCACATTATGGTGGTCAACAAGCCGAGCGGCTTGTTGTCTGTGCCGGGACGTCAGGAAGAGCACAAAGACAGCGTGATGACGCGTATCCAACGCGATTACCCGCAGGCAGAGTCAGTGCATCGTCTTGATATGGCGACCAGCGGCGTGATTGTAGTGGCGCTCACGAAAGCGGCTGAGCGTGAACTCAAACGCCAGTTTCGCGAGCGCGAACCGAAAAAGCAGTATGTTGCGCGCGTCTGGGGGCACCCCGCCCCCAGCGAGGGAGTAGTCGATTTACCCCTGATTTGTGACTGGCCGAATCGGCCAAAACAAAAAGTGTGTTATGAGACGGGGAAAGCGGCTCAAACCGGGTATGAAGTGGTTGATTACGCGGCGGATAATACCGCCCGGGTCGTACTCAAACCGATAACCGGACGTTCTCATCAGTTGCGCGTACACATGCTGGCACTCGGGCATCCTATTTTAGGCGATCGGTTTTATGCCCCCCCGGAAGCCCTGGCAATGGCGCCGCGCTTGTTACTGCATGCCGAAATGCTGACCATTACCCATCCCGCTTACGGTAACAGCATGACCTTTAAAGCCCCGGCAGATTTTTAGCATAACAGCCTGATGACGCTACGCTTACCCGGCCTACGTTCAAGAACTCTGTAGGCCGGATAAGACGCGTTGCGTCGCCATCCGGCAAAACAATCACTTAAAGCCTTTCTGTTCTTTGATCAACTCATACGCCTTTTGAATTTCCTGCGCTTTTTGCTTCGCCATCTCCATCATCTCTGGGGGCAGACCTTTCGCCACCAGTTTGTCAGGATGATGCTCACTCATCAGCTTACGGTAGGCGCGTTTGATCGTCGTCGCATCGTCGCCTGGTTTCACGCCAAGCACGTTACAGGCATCTTCAAGCGTTGGCCCTCGCTGCGCCTGTTGCCATCCGCCGCCAGATTGCTGCTGATATCCGCCGCCAAACTGTGCCCCGCCCTGCATCATGCGCAGAAACTGGTCAAACTGCGTGCGGGAAATCCCTAACTCTTCGGCAATGACATATAACACTTCCCGCTCGTTCGGATGCAAAGTGCCATCGGCAAACGCCGCCTGAATCTGAATCTCCAGAAACATGCGGATCAGATCGAATCGCCCAAAACAGACGCTACGAAACTGGCGCATTTTTTCACGTAATGGGTAATTGTCTGATTTTCCGACGCGGAAGGCATGTTGCGCCGCCGTACGTGATTCACCGTGCAGATTCATCCGATCCATTAACTGACTGGCGATATGAATATCCGCTTCGGTGACGCGCCCCTTCGATTTGGTTAAGTGTCCCATGACTTCAAACGTTGTGGCGAAAAACAGCGCCTGACGCTCACGTTGGTTCGCAAACCACGCCATTTTGCGGCTGCGGGCTTTGTCGAACATATGCCCGACCAGCAGGCCTAAAACCACGCCCCAGAAGCCTCCGCCCATCATTAGAGCCACGGCGACACCAATTATTTTTCCCCAGTACTGCATAGACTCCCCAAATCGTTACGCGGTCAGTGAGGCTATGTCCCACAATATAAGGTGCTTTTACGGTAATGAACGCTACGGTCAATTGTGGGACATAGCCTATAATTTGCATTATCATACCTGTCATTCAATGCCGTGCCTAACACCACAAACGCTATATCCATTGGATTTCGAGTTGCAACAAGGCAGTAACGTACTGCCAGAGAAGATGCAGCCAGGAAGACGGCGGGTATAAAACGGACAGGATTAACACTAGCGCAGTGAAGATGAGTACGTTAGTCTCTGACCGTTTGTCACGCGCAACGCTACCGATGATGGAACAATAAATACAACGTATGAAAAAACGTATTCCCACTCTTCTGGCCACCATGATTGCCAGCGCCCTTTATAGTCAGCAGGGTGCCGCAGCCGATCTCGCCTCACAGTGTTTGCTGGGCGTGCCGAGCTATAACCGTCCACTGGTGCAGGGCGAGACGAACCAGTTACCCGTGACCATTACGGCCGATCACGCCAAAGGGAACTACCCTGATGACGCGGTGTTTACCGGTAATGTGGATATCGCCCAGGGCAATAGCCGTCTTCTGGCTGATGAGGTGCAACTCCATCAGAAAGAAGCGCAAGGACTCCCCGAGCCTGTTCGTACTGTCGATGCGCTGGGTAACGTCCATTATGATGACAACCAGGTCATCCTGAAGGGGCCGAAAGGCTGGTCGAACCTGAATACCAAAGACACTAATGTGTGGGAAGGCGACTATCAGATGGTCGGCCGCCAGGGGCGCGGTAAAGCGGACCTGATGAAACAGCGTGGCGAAAACCGTTATACCATCCTTGAAAACGGTAGCTTTACCTCCTGTTTACCCGGCGCGGACACCTGGAGCGTGGTGGGCAGTGAAGTTATCCACGACCGCGAAGAGCAGGTGGCGGAAATCTGGAACGCCCGTTTTAAAGTCGGCCCTGTTCCGGTCTTCTATAGCCCATATTTGCAGTTACCGGTTGGCGACAAACGCCGCTCAGGCTTCCTGATCCCAAATGCCCAGTACAGCAGTAATAACTATTTTGAGTTCTATCTGCCGTATTACTGGAACATCGCGCCCAATATGGACGCCACGATCACACCACACTATATGCACCGCCGTGGCGGCATTATGTGGGAGAACGAATTCCGCTACCTCACCCACGCGGGTGCCGGTTTGATGGAGCTTGACTACCTGAATTCCGATGATGTCTACAATGACGAACATCCTGACGATGACAACTCGCGCCGTTGGTTGTTCTACTGGCAACACGCAGGCGTCATGGACCAGGTATGGCGTTTTAACGTCAACTATACCAAGGTCAGCGACTCACAATATTTCAATGACTTTGATAACAAGTACGGCTCCAGTACTGACGGCTACGCGACGCAGAAATTTAGCGTCGGTTACGCGGTGGAAAACTTTGACGCCACTGTGTCGACTAAGCAGTTCCAGGTCTTTAGCGATCAAAGCACCAGCAGTTACTCGGCAGAACCACAGTTAGACGTTAACCTCTATCAGAATGACGTTGGTCCTTTTGATATGCGTATCTATGGTCAGGCCGTGCATTTTGTGAACACCAAAGATGATCAGCCAGAAGCAACCCGTCTGCATCTGGAACCGACCATCAATTTACCGTTGTCGAATCAATGGGGCAGTATCAATACGGAAGCGAAGCTACTGGCGACCCACTACCAGCAAACCAATCTGGATTCGTACAATAACAATCCTAAGAATTTGAATAAGCTGGATGAGTCCGCAGACCGCGTGATGCCGCAGTTCAAAGTCGACGGTAAGATGATTTTTGAACGCGATATGGCCACCTTCGCCCCTGGTTACACCCAGACGCTGGAACCTCGCGCGCAGTATCTGTATGTGCCGTTCCGTGACCAGAGCGGTATCTACAACTACGATTCGTCTTTACTACAGTCTGACTATTCTGGCCTGTTCCGCGACCGTACTTATGGCGGTCTGGACCGTATCTCTTCCGCCAACCAGGTCACGACCGGCGTCACATCTCGTGTATATGATGACGCTGCCGTTGAACGTTTTAACGTTTCAGTGGGTCAAATCTACTATTTCACGGAGTCTCGCACTGGCGATGACAACATCAAATGGGAGAATGATGACGAAACGGGCTCACTGGTCTGGGCGGGCGACACCTACTGGCGTATTTCCGATCGTTGGGGTTTACGTAGCGGCCTGCAATATGACACGCGTCTGGACAGCGTGGCGACCAGCAGCAGCAGCATTGAATACCGTCGGGATGAAAATCGCCTGGTGCAACTGAACTACCGGTATGCCAGCCCGGAATATATTCAGGCAACATTGCCCAGAAATAGTAGCGATACGCGCTGGAACGCACCGCAGTATAAAGACGGGATCAATCAGGTCGGCATGGTGGCAAGCTGGCCGATTGCTGACCGGTGGTCCATTGTTGGCGCCTACTACTATGACACCAATGTGAATAAAGCTGCCGACCAGATGCTCGGTCTACAGTATAACTCCTGCTGCTATGCGCTGCGCTTCGGGTACGAACGTAAGCTGAACGGTTGGGATAGTGACAAACAAGAGTCTGTCTATGACAACGTGATCGGCTTTAACATTGAGCTGCGTGGCCTGAGCTCCAATTATGGCCTCGGCACGCAAGAGATGCTGCGCTCGAACATTCTGCCGTACCAGAACTCTTTGTGATCTGATTGATTTACCACGTAATCCGCATTGCGGTTAATTGAAATGGAAAAAGTATGAAGAACTGGAAAACGCTGCTTCTCGGTATCGCCATGATCGCGAATACCAGTTTCGCTGCCCCGCAGGTAGTCGATAAAGTTGCAGCCGTCGTCAATAACGGCGTCGTACTCGAAAGTGACGTCGATGGGTTAATGCAGTCAGTAAAACTCAACGCGGGTCAGGCGGGTCAACAACTTCCGGATGACGCTACGCTGCGCCATCAGATCCTCGAACGTTTGATCATGGATCAGATTCTGCTGCAGATGGGCCAGAAAATGGGCATCAAAATCTCTGACGAGCAGTTGGATCAAGCCATCGCCAACATTGCTAAGCAGAACAACATGACGACGGAGCAGATGCGCAGCCGTCTGGCTTACGACGGTCTGAGCTACTCGACCTACCGTAGCCAGATCCGTAAAGAGATGATCATCTCTGAAGTGCGTAACAACGAAGTACGCCGTCGTGTGACAATTTTACCGCAGGAAGTGGATGCGCTGGCCCAGCAGGTGGGTAAACAAAACGATGCCAGTACCGAGCTGAACCTGAGCCATATTCTGATTCCACTGCCGGAAAACCCAACATCCGACCAGGTGAACGAAGCCGAAAGCCAGGCGCGTTCTGTCGTTGAGCAAGCGCAAAGCGGCGCTGATTTTGGCAAACTGGCCATCGCCCATTCGGCTGACCAACAGGCGCTGAATGGCGGTCAGATGGGCTGGGGCCGAATTCAGGAACTGCCGGGTATCTTCGCTCAGGCGCTGAGCACAGCGAAAAAAGGCGACATCGTCGGTCCGATTCGTTCTGGTGTCGGCTTCCATATTCTGAAAGTGAACGATATGCGTGGTCAAAGCCAGAACATCTCGGTAACTGAAGTTCATGCCCGTCATATTCTGCTGAAACCGTCGCCGATCATGACCGATCAGCAAGCGCGCCTGAAACTGGAAGAGATCGCTGCAAATATCAAGAGTGGCAAAACCACGTTTGCCGCAGCAGCGAAAGAGTTCTCTCAGGATCCGGGTTCTGCCAACCAGGGCGGTGATTTGGGCTGGGCTGCGGCTGACATTTTCGACCCCGCCTTCCGCGATGCGCTGACCCGACTGAATAAAGGCCAGATGAGCGCTCCAGTACACTCTTCCTTTGGCTGGCATCTGATCGAACTGTTGGATACGCGTAACGTTGATAAAACCGACGCAGCCCAGAAAGACAGAGCCTATCGCATGCTGATGAACCGTAAGTTCTCGGAAGAAGCAGCGACCTGGATGCAGGAACAGCGCGCCAGCGCATACGTTAAAATTCTGAGCAATTAATGAGCAGAACTCAACGTGTTGTCATCACTCCCGGCGAACCCGCCGGGATTGGTCCGGACCTGGTTGTCCAGCTTGCACAGCGTGAGTGGCCAGTAGAACTCGTCGTCTGTGCCGATGCCACGCTATTAACAGACCGGGCAGCCATGCTCGGTTTACCGCTCACACTCCACCCTTATTCACCCCACTCTCCAGCCAGGCCTCAATCAGCTGGCACGCTGACCATCTTGCCTGTCGCGCTGCGTACATCGGTCTCTGCAGGTCAATTGGCAGTTGAAAATGGGCAGTATGTGGTTGATACGCTGGCTCGCGCCTGCGATGGCTGTCTGCAGGGCGAATTTGCGGCGCTGGTTACCGGCCCGGTTCACAAAGGCATCATTAATGATGCTGGCGTGCCATTTACCGGACACACGGAGTTTTTAGAAGAGCGCTCACAGGCGAAGAAAGTGGTCATGATGCTGGCAACCGAAGAACTTCGCGTTGCGTTGGTCACCACGCATCTGCCGCTCAGAGCCGTTGCCGATGCCATTACGCCTGCCCTGTTGCAAGAGGTGATCGGCATTTTGCATCACGACCTGCGCCTGAAATTTGGCCTGGCCGATCCGCATATTCTGGTGTGTGGTCTGAATCCGCATGCCGGAGAGGGCGGTCATATGGGAACGGAAGAGATAGACACGATCATTCCGGTGCTGGACTCGTTGCGCGCACAGGGCATGCATTTAAGCGGTCCATTGCCCGCCGATACACTATTTCAGCCTAAATACCTCGAAAATGCCGATGCTGTGCTGGCAATGTACCACGATCAGGGTCTTCCCGTGCTAAAATACCAGGGCTTTGGGCGTGGCGTGAATATCACGTTGGGCCTACCCTTTATTCGTACATCTGTTGATCACGGCACCGCGCTTGAACTCGCGGGTCGTGGACAAGCAGACGTCGGCAGTTTTATTACGGCGCTTAATCTCGCCATCAAAATGATTGTTAATACTCAATGAATAATCGAGTCCATCAGGGCCACTTAGCCCGTAAACGCTTCGGGCAAAACTTTCTCAACGATCAATTTGTGATCGACAGTATCGTCTCCGCTATCAACCCGCAGAAGGGTCAGGCCATGGTCGAAATCGGTCCTGGACTGGCAGCACTGACGGAGCCGGTAGGTGAACGCCTGGATCAACTCACGGTCATCGAACTTGACCGCGATCTGGCAGCTCGTCTGCAAACACACCCGTTCCTGGGGCCAAAGCTGACGATTTATCAGCAAGATGCCATGACCATGAATTTTGGCGAGCTTTCCGAAAAAATGGGACAGCCGCTGCGTGTGTTTGGCAACTTGCCCTACAACATCTCCACCCCGTTGATGTTCCATCTCTTTAGCTATACTGATGCCATTGCTGACATGCACTTTATGTTGCAAAAAGAGGTTGTGAACCGTCTGGTTGCAGGACCAAACAGTAAAGCGTATGGTCGATTAAGCGTCATGGCGCAGTATTACTGTCAGGTGATCCCGGTTCTTGAAGTGCCACCATCGGCCTTCACGCCACCGCCTAAAGTGGATTCTGCTGTCGTACGTCTGGTACCGCATACAACGATGCCGCATCCAGTCAAAGATGTCCGCGTACTGAGCCGTATTACTACCGAAGCTTTTAACCAGCGTCGCAAAACGATTCGTAACAGCCTCGGTAATTTGTTTAGCGTTGAGTTGCTGATCGAACTGGGCGTTGACCCGGCAATGCGGGCAGAGAATATTTCTGTCGCGCAATACTGCAAGATGGCGAACTATCTGTCAGAGAACCCGCCGTCGAAGGAGAGTTAAGCATGATCAATTCGCCCCGAGTGTGTATTCAGGTACAAAGCGTCTATATTGAGGCGCAGTCCGCACCTGATGATGAACGTTACGTCTTTGCATATACCGTGACCATCCGCAATTTGGGGCGAGCGCCAGTACAGCTGTTAGGCCGCTACTGGCTGATTACAAATGGTCATGGCCGTGAAACTGAAGTACAGGGTGAAGGTGTGGTTGGCGTACAGCCACACATCGCGCCTGGTGAAGAATATCAGTATACCAGCGGTGCCGTCATTGAAACGCCGCTGGGCACTATGCAGGGTCATTACGAAATGATCGACGAAAATGGCGTTGCCTTTACGATCGATATCCCCGTATTTCGACTCGCTGTTCCTACACTCATTCATTAAAACTAGAGCGATGGCAACATACCTCATTGGCGACGTTCACGGTTGCTACGACGAACTGATCGCATTGTTAGAACAAGTAGAATTTACTCCAGGGAATGACACCTTATGGTTGACGGGCGATCTGGTCGCTCGTGGTCCCGGTTCTCTGGATGTGCTGCGCTACGTTAAATCACTGGGTGACTGCGTTCGCTTAGTGCTGGGCAATCACGACCTTCATTTGCTGGCCGTATTTGCTGGCATCAGCCGCAATAAACCCAAAGACAGGCTGACTCCGCTTCTGGAAGCGCCAGATGCAGACGAACTGCTCAATTGGTTACGTCGTCAGCCACTCTTACAGGTTGATGAAGAGAAGAAGCTGGTCATGGCCCACGCGGGCATTACGCCACAGTGGGATCTAAAAACAGCCAAAGAGTGCGCGCGCGATGTTGAAGCGGTCTTATCCAGCGACTCTTACCCCTTCTTTCTGGACTCAATGTACGGCGATATGCCAAACAACTGGACGCCAGAATTAACGGGGCTGGCGCGGCTGCGTTTTATCACCAACGCATTTACCCGCATGCGCTACTGTTTTCCGAATGGCCAACTGGACATGTACAGCAAAGAGTCGCCGGAAAACGCGCCAGCGCCACTGAAACCCTGGTTTGCCATTCCGGGACCGGTTAGCGAAGCGTACAGCATTGCTTTCGGACACTGGGCTTCCCTGGAAGGAAGAGGCACGCCAGAGGGTATTTACGGGCTGGATACGGGATGCTGCTGGGGCGGTGACTTAACCTGCCTGCGTTGGGAAGATAAAAAATATTTTGTTCAGCCGTCAAACCGCCACCGAAACCGTGGTGAACATGAGGCTGTCGCGTCGTAATCGCAAGACAGGAATACAGGCCGGATGACGACGCTACCGCGTCATCATCCGCACGCACGATGTACCTGATATTCTGATAGCGCGTCGCTTATCAGTCTTACCGGCGTTCCAGAATCTCGAAGCAGTAGCTGTGCGAGTTCTGCTCGTCAGCGTCATGAAACTCACTGAACACCGATTCCCAGTCATCAGGCTCGTAGTCCGGGAAATGCGTATCCCCTTCAACTTCGGCATCAATATGCGTCAGATACAGCTTCTGCGCTTTCGGCAGGAACTGCTCGTAAACGCGGCCACCACCAATCACCATAATCTCTGGCGCGTCACCACAGGCCGCCACCGCGTCGTCAACAGAGGTCACCCACTGCACACGATCGTCGGTACCAGGCTGGCTGCTGATAACGATATTCTTACGCCCTGGCAACGGTCGACCGATGGATTCCCAGGTGTGACGCCCCATAATGACAGGCTTATTTAACGTATTACGTTTGAACCAGGCGAGATCGGCAGGCAAGTTCCATGGCATGGCGTTTTCCATGCCAATAACGCGATCTACCGCTAACGCCGCAATCAGACTGATCATTGAATAATTCCCGGATGCAAAAAAATTGTCGCCACTATACGGAAAGCGCAATCTTTCGTCGACTGGCGGAAAGAAGATGAGCACGAAAATTTTCTGTTCTGAGGCAGACCCCACTGATTTAAAGTGGAGTGCCTGCCTTACAGTAGTTTAAAAACAGTCAATTAGCAGTAAAGTTTGCAGAACATCACATTTTTTACCTTATGCTGACGGTTTTACTTCCGGCTCATCGGTAACGTCGCCCGTATGTTTACCTTCATCCGTGCCTTGCCAGCCATGGCGTTGAATTAAGGACAAATGTTCGCGATCTTCGGTGATGATTTCACTCAGCATTGCGCTGGTGCGTTTGTAGACGGCCGCGCGGGCAGTCGCGTCATTTTCCCCCATTGCCATCTCTTCAACCATTTGTGTATTAAAGCGGCGGAACAGGTCCGCGCGTTCACGCGCTTCATAACGACCTAACCCTAAACTTTCCAGCGCCAGACGCCCGGTTTTTAACGCGCCTTCAAAGGTTTCACGTTCCGGCATCTCCACCCCGGCCTGTCGCAAACGAATGTAGTGATCGACATCACGGGCGCGGGCAATAATTTGCAGCGCAGGGAAATGGGTCTTCACCATTTCAGTCAGCTCAAGACTGGTTTGCGGATCGTCAATGGCATTAATTAACACTTCGGCTTTTGCCGCCCCCGCAGATTCCAGCAAATCCATGCGCGTCGCATCGCCGTAAAACACCTTCATACCAAATTTACGCAGCGTCTCAATATGGTCTGGGTCGTGATCGAGAACGACCATTTTCACACCGCTCGACAACAACAAACGACCGGTTATTTGACCAAAGCGCCCAAACCCGGCGATGATCACACGCGGTTGTTCTTCATCAATTTCATCAGCTTCACGCTCTTCTTCTGCCGCAGATTTTTCCATCCGGGTCAGCAGCACCAGCAAAATTGGCGTCGCCGCCATAGAGAGCGCCACCACCAGCGTCAGCGCTTTCGCCCATTCAGGATCCAGCACATTTGCCATCTGAGCCGCCCCAAACACCACAAACGCAAATTCACTCCCCTGCCCTAATAATACGGCAAACCAGCGGCGTTGTTTGTTCGGTACCTGTAACGGTCGGGCGATAAGCCATAGCATGCCCATTTTAATGACCAGGAACCCCACCAGCAGAATGATGATACGTAGCGGGTTATCAATCAGCGTGCCAAAATCAATCGACATACCGACGCCAATGAAAAACAGCCCCAGCAATAGCCCTTTAAACGGCTCAATATCGCTTTCCAGTGCATGCCGGTATTCTGAGCTAGCCAGCAGTACCCCCGCCAGAAACGCGCCCATCGCCATCGAGAGTCCCACCTCTTCCAGCAATAAGCCGAAGCCGAAAACAAGGAACAGCGCCACGGCGCTGAAGACCTCCCGCAGTCCTGAGCGAGCCACAAAGCGCAGTGCCGGACGCGTGACATAGCGTCCCAGCAACACCACCAACACCAGGGCGCCCGCCACTTTCAATGCCGAAAGCGCAAACGCCCCCAGGGTCGTGGCGGCACCGCTGGCCGCCAGCAAGGGAATCATCGCCACCAGCGGAATCGCCGCGATATCCTGGAACAGCAGCACCGCAAAGGCGCTACGCCCCATTTGAGAAACGGTCAGGTTGCGTTCGTTCATCGCCTGCATGGCGATGGCCGTTGAAGAAAGCGCCAGCGTCATACCAATCAGTTCTGCAACCTGCCAGCGCAGACCGAGAAACATACAGAACAGCCCAATCAGACCGCCACAGACCACCATCTGCAACGCGCCGCCGCCAAACACCGAGGCCCGCAGTTTCCACAAACGCTGCGGATCCAGTTCAAGACCGATAACAAACAGCATCAGCACCACGCCAATCTCAGCAAAATGCAGGATTGATTCGGCGTCGGTCACCAGGCGTAGTCCCCACGGGCCGATAATGCATCCCGCGATGAGATACCCCAGTACCGATCCTAAGCCAAGCCGCACGGCAATCGGCACAATCAACGCCGCGGAACCCAGATAAATTAGCGCCTGTATTAGCGTGTGGCTATCCATTGTGCGCCTCCTGCCATTCCATCAAGCGCTGCTTGTAGTGACGCGCCTGCGCCTGCAGCGTTTCGTCATCGCAAATAAAGGTGCAATGCATGGCAAACGGCGGCAGCCAGGTCAGTCCGCAGTAAATTGCAGTGGCCTGCAGAGGCTGAGAAAGCACGTCAAAACCCGGATGAGAGCCAATATCGAAGTGGCTTTCGCCGCCGCCCGTGGTAACGGCCCACATCAGGTGTTTATTGCGAAGCGCGGTTCCTCCGTGCCCATAGGCCCAGCCGTGAGAAAGGACTTTATCCATCCAGAGTTTAAGTAAAGGGGGAACGCTGTACCACTGCATCGGGTGTTGCCAGATGACCAGGTCTGCGCGGGATAGCGCTTCCTGCTCCGCAGCGATATCGATATTGAAGTCGGGATAGAGCTGGTAGAGGGAGCGAATTTCTACTCCGTCCAGCGTCCTTGCCTGTTCGAGCATCCGTTTATTCGCATGCGAATGGTGCGGATAGGGATGCGCGTAAATGATAAGAATCATGATTAGCCTGTTATTTTGCGACACTCTTTTACCACAGAGTGTAGTCAGATATTCACCAGGCTTATAGTCAATATTCTTGAGCGGTCAGGATGAGAATTCTGAACAAGGGGTTCCGACCGCTTATGGCTTACCGCGTATTTTCATATTCCCTGCCTGCATCAGCGTCAGACCACGCGTTTCCGGAGCAAATATGACGGAGACAACCAGACCGATCAACGAAATCAGTGCCCCAATCAGCATCACGTTATTAATTCCGTAGCGGGTAATGAAAATCGGTAGCGCCCAGGTGGAGACCACCGTCCCTATACGACTGAGCGACATGATCACACCAACCGCAGAAGCGCGAATGTCAGTGGGAAACAGTTCGTTGGGGTAAAGCCATTGCAAAATACCCGGTCCACCGGAGAAAAACGCATAGACCGCAAAGGCCACCACCACCAGGCCGATCCCTAAATGGGGGATAAACCCAAGCAGCGCCAGAGCAAACGTCATCATCGCAAAGCTGCCGATAAGCAACGGGCGACGACCAATGCTGTTCAGCCAGAACATGGCCGGAACACAGCCGAGCATAAAGAAGAGGCTAATTACCACATTGCCTAATGCCGCGCTCCGCCCCTGCTCCCAGCCAAGCAATCCGACTATCTGCGGACCAAAGGTGTAGATGGCAAACATCGGGATCACCTGACAAGTCCAGATCACCGCCACGAAAAGCACAAATGGAAAGTGGCGGCGGTTAAACAACTGCAGGAAGCGGGTCTCTTTAGGCGGTTCATCATCAAAAACAACGGGTTCGCCAAACAGTTTGATCATCATCTGCTGGCACTCTTCCACCCGCCCTTTACGCAGTAGCCAACGCGGGGATTCCGGGAGATCAAAACGGCCAATCAGGATGATAAGGCAGGGAATGACGGCGCTGCCAAGCATCCAGCGCCAGCCGCCTTCAACGTCGTATAAACAATAGCCGACCAGGTTGGCGCAGGTCGCGCCTACATACCACATGGCAGCAATAAAACCGATGGAGAACGCCCGCTGGCGGGTGTTGGAGAACTCGGTGATCATCGAGGTGGCGATGGGATAATCTGCGCCAATCACTATCCCTATCAACACGCGCATGATGAGTAGCTCAAACGGTGTAGAGACAAACATGGTCGCCACCGATATCACCCCAATGGCGACGATATCGATAAGGAACATTTTGCGACGTCCGACTTTGTCGCAAATATAGCCAAACAGCGAAGTACCGACAAACAGCCCAGCCAGCGTCGCGGCACCGAGCATACCGATCCACTCTGCGTTCAGACCCAGTGTTGGAGTCAGTTGCTCCAGCGCAACGCCGATGATGACGAGTACATATCCATCCAGAAAGGGTCCACCGCTTCCCCACAGCATGATACGGCGGTGAATGGATGAGAATTTGATGTCGTCAAAATTCCTTGGCTGCTGCATGGCGATTTCCTGTTTCATCGGCAACGTTGCCGGATGGCGATGCGAAAAGTCTACTCCGGCCAACAGTTCTACATATTTTAGTAGGCCGGATGCGCGTCAGCGTCATCCGGCATCGGGTTTAGCCGTAACGAAACTCCACGCCAAACGTACCGCGCGGGTATTCCCATTTTTCCAGCGCCGTCCCCAAACCGAGGATTCGGCAGGTACCACATTCCAGACACCCTGCATAATCAAAACGTACGCTACCGTCATCCTGTTTTTTATACAGTCCTGCAGGACAGGCCTTAACCAGAACGTCCAGCACCTGTTTATCGGGGTCCGTTTTTAGAATGATGTGTGGATTTTCTTCATCCACATTGAATTTATTAACGCCCAGTTTGACGTCTACGTTGACGGAAGAAGTCATAATGCGGTTACCCCTTTAATGCCGTCCTTCATCAGATTGATAAAGCCGACTTTCTTAGCGTGGCGAAGGATTTTTTTACGCATCGGCACCGGCTCGCTACCATCAATGGTGAAGAGATCGCGCGCAATGCCGACCACCATTTCAGGGTATTGCGTAAACATGCGCGGATTGTCGAGGAATGCAGGCAAACGCTGGTACATGCGCATATCACGCATCGGACCGTTGTCCAGATGCTGATGATATTCCGCCAGTCCCTGCTTGCTGAAATCGTTGTTACGCATGGCAGAGAGTACTGTTTTCGCAGCGGCTTCACCTGCCGACACCGCCAGGTCCATACCGCGAATCGTAAAGCCCAGGTTCATACACATCCCGGCGGCATCACCGGCAATCAACACGCCGTCACCCACCAGCTCAGGCTGCATGTTTATTCCGGCTTCAGGAACGACGTGCGCAGCGTATTCGACCATCTTGCCGCCAGCAATCAGCGGTGCGACTGCCGGGTGTTGCTTAAAGTCTTCCATCATTTGTGGAACCGATTTTTTGGCGTCTTTCAGATGATGAAGACCGCACACCAGCCCCAGAGAAATGGTTGTTTCATTGGTATAGAGGAAGCCGCCGCCCATCAGGCCATCGGTTGGCGATCCCGCAAACAGGCAGGCAGCCCCTTCGTTGCCCTGCAACTGGAAGCGATCTTCAATCACCGATTTGGGTAATTCGATAAGCTCTTTCACCCCTACCGCAACGTGTTCTGCTTCAACGCGTTTTGCCATGCCCAACTGTTCCGCCAACAGAGAATTCACCCCATCGGCAAGGATCACGACCTTCGCTTCGAGAATATCGCCATCGGCCTCAACACCCACCACTTTCCCGTCGCGTTTAACAACGTTATCGACACGGATGCCGGTGATCAGCTGCGCGCCCGCTTCTTCCGCCTGTTCCATTAGCCATGCGTCAAATTTACTGCGCAATACGGAATAAGAGACTTGTGAAGGCGCCGCGTCTTCACCGTTGAAATAATCCACCGTCATCGCCCCTTTATCCGTCATAAAGGCGAGTTTTTCGTGGGTAATCACACGTTCGACGGGGGCCTGTTCAGCAAACCCAGGGAGAATGCGTTCAAGACTATGGGCATAAATACGCCCACCGGTGACATTCTTCGCACCTGCAGAATTGCCGCGCTCGATAACTAAAACCTGTGCCCCTTCACGGGCGAGCACCAGCGCTGCAACCGAACCGGCCAGCCCTGCTCCCACGATGATGGCATCAAAGATATCTTCGGACATAAGAACTCCAGATTAACCTGTCGATGGCAGAGCCGGGATCCGGCCCTGCCCGGTGGATCAGCGTGCTAACGCGCTGGTGAGCGCAGGCAGGATCTTCATAACGTCGCCGACAATACCGTAATCAGCGTACTGGAATATCGGGGCATTTTTATCTTTGTTAATGGCGCAAATGGTTTGTGAGCCGTTCGCCCCCACCATGTGCTGGATTTGCCCAGAAATCCCGACCGCCAGATACAGGTCAGGCTTAAGCATCAGGTTGGAGATCCCGACATAACGTTCATGCTCCATCCACTTTTCGTTTTCCGCTACCGGGCGAGAGCAAGCCAGCTCCGCGCCAATGGCTTCGCACAGCGCAACCGCCAGAGAAATATTCTCTTTGCTGCCGATACCGCGTCCGACGCTGACCACCAGGCGCGCTTTGTCGAGATCAACGCTGTTGCTTTGACGCGCCAGTGTTGCCGTGCGGGTTACCGCAATCTCAGGCGACTGCCACTGTACAACCTGCGCAGTCCCACTCAGAGAGGCATCCTGAACCGCTGCCTCAAACGTGCCACTGCTGAGCGTGATAACGGCAAATGGCGACGCGATCGTCTCTTCACCAATGGCCAGACCGCCATAAACCATATGCTTAACGGCTGCGTGGCCGTCTTTTTGCTCTACCGCACTTGCGTCGTTAGAGACAGCGGCTGACAAACGAAACGCCAGTTTTGCCGCCAGCAGTTTGCCGCGACGGGTATTAGGCAGCAGCACCACTCCCGCTTCGCTTTGCTGACGAATGGTTTGCACCATGACGTCGGCGTAATCTTCCATCATGCGGTCATCGGGCTTACCGCTCAGTTGCCAGACATGATTTGCGCCGGACTGAAACGCCGTTGCGCCGTCAGTATCGTTAAGCACAAACGCATTAATCTGTTCACCTAAAGCCTGTGCGCCACCCATCAGTTCCGGCAGGCGAGAAGGGGTATCGCTGAATACCCAGACACTGGAAAACTTGCTCATAACATCCCCTTTTAACGAATAATTTTGCGCAGATGATCGGCAAACGCGGCGATCTGTTCTTCACCATCGCCTTCAATGACGATGCGCTGACGTTCGCGCTGTTTCGGCGCAGCAACCTGTTGAGCGGAATAAGCGTCAACCGCATTGAATCCAATATCCGCTGATGACCAGACCTGAACCGGTTTTTTGGCCGCGCCAAGAATGGCTTTCATGGATGGAATCTGCGGCGTGTTAATGTCGGTAGAAACGGCCACCACCGCAGGAAGGGGAATGCTCAGGGTTTCGATTTCATCTTCCAGCTCACGTTCCACCGTGAGGGTGTTATCCGCCAGCGAGAGGATCTTGCTGACGCCATTAATGGCAGGGATCTGCAGCGTTTCACCCACCAGCAGGCTCACCTGCTGCGCATAAAGGTCAGAAGAACCATCGCCACAGACAATCAGATCAAAGCCGGATTTTTTCGCGGCAGCAGCCAGCGCGGCAGCGGTATGCTGCGGTAACGCCTGTTCAAACTGGTCGTCAATCACCACGATCAGTTCATCAGGACCACGGGAGAGCACATCTTTACGCCCTTTGGCGTTAGTCAGCGCTTTGCCGCCTACGCTCAGCGCGATCACCTGCGCCTCGCCAGCCTGTTGTTTTAACTGAACAGCAGCTTCAATCGCATTCAGATCATATTGGCTAATTTTGCCATCTGCTTTGCTGAGATCTAATGATCCATCAGCATTATTAATCACAATATCCTGTTCATCAGGTACGCACTTGTAGCAAGTAATTATCTTCATTGCATCTCCAGAAATCATGAAGGAAACGTCGTTCATATCGGCAGTGTTAAATATACAGATACCACGCTCTTTAATTCGGAAATAAAACATTAATCACCAATATTGAAAATGTCACACACTGATATTTTCAACTTTCAATAATGTTAAGCCCCTCACTAATATTGAAAACAGACATCAAAACCAAAAACTTTCAATATTGCTTCGCTGATCACCAATATTGAATGCCAGAGGGTTGTGAAAGTAAAAAAATCACACATAACACATTGAATTAAAATGAAAAACAAACAAATTACCGTCAAAAAATGCCCGACATAAAACTGTGATGCTGGTAACGGCACACCGGGAAACGAATACCCATTATGAAGTACTTTCCAACGCGTTCCTGAGGTTAATA
>NZ_JANEWG010000010.1 GCF_028069725.1 Citrobacter sp. Awk 4
CGAGAACGCTAACGGGCTGGGAGTCTGACAGAGGCTGTCTTGCTAGCCTTGGTATGGAGAAAGACTTAATGTCGGGAGAGCTTCCGCATAACTTGACGCATCAAGACCAGAGGCGGAATGTATGGTCCCTATAGTGATAGCTAAGGGTCCATTCCCTATAGTGAGGGTATAAGATTTGCTACCTGATAAGGCCATAATCTGACCTCCAGTTAGACCCGAAGCATGGAGACCACATCATAGCGACCATAGTTTACTTCGGGCTGACAGGACTGGAGGCTGGACTTAAAGTTCTCTTTATTGGAATTGTGATAACACAATCCATAACAAGATAAACTCATGGTCTCCTCCAGCCTGCTGGTCAGGGCTCAAAGTCCAACCTCAGACACCACTACTGGTCTAACCTCTTTGAGTTTCCGCCTGTCCACAATGGATGGTAGACCTCAGCAATGATGTCTTGGTTCTTCACAATCTCGCACACCGATGGTCTCATAGACGGAAGTTCCGCTGAGGTCTAATGTTCTCCGCCTGTCAAAGGAGAGAGATTGCTACGTTAAAGGAGAATGGTCTCAGGCCAAGGTGATTTAACACTAGGCGTCTGCGGATGGTTTCCAATCGGGTCCGCTGCCGGAAGCCTGAGACTTAATGAATGCGTGTGCGGGTCGTGACTGCTATTAAGATGGGGGGACTTAGGTCTCCCCCTATAGTGAGGGTATATTGTCAGAGGACGAACAGGCCAACCTTACGCTTAAACCAGTGGCAGAATAAATACGCTCAGTATCAGATCTTCCTATAGTGATAGTTAAGTGCTTTACCCGAAAAAAAACTAACCATAAAAATATTTTTCTGCATCATCCAGAAAGCCTCTATAAAATAAAAGGGCTTTATCTGCTAGTGACGGAATATCTTCAGGAACGATATCCTCACCTAAGTGTTTTCGAGGCACATCATAAGTTCTCCCTCTATTCGTTACCGGGAGCAACTGTGTTTCCGAAGGAAAAAAAACCACCTTTGATCCGGGAGTCGTTTGCATGACGTAATTTCCAGACTCATCTGTAAAAGTTCTAATCCTCATTTCTCCGTAAGGCTCAGGCGGCATAATACCCCAGCCTTCAGGGGATCTTGTAATAATGCTTTCCACTGTGTGCTCCTCTGCTCCTCGGGCATTTATAAGATATGAAAGCAATTGATCCTTTCGTCTCGCACTAAGATATTTACCATGCCAAGATTGCCACTTTCCACTTTTCGAGAAATGATTAACACTTTTATTCCATACTCTTTCTAAGTGGGTTAAAAAGTATCGCCAATATTCCTCAAATTCATCTAATGACGTTGAGGATTTCATTCCTAACAAAGCCCTCTCAGCCCTTTCAAGCTCAATCCTTGGTTGTGTTGATCTCTGCATCTATTTCCCCCTAGCAACACCTGCCATCACATTAACCAATCTATCCACCTCGACCTCTTTAGCGTAACGGTCGTAAGTTATAGACCCTGAGCTATGACCCATAATCGCCTGAGCATACGCTAACTCGACCCCATGTTGTTTTAACTGGGTCGCAACTGTATGTCTAAACGAGTGAAACGCTAAGCCGCTACGGTCAGCGAGAACTTTTGGTAACAAGGTCCGGTTAAACCATTTGCTTACCTGCTCACCGTAGCCATTCTTCATCAGCTTGAGGCCATCGAATACCATAGCATTATCACCCATAGTCTTTCTACGGTCTTCCACAAGCGACATAAAGTCAGCCAATACAAAACCATAAGCGCCATCGACCAGCGGGACACAGCGGTCACTGTGGGCGTTCTTGATACTCTTACCCGGCAGGCTGCTATCGTCTTCGTTGATATCGATAAAAACGGTCCCAGCCTCAGTGGTCCTGACGTCTTTGACCTGAAGTTGGGCCACCTCGTTAAGTCTCGCACCTGTAATCGCAGCCAGAGCGGTGACGTAATAATGGTATGGCTTACCTGAGTTCTTCTGCGAGTACGCTTTAGCGGCTACCAGTAGTTGCCCGACCTGCTCAGGACTGAACGCATCACGAGCGTCGGAGGCTTTACGCTGCGGGACTTTCAGCTCAAGACCTTCTGTCAGGTTCTTAGCTATCAGGTCGTTGCGTACCGCCCACTTAAACACAGCAGCCATCTTGATAAGGTATTTATTGTTGATGGTAACGACATCCAGACAGTCAGTCTTAGACTCCCGGTTCAGCAGGTCAGACAGCGGCATAGCCTTAAAGCGTTGTTTGCGGTTCTTCGGTAACAGTTGGAGGACTTCACGGACCCTAAGCATATCTGCACGGGTCGCCTTGCTGACGTCCTGAATATCCAGATAGTCGAATATCTCGATTAACGTAGAGTGAGACGCTCGGTTCTCGCTCAGGGTCGCTGGCTTCCAGTTCTGGGCGTTCTCCTGCTCGTACTGCTCAATGAGAGACGCGAGGGTCAGTGCTTTAGGTTCAGGGACTTCAGGCTCCGATGATACAGATAAGGAGACAGACGGTCTTAGACTACTGGTCTCAGGCTCAAGGTAAGACAACAGGCCAGAGCTATCACCCTTGAGTCTATCCTGACAGGCCTTAAGCACACCGATAACGTCATTGATATAGCGATGCTGGTCTACAGTCAGACGCTCAGTCGCTACAGCTTCCCGAAGGTTGGACTTAATGTCATCGTACTGGTCAACGTAAAGCTGGTAGGACTCAGGGTCGTTCAGGTCATCACGGCTGACACTAAGTTCCCACTCAACAATGGTCTTCAGATGCTCCCGTAGTTCCTCATAGGACGCGCTAGGGTTGTCTGCGTGTATTGCCTTCAGTGCTGACTTGATGTGCCGAGAGTGAGCCATAGCGGTGCGTCTGTCCTTAGTCCGTAGTGATACTGACGCTAGTTTATAACGGTTGTGAGAAGGAAGCGAAGCGGTCAGGCGACCCGTGGTCTTCATCCTAAGACGGATGTAAAAGACACCGTTACGCTGATAAAGGTAGGTTCTTGAATTGAGCATGTACTGAGACCTTAGGTCTGCTCACTACTTCAACAAAGTTAGTCACAGTGTTGGTTACAGTGAGTAAAACTATTGGAAGGTTTTAAGCCGTATCTCTGAGGATTCAGTCAGTTGGAGTGATTTAAGAAAGGTTTTGGAGCGGGCGAAGGGAATCGAACCCTCGTATAGAGCTTGGGAAGCTCTCGTTCTACCATTGAACTACGCCCGCTTTGAATTGCGTAAGGCATTATAAACCTTACGCTCTTGTTAGCAAGGGACTCTCACACTGACTGGCGATTAATTCGCCGTCAGCATTTGGGTTTACTCCCTTGTGGCGGTAAATATCGCAGCGGATCGATTGCCGTGGCGCGATAGCGAATCTGGAAATGCAGCCGTACAGAAGCGGCGTCAGTACTCCCCATCGTGGCGATTTTCTGCCCGGCTTTCACGCTTTGCCCGTTATTCACCAGCATCGTGTCGTTATGAGCATACGCAGTGATGTATTCCTCATTATGCTTAATCATGACAAGGTTGCCGTAACCACGTAATTGGTTGCCGACATACACCACCTTCCCAGCCCCCGCCGCATAGACAGGTGTTCCACGCGCGGCGGAAATATCAATCCCTTTATTACCGCCATCCGCAGTCGAATACGGCAGAATCACTTTACCGCTGGCAGGCCATACCCAGCATCGTTGCCCCACCGGAGGCCAGGAAGACTTCGCCACCGCAGAAGACGGTGTGACCGCAGCCGTTTTTGTCGAGGATTTCTTCGTCGTTTTGCTTGATGCGGTGCTGTTTTTGTTAGCCCCGCCGCTGACTTTCAGTTTTTGCCCTACTTCGATGGTATAGGGCGGTGAAATTCCGTTAAGACGCGCGATTTCCTTAACGCTGGTTCCCGTCACACGCGAAATGCGATAGAGCGTATCCCCTCGCTTCACAGTATAAACAGAACCAGAATAGCTGCCCGCATCAGAGGATTGATCGCTGGAGCAACCGGCTAATAGCAACCCTGCGCACAGTAACATCGCAATACTCAGGCTATTTTTGTTCAGGCATCCCGCGCTCAAAACCATTCCTCGCAATATTTCCAGACGCTATATAATAACAGCCAGAAGCCGGATGCCCAATGTATTGCATCCGGAAAGGATCTTGATGAGCGGTCTCACGACCTTACACCCATGTATCACAATGATTTGATTAAACTCATAATGATAAGTGGGCCAGGCATAACTCTGCGGTAATTCCCATCATGGCAGATTTATATTTTTAACATCATCACATTTCCCTGACATTCTTCCGCCCATTTCCACTTTTGGCGTAATTCTTACCTGATATGACGAAGACATGGCCTTCTGAACCCAATGTTCAAATCAAGGGGACGCCAGTGGCAACGCGGGAATCATGCATGCGCGTAGATACCATTGCGAAGGTCACCGGGTGAGTTCGATACACTAATGATTATGTTATCGAAATACGCTCGTAGCCCTATCGACCATGGTTATGCCGCCAGCATCAACTGAGACCAGGCCAAAAATCTGCCTGGGATACTGGCCGTTCTTACCTGGGAAATGGAAAGCGCGAGCTTATTTGCCCGGATAGAAGAGGACTCCCGGATGTCAATCGTCTCCAGGATCTCCCATATTGTACGGCGGGTAGTATTCCGAAGCCGCGCGTTCGGATTATCTAACCGTATGTCGTTGGTGGTTTTGGCCATAAAGAGGATGTGCAGGAAGAACCAATAGCAGCATTCCCGTGAAAGTATTTCTCTGCTTTGAAGCAGTGGGATTTGTGATTGTGTATTTACCATTAGTATAAACAAAGACTCTTTTATACTAATGGTATTTACTCATAAGCATTTATTATGCTTTTGGTGGTGTGCCTTCTTCGTTTGCGACAACGACATCGATCTGGATTAACGCATCATGAGGTAATTCTGGTACACCCACTATTCTGCGTGCAGGAACGCCGTCAGGGAAGAACGTTGTGTAAACAGCATCGACAGAACCAATATCAGAAATATGCTTAAGAAAAATATTAACTTTAACCACATCATCTAACGTGTGGTCGATACTTTCAACGATGGTTTTTATATTTTTTAAGCACTGTTGAGTCTGTTCTTTTACTCCACCTGAGACTAATACACCTGTTTTTGGGTCTAATGGTAATTGTGCTGAGAGGTGATTGTAATGAGAGAACGCCACAGTCTGTGTGTGCGATGAACTTATTGGGGCATTTACGGTATTGTTTGCTTCTATTATCAACCCATGCCTGTCTTCGACAGCTTGTGGAGGAGTACCATCACCGTGTGACACAACGGCTTCGATTTGCACGAGAGCATCCAGGGGTAAAGCTGATACAGCAATGATTGTGCGAGCGGGTAAATAAGCTGCGGCCCGCGCGATAGAGGAGTCTGGGAAAAATGTAGTATAAACTTCATTTACAGAATTTATATCAGAGATATTTTTTATGAAGATATTAATTTTAACAATATCGTCAAACGAAACATCAATACTGTTCAAAATTGCTTTGATATTTTTTAAGCACTGTACTGTTTGTTCTTTTACGCCACCAGTGACTAATTTACCCGATATTGGATCAACAGGTAATTGGGCTGAAAGATTGTTGTAATGAGAAAAAGCTACTGTTTGAGTAGACAGAACGTTCATTGGTGCATTAGGTGAATTATTAGTGAGTTTTATTAGGTCACCCGTTTGTGGCTCGTTGGGAATGGTGCCTTCACCATTTGAAATCAATGCTTCAACTTGTACCAACGCATCCATTGGTAATGCAGCAACTGCAGCGATCGTGCGCGCAGGTACATAGGTTGGGAAGTATGACTTATAAATTTCGTCTACAGCGTCAAGATCCTTTATATTTTTGACAAAGACCGTGATTCTCACGACATCATTCATAACATGGTTGATACTGTCCACGATAGACTTGATATTTTTAAGGCACTGTTCAGCTTGCTCTTTTATACCACCAGAAACCAGTTTACCCGTTTTTGGATCAACAGGGAGTTGTGCTGAAAAATTATTATAATGAGAGAATGCAACCGTTTGTGAATATGGACCTAAATCTTTAGGCGCATTTTCGGTATTTCTTGCTAATACTGCATTATAAGAACTCATAATTATACTGTTCTCTTTATTTGAAAATATAATGATTCAAGTGAAGAATTTCATTACAAGCAAGGCTTGCAGACACAATACGCATAATCAGGTTGGAGCGTTCGACCAATAGCGAGGATACTGAGCGTTATTCCCAGACCATGTTTATAACCAATTCAGTCGGTTCACAAAACGGGGATTTTTCGTCAATTTTAGTCATTCAAGGCACGCGCCAAAAGAGTGTTCTTAGAATATGATCAACACGTTAAATATTTCCCCCTGGGTTGAGACCCCCTGCAGCGCTTAAATGCCAGAACCACAGGGGATAGACATTAATTAGGCCTTACTGGGTATAGCACCTAAAGAATGCGAACTTTTTACTGTCAGTGTGACCAGTGCCGAACCTATCAGTGCAGCAATCATAAAAATAAATGCACTGTTATAGCTTCCGCCGCTGCTTTGGATCAGCCATCCGATGACTGGCGCTGAAACAACCCCTGCCATCTGCCCGCCAAAGTTAACGATGCCGGAAGCTCTGCCCATGATTTTGTTGGGGATGGTATCCATCAAAATACCCCAGAATGTCGCCATAGCGAAAAACATAAACAGGGCTGAAATACACTGATAAACGACTGCCATATCCGCGCTGCTTACGCTGAAGGTCAGGTACAGGAAACCCGCCGCAATAACAGACGTTATGACGTACAGCATTTTGCGCTGTGGTTTGAATTTGTCTGAGCAATACCCACCTAACAATGTCCCACATGCGCCAAACAGGAAAGGAATTGCCGCCATAACGCCGGTTTTCGCCAGAGAGAATTCACGTACAGTAATGAGGTAGCTTGGTAACCAGGTAGAAAAACCCCAGAAGGTAATATCAAACAAGAACCAGATGCTTGCCATCTGCCAAAGTACAGGCATTTTTAACACGTCCTTGAATGCGACGGAGCCTGTATTTTGCAAACTGCCTTGATCGTCAGCGGCCAGTTCCTTCAGATCCTGCTGCGTAATAGCGGGATGATCTTTCGGGTTGTCACGGGTGAATAAGTAGATGCCAGCAGCAATAAACAGGCCGGGAATACCCAGTACGATAAAGACCATGTGCCAGCCAAACGCCCCAATAATACTCGCGGCGACAACAACTGCCAGCGCTGGGCCTAACGTATTCACCGTTGACTGAATTGCCGTTGCACGACCGCGTTCTTTAGATGGGAAATAGGTCGAAATCATCTTCCAGGAAGCTGACGGGAAACAGCCCTCACCTACACCAAATAAAAAGCGAACGGCCAACATTAAGGGAAGCGTAAGCACTGCGCCTGTTAAGCTAGTAAAAATAGACCACCAGGCAATACCAATGGCCATTATTTTACGTGATCCAAATTTATCCGCCAGTAAACCGCCAGGGATTTGAAATGCGGCATAGCCAATGAAGAAGGCACTAATAATTAAACCTTGTTGTGTCGTATCAAGATTTAAATCTTTGCCAATATAAGGTAATGAAACGCTCATGACCATTCTATCGAGAAAAGAAAGTAACCATGCCAGCCAAATTAATGACAATACTGTATATCTTGCTTTCCAGGTCTTTGTTTTACCGGAAGGTAAAGAGGTTTGTAGGTTCATGGTATGTCCTTGGGGTGTTGTTATCTATCGCAGGCCATAAATGGCTGCGATAGATTTGTGTTTATTTAACGTTATTTATTAGTTTTGTTTTCTAATAACGTTACCGCTACAGGCATAACTTTCTATGCCATTGATTAATGCAATGCGTCCATTAACCATGACCATTTCAATCCCTTCCGGATACTGATTGGGTTCAACAAATGTGCCCTTATCAGTAATGGTATTAGGATCAAGCATCACAATATCTGCGGCGTATCCCACTTTGAGCAATCCACGATCCTGCAGACCCAGCACTTCAGCAGGTTTTCCAGTCATCTTACGGATAGCCGCCTCCCAACTCAGGCATCCCTCTTCCCGTACATATTTACCGAGTACGCGGGGAAATGCGCCGAACACGCGCGGGTGAGGTTTACCAGCCCCCATCAAACCGTCAGTACACACGTTCTGTTCTGGTCGGCAGAGGAACTTAATGACGTGTTCTTCTGTGCCATAGAAATCAACCATCCCGACGGCGTTTTCTTCTTCAAACAACAGATCAAACGTGGCGTTGTAGGGATCTTTACCGCGCAACTCACCCAACTGAACCAGGTTGAGACCGACAGCATCCTGATTTTTTTCTGTTTTGACGCTGGTGACAAAAATCTGGTCCAGACCTGCAAAATCAATAAAGTTATCCCAGCCAGGAATGCCCTGTTGAATATCAGCGATCATTTTGGCGCGTAATTCAGGCGAAGCCAGACGCTCAAGTAACTTGTCTGTTCCGCCAGAGTGCACCCACGGTGGCAGAATCACGCCAAGCATCGTGCTGCCCGCCACATAGGGGTACTGGTCGTATGAGATGCGAATGCCCTCTTCCTGCGCCTGCTCCAGCATCCCCAGCATCTGATCGATAAGTCCCCAGTTTTTCTTACCACACACTTTCATATGTGAAATGTGCAGCCAGACGCCGGTTGCTTTGGCTATATCAATCAGTTCCTGTGTGGAGTTGATGATGTCATCAGCTTCGCTGCGTTGGTGTACAACAAAGATCCCGTTGTATTTCGCCGTGACTTTACACAGTTCAATCATTTCAGCGGTATCACCAAAGGCACAAGGCATATAGATAAGCCCAGTGGAAAGGCCAAACGCCCCCGCTTTTAACTCCCGCTCAAGGATTTCGCACATCTTCGCCACGTCTTCACGAGTAGAAGGACGCCCATCCAGTCCCATCGCTTCCATGCGCACGTTGCCATGTGGAACCAGATACGCGAGGTTCGTGGCTGGGTGTCGGGATGCCAGCAGGTTGAGATAACCGTCCGTATCTTTATATTTCCAGTCAATTTTGTCAGTATCACCATCCAGTCCGGCAATATTCTTTCGCCAGGCCGGAATATATTCCTCCGGTAACGGCGCAAGTGCTACGCCATCCTGTCCCAGCAATTCGGTGGTAATACCCTGACGAATTTTCGCAGACAGCGCGGGATTAATAATCGCCGATAAATCGGAATGGGTGTGCGTATCAATAAAACCCGGACAAATTATTTTCCCCGTCGCATCAATCACCTGTTCATTTACGCCGGCTTCAATTTGTCCGATCGCCACAATACGGCCGTCATCAACCATCACATCGGCTATCCTGCCTTCACAGCCCGTCCCATCGATCACATTTCCGTTTTTGAAAATGGTTTTCATCGTTATTCTCCATTACGGTGCCGATTAACGGCACCACCTGTAGGGTAAGAGGGTTTTATCTTTATTTTTTAATGACGATACAGTGTCTTGATAATGCTGTAATAACCGCTGGCCGAACCGGTCAGTTGATCAATCTCGATAAACTCATCAATGGTGTGCGCCAGATTTTCGCGAGAAGGTCCAAAACCGATGGTTTTGATTCCCGCTTCGCCCGCATAGTGGCTACCGTTAGTGCAAAATGAGTACTGTGTGATGGTGGGTTCAAATCCTGCCGCGCGAACGCCAGCCAGGGCGGCCTGAACAAATTCATCGGACTCTTCGTAAACCCACCCAGGGAAGAAACGCTCTCCTTCGATGATGGCGCCGGTATAGCAAGACTCCTGGCCCACGGCGTAGGAGACGCTGGCCTTGAACTGCGGGTCCTGCGCAACCAGTTCAGCAAGTGCATTTTCCAGAGGCGCAATGACGCTTTCTTTGGTTTCGCCTACCAGCAGACGACGATCGTAGGTCGCACGGCAGTAATCTGGCACAACGGACGCACCTGGATACGGCGAGGATTTAATGTCTGTCAGTTCCAGAATGCCTGGCCCTAACACCGGGTGAGTTGGCGGAGTGATGGTGCGAATTTTGTCGATCAGCTGCGCCATTTTGTACACCGCGTTAATACCGGCCTGCGGATTAGCGGAGTGGGCTGGTTTGCCAAACGTTTCGACAACAATTTCAGCGCGGCCACGCTGGCCAATTTTCAGGTTTAATTCCGACGCTTCCCCGATAATTACATAGTCAGGTTTATAACGTTCGCTGACCAAACGGGCGGCAATGCCTTCAAAACACTCTTCATGTACGATACAGGCGACATAAATTTTACCGGCAAAATCACGATTATTATCCTGGCCAAAAAATCCAACGGCAGAGATCATCGCCGCCACGGCACCTTTCATGTCCGTTGTGCCACGCCCATAAATTTTGCCATCTTCAATGTCGCCGCCATACGGATTGCGGGTCCACTTCTCTTCATTCACCGGCACAGTATCAATATGTCCATCCAGCACCAGCGTTTTCCCTGGATGATTGCCAATAATACCGCCGACGATATTGCCGTATTTATCAACATGGATGTCATCAAACTGGTAATGCTCCATCATTGTTTTTATTGCATTAACCACTTCCCCTTCCTGACCGGAATAACTTTTCTGCTGGATCAGTGCCTGGCAATTCTTAATCACTTCTTCAATACGGTTTGCAGATAACATGGGTTTTCTCCGTTATTACTTTCAATCAGGAATTTATTAGTTGATGCCCGGGTACTGACCGCCCCAGACAATATCCAGATATTGTTGCGGGTCGGTATCCCCTTCCGTGCTTATCAACAGCACGCGAGAATGTTCATCCAACCCCAGTTGTTCACGCGTTTGCGCCAGTGCAGGCGAGGTCATCAACAATGCCAGAAGACCCGTGGTCACAGCCCCTGATTCACCAGAAGTAATCTGCGGATCGCCCGCTAACGGGTTGCCCAACATGCGCATACCCAGCGCCGCCACTTCATCAGGACAGGAGGCGAATGCAGCGGCATAATCACGCAGCAGTTTCCAGCCGATGCTGTTGGCTTCCCCACAGGCAAGTCCGGCCATAACGGTCTGCAAATCACCACCAACCGCCACCGCATCGCCCTCTTTCGCCAGCGCTGAGCGGTAAAGACAATCGGCAATTAATGCCTCAGCAACGATCACTTTCGGGCGATTATCTCCCCAGGCCGCCGTCACCATTCCCTGAACCATTCCGGCAAACGAGCCGACGCCCGCCTGAACGAACACGTGTGTCGGAGCAACCTGGTGAAGCTGATCCATCGCTTCCAGCATCAGGGTGCCGTAGCCTTGCATAATCCACAGCGGGATCTTTTCGTATCCTTCCCAGGCAGTATCCTGCACCACGATCCAGCCATGTTTTTCAGCCTGCTCTGCGGTCATACGCACGGCATCGTCATAGTTCATATCAACGATTTCTGCTGTCGCCCCTTCATTGCGAATAGACGTCAGACGCTGCTGCGAAGAACCTTTCGGCATGTAGACCACGGCATTTTGCTTCAGTTGACGCGCCATCCATGCCACGCCACGACCGTGGTTGCCATCGGTGGTGGTCGCAAATGTCACGGTCTTCAGGTCGTGACGCACTTCTTCGCTGGTCATCACGCCAAAGGGTAATTCACTGATATCCTTGCCCACTAATTCCGCGATATGGCATGCCATCGCATAGGCTCCCCCCAGTGCTTTAAAGGCTTTGAGGCCAAAACGTTGAGATTCATCCTTAAGGTAAATATTTTTAACGCCCAGTTTCTGTGAGAGTGCTGGTAACGAATACAGCGGCGTCGGGGCATAACCTGGGATAGAACGATGAAAATTCAGCGCTTTTACCAACTCCTGGTGACTAAACGGCGCCAGTGGCGCATCGGGGTGCTCGGTAAACGGCGTCTGGTTGATAAAAAATGATAATTTTTCCTGCATCATAGAGCCTCATTGTCCTGGTATTTCATTCCCTGTAATCGATGTCATACAGAGAGATTTAAGCGAGCGGTATTCCGTAAAAGCAAAATGCTTACCAGTTTTTGACAACATGACAAAATTATGGATATTTTTTAATAAAACATTGAATTTAAACAAATTAAAAAATAGAGCAACAACTTACTCAGCCAAAATAGTCTACTGAGTTTATCGAGTCACTTTGATAAATTCTCACAGATGATAAATAGTGTGATCGCAGAAGAGAAAATAAAAAACACATCTAAAAACAAAGCAATAAATTGATTTTACGCAAATCAACCTGGCAGCAATTCGCATATTTATCATTCCCCCTGAGAAATTCGCAGCCCTGCCGGAGATGTATCATGATTTCAGTACTCAGTAATATTCAGGATGATATCTGCAATTATGCCGACGCTATTTCCGGCATTACCGGTACGGATGTTGAAATCATTGATGAATCTTTAACGCGCATAGCTGGCACCGGGAAATACCGGCATATGCTCAATGAAAATGTGGCTAAAAATGGCTATATCTATCGTCATGTTCTGCAAGTGCGCGAAACGGTGTTGATCAAAAACCCTGGTGAACATCCGCTCTGCCAGCTCTGTGAAAAACACCACTATTGTTCAGAAATGCTTGATTTGAATGCTCCTATTTTTCTCAATAATCGCGTCATTGGGGTGATCGGGATTATTTGCTCAACGCAGGCACAGCGTGAAACTTTGCTGAGTCAGATTGATAAATTTGTCACTTTCATTGAACAAATCGCCGTCATGATCTCAAGTAAGGTCTTTGAATGTCTGGAGCGGTTGCGCGCGCAGGAGACGCTGGGGGCATTTCGTCTTCTGATTGATGCCATGGATCGCGGCGTAGTCGCTATCGATGGTAATAGCCGCATCTGGCATGCCAACCGTTCAGCCGATCGCATTCTCAACCGCGAGGTTCAGGGGTTGCCCCTTACCATTGAGACAACCGGCGACAGTTTGTATGGTGATGAAGAAGCGTGGCTGACGCTTGAAGGACAAAAACACCATGTGCTGTGCAAACAAATTTCACTGTCATCGCAGGATAATGATCGGTTAACCATGGTCATCTTTCGCGATGCACGAGACTATCTCAGCACTATCGCCACTTCCCCCTATGAATTTGACACTCAGGTACGCCTGATCGGCCATTCCCCCTCAATGGAACAGCTCAGGAGTACCATTGGCAAAATCGCTAACAGTTACGCCAGCGTTCTTATCACCGGGGAGAGTGGGTCCGGGAAAGAGGTTGTAGCATTTGCCATCCATCAGAGCAGCCCGCGTAAAGTCGCTCCTTTCGTGACGATCAACTGCGCAGCCATACCCGAGCAGTTGCTGGAAAGCGAGCTTTTTGGTTACGTTCGCGGTGCATTCAGCGGCGCTGATCCCAAAGGACGAATGGGTAAATTTGAACTGGCCAACGGCGGTAGCTTATTCCTGGATGAGATCGGCGACATGCCGCTTCATCTGCAAGCCAAATTGCTCAGAGTTCTGCAAGAAAAAACAATCACCCGTGTTGGTTCGAACAACATCATCGATATTGATGTACGTATTATTGCGGCGACTAATAAAAACATTAATGCGATGGTCGAGAATAATCAGTTTCGTGAAGATCTTTTCTATCGACTAAACGTGGTCCCTCTTGTGCTCCCTTCTCTGAGGGAGCGACGCGCCGATATCGCCGTCCTGGCGCAAAATTTTGCGGACGAGTTCTCAGCAAGCTACCAGCGCCCCCCACAAAAGCTACCTGATGATGTTATCAACCGCCTGTATACCTGGCACTGGCCCGGCAACATTCGTGAATTACGAAACGTCATTGAATATATTTTTGTCATGCGCGGAGAAGCTGCCGGGATCAACGCGAGTCATCTGCCTCCTTACCTGCTTACCGCAGCTGACGGCAGAAAAACCGCCATACAGACTCAACCTCGCCAGCTTTCCGACCAGGGAAGACAAACGGAAAGGGACGCCATTGAAAACGGCATACAACGATTTGGATCAAGCGTTGAGGGTAAGAAACAAGCGGCGGCAGAATTGGGGATCAGTATCGCCACGCTATACCGAAAAATTAAACAGTACGGTTTGTGAGCCTCCAGATTTTCCGACGGTTTACCGGATAACGGTTTTTTTTGATATTTTCCCCTTGGTCTCGACATCCGCCCCCTGAATGCGGAAGTCGAATGCCACAGACTCACGTACATTAGTTATTAATCATTCTGTCGCGATATTTCATACCCTATAATGATGTGTCTTTAAAATTCACGGCGAGACATTCATGCAACAGGAACACATCATTTTATTGGATGAGCAGGATAATCCTTCCGGTACGCTGGAAAAATATGCAGGGCACACCCTCAATACCCCTTTGCATCTCGCCTTCTCTTGCTGGTTGTTCAATACACAGGGCCAGCTTCTGGTCACTCGCCGCTCGCTATCGAAAAAAGCGTGGCCAGGCGTCTGGACGAATTCGGTTTGTGGCCATCCACAGCAAGGAGAAAGCACTGAAGAGGCTATTATTCGACGCTGCCGTTTTGAGTTAGGCGTGGAGATCGCCAGTTTGATCCCCGTGTATTCTGCGTTTCGTTACCGTGCAGCCGATCCAAACGGGATCGTGGAGAACGAAGTGTGCCCGGTCTATGCGGCACGAATGGTCAGCGAACTCAGCGTAAATAACGATGAGGTGATGGAGTACCAGTGGAGTGCTCTGGAGAGTGTTCTGGAGGGGATTGGCGCTACGCCGTGGGCTTTTAGTCCGTGGATGGTGATGCAGGCGTCGAACGGTGCAGCGTGTGAAGCCTTGTTAAAATACTGCCGTCAAAAATAAAAAACCCCGACGCATTTGCCGGGGTTGGTTTTATCTGACGCCGTGAGGTTTATTTAACCGGACGCATCGCCGGGAACAGGATCACGTCGCGGATGGTATGGCTGTTGGTGAACAGCATAACCATACGGTCGATACCAATGCCCAAGCCCGCCGTCGGCGGCAAACCGTGTTCCAGAGCGGTCACATAGTCTTCGTCGTAGAACATCGCTTCGTCATCACCCGCATCTTTGGCGTTAACCTGATCCAGGAAACGCTGAGCCTGATCTTCGGCATCGTTCAGCTCGCTAAAGCCATTACCGATTTCACGGCCACCGATGAAGAATTCAAAGCGGTCAGTAATTTCTGGGTTTTCATCGTTACGACGCGCCAGAGGAGAAACTTCCGCCGGATATTCCGTGATGAAGGTCGGCTGAATCAGATGCGCTTCCGCCACTTCTTCAAAGATCTCGGTCACGATACGGCCCAGACCCCAGCTCTTCTCAATCTTGATGCCGATGCTTTGGGCAATCGCTTTAGCAGAGTCGAAACTGTCCAGATCCGCCATATTCGTCTCCGGACGATATTTCTTGATGGCTTCACGCATGGTCAGTTTTTCGAACGGTTTGCCAAAGTCGAACACTTCATCACCGTAAGGCACTTCAGTGGTACCCAGAACGTCCTGCGCCAGCGTACGGAACAGGGATTCGGTCAGTTCGATCAGGTCTTTGTAGTCCGCATACGCCATATAGAGTTCCATCATGGTGAACTCTGGGTTATGACGAACGGAGATCCCTTCGTTACGGAAGTTACGGTTGATCTCGAATACACGTTCGAAACCACCTACCACCAGACGCTTCAGATACAGTTCCGGCGCGATACGCAGGTACATATCCAGATCCAGCGCATTATGATGGGTGATGAACGGGCGTGCTGCGGCACCACCAGGGATCACCTGCATCATCGGGGTTTCTACTTCCATAAAGCCACGGCCCACCATGAACTGACGGATACCCGCCATGATCTGTGAACGCACTTTAAAGGTGTTGCGGGATTCATCGTTAGAGATGAGATCCAGATAACGTTGACGGTAACGTGCTTCCTGATCCTGCAGACCGTGGAATTTATCCGGCAGCGGGCGCAGCGCTTTGGTCAACAGACGCAGCTCGGTGCAATGGATCGACAGTTCACCCGTTTTGGTTTTGAACAGCTTACCTTTCGCGCCGAGGATGTCGCCGAGATCCCATTTTTTGAACTGCTCGTTGTAGATGCCTTCCGGCAGATCGTCACGGGAAACATACAGCTGAATGCGGCCGCCGACGTCTTGCAGCGTAACAAACGACGCTTTACCCATGATGCGACGAGTCATCATACGACCCGCTACGGACACTTCGATGTTCAGCGCTTCCAGTTCTTCGTTTTCTTTCGCGTCGAAGTCAGCATGCAGTTGGTCTGAGGTGTGATCGCGACGGAAATCATTCGGGAACGGGATACCCTGCTCGCGCAGGCCAGCCAGCTTCTCGCGGCGCGTTTTCAGTTCATTATTAAGATCGGCTACCGCGTCAGCGCCCTGTGCGTGTTGTTCAGACATGTTGGTTCCTCATAACCCTGCTTTCAAACTTGCTTCGATAAATTGATCCAGGCTGCCATCCAGCACCGCCTGCGTGTTACGGGTTTCAACCCCGGTACGCAAGTCTTTAATGCGGGAGTCATCAAGGACATATGAACGAATCTGGCTACCCCAGCCGATGTCGGATTTATTGTCTTCCATCGCCTGTTTCTCGGCATTCTTCTTCTGCATTTCCAGTTCATAAAGCTTCGCTTTCATCTGCTTCATGGCCTGGTCTTTGTTTTTGTGCTGGGAACGGTCGTTCTGGCACTGGGTAACAATCCCGGTTGGAATGTGGGTGATACGCACCGCAGATTCCGTACGGTTAACGTGCTGACCGCCCGCGCCAGATGCGCGATAGACGTCGATACGCAGGTCCGCCGGGTTGATATCGATATCGATATCATCGTCCACTTCCGGGTAAACAAATGCAGAGCTAAACGACGTATGGCGACGACCGCCCGAGTCGAAGGGGCTCTTACGCACCAGGCGGTGAACGCCAGTTTCGGTACGCAACCAGCCATACGCGTAATCGCCAGAGATTTTAATGGTCACGGATTTGATCCCTGCCACTTCACCTTCCGACTCTTCGATAATTTCTGTTTTAAAACCGCGCGCTTCTGCCCAGCGCAGATACATACGCTCCAGCATGCTTGCCCAGTCCTGCGCTTCAGTACCGCCGGAACCCGCCTGAATGTCGAGGTAGCAATCCGCGCTGTCATACTCACCGGAGAACATACGACGGAATTCCAGCTGCGCCAGTTTGTCTTCCAGCGTATCGAGTTCAGCTACGGCTTCGTTAAAAGTATCTTCGTCGTCGGCTTCTACAGCCAGTTCCAACAGGCCAGAAACATCTTCCAGCCCCTGTGACATTTGATCGAGCGTATCGACAATAGCCTCAAGGGAAGAACGTTCTTTCCCCAGTGCCTGAGCACGATCGGGTTCATTCCAGACGTCCGGCTGTTCCAGCTCGGCGTTTACTTCTTCCAGACGCTCTTTCTTGGCATCGTAGTCAAAGATACCCCCTAAGAACGTCAGAGCGTTCCGTGAGGTCCTGAATGCGGTTATTTACCGGATTAATTTCAAACATGGTCTGATTTCTTTTATTGGACGAGTCAAAATGCGGTTATAAGGGCGGAATATTAGCGGATTTCGCCCTTTAATTACAGTGAAAGTGATGCTAAATCGGCCAGATGTTATCAATGATAATCTGTAAGCTGCGATTGCCGCGGAACTCGTTAATATCCAGCTTGTAGGCCAGTTCCACTTCGCGCACACCGTTGTCAGGCCAGCACGCCGTGTCGACGTTAAACGCAATACCGTCAAGCAATGGACCACCGCCGACGGGTTCGACCATCACCTTCAGATGACGCTCACCCACCAGCCGTTGCTGCAACAGGCGAAAACGTCCGTCAAACAACGGTTCAGGGAACATTTGCCCCCACGGCCCGGCATCGCGCAACAGTTGCGCCACTTCCATCGTCATTTCATCTGCGCTCAGTGGACCATCGGAGACCACTTCACCCTGCAAGAGCGCCGGATCAAGCCACTCGGTAACCAGCTCGCCAAAACGTTGCTGGAAGCGTTCAAACTGGGCTTCCTCCAGAGATAATCCTGCCGCCATCGCATGGCCGCCAAACTTCAGCATCATGCCCGGATAGAGCGTGTCTAAACGCTCCAGCGCATCACGCATATGCAGTCCCTGAATCGAACGGCCGGACCCTTTTAGGGTGCCGTCGCCCGCAGGGGCAAAAGCAATCACCGGGCGGTGAAAACGCTCTTTAATGCGAGAGGCCAGAATCCCAACGACCCCCTGGTGCCACTCGGGATGGTACATCGCCAGACCGCCGGGCAGCGTTTCGCCGCTGCGCTCCAGTTTTTCGCACAGCGTCAGCGCTTCCGCCTGCATCCCCTGCTCTATTTCTTTGCGGGTCTGATTCAGCGCATCAAGTTCGTTGGCCAGTACGCGTGCTTCACCAATGTTGTCGCACAGCAACAACGCCACGCCAACGGACATATCGTCCAGCCGGCCCGCCGCATTGAGTCGCGGCCCAAGCGCAAATCCCAGGTCGCTGGCCGCCAGTTTTTGCGGATCGCGATTTGAGATCTCCAGCAGCGCTTTAATACCCGGACGGCATTTGCCCGCCCGAATACGGCTCAACCCCTGCCATGTCAGGATACGGTTATTCGTATCGAGCGGCACCACGTCCGCCACCGTCCCTAACGCAACCAGATCCAGCAGATCCGCCAGATTCGGCGGCGCAATGCCGCGCTCGTCAAACCAGCCTTTATCACGCAGGAAAGTCCGCAGCGCCAGCATCAAATAAAACGCAACGCCGACGCCTGCCAATGACTTAGACGGAAACGTACAGTCGCGCAAATTCGGGTTGATGATGGCCTCTGCGGCAGGCAGTGTATCGCCCGGCAGGTGGTGATCGGTGACGACGACAGGAATACCCAGCGCTTTTGCATGCTCCACGCCCATATGAGAGGAGATGCCGTTATCGACAGTTACGATCAATTGCGCGCCACGGGCATGCGCCTGATCCACCACCTCTGGACTTAAACCATAACCATCTTCAAAGCGATTAGGCACCAGATAGCTGATGTTGTCACAGCCCAGCGCGCGCATGCCGAGCACGCTGAGCGCGGTGCTGGTCGCCCCGTCCGCATCAAAGTCGCCCACAACGATAATGCGGGTGCCCTCTCGAAATGCGTTATAGAGGATCTCAACGGCCTTTTCGACGCCGCTCAATTGCTGCCACGGCAGCATGCCTTTAACGCTACGCTCAAGATCCTGCGCGCCACGCACTCCCCGGCTGGCGTACAAACGGCGCAGCAAAGGCGGCAAATCAGCGGGAAGCTCCACCGTCTCATCGGCTTCACGCCGACGCAGTTGTATCTGTTGTTTCACGCGAATTATTTACCGCTGGTCTGTTTCTGGTGCTCGTCAAGAAACGCTTTCATCTCTTTCGGGCCTTGATATCCGGGAACGACATAGCCGTTGCTTAACACGATTGCCGGTGTACCGCTGACGCCAAACTGCACGCCCAGCGCATAATGATCAGCGATATTCACATCGCAACTGGCGGCGGCGACACTCTTACCCGCCATCGCATCATCAAAGGCTTTATTTTTGTCTTTTGCACACCAGATGGACTTCATATCTTGCTCGGCCTGGCTGGCCAGCCCCTGGCGCGGGAAGGCCAGATAACGCACGGTGATCCCCAGAGCGTTATAGTCTTTTATCTCTTCATGCAGCTTGTGACAGTAGCCGCAGGTGATGTCGGTGAAAACGGTAATGACGTGTTTTTCCTGCGCCGCTTTATAGACGATCATCTCTTTTTCCAGCTCGTTCAGGTGATTCATCAGCAATTTATTGGTGACGTTTACCGGATGGGCGCCGCTGACGTCATACATCGGCCCCTGGATAATGTGTTTACCATCTTCGGTGACATACAGTACGCCGCTATTGGTCATCACCGTTTTCATTCCGGCAACCGGCGCCGACTGAATCTCCGTGCTCTGTACACCCAGTTTGGCCAGCGACTGGCGAATCGCTGCGTCGTCGGCGTGTGCCATACCCGCATACGCCGTCGCCAGCAGGGTGAACATCATAATACTTTTTTTCATAACCAATCCTTTCCTGTCAGCATTCACGCTCTGGGGTGATGCTGTTGATGAAGTTGCCGCAAGCGCTCAGTCGCGACATGAGTATAGATTTGCGTCGTCGAGAGATCGCTATGCCCGAGCAGCATCTGCACAACGCGCAAATCCGCGCCATGATTGAGCAAATGCGTAGCAAAGGCATGACGCAAAACGTGTGGCGACAATTTCTCGCTGTCGATCCCCGCCAGCACGGCATAGTGTTTAATTCGGTGCCAGAACGTCTGGCGTGTCATCTGCTGCGCACGCTGGCTGGGAAACAAAACATCGATCGACACACCGTTCAACAACCAGGGACGACCATGTTCGAGATACGTTTCCAGCCAGTACACCGCCTCTTCGCCCAGCGGAACCAACCGTTCTTTGTTCCCCTTACCGATGACCCGCACAACGCCCTGGCGCAGGCTGATGTCGCTCATCGTTAGCCCCACCAGTTCAGAGACGCGAAGCCCCGTTGCGTAAAGCACTTCCAGCATGGCTTTGTCGCGCAGCTCCAGCGGTTGTTCAATCAGCGGCGCTTGCAGCAAACGCTCAACCTGCGCTTCACTGAGATCTTTTGGCAAACGCTGCGGAAGTTTAGGTGACGCAAGTTGCGCGCTCGGATCGTCTTCACGAAATTTTTCGCGGTAAAGATGCTGGAAAAAACGCCGCATGGCGCTTAACAAGCGTGCTGAACTGGTGGCTTTATAGCCGCCATCCATCCGTTCCGCCAGTAAGGCTTGCAGATCGTCGCTTTGCACCGTCGCCAGCGATACCCCGCGATGGTGCAGCCATTCAACCACCATCGACAGATCGCGACGATACGCGCTTAACGTATTTTCCGCCAGATTGCGTTCCAGCCACAGAGCATCAAGAAACTGCTCAATGCGTGCCAGATCCTGTTCCACTTTCGCCCCTTATTCCACTCTCATTTTTGATGCATTATGCCTCATTGTGCCGTGAATGCAGCGAGTCTGGTACACTACCCGCAACGCTACAGCAGAATCGAGATGTTACGTAATGAACATGGGTCTTTTTTACGGTTCCAGCACGTGTTACACCGAAATGGCGGCAGAAAAAATCCGCGATATTCTGGGTCCCGAGCTGGTGACATTGCACAACCTCAAGGATGACGCCCCCACCTTAATGGAGCAGTACGATGTGCTCATTTTAGGTATTCCTACCTGGGATTTCGGTGAAATTCAGGAGGACTGGGAAGCCGTCTGGGAACAACTGGACTCTCTCAATCTGGAAGGCAAAATCGTCGCGCTTTACGGCATGGGCGACCAGTTGGGATACGGTGAATGGTTCCTGGATGCGCTTGGCATGCTGCATGACAAACTCGCCACCAAAGGGGTGAAATTTGTCGGCTACTGGCCCACGGAAGGATACGAGTTCACCAGCCCTAAACCGGTGATTGCCGACGGGCAACTGTTTGTCGGCCTGGCGCTGGATGAAACCAATCAGTACGATCTTAGCGACGAGCGCATTCAAGTCTGGTGCGAACAAATTCTCAGTGAAATGGCCGAACACTATTCCTGAAAAGAGAGCCGTTAAACGATCGTTTTCTGAAGCTTCTCACTGACGAATCAGGCATTCCGCCCGTTCGTCAGTGTTTCTCTTGTTCCGTTTGCTGCAACATTACCCGACGCAACTCACGCCATTCTTTTTCGTCCATGCTATCTGCCGCCAGCCATAAATGTTGACGTCGACCGCTATCCGAGCGCAAGCGCAACATCATGCCCGTTTTGAGCATCCAGGGAGTGCTCTGAATCGCCCACTCCAGCCCCTGCCAGCGTAAACGCCCATCCATCAGTAATTTAATCTCACCCTGACGGGTATTGATACGTCGCTGGCTGCGCACGCAATCGAACACCACCAGTGAGAGCAATATCAGCCACAAAGGGGTATAGCTTAATGGCCATGGCATCAACAAAATCAATGCAGCGACCAACCCATGAAGAAGCAGGGACAGCCACTGTGCGCGCCAGGAGACGCGTAAATCAGATTGCCACAGGACCACGTTCCCGATTCCGTGTCTGGATGAGTCTCACCATCTGCTCCAGTTCTGCATCTGCCGGCTTACCATGATTCATTAACCAGTTGAATAAATCCGGATCATCGCATTCCAGCAAACGAATAAAAATGCGTTTTTCATCATCACTGAGGTTATCGTACTCATGTTCGAAAAACGGCATGATGGAAATGTCGAGCTCACGCATACCACGACGGCATGCCCAGTGAATACGTGCTTTGTTGTTAATATCCATGTTCTTCTTCCTGTCTCGCGAAAATGAAGTACCCGGCTATTGTAACGTGTTTTTCATGTTCTTTTGCGGGAATCTCCATCATCGGAAGCGCGATCGCTAAATAAAAAGACTTTGAGTCAAATGCTTCATCCATTTTGCATGACGCTTCGCAAAGCAGACGAAAGGGCACAAATGGAATGTCTAAAGCACTTGCAATGGGCAATAGCTCTTTTACCATTAGTCATTATTACGGCGTTAAGCAAATCAGGACATTATTATGGCTTTTACACCTTTTCCTCCTCGTCAGCCTTCAACGTCGGCGCGTTTGCCTCTGACGTTGATCACATTAGATGACTGGGCACTGGCCACCATTACCGGTGCAGACTGCGAAAAATATATCCAGGGGCAGGTCACTGCCGACGTGAGTCAACTTACAGAGCATCAGCATGTCCTGGCCGCTCATTGCGATGCCAAAGGAAAGATGTGGAGCAATCTTCGTTTGTTCCGTGATGGCGAAGGGTTTGCCTGGATTGAGCGCCGTAGTCTGCGCGATGCCCAACTGACTGAACTGAAAAAGTACGCCGTGTTTTCTAAAGTCGTCATTGCGCCTGATGATGAATGCGTTCTGCTTGGCGTTGCTGGATTTCAGGCACGCGCAGCGCTGGCGCCTCTCTTTAGTGAACTGCCGGACGCCGAAAAACCGGTAGTAACGCAAGGTGCTTCGACGTTGCTGTGGTTTGAACATCCGTCGGAGCGCTTCCTGCTGGTAACCGATGTCGCCACAGCAAAAGCGCTGACCGAAAAATTGCATGGCGAAGCCGAGCTCAACAACAGCCAGCAGTGGCTTGCGCTGGATATTGAAGCCGGAATCCCGGTCATTGACGCGGCAAATAGCGGACAATTTATTCCCCAGGCAACCAATCTCCAGGCACTGGGGGGGATTAGCTTTAAGAAAGGCTGCTATACCGGTCAGGAGATGGTTGCTCGTGCGAAATTCCGTGGCGCGAACAAACGGGCGCTGTGGTCTCTGGTGGGTATTGCCAGCCGGGTGCCGGAAGCGGGAGAAGATCTTGAACTGCAGATGGGTGAAAACTGGCGTCGTACCGGTACGGTTCTCGCAGCGGTACAGTTAGACGATGGCCGGTTGCGGGTACAAGTTGTAATGAACAACGACATGGAAGCCGACAGCGTATTTCGTGTCCGCGACGATGCCAACACATTGCACATTGAACCGCTGCCATATTCGCTGGAAGAGTAATGGATTAATGCCGGGTAGCGGCTTACGCCTTATCCGGCCTACGATCAGCTTTTCCAGGCCGGATACGTGTAAGCGTCATCCGGCAACAATGGTTCATGCCTGTCCGACATACAGATAAATCGCCAGGAAATGGCAGACGCTGCCTCCCAGCACAAAACCGTGCCAGATTGCATGGTTATAGGGAATGCGTTTGCAGACGTAGAAAATCACACCCAGCGAGTAAATCACGCCGCCGACCGCCAGCAATGTCACGCCACCTGCCGCCAGTTTGACTGCGAGTTGATACACCACAATCAGCGACAGCCATCCCATCGTCAGATATGTTACTAGCGAGAGCACTTTAAACCGATGCGCGATGGTCAGCTTGAACAGAATGCCAAGCAGCGCCAGGCTCCAGATGACGATCATCAGTCCGCGCGCCAGCGGTGAATCCAACCCTACCAGCAGAAACGGTGTGTAAGTGCCCGCAATTAACAGGTAAATCGCGCAATGGTCGAATTTTTTCAACCACACTTTCGCTCGCTGATGGGGGATTGCGTGATACAACGTAGAGGCGAGAAACAGCAGAATCATGCTGCCGCCGTACAGGCTATAGCTGGTAATCGCCGTGACACTGGCATGGCTGTCCGCAGCCTGTACCAGCAACAGAACCAGACCCACAATGCCAAATACCAGGCCAATACCGTGGCTGACGCTGTTGGCTATTTCTTCTGCCAGAGAATATCCCTGTTTTATTGAAGGTTTTTCAACCATGACCTACTCCAGAGAAACGTTCGCGTTCGTGATTGCCTCTCTAGCGTAACTGAGAATGGTTCCAGTGAACACCTGTTAGCTCAAATAAATCCCTTATTTAAAATAATCATTATAAATCATGTAATTAAATTATATTTTTCAACTAACAGTTGTTCTCAATAATTAAAGACATTTAAAATCAATCACATAAAATTGTGACTGCCCAGGGTAAATTTCTGTAATCACCCGCTTCAGCTCATCAAGAGACATGTTTTCTTGTTGCGCATGTTTTTCACTGAGCGTGTCCAGGGTTACGGTAGAGGTTCCTGTGACTTTTATCGTGCAGAAATAGCCGTCATCTTCAAAGCGCCCCACACGCAGAACATCCCCCACGTTAAAATGAGACTCTGAAGCGTCCCGGAGGGTAATCGTTTTACGTCCCGCTAAAATGTCATCCTGAAAGCGCTGAAAAAAAGTAATGTCGTTTGGCTGCATGTTATTATTTCCTGAAGATGAAGTCTGATGAGTGAGTATTGCCATTGTGAGTATGTTCTCCCACGCTGCCATCGCCAGTCTCAACAATCTTGAGATGTTGGTCTACAACTATGTCATCAAAAACCGCGATAACGTCGTCTACATGACCATTCGCGAACTGGCTGACGCGGCAGGGGTTTCCACCACCACGGTGCTGCGCTTTTGCCGCAAACTGAACTGTGATGGCTACTCTGAGTTTCGCGTACGGTTTAAATTATATTTAGAGCAGAATGAACCGCAACAGGTTAATTTTGGCGCCAGCGAGATTATCAGCTTTTTTAAAAGTGTGAATAACGACGAATTCGATAAATTACTCGATCACGCGGTAGAAATTATTTTATCTTCCGAGCGAATTATATTCGTCGGTGCCGGAACATCCGGGGCTCTGGCTAAATATGGCGCGCGTTTTTTCTCAAACGTTGGGAAATTCAGTAACCATATTGATGATCCTTATTTCCCTGTCACCAATGATATGGCCAGAAACGCCCTTGCGATCGTGCTTTCTGTCTCTGGAGAAACGGCAGAGATCCTGCGTTTTGCCAGCCAGTTCAGCCTGCATAACTGTAAAGTGCTGTCTGTTACCAGCCATGAACACTCCGCACTGGCAAAGCTGGCCGACTTTAATCTCTCCTGGCATGTGCCACAAACGCGCATTGCTGGTGTTTATGATATTACGACCCAGATCCCTGTTATTTATATTCTCGAGACGTTAGGCCGTAAACTGGCGAAAAAATTAGCGTGAAAAAACAATTTGTTTTTTCGATGTAACAAGTCACAACGCGGCTATTTTGTTATATCGTGACATTTCATATCTCTTTGTTAGACTCAAAATCAGAAGATCATTAATTTGAGATTGAGCCTAAATGAAAAAAATCACCTTACCGAAAGATTTCTTATGGGGTGGCGCCGTCGCAGCCCACCAGGTTGAAGGCGGCTGGAACAAAGGTGGCAAAGGACCGAGCATTTGTGACGTGCTGACCGGCGGCGCACACGGCGTTCCGCGTGAAATCACCCAGCAAGTGGTGCCGGGAAAATACTATCCCAACCACGAAGCCGTCGATTTCTATGGGCACTACAAAGAAGATATTAAACTCTTCGCCGAAATGGGTTTTAAATGTTTCCGAACCTCCATCGCCTGGACCCGCATCTTCCCACAAGGCGACGAAACTCAGCCTAACGAAGAAGGGCTAAAATTCTACGATGACATGTTCGACGAATTGCTCAAATACAATATCGAACCTGTTATCACCCTCTCCCACTTCGAAATGCCGTTACATCTGGTACAGCAGTACGGGGGCTGGACTCACCGTAAAGTCGTGGATTTCTTTGTGCGTTTCGCTGAAGTGGTATTTGAACGCTACCAGCACAAGGTCAAATACTGGATGACCTTCAACGAGATAAACAATCAGCGGAACTGGCGCGCACCACTGTTTGGCTACTGCTGCTCTGGTGTGGTCTACACCGAACATGAAAACCCACAAGAGACCCTGTATCAGGTGCTGCATCATCAGTTTGTCGCCAGCGCCCTGGCGGTGAAAGCGGCACGCCGTATTAATCCTGAAATGAAAGTCGGCTGTATGCTGGCGATGGTGCCGCTGTATCCCTTCTCCTGTAAGCCAGAAGACATGATGTTTGCACAGGAATCGATGCGTGAACGCTATGTCTTTACCGACGTACAGTTACGCGGTTACTACCCCTCTTATGTGCTAAACGAATGGGAACGCCGGGGTTTTAACATCAAAATGGAAGAGGGGGATAGCGCAGTTCTGCGTGAAGGTACCTGTGATTATCTTGGTTTCAGCTATTACATGACCAACGCAGTAAAAGCCGAAGGCGGCAGTGGCGATGCGATTTCCGGTTTCGAAGGCAGCGTACCGAATCCACACGTGAAAGCGTCCGACTGGGGGTGGCAAATTGACCCGACGGGTCTGCGTTACGCGCTTTGCGAGCTATATGAACGCTATCAGAAACCGTTGTTTATCGTGGAAAACGGCTTTGGCGCCTACGACAAAGTGGAAGAAGATGGCAGCATCAACGATGACTACCGTATCGATTATCTGCGCGCCCACGTCGAAGAGATGATAAAAGCAGTGACGTATGATGGTGTGGATCTGATGGGGTATACCCCGTGGGGCTGCATTGATTGCGTCTCTTTCACCACCGGACAGTACAGCAAGCGTTACGGCTTTATCTATGTGAACAAGCATGACGACGGCACTGGCGATATGTCTCGTTCACGTAAGAAGAGCTTCAACTGGTATAAAGAAGTGATTGCCAGTAACGGCGAGAATCTGTGATTTTTTGCCGGAGGGCGAAAACGCGTTCTCCGGCAATTAACGTCCTATTTTCCACCCGCCAGCTCAAGAAAACTGCCCGTCACATACGACGCTTTCTCACTCAAAAGCCAGACAATCGCCTGAGCAACCTCTTTCGGTTGCCCACCACGTTGCATAGGTAGCATGGACTTAACGCGATCAACTCTGCCTGGCTCACCGCCTGAAGCATGCATGTCGGTATAGATCAGGCCAGGACGCACGCAGTTCACGCGTATTCCCTGCGCCGCCACTTCCAGCGCCAGACCGGTGGTAAGCGTATCTACCGCCCCTTTCGACGCCGCGTAATCGACATACTCGAAAGGTGCGCCAAGCCGTGCTGCCGCCGAGGAGACATTCACAATCGCCCCGCCCTTGCCGCCATGCTTAAGCGACATTCGCTTCACGGCCTCCCGGCAACAGAGGAAATAACCGGTCACGTTAGTGGCCAACACGCGATTAATCCGCTCGGCGGTCAGATTTTCTACCGTGCTTTGTTCGAACAAAATCCCGGCGTTATTCACCAGCGCAGTCAGCGGTTCACCGATACGATCGAGAGAGTCAAACATCGACATCACCTGGCTTTCATCGCTAATGTCAGCACGCAGGGCGAATGCCTTACCGCCCGCAGCGACAATTGTGTTGACCACTTCCGTTGCCGCGCGAATATTGTGATGAAAGTTAACGGCGACGGTGTACCCCTCTGTCGCCAGTTGCAGTGCGGTTGCGCGCCCGATCCCCCGGCTGCCGCCCGTTACAAGTGCGATTGCCATACCCTTCTCCCCAAAAATAAAGGCGCCGAAGCGCCTTTAAAAGATAGTTGAAGCGGAAAATTACTGGTATTCGCTCATCGGTACGCAAGAGCAGAACAGATTACGGTCGCCGTAGACATCGTCGAGACGTTTTACCGTCGGCCAGTATTTGTTCTCTACGCCCGCAGGGAACACAGCGATTTCACGGGTGTACCCATGATTCCACTCCGCCACCAGCTCATTCTGAGTGTGCGGCGCGTTAACCAGAGGGTTATCTTCCAGTGCCCACTCGCCCGCTTTCACGCGATCAATTTCAGCACGAATCGCCAGCATCGCATTGATAAAGCGATCCAGTTCAACCTTGCTTTCGGATTCCGTCGGTTCCACCATCAGCGTACCCGCAACCGGGAAGGACATGGTCGGCGCATGGAAACCGTAGTCGATCAGGCGTTTGGCGATATCCAGTTCACTGATGCCCGTCTCGTCTTTCAGCGGGCGAATATCGAGAATGCATTCGTGCGCCACGCGGCCATCACGACCCGTGTACAGCACCGGATAGGCATCTTTCAGACGGCTGGCAATGTAGTTAGCATTGAGAATCGCCACCTGGCTTGCTTTTTTCAGACCTTCTGCGCCCATCATGCGGATGTACATCCAGCTAATAGGCAGAATAGAAGCGCTACCGAATGGCGCGGCGGAAACTGCGCCCTGACGGGTCAGCATGCCTTCGATCTGCACCACGCTATGACCTGGTACAAACGGCGCCAGATGCGATTTCACCCCGATAGGACCCATACCTGGGCCGCCACCGCCGTGCGGAATACAGAAGGTTTTATGCAAGTTGAGGTGCGATACATCTGCGCCGATAAAGCCAGGCGTAGTGATACCGACCTGCGCGTTCATGTTTGCGCCATCAAGGTAAACCTGGCCGCCAAACTGATGAACGATTTCGCACACTTCACGGATCGTCTCTTCATACACACCGTGGGTGGACGGGTACGTCACCATGATGCAGGAGAGGCTATCACCGTGCTGCTCTGCTTTCTCACGCAGATCCACCAGATCGATGTTGCCCTGTTTGTCGCACGCGACGACGACGACCTGCATCCCCGCCATTTGCGCCGACGCCGGGTTAGTGCCGTGAGCAGACGCCGGGATCAGACAGATATCGCGATGCCCTTCGTTGCGGCTTTCGTGGTAATGACGAATCGCCAACAGACCCGCATATTCACCCTGCGCACCCGAGTTCGGCTGCATGCACACGGCGTCGTAACCGGTCAGTTTAACCAGCCATTCAGAAAGCTGGCTGATCATCTGATGATACCCTTCCGCCTGATCCGCAGGGCAGAAAGGATGCAGTTCAGCAAACTCCGGCCAGGTGATAGGGATCATCTCGGCAGCGGCGTTCAGTTTCATGGTGCAGGAGCCCAGCGGGATCATCGCCTGATTCAGCGCCAGATCTTTGCGTTCCAGAGAGTGCATGTAACGCATCATCTCGGTTTCGCTGTGATAGCGGTTGAATACCGGATGCGCCAGGATCTCGTCGTCACGCAGCATGCTGTCCTGAATAGAACGACTGTCATGCGCGACGTCTTTGTCCAGCGTGTCGATATTCAGGCCATGATGATCGCCAAGCAGCACGGAGAACAACGCCAGCACGTTTTCACGGGTAGTCGTTTCATCCAGCGTAATGCCGACCGCATTGTGGATATCGCTACGCAGGTTGATTTCTGCCGCTTCAGCGCGCGCCAGTACCGCAGCTTTGTCAGTCACTTCCACGCACAGCGTGTCAAAGTAGTGCGCATGACGCAGCTTCATCCCTTTCTGTTGCAGGCCGGTTGCCAGAATATCGGTCAGGCGATGAATGCGATTTGCAATGCGTTTCAGCCCTTCCGGCCCATGATAAACCGCATACAGGCTGGCGATGTTGGCCAGCAGCACCTGAGAGGTACAGATATTGGAGTTCGCTTTCTCGCGACGGATATGCTGCTCGCGAGTCTGCATCGCCATACGCAGAGCGGTATTGCCCGCCGCATCTTTTGATACGCCGATAATACGACCCGGCATAGAGCGTTTGAATTCATCTTTCGCGGCAAAGAATGCCGCATGCGGGCCGCCGTAGCCCATCGGTACACCAAAGCGTTGTGCAGAACCGAACACGATATCTGCGCCTTGTTTACCAGGTGCCGTCAGCAGAACCAGCGCCATAAAATCGGCGGCAACGCTGACCACAATTTTGCGCGACTTCAGCTCGCTAATCAGCGCGCTGTAATCATGGACTTCCCCGGTCGTGCCCACCTGCTGTAACAGCACGCCAAACACATCCTGGTGATCAACCACTTTTGCGGCGTCGTCGACGATCACGTCAAAACCGAAGGTTTCCGCACGGGTGCGGACCACGTCCAGCGTTTGCGGATGCACGTCGGAGGCGACAAAGAAACGGTTCGCGTTTTTCAGCTTACTCACGCGTTTCGCCATTGCCATCGCTTCGGCCGCCGCAGTCGCTTCGTCGAGCAGAGACGCAGAGGCCATATCCAGACCAGTCAGATCCAGCGTCACCTGCTGGAAATTCAGCAGTGATTCCAGACGACCCTGGGAAACTTCCGGTTGGTATGGCGTATACGCGGTGTACCAACCCGGATTCTCTAACATATTACGCAGGATAACCGGCGGCAATTGCACGGCGGTGTAGCCCATGCCGATGTAAGACGTGAAGCGCTTATTGCGGCTGGCGATAGCTTTGAGTTCTGCCAGCGCAGCATATTCGGTCGCAGCTTCACCCACCTGCGGCGGGGTCGCAAGCTGAATATCTTTCGGCACAATCTGGCCGATCAGCGCGTTTAACGACTCGGCGCCTACGGCATTCAGCATTTCTTGCTGTTGCGCAGCGTCCGGTCCGATGTGGCGTTCAATGAAAGCGCCGCTGTTTTCAAGCTGGCTTAACGTCTGTGTCATGGGCGATGGTTCCTGAAACGTGCAGTGAATCGTAGGTGTCTCTACTTACCTGAATACGCAAAATAATTCGCGTTGCAGGAAGGCGGCAAGTCAGTGAATCCCCAGTCACGTACATAAGTACGTGACTGGGGTGAACGAGCGCAGCCAACGCGCCTGCAGCGCGAAGTATGAAGCGTATTTATTCGTCTTCTAACAGGGCTTCGTATGCAGTGGCATCCAGCAGCGCGTCGATTTCGCTCGCGTCGTTGGCTTTGATTTTGAAAATCCAGCCACCCGCATACGGTTCGCTGTTGATAAGCTCCGGAGAGTCGCTGAGCGCGTCGTTAACAGCGACGATCTCGCCACCGACTGGCGCATAAATATCAGATGCCGCTTTAACGGACTCTGCAACCGCGCAATCATCGCCTGCGCTAACGGTGGTGCCGACGTCTGGCAGATCGACAAACACCATGTCGCCCAACAATTCTTGTGCGTGTTCGGTAATGCCCACGGTGTAAGTACCGTCCGCCTCTTTACGCAGCCATTCGTGTTCTTTGCTGTATTTCAGTTCTGCTGGTACGTTGCTCATCAATCAATCTCCAAAAAAGGATGAATCACGCGACGGCTTTGCCGTTACGCACAAAAACAGGTTTCGTTACTTTTACCGGCATCTCGCGGTTACGGATCTGCACAATCGCCGTTTCACCAATGCCCGCTGGCACACGCGCCAGCGCAATGCTGTAACCCAGCGTCGGAGAGAAAGTGCCGCTGGTGATAATGCCTTCCTGCGTGTTGCCCTGTGCATCGATAAAGCGAACCGGCAACTCATTACGCAACACGCCTTTTTCCGTCATGATCAGACCGACCAACTGCTCGTGCCCTTTTTCACGCTGCGTTTCCAGCGCTTCGCGACCGATGAAATCACGGTCAGTCGGTTCCCAGGCAATGGTCCAGCCCATGTTGGCGGCTAATGGAGAAATGCTTTCGTCCATCTCCTGGCTGTACAGGTTCATGCCGGCTTCCAGACGCAACGTATCACGCGCGCCCAAACCACACGGTTTCACACCCGCTTCCACCAGCGCACGCCAAAAATCTGCCGCCTTTTCATTTGGCATGGCGATTTCATAGCCCGCTTCACCGGTATAACCGGTTGTCGCAATAAAGAGATCGCCCGCCTGGACGCCAAAGAACGGTTTCATCCCGTCGACTGCGCGACGCTGTTCTTCAGTAAACAACGCAGCTGCTTTCGCCTGCCCGTTTGGCCCCTGTACAGCGATCAACGACAGATCGTCACGGACGGTAATGTCGATGGCATAAGGTTCGGCGTGTTGGGAAATCCAGGAGAGGTCTTTTTCGCGGGTGGCGGAGTTAACAACGAGGCGGAAGAAATCTTCAGTGAAGTAGTAGACGATAAGGTCATCTATCACGCCGCCCGAGGCATTCAGCATACCGGAGTAGAGGGCTTTCCCGCTCTTCGTTAGCTTTGCCACGTCATTTGCCAGCAGATAACGCAAAAACTCCCGGGTGCGGCTGCCTCGCAGATCGACAATCGTCATATGCGAAACATCAAACATACCGGCATCGGTGCGCACAGCATGATGCTCATCGAGCTGGGAACCGTAATGCAGCGGCATCATCCAGCCATGGAAATCGACCATCCGGGCGCCACATAACGTGTGTTGTTCGTACAAAGGAGTCTGTTGAGCCATCTTTTCCTCGTTGAATAAGCAGGGCTTACAACCATTTCGTGATGAAATTTACGCCACGAAACCCGTTATCGAAGCCACGTTATGGCCTCAACGCAAACGTTCTCTTTCCCTTGAACTTACCACCGAAACTGATGCTTAACCATAAGGTAAAATTAACCATCACATTAGCTTATGCCAAAAAACGGCAAAGCAGACCACGGAATAAAAAACCAAAAATATAATTAACGCGTCCATAACACATAAATAACAGGAACAAATAGCCGCATAAATCGATATTAAATTCTAAAAAAATGTCAAAAATCGAGACGAGAGAAAATCGTGATATAAAAAAATCTAATGCGAAAAACAGCGTGGAATTAGATTATTTCAAATGAGGGAAATCCCCCGGCGTGAAGGCCGGGAGAAGAAAGTGTGACGGGTCTCAAACTCTTAAAAGCGGGAGGATTTCTTAACGAAGCCACTCAGGCAAATCATTCAGCCCCATCGCCTGACGGATAAGTTGCGGTTTTACACCAGGAAGGGTATCGGCCAGTTTCAGACCAATATCGCGCAGCAATTTCTTCGCCGGATTCTCCCCAGCAAATAGCTCGCGAAAACCTTGCATACCGGCCAGCATCATGGCGGCACTGTGCTTACGGCTACGCTCGTAACGACGCAAATAGAGATACTGGCCGATATCTTTGCCCTGGCGCTGCAACCGCTTCAGTTCGTCGATAAGTTCCGCTGCATCCATAAAGCCGAGGTTAACCCCCTGTCCCGCCAGTGGATGAATGGTATGGGCGGCATCGCCGACCAATGCCAGACGATGGGCGGCAAACTGGCGCGCATAGCGCCCCGTCAGCGGGAACACCTGACGTTCGCTTTCCACCCTACACAGCCCCAACCGGTTATCAAACGCAATATTCAACGCCCGGTTAAATTCCTCTTCGCTCGCCTGTTGCATCCGCTCAGCCTCTTGCGGCGAAAGCGACCAGACAATAGAGCAAAGATGCGGGTCGACGAGCGGCAGAAACGCGAGAATACCCTCACCATGAAACGCCTGGCGAGCAACGGCATCATGCGCCTCTTCGGTGCGAATGGTGGCGACCAGCGCATGATGGCGATAATCCCAGAAGGTCAGCGGTATATCAGCTTTGCTGCGCAGCCAGGAGTTAGCGCCGTCCGCCCCAACCACCAAACGAGCGGTTAGCATCGTGCCGTCTTTCAGGGTCAGAAACGTTTCATTTTCCCCCCAGGCCACCTGCTGCAGTTCTGCAGGAGCCATCAATGTAATATCAGAGGATTGTTGCGCTTTTTGCCACAAAGCGTAGTGGATCACCGTATTTTCAACGATGTGCCCAAGATGGCTGTAGCCCATGCTTTTATCATCGAACGCAATGCGTCCAAAACTGTCTTTGTCCCAGACTTCCATGCCGTGATAGCAACTGGCCCGACGGGCAACAATATCTGACCACACACCGAGACGCGTGAGCAATTTTTCGCTGGCGGCATTAATGGCCGACACACGAAGCGCCGGTGGAGCATCATTCGCCAGTGGCTGAGGGACATGCTGTTCCAGCACGGCAACGCGTAAGCCGCTACCCTGTAAACCGCAGGCGACGGCCAGACCTACCATGCCGCCCCCCACAATAGCTACATCAACACTTTGCACTGTTTGCTCCTGAAAATAGGACAATCAAAAACCGTAGGCCGGATAAGGCAAAGCCGCCATCCGGCATTACTTCCGCTGCATTACCTGATGGTGCAACGCTAATCAGGCCCACTTCTTTATTACGGCCTACAGGTTATATTTAGCGCGCGACCCAACCCAGGGTGCGCTCCGCCAGCACATCGCGTGCCGGTGTCAATAATTCCATTGCCATCAATCCGACATTGCGCCCAACAACCAGTGGCGCCCAGTGATTGGCAAACAGATAAACCAGACTGTTCGTGACGCCAATCGTTGTCTCACGATCAGCCTGTCGACGTTGTTGATAACGCGACAGCACACAATATTCGCCAACATCTTCACCGGCTTGCCACGCCTGGGTCAGCGTTTCGGCAAGGCTCATCACATCGCGTAATCCAAGATTAAAACCTTGTCCTGCGATAGGGTGTAGTGTCTGCGCGGCATTCCCCACCAGCACGGTACGATGGGTGACGGCTTTGACCGCCGTGGTCAGCGAAAGCGGATAGGCACTGCGTTTCCCGGCCTGGGTAATTCGCCCCAACCGCCAGCCAAATGCGCTCTGCAATTCACGGCAAAACTGTTCATCAGACCAGGCCATCACCTCATCACGCCGCTCAAGCGGATGACACCACACCAGTGAGCAGCGCTCGGAAGACATTGGCAACATCGCCAGTGGTCCATGTTGGGTAAAGCGCTCAAACGCACGACCTTCGTGGGGCACAGAGACAGCGACGTTGGCGATCACCGCTAGCTGTTCGTATGGCGTTTGCTGCCAGTCCACACCGCAGGCCGTTGCCAGCGCTGAACGCGTGCCATCAGCCGCAACTAACACGTCGCCGGTAATCACATCACCGTTTTCCAGCGTAACGTTTACCTGCTCCTGCGTGCGTGAGACAGTGGCGACACGAGCGGGGCAGTGCAGCGTCACGCCCGGCGCTTTGCGCAACAGCCCGAACAAACGCTGACCGACATCGTGCAACTCAACGACCTGCCCTAACGCTGCAATCCGGTAATCCTGCGCATCCAGGGTGACAAACCCGGCATGCCCGCGATCGCTGACGTGAACGGTATTGATGGCCGTTGCGCAATCGGCAATCGCCTGCCAAATACCCATCCGCGCCAGTTGCTGACAGGTTCCTGCCGCCAGGGCGATTGCCCGGGCGTCGAAACCAGGGTGATCCTGTGCTTCAGGCGATGTCGCTTCAATCAGATGCACCGGCAGTTTGCCATGACTCAATTGAGATATTGCCAGCGCCAGCGTCGCCCCGGCCATCCCGCCACCGACGATAATCACGCTCATTGTTGGCGCGCCGCAGCCATTAAGGCTTCAATGTCGTCCGCTTTTTTCACTACGCTGGCGGTCAGGTTTTCGTTACCGGTTTGTGTGATGACAATGTCATCTTCAATTCGGATACCAATACCGCGATATACTTCCGGTACGTCGGCATCTGGCGCGATGTAGAGACCAGGCTCCACGGTCAGAACCATACCCGGCTCAAGCGGGCGGGAACGATCCTTGCCATATGTGCCGACATCATGCACATCCAGCCCCAGCCAGTGACTCAGGCCATGCATAAAGAAAGGACGATGAGCGTTATCGGCGATCAGTTGATCGATTTCGCCCTTCAGGATGCCCAGTTTCACCAGGCCGGTGACCATAATGCGCACCACCTCGCCGGTCACGTCCTGAATGGAGGTGCCTGGGCGATACAGGCGCAAACTGGTTTCCAGCGACGCCAGTACAATGTCGTAAATCTCGCGCTGGGCAGGCGTGAACTTGCCGTTGACCGGGAAGGTTCGCGTGATGTCCCCGGCATACCCTTTGTATTCGCATCCGGCGTCAATCAACACCAACGAGCCATCGCGCATTTCACTTTCATTTTCGGTGTAATGCAGGATGCAGCCATTTGCGCCGCTGCCCACTATGGTGTTATAGGAAGGATAACGCGCGCCGTGACGCGTAAATTCGTGGTGAATCTCCCCTTCCAGTTGATACTCAAACATACCCGGACGGCATTTCTCCATCGCCCGCGTATGCGCCAGCGCGCTGATCTCTCCGGCACGTCGCATTACGGCGATTTCTTCCGCTGATTTAAACAGGCGCATTTCATGCACCATCGGTCGCCAGTCGGTGAGCGTCGCCGGCGCTTTCAGATTCTGACGCGCCCCTTTACGCAGCTTATCCAGCGCGGTAAAGACAATTTCATCCGCCCAGGCATATTCGCCTTGCGCGTGGTACACCACATCCAGGCCATTAAGCAACTGGAAGAGTTGCTGGTTGATCTCACTGAACGCCAGAGCACGATCCACGCCCAGTTTTTCTGGCGCGGCATCCTGCCCGAGACGGCGGCCAAACCAAATCTCCGCGGTCAGGTCGCGAACCCGGTTAAACAAAACGCTGTGGTTATGAGTGTCATCGCTTTTAATCAGCACCAGCACCGCTTCCGGTTCATTAAAACCGGTGAAATACCAGAAGTCGCTGCTCTGGCGATACGGATATTCACTGTCCGCGCTACGCGTCGCTTCTGGTGCGGCGAAAATCAGCGCCGCGCTGCCAGCCGGCATTTGCGCCAGTAATGCCTGGCGACGACGCAGGTATTCTTGCAGGGATAGTTCGCTCATAACACTCTCCTTGGCGTTTTCGTTCTTAATGCAGGGTCGGTTTGCGCACTTCCGGCGCGGTGGGCTGCTGACGCGTAAAGGTGTCGTGGCACAGCAGCGCCGCAACACGCACATATTCGATGATCTCTTCGAGCGACATCTCCAGCTCTTCCTGATCTTCGTCTTCGTCATAACCCAACTGCGCAATGTTGCGCAGGTCGTCAATCGCTTCGCCGGTTTCACCCGTCACTTTGTCGAGCTTAGGCTGTGTGACGCCAAGTCCGAGTAAAAAGTGATTGACCCAGCCTGCCAGTGCATCGGCGCGATCAAACACGCTGACGTCGTCGCCTTCAGGCAGAAAAAGCTGAAAAAGAAAGCCGTCATCTTCCAGCGCATCGCTTGTTGCGGCATGCATGTTGCGCAATGCCTGCGCCAGTTCATGACCAAAGGCCAAACCTTCGTTTGTCAGGTCATGAAGCAGCGGCTGCCAGGAGCTGTCATTGTTACCGCCACAAATCATCCCGCTTATCAAACCGTGCATTTCGGCTGGGGTCAATCCTGCCCCTTGTTGGTTCAAAAACTGGTTCATTTCGGTGTAACCAGGCATTTCGTTCTGTATAGACATAAGCATTCGTCATCAAAGGGAGGATATTCATGATATGCTACCACTTTGGACCCTGGTGAACCAGAAAAGGGCTTGTATCTTCATACCAGGGTAGCTATAGTGTCGCCCCTTCGCGGACCCAGGGTTCGGAGACGAAGGCAGCGCAGTCAATCAGCAGGAAGGTGGCATGTCTGCACAACCCGTCGATATCCAAATATTTGGCCGTTCACTGCGAGTGAATTGCCCGCCAGAACAAAAGGATGCGTTGAATCAGGCAGCGGACGATCTTAATCAGCGGTTGCAAGATCTAAAAGTTCGCACTAGAGTCACAAATACTGAGCAGCTGGTTTTCATCGCCGCATTGAACATCAGCTATGAATTAGCTCAGGAAAAAGCGAAGACGCGTGACTACGCGGCAAGCATGGAACAACGTATTCGGATGCTGCAACAGACCATCGAACAAGCGTTGCTTGATCAGGGTCGCATAACCGAAAAAACGGGCCAAAACTTTGAATAACACTTTTCGGTTTACTATGGTAGAGTGACCGTGAAGACAAAATTTCTCTGAGATGTTTGCAAGCGGGCCAGTCCCCTGAGCCGATATTTCATACCACAAGAATGTGGCGCTCCACGGTTGGTGAGCATGCTCGGTCCGTCCGAGAAGCCTTAAAACTGTGACGACGCATTCACCTTGAACCAAGGGTTCAAGGGTTACAGCCTGCGGCGGCATCTCGGAGATTCCCCTTCTACCTACCAACAGCTATGACACAACTTCCCGAACTCTCTTTATCCCGACAAGAAATCCGCCAGATAATACGTCAACGTCGACGAGCACTAACTCCCCAGCAGCAAACTGATTTCGGCCAGCACGCAGCAAACCGAATGCTTGCTTACCCACCGGTAGTAATGGCACACACTGTCGCGTTATTTCTCTCGTTCGATGGCGAACTCGACACTCAACCGCTGATAGAACAACTCTGGCGAGCCGGTAAACGTGTTTATCTCCCGGTCCTGCATCCGTTTAGCCCCGGCAATTTATTGTTTCTGCACTATCATCCTCAAAGCAAACTGGTCACCAATCGCCTGAAGATTCAGGAGCCAAAACTGGATGTGCGCGACGTATTACCCCTTGCGCAACTGGATGTGCTGGTCACGCCGTTAGTGGCGTTTGACGAAGAGGGACAGCGTCTGGGCATGGGCGGTGGATTTTATGACCGGACATTGCAGAACTGGCGGCAACACAAGATCCAACCGGTAGGCTACGCCCATGACTGTCAGTTAGTCGAAAAACTGCCAGTTGAAGAGTGGGATATTCCCTTACCGGCTGTCGTTACACCGTCGAAAGTGTGGGAGTGGTAACTCGCCCGTAAGCCCGGTAGCGCAGCGCCACCGGGCAGACAGGGAAATCAGTACAACAAACGCGCGCGAATAGTGCCAGGGAGCGCCTTCATCGCCAGCAGCGCTTTCTCCGCCACATCTTCATCGGCTTCAATATCAATGACCACGTAACCCACCTGCGCAGAGGTTTGCAGATATTGCGCCGCAATGTTGACGCCCTGTTCAGCAAAAATCTGGTTAAGCGCAGTTAATACGCCTGGACGGTTTTCGTGGATGTGCATCAGACGGCGGCCGCCGTGCAACGGCAGAGACACTTCCGGGAAGTTGACGGCAGAAAGTGTGGAGCCGTTGTCAGAATATTTCGTCAGTTTACCGGCAACTTCAAGACCGATATTCTCCTGCGCTTCCTGGGTTGAGCCACCAATGTGCGGGGTCAGGATCACGTTGTCGAACTCACACAACGGAGAGGTGAAAGGATCGCTGTTGGTTGCCGGCTCCGTCGGGAAAACGTCGATCGCGGCACCCGCCAGATGTTTGGTTGCCAGCGCATCGCACAGTGCCGGAATATCCACGACCGTCCCACGCGCGGCGTTGATCAGCAATGAACCAGGCTTCATCAACGCAATCTCTTTCGCGCCCATCATGTTTTTGGTCGAGGCGTTTTCCGGTACATGCAGACTCACCACATCGCTCATGTTCAGCAGGTCGGAGAGGTGCTGTACCTGAGTCGCATTACCCAGCGGTAATTTGTTTTCAATATCATAGAAGTAGACATGCATCCCCAGCGATTCCGCCAGAATACCCAACTGAGTACCGATATGGCCGTAACCAATGATGCCCAGTTTTTTGCCACGCGCTTCAAAAGAGCCCGATGCCAGCTTATTCCAGACGCCACGATGCGCTTTGGCGTTTGCCTCCGGGACGCCGCGAAGCAGCAGTAGCAGTTCCCCAATCACCAGTTCCGCAACAGAACGGGTATTTGAGAATGGCGCGTTAAACACGGGGATCCCCCGCTTTGATGCAGCGTTCAAGTCAACCTGGTTGGTGCCGATGCAGAAACAGCCAATCGCCACCAGTTTCTCTGCCGATTCAATCACCTCTTCTGTCAGATGAGTACGGGATCGCAGACCAATGAAGTGGGCATCACGGATCGATTCTTTCAGTTGCTCGGCATCCAGAGCGCCTTTATGGAATTCGATGTTGGTATAACCTGCTGCACGAAGGCTTTCCAGTGCCCGTTGGTGCACACCTTCAACCAGCAGAAATTTAATTTTGTCTTTCTCCAGCGATACCTTTGCCATTTCCCCGATCCTGTCTTTTTATCAATCTGATGTTGTGTGTGTGGATTTGCATCCGCCTTCAACATATCAAAAAAAACTATCACGGCAATATGAACGTTTGCGTCGCCATTCTGAGGACATATCATTCGACAAGAAATAACAGAGGAAAATGCTGAGAAGTGCCAGGAGTTTAGCGAGATCGGCAGGGCAAGATTCTAAACGTGATACATGTCACCAAATTTGCCCTACCGAAAATTTTTTAACAGGGGAAGCGGTTCCCTTGTCAGATTATTTCACGATGGTTTTCACACCGTCAGCGGTGCCAATCAGCGCAACGTCCGCACCACGGTTGGCGAACAGGCCGACAGTCACGACGCCCGGGATCGCGTTGATGGCATTTTCCATCGCGATAGGGTCGATGATTTCCATACCGTGTACGTCAAGGATCACGTTGCCGTTATCGGTCACCACGCCCTGACGATACTCCGGACGGCCACCGAGCTTCACTAACTGACGTGCAACGGCGCTACGCGCCATCGGGATCACTTCAACCGGCAGAGGGAAATTCCCCAGAATATCGACCTCTTTGGAAGCATCCGCGATGCAAATGAATTTCTTCGCCACCGAGGCAATAATCTTTTCACGGGTTAACGCCGCGCCGCCGCCTTTGATCATCTGCATGTGGCCGTTGATTTCATCCGCGCCGTCAACGTAGACACCCAGGCTGTCCACTTCGTTAAGATCAAAAACATGAATGCCAAGGCTTTTGAGTTTTTCAGTGGACGCATCCGAACTGGACACTGCGCCTTCAATCTGGCCTTTCATTGTACCCAGCGCATCAATAAAGTGCGCGGCGGTTGAGCCTGTCCCTACTCCTACAATGGTTCCGGGTTGTACATACTGAAGTGCCGCCCATCCTACTGCTTTTTTCAGTTCATCCTGCGTCATGGTCGTTTCGCCTGTGGTGTGAAATTTCAGGCGCATTATAGAACATTGACGAGAAAAATGTCCCCAACCCCATTTGCAGACGGTGGAATTCGTCTGTACCCAACTAAAATTTGTGTCATAGTGCAGAACCCCCAAAATTTAGGAGTACGTCAGAGCAATGAAACGTCCGGACTACAGAACACTACAAGCATTGGATGCGGTGATACGTGAACGAGGATTTGAGCGCGCGGCACAGAAGCTGTGCATCACGCAATCCGCCGTCTCACAACGCATAAAACAGCTTGAGAATATGTTCGGGCAGCCGCTGCTGGTACGTACCGTTCCGCCACGCCCAACCGAGCAAGGGCAAAAGCTGCTGGCGCTGCTGCGTCAGGTTGAGCTGTTGGAAGACGAATGGCTGGGAGACGAGCAAACTGGCTCCACGCCGCTGCTGCTGTCACTGGCAGTTAACGCCGACAGTCTGGCAACCTGGCTGCTGCCCGCGCTGGCCCCCGTGCTGGCTGATTCGCCTATCCGCCTGAACTTGCAGGTAGAAGACGAAACCCGTACGCAAGAACGTCTGCGCCGCGGCGAGGTGGTGGGTGCAGTGAGTATCCAGCACCAGGCGCTGCCAAGCTGTCTGGTCGATAAGCTCGGCGCGCTCGACTATCTGTTCGTGGCCTCACGTGCCTTTGCGGCACGCTATTTTCCGAACGGCGTCACCCGCTCGGCGCTGCTGAAAGCGCCCGCCGTGGCGTTTGACCATCTCGATGATATGCACCAGGCCTTCCTGCAGCAGAACTTTGACCTGCCGCCGGGTAGCGTACCGTGCCACATCGTTAACTCTTCTGAAGCCTTTGTACAGCTGGCTCGTCAGGGTACGACCTGCTGTATGATCCCCCATTTGCAGATTGAGAAAGAGTTAGACAGCGGCGAGCTGATCGACTTAACGCCCGGTCTGTTTCAACGCCGGATGCTTTACTGGCACCGTTTTGCGCCGGAGAGCCGCATGATGCGCAACGTCACTGACGCGCTGCTGGCGTACGGTCATAAAGTGCTGCGTCAGGATTAATATCCGATTGCCGGATAACAGTACGTTTATCCGGCTAACTCGCCCAAAAAAGTCTTTGAAATCCATCACAAAATAAAAAATTCCAGGCGGCAAAAAACGACGCGTCGTTGGCTATTTTTTGCTGGCGACAGAGCAGGTTAAAAAGCTCACCGTATTCGCAAGAACCCATTCCATTGCGTAATACGGAGCAACACATGTCAAATTTGCTGGACTGGCAACGGCTGGCCAATAAGGAACTCAGCCGCCAGGAAAAAACCATTGAGGATCTTGTACGCCATACGGCAGAAGGGATCGCCGTCAAGCCGTTATATACCCCCGCCGACCTCGACAACCTGGAAGTGATGGATACCCTCCCCGGCCTGCCGCCCTACGTTCGCGGCCCACGCGCCACCATGTACACGGCGCAGCCCTGGACCATTCGCCAGTACGCCGGTTTCTCCACCGCCAAAGAGTCTAACGCTTTTTACCGTCGTAACCTCGCCGCCGGACAAAAAGGGCTCTCCGTCGCGTTTGATTTAGCCACCCATCGCGGTTACGACTCTGATAATCCACGTGTAGCAGGCGATGTGGGTAAAGCCGGTGTCGCTATTGATACCGTGGAAGATATGAAAGTCCTGTTCGACCAGATCCCACTGGATAAAATGTCCGTCTCCATGACCATGAACGGCGCGGTATTGCCGGTCATGGCGTTTTATATCGTGGCCGCAGAAGAACAGGGCGTCACACCAGAACAACTTACCGGTACGATTCAAAACGATATCCTGAAAGAGTACCTGTGCCGCAACACCTATATTTATCCGCCGAAACCCTCCATGCGCATTATCGCCGACATCATTGCCTGGTGTTCGGGCAATATGCCCCGCTTTAACACCATCAGCATTAGCGGTTATCACATGGGGGAAGCTGGCGCTAACTGTGTACAGCAGGTCGCGTTCACCCTGGCGGACGGCATTGAATACATCAAGGCAGCGCTCTCTGCGGGACTGAAAATTGATGATTTTGCTCCCCGCTTATCTTTCTTCTTCGGGATCGGCATGGATCTGTTTATGAACGTCGCCATGCTGCGCGCCGCGCGTTACCTGTGGAGCGAAGCGGTCAGCAGTTTCGGGGCAACCAACCCGAAATCGCTGGCGCTGCGCACCCACTGCCAGACCTCCGGCTGGAGTCTGACCGAACAAGATCCCTATAACAATGTCATCCGCACCACCATTGAAGCGCTTGGCGCTACACTTGGCGGTACCCAGTCTCTCCATACCAATGCCTTCGACGAAGCGCTGGGACTGCCCACTGACTTTTCGGCGCGTATCGCCCGCAACACGCAAATCATCATTCAGGAAGAGTCAGAAATTTGTCGCACCGTCGATCCGCTGGCCGGCTCTTACTACGTTGAGTCGCTGACGGACCAGATAGTTAAGCAGGCGCGGGCGATCATCCAGCAAATCGATGAGGCGGGCGGCATGGCAAAGGCTATCGAAGCCGGACTGCCGAAACGGATGATCGAAGAGGCATCCGCGCGCGAACAGTCGCTGATCGATCAGGGCAAACGAGTGATCGTCGGGGTGAATAAGTACAAGCTGGAGAAAGAAGACGAAACGCCAGTGCTGGAAATTGACAACGTTAAAGTCCGCAACGAGCAAATTGCCTCACTGAAGCACATCCGCGCCACCCGCGACGACGCGGCGGTCAAATCCGCGCTGAGCGCCCTCACCCATGCCGCACAACATAATGAAAACCTGCTTGCCGCCGCAGTGATTGCCGCCCGGGCTCGCGCCACATTGGGTGAAATCTCCGACGCGCTGGAAACGACGTTCGACCGTTACCTGGTCCCCAGCCAGTGCGTCACCGGCGTGATTGCGCAAAGTTATCATCAATCCAGCAAGTCTGCCGCTGAGTTCGACGCCATCCTTGCGCAAACCGAACAGTTTCTCACCGATCATGGCCGCCGCCCACGGATCCTGATCGCCAAAATGGGTCAGGATGGTCACGATCGCGGCGCGAAAGTGATCGCCAGCGCCTATTCCGATCTCGGTTTCGACGTTGATCTCAGCCCGATGTTTTCCACACCAGAGGAGATCGCCCGTCTGGCGATTGAAAACGACGTCCACGTCGTCGGCGCATCGTCGCTGGCCGCCGGACATAAAACACTGATCCCTGAACTGGTGGCTGCGCTCAAAAACTGGGGGCGCGACGATATCTTAGTCGTGGCAGGCGGCGTGATCCCGCCTCAGGATTACGCTTTCCTGCAAGCACACGGTGTCGCGGCAATTTATGGTCCCGGCACCCCCATGCTGGAAAGCGTACGCGATGTGTTGACCCGCATTGGGCAACATCATGATTAACGATGCCACACTGGCAGAGACTATCCGGCGATTACGGCTGGGCGATCGCGCCACGCTCGCTCAGGCCATGACGCTGATAGAAAGCCGCCATCCCGGGCATCAGGCGCTGAGCACGACACTGCTCGATGCGATCATGCCGTTTACCGGGCACGCCCTGCGTCTGGGCATTACCGGTACACCTGGCGCGGGCAAGAGCACCTTTCTGGAAGCGTTCGGCATGTTGCTTATCCGCCACGGTTTGAAAGTGGCGGTTATCGCTGTCGATCCGAGCAGCCCGGTGAGCGGCGGCAGTATTCTCGGTGACAAAACCCGCATGACGGAACTGGCGCGCTCCGATGCCGCGTTTATTCGCCCGGTGCCGTCCAGCGGGCATCTGGGTGGAACCAGCCAGCGCGCTCACGAATTGATGCTGCTCTGCGAAGCGGCGGGCTTCGATGTGGTCATTGTTGAAACCGTTGGCGTGGGTCAGTCAGAAATTGAAGTCGCCCGCATGGTGGACTGCTTTGTCTCGCTGCAAATCGCCGGCGGTGGCGACGATTTGCAAGGGATCAAAAAAGGGATCATGGAGATGGCGGATCTGATCGTCATTAATAAGGATGACGGCGACAATCGCCCCAACGTCGCCATTGCCCGCCATATGTATGAATCCGCGCTGCACATTTTACGCCGCAAGTATGAAGAGTGGCAGCCACAGGTTCTGGCCTGCAGCGCGCTTGAAAAACGCGGCATTGAAGAGATCTGGCAGACCATCACCCACTTCAGAGCCGCACTTACCACCAGCGGTCGGCTAGAGCAAGTTCGCCAGCAGCAGTCGGTAGAGTGGCTGCAAAAACAGACCGAAGCATCGGTGCTGCGCCTGCTCTTTACCCGCACCGAATTTGACCGTTATTTCCATCAAATGCTGCAGGCGGTCAAAAACAATGACCTGTCACCGCGCACCGGCCTGCGTCACATCAACGAATTTCTCCAGCACCAGTATTTTGAATAAAGGAACTTTTATGTCTTATCAATATGTTAACGTTGTCATTATTCAGAAAGTTGCCGTTATAGAGTTTAACTATGCCCGTAAACTCAACGCCCTGAGTAAAGTGTTTATGGACGATTTAATGCAGGCGCTGAGCGACCTCAATCGACCGGACATTCGTTGCATTATTTTGCGCGCCCCCAGCGGGGCAAAAGTCTTCTCGGCAGGCCATGACATTCACGAGCTGCCCACTGGACGGCGCGATCCGCTCTCTTATGACGATCCGCTGCGCCAGATCACCCGCATGATCCAAAAATATCCCAAACCGGTGATCTCGATGGTCGAAGGCAGCGTCTGGGGCGGCGCGTTTGAGATGATCATGAGTTCCGATTTGATTATCGCCGCCAGCACATCGACCTTCTCAATGACCCCGGTTAATCTCGGCGTGCCGTATAACCTGGTGGGCATTCATAACCTGACGCGTGACGCCGGTTTCCATATCGTCAAAGAGCTGATTTTTACCGCTTCCCCCATTACCGCACAACGGGCGCTGGCTGTCGGCATTCTTAACCATGTGGTCGATGTCGACGAGCTGGAAGATTTCACCCTCCAGATGGCGCACCACATTTCAGAAAAAGCGCCTTTGGCGATCGCCGTCATCAAGGAAGAGCTACGCGTACTGGGTGAAGCGCACACCATGAACTCTGATGAGTTTGAGCGAATTCAGGGAATGCGCCGCGCCGTTTACGACAGCGAGGACTATCAGGAAGGGATGAACGCGTTCCTGCAAAAACGGAAACCGAATTTTGTCGGCCATTAATCGCGTCCAACGAAGGAACGCAGAATGAAACGAATGAGCGCCGATGAAGCGGCGGAGTTTATTCAGCACGATGATATGGTTGCCTTCAGCGGCTTTACCCCGGCAGGTTCGCCGAAAGCCCTGCCTGCCGCCATTGCCAGACGTGCCAGTGAAAAACATGACGCACAGCAGCCCTTTCAGATCCGTCTACTGACCGGCGCCTCTATCGGCGCGGCGGCAGATGACGCCTTGTCAGAGGCGGACGCCGTCTCCTGGCGAGCGCCCTACCAGACCTCCGCCTGCCTGCGGGAAAAAATCAATCAAGGGCAGGTTAATTTTGTTGATCTGCACCTGAGTGAAGTGGCGCAGATGGTCAATTACGGCTTCTTTGGCGACATCGACATTGCGGTGATCGAAGCCTCATCGATTGCGCCGGATGGCCGGGTTTGGCTTTCCAGCGGGATCGGCAATGCGCCAACCTGGCTGCTGCGAGCAAAAAAAGTGATCATAGAACTGAATCACTACCATAGCCCGCGAGTCTCTGAACTGGCCGATATTGTCATTCCCGGCGCGCCGCCGCGGCGAAATAGCGTTCCCATTTTCCATACGATGGATCGCGTAGGCAGCCATTGTGTGCAGATTGATCCCAAAAAGATTGTCGCCCTGGTGGACACTGAATTACCCGACGCCGGAAATATGACGATAAAAGAAAACCCGACCTGCCAGCAAATTGCCGACAACGTCGTGGCGTTCTTACTCAATGAAATCGCGAATCAGCGCATTCCACCGGAATTTCTGCCCCTGCAAAGCGGGGTTGGCAATATTAACAATGCGGTCATGGCGAGACTTGGCGAAAATCCGGAAATCCCGCCGTTTATGATGTATTCCGAAGTACTGCAAGACTCGGTGGTGCATCTGCTGGAGACGGAGAAAATTACCGGCGCCAGTGCATCCAGTCTGACCGTTTCTGCCAGCTCACTGCAGACGATTTACGACAACATGGATTTCTTCGCCAGTCGCATCGTGCTTCGCCCACAGGAGATCTCCAATAATCCGGAGATTATTCGCCGTCTTGGTGTGATTGCGCTGAATGTCGGTCTGGAGTTTGATATTTATGGTCACGCTAACTCGACGCATATTGCCGGTGTCAATCTGATGAATGGCATCGGCGGCAGCGGTGATTTTGAACGTAACGCCTATTTGTCTATCTTTATGGCCCCGTCTATTGCGAAAGACGGGAAGATTTCAACGATTGTCCCGATGTGCAGTCACGTTGATCACAGTGAACATAGCGTGAAAGTCATCATTACCGAACAAGGTATTGCTGATTTGCGCGGGTTATCTCCGCTTCAGCGCGCGCGCACGATTATCGACAACTGCGCGCATCCGCTGTACCGGGATTATTTGCACCGTTATCTGGAAAACGCCCCCGGCGGACATATCCATCACGATCTGAGTCACGCGTTTGATCTGCACCGCAACCTGATGGAAAGCGGTTCAATGCTCGGTTAATTCGCGGTACCGTCACGATCTTCGGCAATATGCTGAAGCATCGTGGCGGTATAACGATGGTTCTTCAGGGAATAGAGAAACTCACGCATATACATCGGGCTGTGCGGCGCGTCGAAATACTTGAGTTTCGCCGGATTCACCAGACGCCAGGCAAAATGCGGAATTACCGTCAAAAACTGCCCGCGCTCTACGGCGCTAATTTTCGCCATAAAACTGTAAGGCCGATAGATAATCGTGGGGCTAATGCCACACGGGCGCATATACGCATCCAGCATGGCTTCAAAATTGGCCCGGTTCTGGAAGCGCATTTGTAACCAGGGCAACTCCTGTAAGAGCTCCTGCGGTTGCCTCTCTTCATAACGTCGGGAGACCAGAAAACCCAGACGCAGCGGCGGCAAATCTGTCACGGTGAGATTGTCCAGCTGCTGGACGCGGGCAGAAACCTGCTGCGGCGACAGAATAAAATCGAGCTTTCTGTCGAACAAGTTATCAATCACCCCATTCTCGCTAAATTCAACGGCCTGTGCGGTCACGCCGTCATACTTGTCGCCGAGACTTATCAGTTGATCGAAAATAATGGTGGGATAGGTATTGTCAATGCCGATCACTATATTGCGTGAGCGACGGGCCGAGTGGTGAATTTCGTTATCGATTGCGGATAAACGCTGATAAATCGGAAAAAGTTTTTGATACAGCTCCTGCCCCGCCTTGTTCAGGCTGATGCTGTTATCTTTGCGGGTAAACAGCGTATAACCAATCTGGTCCTCCAGCGCCGAAATGCTTTTGCCAAAGGGAGAAGCCGTCATATGTATTTTTTCCGCCGCCCTGACAATATTATTGGTTTGCGCCAACAGAATGAAATTACGCATCTTCTTTGAAATAAAGATATCCATAGTCACCTCATAAAATCACCAGGGCATATCCTCATTGTGCCAAAGAAAAAGACTGGATGCGGCGTCCCATTTTTACAGTTGCTCACAGAATAAATGCGGGAAATTAAGGAAAGGATTAAAAAAACCCGGCAGTGGCGCCGGGTTCTGTAGATTACTGGGCTTTCGTGGCGGTTGCCTGTTGCTGCCCTGCGGCAGGTTCCAACTGGAATACCACATCAACTTGATCGCCAAACTGGATGGTTGGCTGCTCATAGCTTTCTTCTGCCGATACAGCTGGCGCCGCATCCGCTTTCATCATCCGTACCACCGGACTCGGCTGATAATTGGAGACGTGGTAGCGCACGCTGTAGACCGGTCCCAGTTTGCTGTTAAAACCTGCCGCCAGTTGCTGAGCCTGATGGATTGCATCATCAATCGCCGCTTTGCGCGCCTTGTCTTTATATTCTTCCGGCTGCGCAACACCCAGCGAGACGGAACGGATCTCGTTCAAACCCGCTTTCAATGCGCCATCCAACAGGGCGTTAAGCTTATCCAGTTGACGCAGGGTCACTTCAACGGTACGCACCGCACGGTAGCCTTTCAGGACACTTTTACCATTCTGATAATCGTAGTCCGGCTGCGTGCGCAGGTTGGCAGAACTGATATCTTTCTTCGCTATCTGATTTTGCTCAAGGAAGGAAAGATACTGCGCCACGCGCTCGTCCGCCTGTTTCTTGGCGGTTGCCGCATCTTTCGCCGCAACATTAACTTCAATCGCCAGCGTCGCGATATCTGGAGTCGCGTCCACACTTGCTGTACCGGAGGTCACAATGTGCGGTCCGGCAGGTAATTCATTTGCCTGTACCGAGATTGCACTGAATCCGACTAATGCCGCCAGGGCCATCATTTTGAACTTCACTGTCGCTCCTCCATGTTTCGTTAATCGCCCTGAAACTCAGGGCGCATGCAGGCAAGCTTAGCGGGTATCTGCATATTGTCTATCAGACCAGACCTAATTAAAGAGGGCATGAACGTGCGCAACACCTTCTTTTGCCAGTTGAAAAGCGATAAACCACATCACCAACCCAACCAGAATATTAATCGTGCGTTGTGCTTTGGCGGTACGCAACCTCGGCGCCAGCCAGGCGGCCAGCAGCGCCAGACCAAAGAACCACAGAAATGACGCGCTCACCGTACCGAGAGCAAACCAGCGCCTGGGTTCGACCTCCAGTTGCCCACCCAGACTCCCCAGCACCACGAAAGTATCCAGATAAACATGCGGATTCAGCCAGGTTACTGCCAGCATGGTGGCGATGATTTTCCAACGCCCCTGCTTCATCACTTCCGCGCTGGCGAGTTCCAGGTTACTGCTCATTGCCGTTTTTAACGCGCCGAAGCCATACCACAGGAGAAAAGCCACACCGCCCCAGGTGACCAGCGCCATCAGCCACGGCGACTGCATTAACAATGCACTACCGCCAAAGATCCCCGCACAGATCAGCAGCAAGTCGCTGACAGCGCAAAGTAAGGCAATCATCAGGTGATACTGCCGACGAATCCCCTGATTCATGACAAACGCATTCTGTGGGCCGAGCGGCAGTATCATGGCTGCGCCTAGCGCAAGCCCTTGAAAATAATAAGACAACACGTTAAATATCCCGAACTATTCATCTTTAATGCAGACTATAGCGCGGCAAAATCATTAGCGGAAATTGATAATTTTAATCACAGATTAGAGGAATTAATGGAAAGAGGAGAAAATCCAGGACAGCAGCGAATGCTTGATACGGGCCACGAAAGTGTGTCTTTGTCGACCTGATGGCGCAGCGCCATCAGGTCATACGCGAAGGTAAAAATTACTCTGCTACGCTCTCTTTCACGCGCTTGAAGTTGACGTCCATTTTTGGTGACGGGAAGCGAATACCCTGCGCATCAAACTCACGTTTAATGCGCTCCAGCACATCCCAATACACCTCTTGCAGATCGCTGCTGTTGCTCCAGACACGCACCACGAAATTAATCGATGACGCGCCCAGTTCATTCAGGCGTACCGTCATTTCACGGTCTTTCAGAATACGGTCTTCAGACTGAATAATATCGGTCAGGATCTTTTTCACCTGATCAATATCGGCGTCATAGGTCACGCTGATCATAAATTCGTTACGACGAACCGGCTCACGGGAAAAGTTAATAATGTTCCCGGCGATGATTTTACCGTTCGGGATCACCACGATCTTACCGTCCACGGAACGCAGGGTGGTGGAGAAAATCTGCACGTTAAGTACCGTTCCCGCAACGCCACCCAGATCCACATACTCACCCGCACGGAACGGACGGAACATTACCAGCAATACCCCAGCCGCGAGGTTAGACAACGAGCCCTGCAACGCCAGACCAACGGCTAAACCTGCGGCACCCAGTACCGCAATGACAGAGGCAGTCTGAACCCCAACGCGCCCCAGTGCCGCAATTAGCGTAAAGGCGATAATACCGTAACGTACCAGCGCAGAGAGAAAGTCAGCGACTGTCGAATCAATTTGGCGCGCGACCATCAGACGGTTCACAGTATTCGACACGATACGCGCCACGATCATCCCGACGATAATGATCGCGATAGCTGCAACGATGTTAACGGCATAACTCAGCAGTAATGCCTGGTTGCGAATCAGCCAGGTGCCTGCACCGTTAATGCTGTCGACAACATTGAGATCTTCCATTCACTATTCCTTTTTTGCTTACCCAAACGGGAAAATAAAGCCGGTCCCAAAAGACTGGCAGTCTGACAAGGGTAAACAAAAAAGACGAATTCTGCCAAATTGATCACATTTTTTGTACTGACAACATCCTGAATTCGCCATAAAAAAGGCCCGCAAAAGCGGGCCTTATGTCATACAGAATAGCTTACATTACAGAACATTAACCGCGTTCAGTTCAGTGAAAGCCTGCTCGAGACGGGTGATCATGGTTGCCTGACCAGCACGCAGCCATACGCGCGGATCGTAGTATTTCTTGTTCGGCTGATCTTCGCCTTTCGGGTTGCCCAATTGGCCCTGCAGGTAAGCTTCATTCGCTTTGTAGTAGTTCAGAACACCTTCCCAGGTCGCCCATTGGGTGTCGGTATCGATGTTCATTTTCACTACGCCGTAGCTTACGGAGTCTTTGATTTCCTGAGCAGTAGAACCGGAACCGCCGTGGAAGACGAAGTTCAGGCTGTTGTGCGGCAGGTTGTGTTTCTTAGAAACATAGTCCTGAGAATCGCGCAGGATGGTCGGAGTCAGAACCACGTTACCTGGTTTGTAGACACCGTGTACGTTACCGAAGGAAGCGGCGATGGTGAAACGCGGGCTGATTTTGCTCAGCTCGGTGTATGCGTAATCAACGTCTTCCGGCTGGGTGTACAGTGCAGAAGCGTCCATGTGGCTGTTGTCCACGCCATCTTCTTCACCACCGGTGCAACCCAGTTCGATTTCCAGGGTCATGCCGATTTTGGACATGCGCGCCAGGTATTTGGAGCAGATTTCGATGTTCTCTTCCAGAGACTCTTCAGACAGGTCGATCATGTGAGAAGAGAACAGCGGCTTGCCGGTAGCAGCAAAGTGTTTTTCACCCGCGTCCAGCAGACCGTCGATCCACGGCAGCAGTTTCTTCGCGCAGTGGTCAGTGTGCAGGATAACCGGAACACCGTAGTGTTCAGCCATCTGATGAACGTGATGCGCACCAGAGATAGCACCCAGGATTGCTGCGCCCTGAGGAATGTCAGACTTCACGCCTTTACCCGCGATGAAGGAAGCACCACCGTTAGAGAACTGAACGATAACCGGCGCTTTTACTTTTGCAGCGGTTTCCAGAACGGCGTTGATGGAGTCGGTACCGACGCAGTTAACTGCTGGCAGAGCGAAGTTGTTTTCTTTTGCTACCTGGAACACTTTCTGTACGTCATCACCAGTGATTACGCCTGGTTTTACGAAATCAAAAATTTTAGACATGTTTCGTTGTCCTGTATCGTCGGGCCTTAGAAAATGGTGCGTGCTTGCGAAGCGCGCTGAAAATTGGGCAGGTTTCCCTGCCCTTAAATGACTTACTTCTTAGCGCGCTCTTCGAGCATTGCTACTGCCGGCAGAACTTTGCCTTCCACGAATTCGAGGAACGCGCCGCCGCCAGTGGAAATGTAGGAGATCTTGTCGGAAATACCGAACAGATCGATAGCTGCCAGAGTGTCACCGCCGCCAGCGATGGAGAATGCTTCGCTGTCTGCAATGGCGTTAGCAACGATTTCAGTGCCTTTACGGAAGTTCGGGAATTCAAACACGCCCACCGGACCGTTCCACAGAATGGTTTTTGCATTCTTCAGGATTTCAGCCAGTTGCTGTGCAGAAGCATCACCGATATCCAGGATCTGCTCGTCTTCTTTAACGTCAGCAACAGATTTCAGGGTAGCAGCTGCAGATTCAGAGAACTCAGTCGCCACGCGAACGTCAGTCGGAACCGGGATGTCACAGGTGGTCAGCAGACGTTTTGCTTCATCAACCAGGTCAGCTTCGTACAGGGATTTGCCGACGTTGTGGCCTTGAGCAGCAACGAAGGTGTTCGCGATACCACCGCCAACAATCAGCTGGTCAGCGATTTTTGACAGAGAGTCCAGAACGGTCAGTTTGGTAGAAACTTTAGAACCACCGACGATAGCCACCATCGGGCGAGCCGGTTCTTTCAGGGCTTTGCCCAGCGCGTCCAGTTCAGCGGCCAGCAGCGGGCCTGCGCACGCTACGTCTGCGAATTTACCGATACCGTGAGTAGAAGCCTGTGCACGGTGTGCAGTACCGAAAGCGTCCATGACGAATACATCGCACAGTGCGGCATATTTTTTGGACAGCGCTTCGTCGTCTTTCTTCTCGCCTTTGTTGAAGCGAACGTTTTCCAGAACCACCAGCTCACCGGCAGCCACTTCAACACCGTCCAGGTAATCTTTAACCAGGCGTACTGGAGCAGACAGTTTGTCTTTCAGGTAGTTAACGACCGGCAGCAGAGAGAATTCTTCGTTGTACTCGCCTTCGGTAGGACGACCCAGGTGGGAAGTGACCATCACTTTTGCACCCTGCTTCAGGGCCAGTTCGATGGTTGGCAGGGAAGCACGGATACGCGCGTCGCTGGTTACTTTCCCTTCTTTAACTGGTACGTTCAGATCCGCACGGATAAAAACACGTTTACCAGCAAGATCCAGATCGGTCATCTTAATTACAGACATGGTGAATCCTCTCGTTGATTCTTAAAGTTTTGCAAGCGCTCACGCGCCTTACCTGAAACCAATAGCAGCCATCGCTAACGTCGTGTCGAGCATCCGATTAGCAAAGCCCCATTCATTATCGCACCAGACCAGAGTCTTAATCAGGTGCGCACCACTCACGCGTGTTTGAGTCCCATCGACGATGGCACTGTGCGGGTCGTGGTTAAAATCTATCGAGACCAACGGTAATTCCGTATAGTCAACTATACCATGAAATGCACCTTGTGCTGATTTTTGCAGCAACTGATTGACTTCATTGGCTTTTACTGGTTTTTTCACCGTCACGCTTAAGTCGATCGCCGTCACATTTATGGTCGGAACGCGAACAGCAATCGCTTCAAATCTATCGTTGAATTGCGGAAAAATTCGCGTAATACCGGCGGACAGTTTGGTATCCACCGGAATAATCGACTGGCTAGCGGCGCGCGTACGCCGCAGGTCAGGATGATACGCATCAATCACCTGCTGGTCGTGCATAGCCGAGTGGATCGTGGTGACGGTTCCGGACTCAATACCATAAGCATCATCCAACAACTTGATGACCGGAATAATGCAATTAGTCGTACAGGAGGCATTCGAGACAATACGGTGTTCTGCCCGCAACTGTTCCTGATTCACGCCAAATACCACGGTGGCGTCGAGATCGTTGCTGCCAGGATGTGAAAAGAGCACTTTCTTTGCGCCAGCGGCGATATGTGCCTCGCCATGCTCGCGGTTGCCGTAGACGCCAGTGCAATCCAGCACAATATCAACACCCAGTTCACGCCAGGGAAGCGCGTCGAGAGTCCGTTCGTGCAAAATGCGAATAGCATCTTCACCGACGATGAGTTGATCGCGCTCCTGGCGAACATCCCATGCAAAACGTCCATGGCTGGTGTCATATTTCAACAAATGCGCCATGCCCGCAGCATCCGCCAGCTCGTTGATTGCCACCACGGTGATTTCCGCCCGACGTCCGGATTCATACAAAGCACGAACCACATTACGCCCGATGCGACCAAAGCCATTAATCGCTACGCGTACGGTCATAGGTCTCCTGCAAGGCTATCCCGATTCAAATGAGGCTGACAGAGTAATCCAGCAAATCGTCGAGGAAAACCTTACCTGTCGCAAACTGCGACTGATTGATTATTTGTCGAACATTTAATCGACTGAAACGCTTCAGCTAGAATAAGCGAAACGAGGAATAAAAGGAATGATTGTCCAGCCAAAGAACGCAGTTATCTGACTTACGTCACATTTCGGCACCCACACACGTCGGTTTTATTCCATATTCCAGAATTGCGAATAAGCGTAGCAAGATCTTTTCGTTGTCGCGTTAGCAATCCTGATTTATATCAGGAAGCGCAGCCACCAGCGTCTATGTTTTCAGCGTTACGTCCGAGTCTCAAAGTCCCCCAAAATATGACGACAACTCATCTCCCATCGTCTGAAGCACGGTTTTATGCGCTTCGTTTGCTTCCCGGTCCGGAAGTCTTCACACAGTGACATGCGTTTATCAATCAACACCAGCTGCGAGTAATGGCCGGGTTACTCTCCCCGTCATCCGCCTCCGTCCTCCTGCAGGGAAGACTGATTGCGCAACTGAAAAACCGGGAACGCGCCAAAGCGCCCGGCGTCCTGTTTCAGGAGGCCGAAAACCAACGGTTTCACAGCAAGGTGTCAGCCGAAGTTGCGCAACGCAGCGCCGTATGGTCGCTGTTGCAAGCCTTGAGGCAATGGCTCCTGCCATTCTGATGCTTGAGAACCCCGCCGGGACTTTGACGCGCACTGGCTGGCCGTCTTCGAAAACTGGCTCGCAGTTTGCCGCCAGCGGGGAGCGAGCGTGGTGGCGATTAGCCATGACGCAGCATTTACACAGCGTCACTTTCCACGTGTGGTTCGCCTTGAACAAGGTTATTTGTTAACCCCATCCCCGTTATCTTTCTCCTGAGTGCTCAAAAAAAACGGGCCGCCTGAGCGACCCGTTTTTAACGAAAACAACGTAATTACAGCAGCGCTTTTGCTTTTGCAACTACGTTATCAACGGTGAAGCCGAACTCTTCGAACAGCAGCTCTGCAGGAGCAGACTCACCGAAGGTGGTCATGCCGACGATGGCACCGTTCAGGCCCACATATTTGAACCAGTAGTCTGCGATACCCGCTTCCACAGCAACACGTGCGGATACGGCTTTCGGCAGTACGGACTCACGGTAAGCGGCATCCTGCTTGTCGAACGCGTCGGTAGACGGCATGGAAACCACGCGCGCCTTAACGCCTTCTGCAGACAGTTTGTCCCATGCGGCCACGGCCAGCTCAACTTCAGAACCGGTGGCGATAAGGATCAGCTCAGGCTGGCCCGCGCAATCTTTCAGCACATAACCACCACGAGCGATGTTCGCCAGTTGCTCAGCAGTACGATCCTGCTGCGCCAGGTTCTGACGGGAAAGGATCAGAGCGGTCGGGCCGTCCTGACGCTCAACGCCATATTTCCACGCTACTGCGGATTCAACCTGGTCACACGGACGCCATGTGGACATGTTCGGCGTGACGCGCAGAGAAGCCACCTGCTCTACCGGCTGGTGAGTCGGGCCATCTTCGCCCAGACCGATGGAGTCGTGGGTGTAGACCATTACCTGACGCTGTTTCATCAGCGCAGCCATACGTACGGCATTACGTGCGTATTCAACGAACATCAGGAAGGTCGAGGTGTACGGCAGGAAACCGCCGTGCAGGGAGATACCGTTGGCAATCGCGGTCATACCGAATTCACGTACACCGTAATGGATGTAGTTACCGGCAGTATCTTCGTTGATAGCCTTAGAACCAGACCACAGGGTCAGGTTAGACGGTGCCAGGTCAGCGGAGCCGCCGAGGAATTCTGGGAGCAGCGGACCAAATGCTTCGATCGCATTCTGAGACGCTTTACGGCTGGCGATTTTGGACGGGTTAGCCTGCAGTTTAGCGATGAATTCGTTCGCTTTCGCGTCGAAGTCAGACGGCATTTCGCCTTTCATACGACGGGTGAATTCAGCAGCTTCCTGCGGGAAGGCTTTCGCGTAAGCGGCGAATTTTTCGTTCCATGCGGATTCTTTCGCCTGGCCTGCTTCTTTGGCATCCCACTGCGCGTAGATTTCAGACGGGATTTCGAACGGCGCGTATTTCCAGCCCAGTTGCTCACGGGTCAGTGCAATTTCTGCATCGCCCAGCGGCGCACCGTGGGAATCGTGCGTACCGGCTTTGTTCGGAGAACCGAAACCGATGATGGTTTTGCACATTAGCAGGGACGGCTTGTCGGTTACCGCACGCGCTTCTTCTACTGCGCGTTTAATCGCTTGTGCATCATGGCCATCAACACCACGCACCACGTGCCAGCCGTAGGCTTCGAAACGCTTAGCGGTATCGTCGGTGAACCAGCCTTCAACATGACCATCGATAGAGATGCCGTTGTCGTCATAGAACGCGACCAGTTTACCCAGTTTCAGCGTACCGGCCAGGGAACATACCTCATGAGAGATACCTTCCATCATGCAGCCGTCACCCATGAATGCATAGGTGAAGTGGTCAACGATGTCGTGACCCGGGCGGTTGAACTGCGCCGCCAGCGTTTTTTCTGCGATAGCCATACCGACTGCATTAGCAATACCCTGACCCAGCGGACCGGTGGTGGTTTCAACACCCGCGGTGTAACCCACTTCCGGGTGACCCGGGGTTTTGGAATGCAACTGACGGAAGTTCTGCAGCTCAGACATCGGCAGGTCATAACCGGTGAGGTGCAGCAGGCTGTAAATCAGCATGGAGCCGTGGCCGTTAGACAGCACGAAGCGGTCACGGTCAGCCCAGGCCGGGTTCTGCGGGTTGTGATTCAGGAAATCACGCCACAGGACTTCGGCAATGTCAGCCATACCCATAGGGGCACCCGGATGACCGGATTTGGCTTTCTGTACTGCGTCCATGCTCAGCGCACGAATAGCATTGGCAAGCTCTTTACGTGAGGACATTTTGACTCCAGATCGGATGATGAAGGCCATACCCTTAACGACTTGACGACCGCGCGTTTTGGGCTACGCCGGAAAAAAGTGCCAACAATGTAACCCAAGCCGCGTGCCATGTACATGGAGCATCCTTTTGCCGCTTCGGAAATCTCCTGAACACGCGCGTAAGTTGCGCAATCTGCTCGCTCATTTATATGAATTCTCTTTATACTTTGTCTAAATTCCCTGCTCTTCAATCGCGGGTAATTTTAGATGATGGCAATAATCATTAACGTGGAATAATCACAATGAAAATTCGTTCTGCATTACTAGCCTGTGGAATTGCATTCGCTCTGACCGGTTGTCAGAACATGGATTCAGGCGGGCTGATGACGTCTGGTAGTGAAGCCTTACAGGCTTATAGCCTGAGTGATGCGCAGATCAAAACACTGAGCGACCAGGCATGTCAGGAGATGGACGGTAAAGCCACCATCGCGCCGGCCAGCAGTGAATACGCTAAACGTCTGAGCAAAATTGCTTCCGCGCTCGGTGACAACATCAACGGGCAGCCAGTGAACTACAAAGTGTACATGGCGAAAGACGTGAATGCGTTTGCGATGGCCAACGGCTGTATTCGTGTCTATAGCGGGCTGATGGATATGATGACCGACAACGAAGTCGAGGCGGTGATCGGGCACGAAATGGGGCACGTTGCGCTCGGCCACGTGAAGAAAGGGATGCAGGTTGCGCTGGGCACTAACGCCGTGCGCGTCGCCGCCGCATCGGCGGGCGGGATCGTCGGTAGCCTGTCACAATCGCAGTTGGGCGATCTTGGCGAAAAACTGGTGAACTCGCAGTTCTCCCAGCGCCAGGAGTCCGAAGCGGATGACTATTCATACGATCTGTTGCGTAAACGCGGGATTAATCCATTGGGGCTGGCCACCAGCTTTGAGAAACTGGCGAAGTTAGAAGCGGGCCGTCAAAGCTCAATGTTCGACGATCACCCTGCGTCTGCCGAACGTGCGCAACACATTCGCGATCGCATGTCGACGGACGGGATTAAGTAACTCCTGAACTATGCCGGATGGCGCCGTAATAACGCCTTATCCGGCCTACAAAACACACTGTCTGTAGGCCGGATTAGCGTCAGCGCCATCCGGCGCTACAAGCGATTACTCGCCTTTCTTCGCCGCCTGAATATAGAGCATCTCTAACGCCAGGGTCGCCGCAGCCAGCGCGGTGATTTCAGACTGATCGTAGGCCGGAGCCACTTCGACCACGTCCATACCGACGATATTCAGATCTTTCAGACCGCGCACCAGCTTAATCGCGCGATCGGTGGTCAGACCGCCGATCACCGGAGTGCCGGTACCCGGCGCAAATGCCGGATCCAGCGCATCGATATCGAAAGTCAGATAAACCGGCATATCACCCACAATCTGTTTCACTTGGGCAATGATGTCGTCCACGCCACGATCGTTGACCTGGCAGGCATCCAGCACGGTAAAACCATTGTCTTTGTCGAACTCGGTACGAATGCCGATCTGCACGGAGTGGTTCGGATCGATCAGACCTTCGTTCGGCGCGGTAAAGAACATGGTGCCGTGATCAAATTCGCAGCCGTTAGCGTAGGTGTCGGTATGCGCATCAAAATGCACCAGCGCCATTTTACCGAAGTGCTTCGCGTGCGCGCGCAGCAGCGGCAGCGTCACGAAGTGGTCGCCACCGAAGGAGAGCATACGTTTACCGGCGGAAAGCAGCTTTTCTGCGTGCGCCTGTAATTTCTCACTCATTTCGCGGGCATCGCCAAACGCATACACCAGATCGCCGCAATCTACGACGTTCAGACGTTCGCGCATGTCGAAGTTCCACGGGAAGCGGTTGTGCTCCCAGGCCAGGTTGGTCGATACCTGACGGATCGCCGCCGGACCGTGACGACCGCCAGCACGACCAGACGTTGCCATATCAAACGGTACACCGGTAATCACCCAGTCGGCATCGCTGTCGTACGGCTGGAAGTTCATCGGAAGGCGTAAAAAACCAAACGCGTTAGATACCAGAGAGTTATCGTACTGATGACCTAAAGTGCTCATGTCCTGACCTCTTATAAAATCACTGTAAAAAAAATCCCCTCCGCGTCGTTAGGCCCGACGAGGAAGGGATTGATTTGCATATCACGTATTGGGCGTAATTATCGCCGTTAAATTGCTCAGGTTCAAGTTAACCTGACAGCAGCCTTACTCGTCTTCGAGGTAAGTATATCCGTAGAGTCCTGCTTCGAACTCTTCAAGGAACTGCTGTTGCAATCCATCATCCAGATCGGTCTGTTTTACCTGATCGCGGAAATGCGTCAGCAACGTGTTCGGATCCAGTTGTACATATTGCAGCATGTCCGCCACGGTATCGCCTTCATCAGACAGTTCAACTTCAACGCTGCCGTCCGGGAAGACAAACACATCAACCGCTTCGGTATCGCCGAACAGGTTATGCATATTGCCGAGGATCTCCTGATACGCACCGACCATAAAGAAGCCAAGCATTGGCGGATTCTCAGGATCGTATTCCGGCATCGGCATAGTGGTGGCAATACCGTCACCGTCGATGTAGTGATCGATCGCACCGTCGGAATCACAGGTAATGTCCAGCAACACCGCACGACGTTCTGGAACCTGATCCAGCCCTTCCAGCGGCAGAACCGGGAACAGCTGGTCGATCCCCCAGGCATCCGGCATTGACTGGAACAGCGAGAAGTTGACGTACATTTTGTCCGCCATACGTTCTTGCAGTTCGTCGATGATCGGGCGATGTGCGCGGTTCTGCGGGTCCAGCTGTTTCTGCACTTCGTGACACATGCTGAGGTAAAGCTGTTCCGCCCACGCGCGCTCTTGCAGGCTAAAGGTGCCTGAAGAGTAACCGACGTGGATATCGTGCAGGTCCATCTGGCTGTCGTGCAGCCATTCACGCAATGAGCGACGGGTGCCCGGCTCGTGCATCTCCTGCCAGGTTTCCCACATGCTTTGCAGCGCGCGCTGAGCATCTTCGCCAGGTGCCGTAGGTTCGGTATATTCGTTACGCTCAACGCCGATGATGTTGGAAACCAGCACGGTGTGGTGTGCCGTTACCGCACGCCCGGATTCGGTGATCACCGTCGGGTGCGGCAGGCCGTTCTCTTCACACGCATCGCCAATCGCCCAGATGATGTTATTGGCGTATTCATTCAGGCCATAGTTAACGGAACAGTCAGACTGCGAGCGAGTTCCTTCGTAATCCACGCCCAGACCGCCGCCGACGTCGAAGCACTGAATATTGACGCCCAACTTGTGCAGTTCAACGTAGAATCGCGCGGATTCGCGTACTCCGGTCGCGATGTCGCGGATGTTCGCCATCTGGGAACCAAGATGGAAGTGCAGCAGTTGCAGACTGTCCAGACGCCCGGCCTCACGCAGGGTTTCAACCAGCTGCAATACCTGGGTCGCCGCCAGACCGAACTTGGATTTTTCACCGCCAGAGGACTGCCATTTGCCGGAGCCTTGTGACGCCAGACGCGCACGCACGCCCAGACGCGGGATCACGTTCAGACGCTCGGCTTCATCCAGAACAATGGCGATTTCTGACATTTTCTCAATGACCAGATAGACCTTATGGCCCAACTTCTCGCCGATCAACGCCAGACGGATATATTCACGGTCTTTGTAGCCGTTACAGACGATCACGCTGCGGGTCATTCCGGCATGCGCCAGAACCGCCATCAGCTCCGCTTTAGAACCCGCTTCCAGCCCCAGCGGCTCGCCGGAATGGATCAGCGATTCAATCACGCGACGGTGCTGGTTAACTTTGATCGGGTAAACGAGGAAGTAGTCGCCGTTGTAACCGTAGGATTCACGCGCACGTTTGAACGCAGCGTTAATCGAACGCAGACGGTGTTGCAGGATCTGCGGGAAGCAGAACAATGCAGGCAGACGCTGGCCTTGCGCTTCACGCGCTTTTACCAGTTTGGCAAGATCGACGCGCGCTTCGGGTACGTCCGGATCCGGGCACACGCTAATGTGTCCCAGTTCATTGACGTCGTAGTAGTTATTGCCCCACCAGGCAATATTGTAAGTACGCAGCATCTTGCTGGCTTCCTGGGAACTCATTGCAACCTCCTGCATGGAGCGTAGTACACCCTGTCCGCCTGCTGACGAAGGCGAACCCATAGACATGTCGTCAGACATAGCGAACCTCAGATTTTATTAACAAGTGTAAAACAGTTGACTACTATCGCAGTCCGAAGACGCGATAACAACCCATAAACAGGCGGATTTTCCAGCGGATAGTGCTGACGCTCCGACTGCGCGACCGGTTTCTTTTTCATATCATTGTAAAACACGTAACCGAACTTAAGCATGACGGTTCGGCGAAACCACGAGAAAACTCTTGTTTAACCAAGAGCGCCCTTGTTCAGTCCTTAGTTGCCGTAACCGGCCCTGGAGTCCTGAGAAGCGCCGAGATGGGTATAACATCGGCAGGTATGCAAAGCAGAGATGCAGTATGCGGGGGACATTCGTACACCAGAACGGTGCGACTGATTCAGCAGAATACAACGGTTCATTATCTCGTATCACCTCCACGGCCGCTCCGCACGGAACGAACCCACAAGCCAAAGCAAACGTTTTAGCCCGGCTGGAAGTGGCGACACGATAAAAACGTCGTGTGCTGTTTGTCTATCCTCAATCATTCGAGTTGCAGGAAACGAACGCACATGCAACGTGAAGTATGACGGATATGAGCCGCGCGCCGCGTTTTATACCGACATGAGAGGTAAAAAGCAAAACATAAATGCACACATTGCCATCACCGTCAGGAAAAATTTCCAGCTGTGTTTTCAACACAATGAGGCTTTACTCAAAAAAAGCTGGAAATCAGGTGAACAAGTAACCTAAAATAGCCATCCAGATGTTAATCCATCCATACTGATTAACACTCAGACTGCCAGTGTCACTAACCTGCAGGCCTTGGTAGATCCTTCGGCTATGCCTACCCTACACAACAGTTTGAGCTAAACAAATTCTCCTTAGGTGAAATTAAACATGGCAAAACACCTTTTTACGTCTGAGTCCGTTTCAGAAGGGCATCCTGACAAAATCGCTGACCAAATCTCTGATGCAGTGCTGGACGCCATCCTGGAACAGGATCCCAAAGCACGTGTCGCATGTGAAACCTACGTTAAAACCGGTATGGTTTTAGTTGGCGGTGAGATCACAACCAGCGCCTGGGTTGATATCGAAGAGATCACCCGTAATACGGTACGCGAAATTGGCTATGTGCATTCCGACATGGGTTTCGACGCAAACTCCTGCGCAGTGCTGAGCGCTATCGGTAAACAATCCCCGGATATCAATCAGGGCGTTGACCGCGCCGACCCGCTGGAACAGGGTGCTGGCGACCAGGGCCTGATGTTTGGCTACGCCACCAATGAAACTGAAGTGCTGATGCCAGCGCCGATCACCTACGCGCACCGTCTGGTACAGCGCCAGGCTGAAGTGCGTAAAAACGGCACGCTGCCGTGGTTACGTCCGGACGCGAAAAGCCAGGTAACCTTCCAGTATGACGACGGCAAAATCGTCGGCATTGATGCCGTGGTTCTGTCCACTCAGCATTCCGAAGATATCGACCAGAAATCCCTGCAAGAAGCGGTGATGGAAGAGATCATCAAACCGGTTCTGCCGACTGAATGGCTGAGCGCATCCACCAAATTCTTCATCAACCCAACCGGCCGTTTCGTTATCGGCGGCCCAATGGGCGACTGCGGTCTGACCGGGCGTAAAATCATCGTTGATACCTACGGCGGCATGGCACGTCACGGCGGCGGCGCTTTCTCCGGTAAAGATCCGTCTAAAGTTGACCGTTCTGCAGCCTACGCGGCACGTTATGTAGCGAAAAACATCGTGGCTGCGGGCCTGGCTGACCGTTGTGAAATTCAGGTCTCCTACGCTATCGGCGTGGCGGAACCGACCTCCATCATGGTTGAGACGTTCGGTACTGAGAAAGTCCCTTCAGAGCAACTGACTCTGCTGGTACGCGAATTCTTTGACCTGCGTCCGTATGGCCTGATTCAGATGCTGGATCTGCTGCACCCGATCTACAAAGAAACCGCAGCCTATGGTCACTTTGGTCGCGAACATTTCCCATGGGAAAAAACCGACAAAGCGCAGCTGTTGCGTGATGCAGCCGGTCTGAAATAAACCTCTGACTGAACGCGTTCAAAGGCCAGCCTCGTGCTGGCCTTTTGCTTTTCTCATACCGCCTTCCCTCCGCTGTTACCCAATCCAGTTATCCGTATTTACCCTTCCACAGATAAAATAATGGAAACGATTACATTCCGTTTTACGTTATTAAAACTGGAATAACACTTCACCGTAGTCAAACAAGCATTGTTGTTACATTACTTTTCGGCATTATCTCAATTCCAGGCAAGATTTCATGTTGCATGATTATTAAATTCATTGTTTTTCATATAATTAAACAATACACCGCATGAATACCAGTGTAACCGATTACACTAATGTGATTAATTTCACATATTTTTACGGCGTACTCCCCTACCCTTACCATCAACAAAATTGGCAACCCAATCGGAGGGCTTTATGCCTGACAATAAAAAACAGGGGCGTTCTAACAAGACGATGACATTTTTTGTCTGCTTTCTTGCCGCCCTGGCTGGATTACTTTTTGGCCTGGATATCGGTGTTATCGCCGGTGCATTACCCTTCATCACTGACGAATTCCAGATAAGCCCGCACACTCAGGAATGGGTGGTCAGCTCGATGATGTTCGGCGCCGCTGTCGGTGCCGTCGGCAGCGGTTGGCTCTCTTTCAAACTGGGTCGCAAGAAAAGCCTGATGATCGGGGCGATTCTATTTGTGGCAGGTTCGTTGTGTTCTGCCGCAGCACCGAACGTTGATGTGCTGATCATCTCCCGCGTGCTGTTGGGTCTGGCTGTCGGCGTCGCCTCCTATACCGCGCCGCTGTACTTATCCGAAATTGCGCCGGAGAAAATTCGCGGCAGCATGATCTCGATGTATCAGCTGATGATCACCATTGGCATTCTGGGTGCGTATCTTTCTGATACCGCCTTCAGTTACAGCGGTGCGTGGCGCTGGATGTTAGGCGTGATCATAATTCCCGCCATTCTGCTGTTGATTGGCGTGTTCTTCCTGCCGGATAGCCCACGCTGGTTTGCCGCCAAACGTCGCTTCGTGGATGCTGAACGCGTCTTGCTGCGTCTGCGTGATACCAGCGCAGAAGCCAAACGCGAGCTGGACGAAATCCGCGAAAGCCTGCAGGTGAAACAGAGCGGCTGGGCGCTGTTTAAAGAAAACAGTAACTTCCGCCGTGCCGTCTTCCTGGGTGTGCTGTTACAGGTGATGCAGCAGTTCACCGGCATGAACGTCATCATGTACTACGCGCCAAAAATCTTTGAACTGGCGGGCTACACCAACACCACTGAGCAAATGTGGGGAACCGTTATCGTCGGTCTGACCAACGTTCTGGCAACCTTTATCGCCATCGGTCTGGTAGACCGCTGGGGTCGTAAACCTACGCTGACGCTGGGATTTTTGGTGATGGCTGTCGGGATGGGCATACTGGGCACCATGATGCATATCGGTATCCATTCGGCCTCCGCGCAATACTTTGCCATTGCCATGCTGTTGATGTTTATCATCGGGTTCGCGATGAGCGCCGGTCCGCTGATTTGGGTGCTGTGCTCTGAAATTCAGCCGCTGAAAGGGCGTGATTTTGGGATCACCTGCTCTACGGCAACCAACTGGATTGCCAACATGATTGTTGGCGCGACATTCCTGACCATGCTCAACACGCTGGGCAACGCAAACACGTTCTGGGTATATGCCGGTCTGAACCTGTTCTTTATCGTGCTGACCCTCTGGCTGGTTCCGGAAACCAAACACGTCTCCCTGGAACACATCGAACGTAACCTGATGAAAGGTCGTCGACTGCGCGAAATCGGCGCTCACGATTAATCCTCTCTAGCTTCCTCCCAACATCGGGAGGAAGCTTCCCCCCTTGCAGTCCCCGCCCCCTCGCACTATTCTCTGCCGTTATGAAAACCGTCCGTCTCCCTATCGCCATCCAGCAAGCCGTCATGCGCAGCCTGCGGGAAAAGCTCGCCCAGGCTAACCTAAAACTGGGTCGTGACTACCCGGAACCTAAACTGGTCTATCAGCAGCGCGGTACCGCAGCCGGAACCGCCTGGCTGGAAAGTTATGAAATCCGCCTTAACCCGGTACTATTAGCCGAAAATGTCGATGCGTTTGTGGACGAAGTGGTCCCGCACGAACTGGCGCATTTACTGGTGTGGAAGCACTTTGGCCGTGTTGCGCCGCACGGAAAAGAGTGGAAGTGGATGATGGAAAACGTACTTGGCGTGCCCGCCAGACGCACTCACCAATTTGAGCTGCAATCCGTTCGTCGCAACACCTTTGCCTACCGCTGCAAATGCCAGGAACATCAACTCACCGTGCGTCGCCATAACCGAATTGTGCGCGGCGAAGCGACTTACCGCTGCGTCCATTGCGGCGAACCACTCGTCGCACAATAACATTCAGAATTATCAGGAACTTTTCTGATCTGCCTGATTGCATACAGGAACAACTTTCGTTACGTTGCGAGCTCGATTTAACACGGAGTTCGTGATGTACCGTAATCTCACTTTTGCACTGGCGTTTCTAACCACTGTTCTCTCAGGCCCGGCGCTGGCCGAGGGCATTAACAGTTTTTCTCAGGCAAAAGCCGCTGGCGTCAAGGTCAATGCTGACGTGCCTGGTGATTTCTACTGTGGATGCAAGATTGACTGGCAGGGTAAAAAAGGTGTCGTAGACCTGAACTCCTGCGGTTATAAAGTGCGCAAAAATGAAAACCGCGCCAGCAGAATCGAATGGGAACACGTGGTACCCGCCTGGCAATTTGGCCACCAGCGGCAGTGCTGGCAAGAAGGGGGGCGTAAAAACTGCGCCAAAGACCCGGAATACCGCAAGATGGAAAGCGACATGCATAACCTGCAACCGGCGGTCGGTGAAGTTAACGGCGATCGCGGTAACTTCATGTATAGCCAGTGGAACGGCGGCGAAGGCCAGTATGGACAGTGCGCGATGAAGGTCGATTTCAAAGAGAAAGTGGCTGAACCGCCTGCGCGTGCACGGGGTTCGATTGCCCGTACCTACTTTTATATGCGCGATCAATACAACCTGAACCTCTCCCGCCAGCAGACACAACTTTTCAACGCCTGGGATAAGCAATATCCGGTCACTGACTGGGAATGCGAGCGCGACGAACGCATAGCCAGGGTACAAGGGAACCATAACCCGTACGTGCAACGCGCTTGCCAGGCGCAAAAGAGCTAACCTACACTAGCGGGAATAATTGTTAACCCATACCCCACGCGACTCGCTCGCGTGGGAAGATACGCGGATTTTAAACCATGCGCATTCCCCGCATTTACCACCCTGAACCTCTCTCTTCTGGTCGTCAGATTTCACTGTGCGAAGATGCCGCCAACCATATCGGCCGCGTGTTACGCATGGGGCCAGGTCAAGCCTTGCAACTGTTTGACGGCAGCAACCAGGTCTTTGATGCCGAGATCACCAGCGCCAGCAAAAAAAGCGTGGAAGTGAAGATACTTAGCGGTGAATTCGACGACCGTGAGTCCCCGCTGCATATTCACCTCGGACAAGTGATGTCGCGCGGTGAAAAAATGGAATTCACTATCCAAAAATCAATAGAACTGGGTGTAAGCCTCATTACGCCACTTTTTTCTGAACGCTGCGGCGTTAAACTGGACAGCGAACGTCTGAATAAGAAGCTCCAGCAGTGGCAAAAAATCGCCATTGCCGCCTGTGAACAGTGCGGTCGTAACCGGGTGCCGGAGATTCGCCCGGCTATGGATCTGGAAGCCTGGTGCGCAGAGCAGGATGAAGGGCTGAAGCTGAATCTTCACCCGCGCGCCAACGCCAGTATCAACACGTTACCACTGCCGGTTGAACGTATTCGTTTGTTGATTGGTCCGGAAGGCGGACTGTCGACTGACGAAATTGCCATGACCGCACGCTATCAGTTTACTGATATCCTGTTAGGACCTCGCGTTCTGCGTACTGAGACAACTGCGCTCACCGCCATTACCGCGCTCCAGGTGCGATTTGGCGACTTAGGTTGAAGCGACAAAGCCTAATGAGTCAGGCTTTTAACGGAGAAGAACAATGATCAAGCTCGGCATCGTGATGGACCCCATCGCAAGCATCAACATCAAGAAAGATTCCAGCTTCGCTATGCTGCTGGAAGCACAACGCCGCGGTTACGAACTTCATTATATGGAGATGGCCGATCTTTATCTGGTAAACGGTGAAGCCCGCGCCCGTACGCGTACTCTGAGCGTCGAGCAGAATTACGACAAATGGTACGACTTTACTGGCGAACAGGATCTGCCGCTGGCGGATCTGGACGTCATTCTGATGCGTAAAGATCCACCGTTTGACACTGAGTTTATCTACGCCACCTATATTCTGGAGCGCGCAGAAGAGCAAGGTACGCTGATTGTGAACAAGCCGCAGAGCCTGCGCGACTGTAATGAAAAGCTGTTCACCGCCTGGTTCTCCGATCTGACGCCAGAAACGTTGGTCACCCGCAACAAAGCGCAACTGAAAGCCTTCTGGCAAAAACACAGCGATATCATTCTCAAACCGCTGGACGGTATGGGCGGCGCATCGATCTTCCGCGTGAAGGAAGGCGATCCCAACCTTGGCGTGATTGCCGAAACGCTTACCGAACACGGCACCCGCTACTGTATGGCGCAGAACTATCTGCCAGCCATTAAAGACGGTGATAAGCGCGTCCTGGTGGTAGATGGCGAACCGGTGCCGTACTGCCTCGCGCGTATTCCGCAGGGTGGTGAAACTCGCGGTAACCTGGCCGCTGGCGGCCGTGGCGAACCGCGTCCGTTAACGGAAAGCGACTGGGATATTGCCCGTCGCATTGGGCCAACGCTGAAAGCGAAAGGGCTTATTTTCGTCGGTCTGGACATCATTGGCGATCGTCTGACAGAAATTAACGTCACCAGTCCAACCTGCATTCGCGAGATTGAAGCTGAATTCCCGGTCTCAATTACCGGTATGCTGATGGACGCGATTGAAGCGCGCCTGCAGAAGTAAGCCGTCTGCAGGATGACGACATCCAGAATGTCTTTGTAGGCCTGATAAGCGCAGCACCATCAGGCATTAAAACACCGATGCCGGATGGCGACACGAGCGTCTTATCCGGCCTACGGTAGTGACATCCGTGCTCTTTACCCACATACTGACCCCTGTTGCTTTTTAAACCAGGAACAGAACCTCTGACAATGAATTTACAGCATCACTTTCTTATTGCCATGCCTGCTCTTCAGGATCCCATTTTCCGCCGTTCTGTGGTCTATATTTGCGAACATAATGAAGATGGCGCAATGGGGATCATCATCAATAAGCCTCTGGAAAATCTGCAGATTGAAGGGATTTTGGAAAAGCTGAAGATAGTGCCGGAACCCCGTGATCCCGCCATTCGCCTGGATAAAGCCGTGATGCTCGGCGGCCCGCTGGCCGAAGATCGTGGGTTTATTCTGCATACCCCGCCGTCGCGTTTTTCGTCCAGTATTCGGATTTCAGATAACACCGTGATCACCACATCCCGCGATGTGCTGGAAACCCTGGGCACACAAGAACAACCCTCCGAAGTACTGGTCGCCCTGGGATACTCCTCGTGGGAAAAAGGCCAGCTGGAACAAGAGTTACTGGATAACGCCTGGCTGACAGCGCCTGCGGATCTCAATATTTTATTTAAAACCCCGATTGCCGATCGCTGGCGCGAAGCAGCCAGACTGATTGGGATTGATATCCTCACCATGCCTGGTGTGGCGGGGCACGCCTGATGAGCGAAACCTTACTGGCCTTCGATTTTGGCACAAAAAGTATTGGCGTCGCGATTGGCCAGCGGATCACCGGAACTGCCCGCCCGCTGCCTGCGATTAAAGCGCAGGATGGAACCCCTGACTGGAACCTCATTGAACGCCTGCTCAAGGAGTGGCAACCCGATGAGGTGATTGTGGGACTGCCGCTCAACATGGATGGCACCGAGCAACCTCTGACCTCCCGGGCACGTAAATTTGCCAACCGTATTCATGGTCGATTTGGCGTGACGGTGACCCTGCATGACGAACGGCTGAGCACAGTTGAAGCGCGTTCCGGCCTGTTCGAACAAGGCGGATACCGGGCGCTAAACAAGGGCAAGATCGACTCCGCCTCTGCCGTCATCATTCTCGAAAGTTATTTCGAGCAAGGGTACTAACCTCCTTCACCCCGTTGTCATGGCTGTGCGCATCGCCCTGACCAGTTGACCAGTCCTAAAGCCGCCCTTGCGCTTGTCGTTGCTGCAGGCTTTGGGCAAAGGTTTGCATTCCCATCTGCTGCCCGGTTTGGATGACGCCGGGCAACTGGTGGCTCTTCCCCTCCCGGATCAGATTTCCCGCCGCAGGTGTATTGATGAGTAACTCAAACAGCGCCACACGCCCGTCCTGTTTGTCTTTTTCCAGTTTTTGCGACAATACCGCACGTAAACTTCCCGCCAGTTGACTGCGTACCGGATCTTTCTCCTGTGCCGGAAAAGAGTCGATCAGTCGCTCAATGGCTTGCGCCGCGCCACGCGTGTGCAGCGTCGCCAGAACCAGATGCCCCGTTTCCGCCGCAGTCAACGCCAGACGAATCGTTTCGCTGTCCCGCAACTCCCCCAGTAAAATGACGTCAGGATCTTCCCGCAATGCCGCACGCAACCCGGAAGCAAACGAACTGCAATGTACGCCGACCTCACGCTGCTGAATCAAACAATGCTGGCTGGCGTAGCAATACTCAATGGGGTCTTCGAGGGTCAGAATATGCGCTTCTGTATGCTGGTTGAGATACTCAACCATTGCTGCCAGCGTGGTCGATTTCCCGCTACCGGTGGCCCCGGTCACCAGAATGAGCCCATTCTCGACACTCAGGAGACTCGTTAAAACGGGTGGTGCCTGAAGTTCCGCCAGTATTGGGCAGTTGGCTGGCAGTAACCGCAGCGCCAGCGATGTCCCCTGCTGGTGAGCAAACGCGCTGGCGCGCAGCCGCAAATTGCCCGCCAGCGACACGGCAAAATCAAGCTGACCGTTTATCCGCAGTTGTTCCTGCTGAGCGTCATTAAGCCACTGCGCTAAGAGCACCTGAATATCCGGCGACGTAAAAGGAGCCATCTCCACCCGCCCCCGTTTTCGCCAACGCGCAGACCAGGCATTACACAGGTGTAGATCCGAGACGTTATGCTTTACACTAAGGGCCACAATTTCTTCCATATTCATATGAACATCCTCGGAAAATGAACGATATCGCGCATAACCTGGCACAGATCCGGGACAAAATCTCAGCCGCCGCGACGCGTTGCGGGCGGTCTTCAGAAGACGTTACATTGCTTGCAGTGAGTAAAACCAAGCCTGCGAGCGCCATCGCAGAAGCGATTACCGCTGGGCAACGCGCATTTGGCGAAAATTACGTTCAGGAAGGTGTGGAAAAAATTCGCCATTTCCAGGAGAGTGGCGTCGATGGGTTGCAATGGCACTTTATTGGCCCGTTGCAGTCCAACAAAAGCCGCCTGGTCGCCGAGCATTTCGACTGGTGTCACACGATTGACCGTCTGCGTATTGCTGCCCGTCTGAACGAACAACGCCCGGCAACGCTGCCGCCGCTGAACGTACTCATTCAAATCAATATCAGCGATGAGAACAGCAAGTCAGGAATTCCGCTGACGGAACTGGATGCGCTCGCAGCAGAGGTGGCGGGAATGCCGAATCTTCGCCTACGTGGACTGATGGCGATCCCGGCGCCTGAGTCAGATTATGTAAGGCAGTTTGAAGTTGCCCGTCAAATGGCTGTAGCATTTGCCGGTCTCAAGACCCATTACCCTGATGTCGATACGCTGTCTCTGGGTATGTCAGACGATATGGATGCCGCGATTGCGGCAGGTAGTACGATGGTGCGCATCGGCACTGCTATTTTTGGTGCACGTGATTACACAAAAAATTAAGGAAAACTAAGGAACGCCATGAACACGTTGACCTTCCTGCTCTCGACCGTTATTGAGCTGTATACCATGGTGCTGTTGCTGCGCGTGTGGATGCAGTGGGCTCGCTGTGATTTTTATAACCCGTTTTCGCAGTTTGTGGTGAAAGTTACTCAGCCTGTTATCGGGCCGCTGCGCCGTGTCATTCCGCCGATGGGTCCAATTGACAGCGCATCGGTCGTGGTCGCATTCATTATCAGCTTTATCAAGGCAATAGTGCTGTTTAAAGTGGTCACATTCCAGCCGATCATCTGGATTGCCGCCGTACTTATCGTACTGAAAACTATCGGCTTGCTGATTTTCTGGGTTCTGTTGCTGATGGCGATCATGAGTTGGGTAAGCCAGGGCCGCAGCCCGGTCGAATATGTGCTCATCCAGCTTGCCGATCCGTTGCTGCGCCCGATTCGCCGATTACTGCCTTCTATGGGCGGCATTGATTTCTCTCCGATGATCCTCGTGCTGTTGCTGTATGTCATCAACATGGGCATCGCGGAGATCTTACAGGCGACAGGTAACATGCTGCTGCCGGGGCTGTGGATGGCGCTATGAGTGCCGTTACACCCTGCGATGACGGTCTGGTGTTACGGCTCTATATTCAGCCGAAAGCCAGCCGTGACAGTATTGTGGGTTTACATGGCGACGAAGTAAAAGTCGCCATTACCGCACCACCAGTCGATGGTCAGGCGAACAGCCATCTGGTGAAGTTTCTCAGCAAACAGTTCCGCGTGGCCAAAAGCCAGGTCCTTATTGAAAAGGGCGAACTCGGCCGCCACAAACAGGTTAAAATCATTCATCCGCAACAGATCCCGCCAGAAATTGCGGCGTTAACTGATTAGGTATCCCTATGCAAAAAGTAGTCCTCGCTACCGGCAATGCCGGTAAAGTGCGTGAGCTGGCTTCGCTTTTGAGCGATTTCGGGCTTGATGTCGTGGCGCAGACGGAGTTGGGCGTCGACTCAGCCGAAGAGACCGGCCTGACCTTTATCGAGAATGCGATTCTGAAGGCTCGCCATGCCGCGCAGGTGACAGGTCTGCCCGCCATTGCCGACGACTCCGGCCTGGCCGTTGACGTGCTGGGCGGCGCGCCGGGTATCTATTCCGCACGTTATTCCGGTGAAGATGCGACCGACCAGCAGAACCTGGAAAAACTGCTGGATGCTCTGCAGGATATACCGGACGATAAACGCCAGGCTCGCTTTCACTGCGTACTGGTCTATATGCGCCATGCAGAAGACCCTACGCCGCTTGTGTGTCACGGTAGCTGGCAGGGCGTCATTACCCGTGAGGCGTCTGGCAACGGCGGTTTTGGCTACGATCCAATCTTCTTTGTGCCGTCTGAAGGTAAAACCGCTGCCGAACTGAGCCGTGAAGAGAAAAGCGCGATTTCGCATCGTGGACAAGCATTGAAGCTGTTGCTGGACGCCTTACGACATGGTTAAGTTGCCGCCGCTGAGTCTCTATATTCACATCCCGTGGTGCGTGCAGAAATGTCCGTACTGCGATTTCAACTCGCATGCGCTAAAAGGCGAGGTGCCGCACGACGACTATGTGCAGCATCTGCTGAGCGATTTGGATACTGAAGTGGCTTACGCGCAAGGACGTGAAGTAAAGACCCTTTTTATCGGCGGCGGTACGCCAAGCCTGCTTTCCGGCCCGGCGATGCAAACGTTGTTGGATGGCGTGCGGGCGCGCCTGAATCTGGCGGCGGATGCTGAGATTACCATGGAAGCGAATCCGGGCACGGTCGAAGCGGATCGCTTTGTTGACTATCAGCGCGCCGGGGTGAACCGTATCTCGATTGGCGTGCAGAGTTTTAGTGAACCCAAGCTACAGCGTCTGGGGCGCATTCATGGTCCGCAAGAAGCCAAACGCGCTGCAAAACTGGCAAGCGGACTGGGGCTGCGTAGCTTCAATCTCGATCTGATGCACGGTCTGCCGGATCAAACGCTGGAAGAAGCGCTGGGCGACTTACAGCAAGCCATTGCGCTTAATCCGCCGCATCTTTCCTGGTATCAGCTCACCATCGAACCCAATACGCTGTTCGGCTCGCGCCCACCGGTGTTACCCGATGACGATGCCCTGTGGGATATCTTCGAGCAGGGACATCGGTTATTAACCGCAGCAGGTTATCAACAGTATGAAACCTCAGCGTATGCGAAACCCGGATATCAGTGTCAGCACAACCTGAACTACTGGCGCTTTGGCGATTACATAGGCATTGGCTGTGGTGCGCACGGTAAAGTGACGTTCCCGGATGGGCGCATTCTGCGCACCACCAAAACACGTCATCCACGTGGCTATATGCAGGGGCGTTATCTCGAAAGTCAGCGCGATGTCGAAGAGGCTGATAAGCCGTTTGAGTTCTTTATGAACCGCTTCCGTCTGCTGGAAGCTGCGCCGCGCACTGAATTTACGCAGTACACCGGGTTGACTGAAGATACTATTCGTAAGCAGATCGATGAAGCTATTGCCCAGGGGTATCTGACCGAGTGCGAGGATGACTGGCAAATTACCCAGCACGGCAAGCTGTTCTTAAACTCCCTTCTTGAGCTGTTTCTTGCCGAGTGATTCTGGATGCGCCTGTGGGCGCATCCTTTCCGCTACTTGATGACTCCATTACGTCGCAATTCATCAGTCTCTTTTTTCCAGCGATCATAGCCTTCATTGATATCGTCAATCTTAATATGTAGATCCGTTTGCTGCATTTGCAGTTTAGCGACGGCCATCGTCAGCGGATACTGCCCTTTTTCATACGCGATCCAGTCGTTTTGCGCTTTACGACTGAGTTCTTGCGATTTCAGAAATACCTGCCGTCTCTGCTCCTGAATATCGAAATCTCTTTTCTGTTGAATAGGCGTCTCATAACACGTGTCACTCTGTTTATGACATGCGGCTAACGCGGGCTGATAAACGTCTTTTTCATATTTCTCGGCAAACGTATTACTGTCGTTCGCTTTTACAAAATCATCGCGCTCTTTAAACATCTTATGGAACGCATCTTCCCGGGTCAGTTTTTGACCGTCAGGACCTTTACCCCAATAAGCATCGGCCTCTTTTTTAGCGACAGCAATTTGTTTATCCAGTGATTTTATGTGTTCTTCGAGGCTTCCGATCGACTTTTTCTGCATGAGATACGCCGCATCGATTTGACTGAATCGGTAGTTAAAATCATCGTCATTAACGACCAGATATTTATCGCTGGTTTTAATATCAGCAATAACCCTTCCTTCATTACTGGCAGCTGCCTGGAATGAGTAATAGTTAACAGTCCAACCGGAGGCTGGCGTTCCTTTGCTGGTTAACATCGCGGAAAATTTAACGGGACGATCTCTTGTCCAGGTTCTTTCCACAAAATAATAATCTGCAGCCATACCGACACCGGTATAGAGATCATCACTGGAAGAAACATCGCCCTCGGCAGACCATGTGGCCTGGTTGCCTGTGGCATCAAGATTTTTTAAGGTGACAGAATTCAGTTTCAGCACGCCATGATACTGCTTACTAAACTGCTCTTTTAAGATGTGATCGGTGGGTTGAGCAACCTCCGCCCGGCTATAACCCGAAACCAACGTTAAAAGCGCGGCACCTGCTATCCATTGTCGAAACACTCGCGGACCTCCCGTCCAGAATAACGCTAACCGCAATAATCATAATCCTGTTGATAATTAGAAAATGAATAATTTAGGTGTTCGGGAGATTTTTCAGAAATTGCCCCAGCCAGCAGGCCGGGGCATAAACGATTAGTACTGGTTAAACATCGTCTGGATCTGTTTTGGATCTTTGGTTTGCGTGAGTGCCAGTTGCAACAGCACACGCGCTTTCTGCGGGTTCAGCGAACCAGATGCGACAAAACCGTACTTCGCATCATCGATTTCTGCATCCTGAGTCGTAGCACCGGTCGGTACGCGGGAAGAACGAACAACGACCGTCCCTTTATGCGCAGCCGTCGCCAGGGTATCGAAGATCGTTTTGTACAGGTTGCCGTTACCCACACCCGCACTCACAATCCCTTCATAACCAGCATCGACCAGCGCTTTTGCCGGCAGGTCAGACGCATTCGCATAGTTATAGATAATCCCTACTTTCGGCAATTCGTTCAACTTAGAGACATCGAACGGCGTGGCGGAAGTGTGTTTACGCGCCGGTGTGCGTTGATAGTCGATTTTGCCGTTGTGGATGTAACCCAGCGGTCCGTAGTTAACGGATTTGAAGGTAGCGACATCTGTGGTATTGGTTTTCGTGACATCACGACCATCCAAAACGGTGTCGTTCATCACCACCAGCACGCCACGGTTGGCAGAGGCTTTATCAGCCGCTGTTACCACAGCATTATAGAGGTTGAACGGACCGTCTGCGCTCATCCCCGTAGAGGGACGCATTGCCCCTACCAGCACGACCGGTTTGTTGCACTTCACGGTCAGATCGAGGAAGTAAGCAGTTTCTTCCATGGTATCTGTGCCATGAGTAATGACGAAACCATCGGTTTTATCGCACTCGGTATTGATCTTCTTCGCCAGCGTTAACCAGACTTCATCGTTCATATCCTGCGAACCGATATTCACGACCTGTTCGCCTTTCACCACAGCAATATCCTTGAGCTGAGGCACGGCATTCACCAGATTTTCAACGCCAACTTTACCGGCTGTGTAGTTCGATTTTGTTGCTGAGTCACCGCCCCCGGCAATCGTCCCTCCGGTGGCTAAAATCGTGACATTTGGTAAAGCGAGCGCGGCACCGCTGAAACCCATAACCAGTGCGGCAAGTGCCGTTTTCTTGAAAAACTCCATGTTATTTCTCCAGTTACGTAAAAAGTTGACGCATTATCGCAAGCCAGGAGATGAATAATGTGACGTCTTCCAATTAAACAGATAAATATGTCATCCGATGTATTGATTTTAGAGATGGATATCAAAATGAGGGAAAGAGACGAAACAAAACGGCACAAAAGCGTGCCGTTGCTTAAAAAAACAGAGAGGATTATTTCAGGCTACTGACCAACGCTTTGCGATTATCTTCCAGCGTCACGACGCGGCTACAGACATCTTTGCCAAACTGCTGGAAGTCTTTTTCCTGATTCTTCCATTCGTTTTGAATCGATGTTTGCAACCCTCCCAGGCTTCCCAGTACGCCCTGCAGCGGATTACCACCACCTTTGAGCACCGCTTTTGCGCCCATCTCATTGATGCTGTCCTGCAGAATGCCGCCCATCGCCTGATTCACCAGTTGCTGGCCATCCGCACGCACCTGCTCAATCGCCTTGTAGTGGAAGGTCAGGCCGTCCGTACGATGTTCGATAATACGGTTCATCTGCTCTTTCAGTTGCGCATCCAGTTTGGTCAGACGCCCGCGCATACTGCTGCTTTCACCCACTTCTTTGGCGATGATTTTGTCCAGCGCCACACGGCTTTTCTCTACCCGGTCTCTGGCGCCTTCATCGATCCACGGTAACGCGCTGCGTAATTCAGACTGGTAATCTTTCGCCTGTTCACGTTGTGCAGCACTCAGGGTGTACGGCTTATCGTTGAATGTCACGTTGCCGTCCGGCGTAATGACCAGGTTGCCATTTTCGCCTTTCACCTGCACTGTTTGCGGACTCAAAATAACATCGTCACGCGGCGTGACGCTGCATTTGTAATCTGCGTGTGCGGCCATCGCCGTGAACGTTAGGACTGCCGCCAGCAGCGTTTTGCGCATCATAACTTTCCCTCAAGACAAATCGGGCCAGCAAATGCTGGCCCCGTATGTTTTGTTAGTCCCACCAAACATCGAAAAGTTCGCTGGTGCGCACTTCTTCAAGTTTGTGTTCTTCCAGCCATTTACGGACTATCGCCTGATGTTCCTCAGTGCATTTACCGATTTCCTGCATGCAGATCAGACCTTCCCAGGCCAGATAACCGCTGCCGTCAAAGGCCAGTTTGTTCGGTTCAATGACGTCATTAATAAAATCATCAACGATTTTATCAACCTGCTCTTCAGATGTACCTTCCGGAAAACGCCATGCAACCGAAAATCCTAATTCCTGGAATTCGTCGATGTGCATTTTTTTACGCAAACGACGGCTACGGTTCTTTGCCATTATTTCACCCTCTCGAACATTAAGTCCCATACGCCGTGGCCAAGACGATGACCACGCTGTTCAAATTTGGTTACCGGGCGCGATTGCGGGCGCGGTACATAATCGTTGGTTTCAGACTGGTTTTTATACCCGTCTATAGAAGTCATCACCTCAAGCATGTGTTCTGCATAGGCTTCCCAGTCGGTCGCCATATGGAAAACACCGCCCAGCTTCAGCTTGCTCTTCACAAGTTCAGCAAACGGTACCTGAACGATACGGCGCTTATTATGACGCGCTTTATGCCACGGGTCAGGGAAAAAGAGCTGAACCATGGTTAAAGAATTGTCAGGAATCATTTTATGCAGCACTTCGACCGCGTCATGGCACATCACTCGCAGGTTCTCAACCCCTTCCTCATGGGCAGAGGCCAGGCACGCACCCACCCCCGGTGAATGTACTTCAATGCCGAGGAAATTCTGTTCCGGACGTTCTTTTGCCATCGCCACCAGCGATGCGCCCATCCCAAAGCCAATCTCCAGCGTGATCGGCGCTTCACGGCCAAACAGCGCGGCAAAATCCACAGGATCTTCGCTGAATTCAACGCCCATCACCGGCCAGTAGTTTTCCAGCGCGTGTTCCTGCCCTTTCGTCAGTCGCCCCTGGCGACGAACAAAACTACGAATACGGCGCAACGGGCGGCCGTTTTCATCAAATTCCGGTGAAATGACGTCGTTCTTCATAAAAGTTAAGTCTGCTTGTGATTGAGTTGCGAAAACGGGCATTATCCAAAGTTAGTTGGCGGATGCAAGTAAAGGAAGAAAGTCAGCACCGGAAAGTTCCGGTTTACACCCTGTTGCCTCTGTGCTGCAATCTGCCCCCCCAGCCAATATTAAGCGGTGACCATGCAAGCGTCTCAATTTTCAACCCAGGTATTGGGTTGGTACGATAAATACGGGCGGAAAACGCTGCCCTGGCAAATTGACAAGACGCCTTACAAAGTATGGCTCTCAGAAGTCATGTTACAACAAACCCAGGTTGCCACGGTCATTCCCTATTTTGAACGCTTTATGTCGCGCTTCCCCACGGTGACGGATTTAGCCAATGCGCCGCTGGATGAAGTGCTTCATTTATGGACCGGTTTAGGTTACTACGCGCGAGCGCGAAATCTGCACAAAGCGGCCCAACAGGTTGTCACACTACATGGCGGTCAGTTTCCTGAAACCTTTGATGAAGTGGCGGCACTGCCTGGCGTCGGGCGTTCTACCGCGGGCGCCGTACTCTCTCTCTCACTGGGCAAACATTTCCCGATTCTCGACGGCAACGTCAAACGCGTGTTGGCGCGCTGCTATGCGGTGAGCGGCTGGCCGGGAAAAAAAGAGGTCGAGAAAACGCTGTGGGATCTGAGCGAACAGGTGACGCCCGCCAACGGTGTTGAGCGTTTTAACCAGGCGATGATGGATTTAGGCGCGATGGTGTGTACGCGCTCAAAACCAAAATGTTCCCTTTGCCCATTACAAAACGGTTGCATCGCGACCGCCAACGACAGTTGGTCGCTCTACCCCGGCAAAAAAACGAAACAGACGCTACCGGAACGTACCGGCTATTTTTTGCTGATGCAGAATGAAGACACCGTGCTGCTGGCGCAGCGGCCTCCCAGCGGATTGTGGGGGGGATTGTACTGTTTTCCTCAGTTTGACGATGAGGATGGCCTGCGTAAGTGGCTGGCGCAGAGGCATATTAAAGCTGATAATCTCAGCCAACTGAATGCGTTTCGCCATACCTTCAGCCATTTCCATCTGGATATTGTGCCCATGTGGCTTCCCGTGTCTTCCTTCACCTCATGCATGGATGAAGGCAACGCGCTCTGGTATAACTTAGCGCAACCGCCGTCGGTCGGACTGGCGGCACCCGTGGAGCGTTTGTTACAGCAGTTACGCACCGGCGCTTTGGTTTAAGCCGTCGGTCGATAAAGAGGATAATTTATGAGCAGAACGATTTTTTGTACTTTCCTGCAACGTGATGCTGAAGGTCAGGATTTTCAGCTGTACCCAGGCGAACTGGGAAAACGCATCTATAACGAAATCTCCAAAGAAGCCTGGGCGCAGTGGCAGCATAAACAAACGATGCTGATCAACGAAAAGAAACTCAACATGATGAATATTGAGCATCGTAAATTGCTGGAACAGGAGATGATTAACTTCCTGTTTGAAGGCAAAGATGTACACATTGAAGGCTATACGCCGGAAGACAAAAAATAAGGGCTTAACCGCCCTTTTTCACATCTCATAACAACACAACACGCACTCCCGGAATGATGAAAAAATTTTTCGCGCTTGCACTTGTTGCGCCGTTGCTCATCTCCTGTTCCAGTTCGACCAACAAAGGCGATACGTACAATGAAGCCTGGGTCAAGGATACCAACGGTTTTGATATTTTGATGGGGCAATTTGCCCATAACATTGAAAATCTGTGGGGGTTCAAGGAAGTTCTGATCGCCGGTCCAAAAGACTATGTGAAGTACACCGATCAGTTTCAAACCCGCAGCCATATCAACTTTGATGCCGGTACCATCACCGTTGAAACCATTGCCGGAACCGATCCCGCCGGGCATCTGCGTCGGGCCATTATCAAGACGCTGTTAATGGGTGACGATCCGACGACCGTCGATCTCTATTCTGACGTCGATGATATTCAGATCTCCAAAGAACCATTCCTGTACGGTCAGGTGGTGGATCATACAGGCCAACCCATTCGCTGGGAGGGGCGTGCAACAAACTTCGCCGATTACCTGCTGAAAACCCGGCTTAAAAGCCGCAGCAACGGCCTGCGCATCATTTACAGCGTCACCATCAACCTTGTCCCAAATCACCTTGATAAACGCGCGCATAAATACCTCGGTATGGTGCGTCAGGCATCACGGAAATATGACGTCGACGAATCACTCATTCTGGCGATTATGCAGACGGAATCTTCATTTAACCCGTACGCGGTCAGTCATGCCGACGCGCTGGGTCTGATGCAGGTGGTTCAGCATAGCGCCGGGAAAGACGTTTTCCGTTCGCAAGGACGTTCGGGTACTCCAAGCCGCAGCTTCCTGTTCGATCCTGCCAGTAACATTGATACTGGCACCGCCTATCTGGCGATGCTCAACAATGTGTATTTAGGGGGAATCGATAACCCGACATCACGACGCTATGCGGTGATCACCGCCTACAACGGCGGCGCGGGCAGCGTGCTGCGCGTATTCTCCAACGATAAGATCCAGGCTGCTGCTATTATTAACAGCATGTCGCCGGGAGATGTTTACCAGACGCTGACCACTCGACACCCTTCTGCAGAATCGCGTCGTTATTTGTATAAGGTTAATTCGGCGCAAAAATCGTATCGCCGTAAATAGCCTCTCTACATCCCCTCCCGCCCTCCTGAAACCACGAGGGCGGGGGCATAAAAGTGTTAAGTCCATCACCCTTTTGCCTTGCAATAGGAAAATGTTTGCAAATATTTGTCACAGGTAACAAAAAACAAAGGTCTGTCGTTGATAGAATCACATCATATTGCAACGGCAAATGTGCCTTTTAGAACATTCATCCGCATTACGGTGTGAGGAAATTAACATGAATCTTAAGCTGCAGCTGAAAGTCCTCTCCTTTCTGCAGTTCTGCCTATGGGGAAGCTGGCTCACCACCCTCGGCTCGTATATGTTTGTCACCCTTAAGTTTGACGGTGCCTCCATCGGCGCTGTTTATAGCTCTCTGGGGATCGCCGCCGTCCTGATGCCTACGCTGTTAGGGATTGTGGCGGACAAATGGTTAAGTGCGAAATGGGTATATGCCATTTGCCACGCAGTTGGCGCCGCAACGCTGTTTATGGCAGCAGAGGTGACCACGCCGGGCGCAATGTTCTTCGTGATCCTCCTTAACTCGTTGGCTTATATGCCGACGTTGGGCCTGATCAACACCATCTCCTACTACCGTTTGCAATCTGCGGGAATGGACATTGTGACTGACTTCCCGCCAATCCGTATTTGGGGCACCATCGGCTTTATTTTTGCCATGTGGGGCGTGAGCTTCTCCGGCTTCGAATTGAGCCATATGCAGCTGTACATCGGTGCTGTCCTCTCCGTTGTTCTGACGCTGTTCACCCTGACGCTGCCGCATATTCCGGTCGCCAACCAGCAGAAAAACCAGAGCTGGACCTCAATGTTGGGTCTGGATGCCTTCGCGCTGTTTAAAAACAAGCGTATGGCGATCTTCTTCATCTTCTCAATGATGCTGGGCGCTGAACTGCAAATCACCAATATGTTCGGGAACACCTTCCTGCACAGCTTCGATAAAGACCCGCTATTTGCCAGCAGCTTTATCGTGCAGCACGCCTCGGTGATGATGTCGATTTCGCAGATCTCCGAAACCCTGTTTATCCTGACAATCCCGTTCTTCCTGGGTCGCTACGGCATTAAGAACGTTATGCTTATCAGTATCGTGGCGTGGATGCTGCGCTTCGGTCTGTTCGCATATGGCGATCCGACACCGTTCGGTACCGTGCTGCTGGTTCTGTCGATGATTGTTTACGGCTGCGCCTTCGACTTCTTCAACATCTCCGGCTCGGTGTTTGTTGAAAAAGAAGTCCGCCCTGAAATCCGCGCCAGTGCGCAGGGTATGTTCCTGATGATGACCAACGGCTTCGGGTGCATCCTTGGGGGTGTGGTCAGCGGGAAAGTGGTTGAGCATTACACACTGAACGGTATTACCGACTGGCAAACCGTGTGGCTGATTTTCGCGGGCTACTCTCTGGTTCTGGCCTTCGCGTTCGTCGCCCTGTTCAAATACAAACACGTTCGCACGCCAGCAGGCTCTCAGCCAGTGGCACATTAATTCTTCTCTGGCAAAAACGGGTCGCCTTTAGGTGACCCGTTTTTTTTCATGCTTACTTCAGCACGTAGCCATACAGACGCTTAATGCCGTCTGCGTCTGTTTCGCTGTACACGCCCTGTAGCTCTGGCGAGAAACCGGGTAACAGGTTTACACCCTCTTCCAGCGCCAGGAAGTAACGCTGGACCGCGCCGCCCCACACTTCACCGGGAACCACGCACAGAACGCCAGGAGGGTAAGGCAACGCCCCTTCCGCCGCGATACGACCTTCTGCATCGCAAATACGCACCAGCTCGACATCACCGCGGATAAACGCGCTGTTGGCATCCTGAGGATTCATCGCCACTTTTGGCAAACTCTCCTGACGGAACATCGCTTTTTGCAGATCTTTAACATCAAAACTGACATACAGATCATGCATTTCCTGACACAGTTCGCGCAGGGTATAGTCGCGATAGCGCACCGGGTATTTATTGAAGATGGTCGGCAACACTTCTGAAAGTGGCGTATCGTCTTCAATATGCTGTTCAAACTGCGCCAGCATCGCCACCAGTTGCGCCATTTTCCCGGCACTTTCCGCAGGCGTCAGGAGGAACAAAATCGAGTTGAGATCGCATTTCTCCGGCACGATGCCGTTTTCGCGCAGATAGTGCGCCAGAATGGTGGCGGGAATCCCAAAATCGGTATAACGCCCGGTTTCAGCATCAATGCCAGGCGTCGTCAGCAGTAGCTTGCAGGGGTCGACAAAATACTGATCGTCGGCATACCCTTCAAAGCCATGCCATTTCGCGCCGGGTTCAAAACTGAAGAAGCGACGCTCACTGGCAATTACCGCCGTGGGATTTTCCTGCCACGGTTTGCCGTCGACAACGGGAGGAATAAAAGGCAGAAGCATCTTACAGCTGGCGAGAATGGCTTTACGCGCTTCAATGCCCAGCGCGACACATTCAGCCCACAAACGACGACCGCTCTCTCCTTCATGAATTTTGGCGTTAACATCCAGCGCCGCAAACAACGGATAGAATGGACTGGTCGACGCATGGAGCATGAAGGCATTATTCAGCCGCTTATGCGGGCAGAAACGCGCCTGGCCACGAATGTGGTTATCTTTCTTGTGGATCTGCGAAGTTTGCGAAAAACCGGCCTGTTGTTTATGGACAGACTGGGTGACAAAAATGCCCGGATCGTTTTCATTCAGCTCCAGCAACAGCGGAGAGCCATCCGCCATCATTGAGATAAATTGCTCATAACCCACCCAGGCCGAGTCAAACAAGATGTAGTCGCAAAGGTGACCTATCTTATCGATCACCTGACGCGCGTTGTAGATAGTGCCGTCATAGGTGCCAAGCTGAATAATGGCCAGACGAAAGGGCCGCGCTTTATCTGCCTTTTCCGGCGCGACATTGCGAATTTGCTCGCGCAGATACGCCTCGTCAAAACAATGTTCATCAATGCCGCCGATAAAACCAAACGGGTTACGTGCCGCCTCAAGGTAAACCGGCGTAGCGCCCGCCTGAATCAGCGCACCATGATGATTCGACTTATGGTTGTTACGATCGAACAATACCAAATCGCCGCGTGTCAGCAGCGCATTGGTAACCACTTTATTCGCCGCTGACGTCCCGTTGAGCACAAAATAGGTTTTATCCGCATGGAATACTTTGGCGGCAAATTTCTGCGCGTGTTTCGCTGAACCTTCGTGGATCAGCAGATCGCCTAACTTCACATCGGCGTTGCACATGTCTGCACGAAACAGGTTTTCACCGAAAAAGTCATAAAAATGGCGTCCCGCAGGATGTTTTTTAAAAAACTCGCCATGCTGATGCCCGGGGCACGCAAAGGTACTGTTGCCCATCTCAACGTACTGGGTCAGCGTGTCATAAAATGGCGGCAACAGATCCTCTTCATAGCGACAGGCGGCAGACTCCAGCTCCAGCCAGTCCTGCGCGCTACCCGCAATGACCGCCTCGACGCCCGCAGGCGCATCTGTCATCTCTTCTGAGAACATAAATACCGGCAAATGAAAACCGGTACGTTTGAGCAGGGAAAGAATGCCGCTACGGCTGTCCGCAACGGTAATGACGACTGCCGCGACGTCGGTAAAATCGGTATTGTCCAGCGCCACCACATGACGATGAGTAGACAAGCAGGTTACCAGCTCACCGCTGGCGGCAATATTCATTGATTTCATAAGCACAAAAACCCGTTTCGGGAGTGTAAAAGCCCCGGACAAAGCACAATGGCCTTGCCGAACGATTTGTCGGGTCAAACTGGTCACCAGCTCCGACCGCCAGACATCAGTAAAAGCAGACACTATCTGATTTTACTGTTGTCCTGCAGTGAGCGTACGCTTCCCTCACCGCATGGCGAACGAATGTCGGGAGGTCACAGGCAAAGACAAGATTCGCGCGAAATGGCGATGTTGAAGGTGATGTGAGGGGAATACATTCATCCCAGGCAACCCCATTCAGACAGGAGAAAATTCGCGCAATCATGGCACCTTTCCCCAGGGGCTGCAAGATAAAATCCGTATGCATTCACTTTGCTAAGAAACCGCCATTAAACGCGATAATCAGGGCATAATAATGCAATCCGACAGTATAGTTATGGAAGCTAATATGGTTATTGGTCCTTTTATTAATGCCAGCGCCGTGTTGATTGGCGGTGTTGCCGGTTCACTTCTCAGCCAGCGTTTACCGGAACGTCTTCGCGTCTCAATGACCTCAATATTCGGTCTGGCCTCACTGGGTATCGGTATTTTACTGATCATCAAATGCGCCAACCTGCCCGTGATGGTGTTGGCGACTCTTATTGGCGCGCTGATTGGCGAAATCTGTTTCCTGGAAAGAGGGATTAACTCAGCAGTCGCAAAAGCGCAGCAACTGTTTAAGAAGCAGGGAAAAACGGCTGTCCACGACACCTTTATCCAGAATTACGTGGCTATCATTGTGCTCTTTTGCGCAAGCGGCACCGGTATTTTCGGCTCGATGCATGAGGGAATGACGGGCGATCCGAGCATCTTAATCGCCAAGTCTTTTCTCGATTTCTTTACCGCGATGATTTTTGCCTGCTCGTTGGGGATCGCGGTTTCCGCCATCTCTGCGCCAATGCTCGTTATCCAGTTAATTCTGGCCGCCAGCGCTGCGTTACTCCTGCCGCTCACCACCCCTGCGATGATGGCGGATTTTAGCGCCGTGGGCGGACTGCTCCTGCTGGCGACCGGTTTACGTATCTGCGGGATTAAGATGTTTGCTGTGGTGAATATGCTTCCTGCCCTGCTGTTGGCAATGCCGATCTCCGCCGCCTGGACCGCGTTTTTTGCCTGAAGATGCGTGCAATAACAGCAAAGTGGTGATAGATTGTGCAGTCTGCATTGATTTGAAGAAATTTCGTTGACGAAACGAGGCGGATCGGTTTTAATGCGCCCCGTTGCCCGGATAGCTCAGTCGGTAGAGCAGGGGATTGAAAATCCCCGTGTCCTTGGTTCGATTCCGAGTCCGGGCACCACTATTCTAAAGAACCCGCCCACAAGGCGGGTTTTTGCTATTTGGCGTTCCAGTGGATTTCTGGTCGTATTGACAGCAGATACCGAGTCTCTGCCTCTTCTACTCAGCCAGAGCATTACCCTTTAGCGACTCCCTACCCTGAGCTATCAGCCGTATATTAAGATACAATTGAGGGTATGATATTAAAATAATAAAGGGCGACAGCCTGTTGATCGCCCTTTTCGTTTTTAATGATACCGATTAAACAACAATCAGCTGATGGTTTGCCAGTAAGGTTAATAAATCAGTGTGCGTATTATCGAGCGTCGCCACTGTCTGGAAGTCATTCGTCTCTCCCGTCCCGTCACGATCTATCTGAATATCCACATTTTCACCGTTCTGTACCACATGAACAAATTTATCGATATCGTCCGCAGGATTATCAAGCTTTGCGACGTTATTAACATAATGAGCGCTGGCCGTCCCGGTATATCCGCTGTCTTTAAGCAAGTCACTGATATCAATACGACTGGTATTTTCCGTTCCCTCCCAGGTGCCCACCTTAAAGCCATTGATCACATCGTGGCCCACACCACCGTCACTGGTGTTTGATATCAGTTTATATAACAGCGTATCGTGCCCTGAATTGCCGAGATTAATCGTATCGTTTCCGCCGCGGCCTTCAAACACATTATCACCGGCATTTCCTGTCAACGTATCGTTAAAGGCAGAACCCGCAATACCTTCTATATTTTTGAGCGTTATGGTGTTAAACCCTGTGCTTTGCGCACCTGTTTTAGACAGGTCAACCGTGACACCCGTCGTCGCTTGCGCAAAGTCGATGGTATCTACCCCACCAGTTGAAGACCAGGTGTTGTGCTGTGAGGCTGTTGTCCAGCCACCGGAGCCATCATAAACGTCTGTTCCCGTAGTAGCAGTAAAAGTGTCGTTATAACCGGTACCGACAAATTTACCGTTATTCATCGCTGAGTCACTCTCAACGCTCAAACAGATATTCTCATTGGCAACGCCAGCTTTAAGCCCACCCCATGCAACATTGATGCTGTCAGTCATGGTTTTAGAAATACCGTTTTCCTGATACACCAATTCAACTCGGTAGGTTTCTCTCGAATTTAGGCCATAGAAATCAACAATTGCTGAAGAATCGTTAACCCCCATACCTGATTGAGTATTCAATATTTGGCTGGCAACTCGCTTACCTTTTGAGTCATAAAGATTAACGGTATTACCAAAATAACAGTTAATACCATTTTGGTCGACTATTTTAAAATGTAGGGACGAACCGTTATCGACAACATTTGTATTTCTGACAAGTTCTGTCTGGCCATTCTGATAACTTATAAGTACATCTTTAGAGCCATCCCAGTCGAAATCCATGGTTGCAACAGCGGTTACCACAGAATTTATTCTAGTACCAAAAACCTGTTTAGTGAATTTCGCTGTGCCATCATTTAAATAAATGTATGATTTATAGTTACTGTTCCAACCGGCGTTTCCAGTTTTTACTATATCCATGTAACCATCATGGTTCCAGTCGATAGCCAGGGAGTATCCGCTACGTACCCCTTCAGAATCAACTGCAGTGGGTTCATTCAGATTTCCACTGCCATCATTTAGCAACAATTTTCCATTAAATCCATTATTTCGCCACATAGACATATAAAGGTCCATGTACCCATCATTATTAAAATCGGCCCATGTTAATGATGTATTGTAATTCGAGTCAGAAGTAGAATAAAAGGCATTTGCTATTTCTTGCTGCCAGATAAACGTGCCGTCACCATTACCAAGCATGGAGGATAACTCGTAGTTGTTTGAGTTATTCGTTGTGTGCATGACAACATCAGATTTCCCGTCATTATTCAAATCTACAATTGATAACTCTGCACCAGAAATCCAACCAGAAACCGTTTTACCTTTAGTAACCCCAGTAGCCGAACTTCGGGATAGTTTTTGTGCAAATGAACCATCTTTGCTATTGATGAAATACGCACTTGAGTTGAGGTTATTATCACCGAATATAAAATCGGCATAGCCATCGCCATTAAAGTCGGCTGTGACAATAGTGCCAGAGTCACCACCATCAATACCGCCACCACCAATACGTGTATCTTTGCGGGTAAACGTGTTAACACCACTATTTGTATACAAATAGAAATTATCATATCCCGTAGATTCTGCCACGATATCCATATAGCCATCACGATTATAGTCGAGGAAGCTTGAAGCATTGTAATAACCCGTGATTGGCAATACTGTTTTGGTATAAGTATTTCTGTCTATAGACGCACTTAAGGTATCATTTGCAGTAAACATCCACATCCCGTTAGCATCTAACGTCACCCCTCCTGCAAGCGCCGGGTTATAGTTTTCGCTATTGATTGCGGGCCCCACCATGGCCGTTTCTGCACCGATTGTCACGGCTGAATTTGTTATATCTCCACCATTTCCGGTTAACGTTGATACCTGCATGTTTACAGAATAGGCAGTACCTGAGACTGTCAAAATATTCTGGTCGGGTATCTGTAGATACCAGGTCTTATTTAGGATATCGATGACTACAGAACCATCAGCGGAGGAATACGTTTTTCCATTAACGGTCACTTCCAGAATATACGTGGATAAGAAATCACCAGTACCGTTGAAGGTGCCGCTCAATACAGGTGTTGTATCTGTTGTCGTAAATGCCGACATTACAGCGGTTAAGGTCGGCAGTACTGTGTTCAGAACATAATCAAAATTGCTGGAGGCACTGGAATTCCCCGCGACATCGACAACTTTGGCGCTATAGGTGTAAGTACCATCGGACAAACTTGTCAAATTGTCAGTCCAGGTCCAGGTCAACCCTGTGACGGCGGCCTGGCCCACGACTACACCATTTCGGTAAATTTCGACAACCTCACCGCTTCCGAGAGCTTTGGTCAATGTGCCATTCAGGCATGGGGTTTTATCATCACTGGAGATGACAGAATCGAAAGTCCCCTGCTTCTTACCGTTATTGTCCGTATAACTGACAATTTCTGGCATGGCGAGCGGCGCAACGGTATCGATGACAACTTTTTGCGTTGTAATAGTACTGGCGTTATCGGCATCATCAATAATTCGTAAGGAATAAGTATGCTCGCCATCGGCTAATACTGCAGTAGCGTAACTCCAATTGACTCCATCCAGCGTTACGCTTTGCCAGGTTCCGTCATCGATACAGATCTCAAGTCTTTCATCTGCCGCCAGTACCTGACTCACCGAACCTTTTAATGTTGGCGTATTATTCGCGGTAATAAAATCGACATTGCTCTTGCCCGTGTCGGTGTCTATTGATGTGACAGCAATTGTCGCCCCCGAGAGGGTGGTATCAATAACAACGTCTTTCTGCGCTGTTGAACCTATATTTCCCGCTTTATCAATAATCCTTACTGACCAGGAGTGAGAACCTTCTGTCAGAACAGTCGAGTCTGCATATTGCCATGACGTCCCGGTCACCATCACCGTTTTCCAGGCTCCGCCATCCACACTGATTTGAACCATTTCATCGACTAACAGCGCCTGATTTAGCGAACCATTAATCGTCAATGTTGTATCGTTAGTTTTGGAATCTCCCAGCGTGCCGGTATCGTCGCTTATACTGGTAATGGCAACGACCGTATCGGAGATCGTAGTATCAATCACAATATCGCGACTGGCTGTGGACCCTATATTTCCAGCATCATCAATAACGCGAACTTTGCAGGCCACCGTTCCCGTCAATTCACCGCAATCGTATGTCCAGTCAAGACCGTTTAAAGAGACGTTTGACCATGTAATACCATTATCAAGGCTAATCTGGACATGTTCACCATTACCTAAAGCCGCGCCAATTTTGCCTTTAATAGTCAGCATTGTATCGTTGGTAATAAAATCGCTGCCAGATATCCCGCTGTCCGTTGTAATACTGTCTATGGTGAGTGTTATCGCCTCAGAGGGTTTTGTTGTATCAATTACCACATCCCGGGAGACGGTATTACCTATATTTCCTGCCTCATCAATAACACGAACCTGATAAATCTGTTTCCCCTCACTCAGTGAACGTCCATCAATATAACTCCAGTCTGTTCCTGTGACGTTAAGGGACGTCCAGGTCATGCCACCATCGATACTGATCTGTGCTTTTTCATTCACACCCAGTGCTTTATCTAACGACCCCTTAATGGTGAGAGATCGGTCGTTGGTAATAAAATCATTCGAACTCAGACCTGAATCATCAGTAATAGAATCAACGCTAATCAGTGACGTTGGTACTGATTTATCTACGGTAAAATGCTTAGAAGCATTTGTCACGTTACCAATGGTATTCGAGATACTTGCCTCTATCGCATACTGCGCCCCGTCAGTGAACAACGATAAATCGGCGACACTAACATCGCAGCTCCATTTTCCACTTAACACTACTGTGGTGTAAGTTTTGTTATTTATCGTGATCGTGACGACGGTCCCATCCGACGCCGATGATGTCCCGGTAACTTTTTGTACGGTCGAAGCTTCTGCATTGTTAAGCCAGACATCGCCAGTAAAGTCATCTATCGTTAACGTGAATTTCTCGTCACTCAATGTAATCGTTTTACTGGCTGTTGAAGAGGTATTACCTGCTTTGTCTGTCACCACAGCGGTAACGGTATAATCGCCGTCTGCCAATGCAGTGAAGTCGTTTCCTGAGAGATCGACATACCATGAACCGTCTGCGGCAACCGTCGCGGAATAATTACTGCTGTTATTAAACGTGACGGTGACCGTCTGGCCTGGATCAGCGGTCGTTGTGCCTGAGACCCGAATACCATCGACCTGTTCAGTGATATTCACAACATTGTCCTGACCCGCAATATTGGTATCAAAAGCAATGACCGGAGGAGTGGCATCAATGACTATCGGGCGAGTTGATGAACCATGATTGCCAATGACATTATCGACCGATGCCTTGATAACGTAGCTGCCATCACTCAACAGCGCCATATCTTCCGCACCGATCGTAACGCTCCATTTTCCATCACTGCTTACGGTCGTGGTGTACGTTTTGGCATTCGCGGTGCCGTCACCAAAAATAACTGTGACTGTTCTGCCTGCTGCCGCATCTGTCGTACCGCTAATAATTTGTGATTTAGTATATTCACTGTTATTTATGCGGTCATCACCCGAGAAGAGATCGATCGTAATAACAGGTTTAGTATCATCAACTCTTATTTTCTTCGTTTTTGTCTCTTCGTTACCTGCGGCATCTTTTAGCGTAGCCGTAATATCATAATTGCCGTTTGTAAAATCAGCCAATTCTCCTGTCGGGATATTGATGCACCATTTCCCATCCACACCAACTACAGCGGTATAGCTCTGGTTTACGCCATTACCTGAAATAACCACATAGAGAGTACGCCCTGCCTCAGAAACGGATGCAGTCCCTGAAATTGTTTGTCCATTAAGTGCAGTGAGTTCATCCGTATTCAGAATGTTATCTGTTGCAACAGTATCGATAGAAATCACCGGAGCAATGGTGTCAACCGTAACTTTAACTTGAGGTGCGTAACCGGAGTTACCATGGCTGTCCTGGACCATGGCATCAACCAACACAGTCCCTTCAGCTAAACCTTGAATAACCGCCGCATTGATAATCAGGCTCCACGAACCATCAGCCTTCACGGTAGTATTATAATTTACGCCACCGAGCGTCACCCTAACCGTAGCCCCTGGTTCAGCATCAATGGTAGTACCCGTGATGGCCAGATTCGTGCTGCTGCTATGCTCCGCCGCATTGATAAAGTTGTCACCGGTTATCGGATCAATAACAATTTGCGGTACCTTCAGTGATACCTGTAATGGTGGGTCTGCCAACATCGTGCCATGGTTACCTGCCAGATCGTTGACTTCAGCTTTGACGTCATACAGACCATTTTGCATATTGGTCAAATCGGAGGCGGGAACAGAGACAGACCAGGAGCCGTCTGAAGTCACTATAGTGGTATAGGTTTTTCCATTAAATGTGACCGTTAATGTTTGCCCCAGGGTGTCACTCGATGAGGTGCCTTTAATTTGCAAAGGCTGACCCATTTCTGATGCGCTCAGAATATTATCGCCGCTGATAACAGAAATAGTGATCGTTGGCGGAACAGGTTCATAGGTAATAAACCGATGTTCTTCCGCACTGATGCCAAGATCATTAGTGACTCTCACTTTTACTTCGTTATTGTTGCCGATAGTCAACCCTTCCAGATCTTCTTTGGGGATCGTCAAGGTCCAGGTGCCCGATTCATCGTTTTCCGGGTTAGAAACGACTGTTGTATACGTCTTGCCAGCAAAAGTAACCGTGACAGTATCACCATCTTTCGCATTACTTGTTTGGCCTGAAAGAACCAGACCATTCTCATTACTGGCTTCTGCCTCATTAATAATATTATCGCCCGCAACAGAATCCAGTGAAATGGCAACACTGTCTAAGTTTACGGTAGCAGTCGTGGTTATTTCCGCAGATTTATTACCATAGGCATCTGTTGCCGTAGCCGTAAACGTCAAGTCAGTATTATCGCCCCAGGCTGCAACATCGTCTTTTGGTACCAGTACAACCCAGGTATGTCCGTCGGCTCCGACGGTACCAGAATATGTTTTACTGGTAATACCATCGCTGATAATAATTTGAACAACATCCCCACTGGATAAATTCGTTGCACTTCCTGTAATAATAAGGGGCTGGCCATGTTCAATCTTATTGATGACCTTATCGCCAGAGATATCATCAATTGTTAATTCTGGCATTTTAATCGCAATACCAATTTCATGCGGATAGTTTACACTTTCGTTACCTGCGCCATCCACCACGATCACGTTAATGGTATTAGCACCGTTATTCAACGCTTTTAAATCCTCAGCAGGAGCAGTTACGCTCCAGGTAAGATCGCTACCCACAGTTGTGGTGTACGTTTTACTCCCTAAAGTCACTTTTACAATATCGCCAGCGACACCATTGATCACCTTGCCATTGATGATCTGCCCGGTTTCTGCTTCAGCAGAGTTAACAATATCATCACCCGCAACAACATTAATAATTGCGATGGGTGCAACAGTATCGACGATAATATTTTTACTGATCGTCGTGATATTTCCATTCACATCTTTTGCTTGCGCATAGATGATATATGAACCATCATTTACAGATGCAATATCCGCAGGAGAGATATTGATAACCCAATGTCCACCTGATATTTCCGGGTGATAAATTTTACCATTAAATGTGACGGTCAATATGCTTCCATCCGGTAAATTTGCATCACCTGAAATAGAAAAACCATCAGCTTTCTCTGTTTTATTTAATATATTATCGTTACCCGCAGAGGTCGTAGTGATCGATAATTCAGGGCTTATCGTTTTTACATCAATATCATGCGTTGCCTGGCTTGCCGGGTTACCCGACGAATCTTTAGCATCGGCTGTGAGTGTATAAGTTCCATCCGCAAGGCCGCGAACAATATCTGCACTAATACCGATACTCCACTTACCCTCTACATCGACCGCCGTTGTAAATGATTTGATGACACCATTGGCATTCGTAATCTTAACCACGACGGTCGCGCCTTCAGCGAGCCCAGTGGACGTCCCCGTTATGACCTGAGCCTGTTCATGTTCGGTGGCATTTATCACATTGTCGATCGCCTGTTTGCTGTCAAAAGACAGCGTCGGCTCGGTGAGATCGACAAGAATATTAACGGTTTTTGTCGTCTGGTTACCAGCATCGTCACTCACACTGACGACAACAGATTTTGTGCCGTCCGTCAGTGTATTTACGTCACTGACACTAACAATCACGCTCCACTTTCCATCTGAATCAATTAACGTGTCATAAGTTTTACCGTTAAGAGTGACCTGAACTTTTTTCCCTTCACCTGCATCACTGAAACCACTGATTTGAACAGAATCGGCATGTTCAGCACGATTAATAATATTATCCTGGGCAATGGTATCAATCGTCAGTACAGACGATATACTGTCCACCAGAACCCCCTGAGAACATTCAGCTTTATTGCCAGCTTTATTTAAAACGATAGCCGTAGCATCCAGTGTCCCGTTAGGCAATGTCGCCATATCCGCAGAAGGGATCTGGATTGACCAGGTACCGTCAGCATTAACTTTCGCGGTGTAATTTTTACCGCCTAATTTAAGCATGACCGTACAATTGGCTTCAACGCCCAGGGTTTTCCCGGTAATAATCAAACTCACCGATTTTTCAACTGCGTTGATAATGTTATCTGTCGCAATAGCATCAATACTGATCGCCGGACCATTAAGATTAACCTGAACCGGATTAACCGTAATCGTCGCATTACCCATGCCATTATTTACACTGGCTTTCACATCAAGTTCACCGGCAGGCCACGCGCTCACTTCTTCTTTCGTGAACCCCACTTGCCATGTGCCATCGGTTTTAACAACGGCTTCGTGCTCTATACCATTAACCGTGATGGTAACAATAGCGCCAGATTCGACATTTTTACTCGAACCGGTAATCACCACCGGCGCATCATGTTCAATGACATTAATAATATCGTCACCAGAAACCTCATTGACTATCAGCGTCGGAAGGTTTGCATCGACGGTAATGTCATGCCGGGTTTGTGCATGATTTCCGGAATCCGTGGTGATCTCTGCAGTTATCGTCGTCTTACCATCGCCAAGTGACTGAACATCAGCTGCTGAGATGTTGATGCTCCAGCTTAAATCACTTTTCACCACAGTTTCGTACGTATGACTTCCGAAGTGAATAATCACTTTTTCGCCAGGCTGTGCATTTGTCACATGACCGGAAAGCACCTGAGCGGTAGCGGCTTCTGCGGCATCGACAATATCATCCACAGCAAAACTGTTAAAAGTAATAACTGGAACACGTGTATCAACCGTGACATTATGTGTTGTTGACTGCCCATTATGATATTGATCTGTCACGCTGGCGGTAATAGCATAATTGCCATTACTCAATAACTGTAAATCTGCCGAGGATACCGTCAGACTCCACACACCTGAATTAACGGTTGCGATATAACTCTTCGTGCCAAAATTCACGACGACCTGCGCACCATCTGCCGCATTACTGGTTCCGCTTAAAGTCAGTGCAGTGCCTGCCTCCTGAGCATTGATGATATTATCCAGCGCGACGGTATCCATCGTAATAGTTGGCAATGCCGTAATAACATTGATGACTTTACTGTCGTTTGAACTATTCCCCACGCTATCCGTAATGGTGACGAAGAAAGTATTTTCACCTTCAGGTAAGGTTTTTACCACGCTTGCCGGAACACCAATACTCCAGTTACCGTTTTCATCGACCTGTGTGGTATAGGTTTTTGTTCCAATTTTTACAACAACGGTATCCCCGATGTCTGAATTCGTACTGGTACCCGTTATCAGTATCGCCGAATTATGTTCAGCGTTATTGATGACGTTATCGTCAGTAATAGGGTCATCAAACTTGACCGTTGGCAAAGTGACATCAATGTTTAATACCTCTTCTGTACTGCCTTTATTGCCATAACGATCGGTCACGCTGGCCGTCACGGTGTAGTCACTGTTCGTCAGCCCAGTGACGTCTGTTCCGGGAAGGGTAACAGACCATGTGCCACCGGTTTCCACTACCGTGGTGTAAGATTTACCGTTTAACGTTATCTCGATGCTTGTCCCTGTCGGCACGCCAGCAACACCGCTAATAACGACGGATTTCGTGCTCTCTTCGGCGTTAATAACGTTGTCGCCGCCGGCCATTGAAGTAATGACAATAACGGGAACATCCTGGTCGACAAGTACCGCTCTGGCTGCGCTCGCGCTTTCGCCATTTGTATTTGTGACATGAACCTGAACGGTGATCAAACCGTTCTGTAGGGCAGCCATGTCGGTTGCGGTGACTGTTGTTTCCCAGTGCCCGTTTGCATCTACGGTTGCGGTATACATTTTATTCGCAAACGTGATAGTGACTAATTGACCTTCTTCCATACCGGCAGTAGAACCACTGATAATTAATGACTGAGATTGTTCATCAGCATTAATCACATCGTCTGCAGTGATGGGATCGACGGTAATAGCAGGGAGAGATGTATTAATCGTGAAATCATGAAGTTTAGTGATAGTGTTTCCGTTAACATCATCTCCTGATATTTTGATTGTTTCTGTTCCATCCCAGAGAGCAACATCTGCTGAAAGCACATTGGCTTGCCATAACCCTCCGGCCTTAACTTCCGCCTGGTAAGTTTTGCCATTGATCTCTATGGTTAGAATGGCTCCCGGTGCAAAACCACTGCTGCTACCGGTAATATAAATATTGCCAGAATGCTCAATAAAGTTAACGACGTCATCACCCGATACCGGGTTGATGTAAATTTCTGACAGATTGGCATCAATATTAATATCGCGCTCGCCTTTACCTGTATTTCCTTGCGCGTTTGTCACTTCAGCGGTAATCGTACTTAAGCCATTGCCTAACGCTTTCAGGTCGGCAGATTGAACCACCACGCTCCAGCTCAAGTCGCTGTTAACCGTTGCCATGTAATCGTGAGCACCAATATGCACAGTGACAATATCACCGGGTTTAGCGCCAATGACACTCCCCGTAATGCTGGGGTTACTGTTAAGTTCATTGGCGGTAATGATGTTATCGACGCAAACCGCATTGATTATCACCGTGGGTACAGTGGTATCAATTGCAAAGGTATGCGGAACTGATGTTGTATTACCGCTACTGTCACTCACCGATGCCGTAAAGGTGATTTCGCCCTGGGCAAGAGTTTGCACCTCCGCCGCAGCTAGCGTGATATTCCATTTTCCGTCAGAGACTATGGCTGTATAGGTTTTTCCATTCAGAACAACGGTGATTGTCCCACCTTCCAGATCGCTTGTGCCCGTAATCGCTAATGAACCTGACTTTTCGGCGATGTTAACGATGTCGTCGCCAGCCACTTTATCAACCGTTAAGGTGGGTCCCGTCAGATCAAGGGTGAAATCATGTGTGACGGTGCCTTTGTTGCCTGCGGAATCGGAAATTTCTGCTTTGATCGTAGCGGAACCGTCCTCCAGTGCGGCGATGTCCGAGGCTGGAACGCCGACACTCCACTTGCCGTTCACATCCGTGGTAGTGGTGTATGTTTTGCCGTTCAGAGTGACGGTCACTGTCGCCCCGGCACTGACGCCAGTGGAGGTACCCGTGATAATCTGCGCGGTAGCGTGCTCGGCACCATTAATGACATTATCAGCCGTCACGCTGTCGATGGTCACTGTCGGAACAGTCATATCGACAGTGATGTCATGCGTAGCCGAGCCTTTGTTACCGTTTGCAGCGGTCACTTCCGCCGTAATGGTGACGTTACCTTCCCCAAGCGCCGCCAGGTCAACGGCTGGAACCTTAACCGACCAGGTGAGATCGGCCTTCACGGTCGTGGTGTACGTTTTGCCGTTCAGGATGACAGTGACGATGTCGCCTTCATCAGCACCGGTTACCGTCCCGCTGAGGGTCTGCTCAGCAGCCACCTCGGACACATTCAAAATATCGTCACCCAGAGGATTAATCGTGACCACTGGCGACTGACTGTCCACGATGAAATTGTGGGAGATGAGGGTGCTATTACCACTATTGTCGATAGCGATCACAGCGACACTCAAATTGCCTTCAGGAAGCAGGGCCACATCAGCAGCGGGGATCGTCAGCACCCAGTTATTGTCGACGACCGTTGCGGTATATTCCTTGCCATTCAGTGTCACTTTGACGTGAGTGACATTCAACCCGCAATTCCCGCTAAACATCAGGTCAGCACCTTTCTCGGTGCTATTGACAATATCGTCCTCGGCTACGGTATTGATAGTGATGATAGGATCGGCCAAATTAACCGTAACATCACGGGAAACACTGCCCTTATTGCCAGCCGAATCCGTGATTTCCGCTTTGAATGTCGCAATCCCGTCATCAAGTCGATAGATATCTTCAGCCGGAATGCCCACTCTCCAGTGACCGCTTCCATCCGTTGCGGTAATGTAGCTTTTACCGTTCAGGGTTACTGTCACTACGCTCCCGGCACTGACTCCGGTAGCTGTACCGCTGATAATCTGCGTAGTACCGTGCTCAGAGCTGTTAATGATATCGTCGCCTGTCACGGCATCAATGGAGACTACGGGCGCCGCCGTATCGACAATGATATTGCGCGTGACGCTACCACTGTTGCCGTCAGACGACGTTACCGTTGCCACAATCGCTGTTTGACCTTGCGTCAGGGCAGACAGATCTTCTGCCGGTACAGTTACCGTCCACGAGAGATCGACCGCAACCGTTGTGGTGTACGTTTTACCATTCAGAGTGACCTCAACGGTGTCACCCACGGCTGCATCAATCACTTTACCGCTAATGGTCTGATTTTCTGCAACCTCCGCCGCGCTTAACATATCATCGCCCAGAGCATTGATAGTGATTGTCGGTAGATGGCTGTCCACATTAAAGTTATGGATTGCGGTGGTGGTGTTACCTGATTCATCAGTGGTGCTTGCGGTAACTACCTGGCTACCTTCCGGCAATTTAGCCACATCCACTGCCGGTATCGTGAGGACCCAACTACCGTCAAGCACCGTCGCGGTATACTCTTTACCATTCAGCACTACGTTGATGTGTGTAACATCCTCTCCGCAGGTACCGCTCAGTACCAGTGCCGTTCCTTTTTCTACCGCATTAATGATATCGTCGTCCGCGATAGTGTTGATGTCCAACGCCGGAGCGCTCAGGTGAACAGTGACATCGCGGGTCGTACTTCCTTTGTTGCCTGCGGCATCAGTCACTTCGGCTTTAAAGGTTGCTGTCCCTGCAGCCAGCGCAGCGATATCGGCGGCCGGCACCGTCATGCTCCAGGTCCCATCGCTACCCACTGTGGTGGTCCAGGCGTGACCATTCAGCGTGACAGTGACAGTCGCACCTGCGTTAACCCCTGTGGCGGTACCACTGATCATTTGTGCAACGTTGTGCTCGGCGATATTGATGATGTCATCCGTTGCCACGGTATTCATCGTGACCACAGGTGCAAGCGTATCGACAAGTACGGTGTGGCTACTGTTACCACGGTTACCGCTGGCGTTGGTGACTTCTGCGGTTATGGTCGCCTGACCTTGCGCCAGAGCGGTCAGATCCGTTGCCGCCACGGTGACTGTCCAGGTCAGATCAGACTTCACGGTGGTGGTGTACGTTTTGCCGTTCAGAGTAACGACAACCGAGTCTCCCTCTGCAGCCCCCATCACTTTACCGCTGATATTCTGAGCGACCGCAACTTCCGCCGCGTTCAACACATCATCACCCAGGGCATCGATAGTGATAATTGATGCCTGGTTATCCACTGTAAAACTGTGATTTGCAGTGGTGCTGTTACCTGCCGTATCAATGGCGGTTGCCGTCACATTGAGGTTACCTACCGGAAGTGCTTTGACATCAGCGGCTGGAATCTCAACGCTCCAGGTCGCGCCGGTAACAATGGCGGTATATTCTTTACCGTTGAGGATAATTGTCACTGCAGTGACGTCGGTACCGCAGGTTCCTGACAAGGACAGAGCCGCGTTTTTCTCTGCAGAATTGACGATATCGTCTGCTGTGACGGTATCTATCGCCAGTGTCGGACCGGTCACATCAATCACAACGTCATGTGTCACACTACCTTTATTGCCTGCTGCATCAGCAACTTCCGCTTTGATAGTCACTGTTCCGGAGTTCAGTGCCGCTACGTCTGATGTCGGAACACTGATCAACCAATTTCCCTCAGCCGTTACTGCAGCCGTATAGGTTTTACCATTCAGGGTGACCGTCACGGTGGCTCCAGCACTAGCGCCAGCGGCAGTACCGCTGATTATCTGCGTCATGCCATGCTCGGCACTGTTTATAATATCGTCCGTGGCGACGGGGTTGATGGTCAGCACCGGTCCGATCGTATCGACCGTAAAACTTTGAGTACAACTGCTGATGACATTACCATCCAGCATAAGTTCTGCGGTTACCGTAGCAGCCCCTTCACCGAGCGCCGCCAAATCCGCAGCCGGTACCGTCACTTTCCAGGTAAGGTCAGACGCGACGGTGGCGTTGTACGTTTTACCATTTAGGGTGACGACGACAGTGTCACCTGCCGACGCCATCGTCGCTTTACCCGTAATCTCCTGATTGACGGCCACTTCGGCCTGGTTCAGGCGATTATCCACCGTCACTGAATCAATCAGAATGACCGGATCCATATCACCATCGATATGAATGACATGCGTATCCGTCGTGCTATTGCCAATGCCGTCCATTGCCTTCACGAGGATCGTCAGATCGCCTGCGGGTAATGCTTCCGTTTGTGCAGTGTTCAGCTCAACAGACCAGGTCGTTCCATCAATGGTGGCATTGTATGTTTTGCCATCAATAACCACGGTGATGAATTCCGCATCCGTACTGCAGGTACCACTGATGGTTAAGGTTCCTTTTTTCTCTTCAATATCAACGATGTCATCACCCGCGACAGTATTAATGGTAATTGCCGGTCCGGTGATATCAGTGATCACATCGCGGGTCGCGCTGCCTGTATTGCCCGCGATATCCACGATCTGCGCGGTGATGGTGGTTGTCCCTTCCGCGATAGCCGCCATATCAATAGCCGGGACATCTATACTCCATGTGCCATTCGTATTGGTGGTAGTAGTGTAGGTTTTTCCATTGAGTGTGACAGTGACAGTCGTACCGGCACTCACACCAGCGGCAAAACCACTGATAGTCTGAGCGGTACCGTGTTCGATGTTGTTGAAAATGTCATCCGTTGCGACAGCGCTAATCACAACCACAGGAGCAGTCGAATCGACCGTAACAGATTTGCTTGCTGCCGTAGTGTTGCCTGCATTATCGCTTGCGCTCGCAGAGATCGTGTTCACCCCTTCCGTCAAAGCACTGACATCAGCAGCCAAAACGGTCAGGCTCCAGGTCCCGCCGGTTACCGTCGCAGTATATTCTTTACCGTTTAGCGTCACCTTCACACTGGTGGCACTCGCATCGCAGGAGCCACTTAACACAAGGTCTTCACCTTTCTCGGTGGCGTTGACGATGTCGTCCACCGCGACGGTATTTATCGTCAGCGCTGAACCTACCAGGTCAATGGTAAAATCATGTGTGGCGGAACCTTTGTTGCCCGCAGTGTCGCCAACCTCGGCCTTGACCGTGGCCATTCCTGTTTCCAGCGCGGCGATATCCGCTGCCGGTACGCCGATACTCCATTTGCCGTTTGCATCTGTGATGGCGGTGTATGTTTTGCCATTCAGAGTAACCGTCACGACCGCTCCGGCGCTGACGTCACTTGCAGTACCACTGATAATCTGAGCGTTACTATGTTCCGCGCCATTAATGACATTATCCGCCGTGATCGGATCGATGGTCACGACCGGGACGCTGACATCCACCGTGATATCGTGGGTCGCCGAGCCTTTGTTGCCGCTGGCAGTGGTCACTTCCGCCGAAATCGTGGCGGTGCCATTGCCCAGCACCGCCAGGTCAGCTGCCGGCACCGTAACTGTCCAGCTCAGGTCTGCCGCCACCGTGGCGGTGTAGGTTTTGCCGTTGAGCGTCACAGTGACGCTGTCGCCTTCCGCCGCACCGGTCACGTGACCGCTCAGGGTCTGGTCTGCCGCCACCTCGACGGCGTTAAGCATGTCATCGCCCAGAGCATTGAAGGAGATGGAAGGTATGTGACTGTCCACGCTGAAAGCATGACTGACCGTCGTGATATTCCCAATCGTATCAATGGCCGTTACCGTGACATTTACACCACCTTCTGGCAGTTTCGCCACATCTTCCGCAGGCACCGTGAGAACCCAGGCGCCGCTAATTGCCGTCGCGGTATACACTTTACCGTTTAATGTCACCTTCACGCTGGCGACGTCGCTACCACAGGTGCCACTCAGCACCAAATCAGCACCTTTTTCTACGGCATTGACAATATCATCCACTGCGACGGCATTAATCGTCAGGGCGGGCCCCGTCAGCTCGACAGTGAAATCATGTGTGGTGGAGCCCTTGTTGCCTGCAGAGTCAAAAACGTCTGCCTTGATCGTGACCGAACCGTCTGTCAGACCCGCGATATCCGCCTCTGGAACACCGATACTCCATGTCCCCCCCGCTTCCACCGTGGCGCTGTATGTGTGTCCGTTCAGCGATACAGTGACGGTTGCTCCAGTATTCACCCCGCTGGCGGTACCGCTGATGATCTGTGCCGCACCATGCTCTGCGTCGTTAATGATGTTATCTGCTGTTACTGCCTCAATGGTCACTACCGGAGCAGTTGTATCGACAGTAATACTGTGAGTCGAGGTGCCCTGGTTGCCGCTGGCGGTGGTCACTTCTGCCGACACCGTGGCCGTGCCGTTGCCCAGTGCCGCCAGGTCTGCCGCAGGGACTGTTATCGCCCAGCTCAGGTCTGCCGCCACCGTGGTGGTGTAGGTTTTGCCGTTGAGCGTCACAGTGACACTGTCGCCTTCCACGGCACCGGTCACGTGACCGCTGAGGGTCTGGTCTGCTGTCACATCGACCGCGTTGAGCATGTCATCGCCCAGCGCATCAATGGTAATAGCCGGACTCCGGCTGTCCACGCTGAACGCATGCGTTGCAGTCGTGCTGTTACCCGCCGCATCCGTCGCCACCACGCTAACCGTCAGATCTCCTTCCGGCAGTTTCGTTACGTCGACCCTGGGAATGGAGATAATCCACCCCCCATCAACTGCCGTTGCGGTATATTCTTTACCATTAAGCATCACGCTGATGCTGGCGACGTCAGTACCGCAGGTACCGCTGAGCGTCAGGTCAGCACCTTTCTCAGCCGCGTTGACGATATCATCCAGCGCGACTGTACTGACTGTCAGCGCCGGGCCGGTCAGGTCTGACGAGATGTTGTGGGTTGCGCTGCCGCTGTTCCCCGCCACATCGCTGACGCGCGCCGTGATTGTCGCCGCCCCTTCGGTCAGCAGCGCTATATCCGCAGCCGGCACCCCCACACTCCACCTGCCGTCCGCTCCGGTTGTGGTGGTATAGGTCTTACCGTTCAGGGTCACCGTCACGGGGGTGCCCGCACTCACCCCGGTCGCCGTGCCGCTGATAATCTGCGCCACGCCATGTTCACTGCTGTTCAGGATGTCGTCGGTCGTGACGTTATCGATGGTCACCGCCGGGGCACTGACGTCCACCGTAATATTGTGGCTCGCCGAACCCTGGTTGCCGCTGGCGGTGGTCACTTCCGCCGAGATTGTGGCCGTGCCGTTGCCCAGCGCCGCCAGGTCTGCCGCAGGGACTGTTATCGCCCAGCTCAGGTCTGCCGCCACCGTGGTGGTGTAGGTTTTGCCGTTGAGCGTCACAGTGACACTGTCGCCTTCCGCCGCACCGGTCACGTGACCGCTCAGGGTCTGGTCTGCTGTCACGTCGGCCGCGTTGAGCATGTCATCGCCCAGCGCATCAATGGTAATAGCCGGACTCCGGCTGTCCACGCTGAACGCATGCGTTGCCGTCGTGCTGTTACCCGCCGCATCGGTCGCCGTGGCCGTCAGCGCCAGGCTGCCTTCCGGCAGTTTCGCCACATCCGCCGCCGGAACCGTGACGGACCAGCTGCCGTTGCTGACGGTCGCGGTATAGTCTTTACCATTAAGCATCACGCTGATGCTGGCGACGTCAGTACCGCAGGTACCGCTGAGCGTCAGGTCAGCACCTTTCTCAGCCGCGTTGACGATATCATCCAGCGCGACTGTACTGACTGTCAGCGCCGGGCCGGTCAGGTCTGACGAGATGTTGTGGGTTGCGCTGCCGCTGTTCCCCGCCACATCGCTGACGCGCGCCGTGATTGTCGCCGCCCCTTCGGCCAGGGCAGTGACATCCGCAGCCGGCACCCCCACACTCCACCTGCCGTCCGCTCCCGTGGTGGTGGTATAGGTCTTACCATTCAGGGTCACCGTCACGGGGGTGCCCGCACTCACCCCGGTCGCCGTGCCGCTGATAATCTGCGCCACGTCATGTTCACTGCTGTTCAGGATGTCGTCGGTCGTGACGTTATCGATGGTCACCGCCGGGGCACTGACATCCACCGTGATATTGTGGCTCGCCGAACCCTGGTTGCCGCTGGCCGTGGTCACTTCCGCCGAGATTGTGGCCGTGCCGTTGCCCAGCGCAGCCAGGTCTGCCGCAGGGACTGTTATCGCCCAGCTCAGGTCTGCCGCCACCGTGGTGGTGTAGGTTTTGCCGTTGAGCGTCACAGTAACGCTGTCGCTTTCCACGGCACCGGTCACGTGACCGCTCAGGGTCTGGTCTGCTGTCACGTCGGCCGCGTTGAGAATGTTATCGCCCAGCGCATCAATGGTGATGGCCGGACTCCGGCTGTCCACGCTGAACGCATGCGTTGCCGTCGTGCTGTTACCCGCCGCATCGGTCGCCGTAGCCGTCAGCGCCAGGCTGCCTTCCGGCAGTTTCGCCACATCCGCCGCCGGAACCGTGACGGACCAGCTGCCGTTGCTGACGGTCGCGGTATAGTCTTTGCCATTAAGCATCACGCTGATGCTGGCGACGTCAGTACCGCAGGTACCGCTCAGCGTCAGGTCAGCACCTTTCTCAGCCGCGTTGACGATATCATCCAGCGCGACTGTACTGACTGTCAGCAAAGGGCCGGTCAGGTCTGACGAGATGTTGTGGGTTGCGCTGCCGCTGTTCCCCGCCACATCGCTGACACGCGCCGTGATTGTCGCCGCCCCTTCGGTCAGCAGCGCTATATCCGTAACCGGTACGCCCACACGCCAGTTCCCGTTGGCATCCAGCGTCGTGGTATATGTCTTGCCATTCAGCGTGACCGTAACAATCGCACCGGTCGTCGCGCCTGTCGCACTTCCGCTGATGATCTGCGCTACACCGTGTTCAGCGCTGTTAATCACATCATCGCTGGCAAATTTATCAATCGTAATGACCGGGGAACTGATATCCACCGTAACATCACACGGCTGGCTTTGTCCGGTCGTACCATTACTGGCCGTAACCTTAGCACTGACACTGACGGTACTGCCCTCTGTCAGTGAGGACAAATCAGCCTTCGGAACCGTAACCGACCAGGTAAAATCAGCGTTCACCGTCGTGGTATATTTCGTGCCATTGAAAGTGACTTCAACGGTATTGCCCGGCGATGCATTAAGCACCTGACCCGTGATAATCAAATCACTGGCCACTTCCGTCGCATTAATACAGTTATCTGTCGCAACAGGGTGGATAACAATCGCCGGCGCGGTGTCATTATCCACCCGCACAGGATGTGGTATGGCATTTGTGCTGTTGCCAACAGCATCAGTCGCCACTGCAAAAATTGTGATATCCCCGGCCGGTAATGAACTGATTTCGCCCGAATTAAGCGCCAATGACCAGGTCGTTCCATCCACTACAGCATCATGTGAAATACCCGCAATAATCACCCTGACGGTGACCGTACCCGCTTCGCAGGTGCCATTAATCGTCAGTGCCTGTTCTTTTTCCACCGCATCAATCACGTCATCGCCGGAAACCGTGCTGATAGTGATGGCCGGCCCGGTCAAATCAACGGTGATGTCATGTGAACCATGCCCAATATTACCCACAGGGTTGACGATATCCACCGTGATAGCCTGCATGCCATCCGCCAGTGCGGTAATGTCTTTCGCAGGAACACCCACGCTCCATGTGCCGTCGGCTTTGGTGGTGGTGGTGTAATCTTTACCGTTCAGGTTAACTGTCACCAATGAACCGGCTGGCGCATTCGTCGACGAACCACTGATAATCTGGGCAGTTGCGTGTTCCGTAGCGTTGATGATGTCATCGCTGGCTACCGTGTTAAGGGTGACCGTTGGTCGCGTGGTGTCTACTGTTACCGTGAGGGAACTCTGTGCAGTAACATAACTGCTGTTGGTGATGGTGGCCTGAATAATCTGAGTACCCTGGGCCAGCGCCGACAGGTCAACGGAAGGAATGGAAATATTCCAGACCAGCATACCTTGCGCGCTTTCCGTAACTGTAGTGGTGTACTCACGCGCGCCGATTTTCACCGTCACTACATCGCCAGCCTTAGCGTTGAATACTTGACCGGACAGCACCTGACTCTCTCCGGCCTCGAAGGCGTTCAAAATATTGTCGCCAGCGAAGGTATCAATACTGATGGCTGGAGTCATGAAACTATCAACATGTAGCAAACGGGAGGAGACAGTACTGTTCTCTGTACTGTCGGTTGCCGTGGCAACAACGATCAGATCGCCGGAAGGCAGCGCGGCGGTTTGGGCTGCGCTCAAGGTAACCGACCAGGAATTTCCGCTTACCGTGGCGGTATAGACTGCCCCCCCGATCAGAAGCGTAACACCAGTGACGTCAGTCCCGCAGGAACCACTGATGGTCAAGGGTTCCTGTTTTTCAATAGCATCAATGATGTCATCTGTGGCCATGGGATCGATGGTGATGATGGGTCCCATCAAATCGACCTGTACATCATGGGTCGCCGTTCGGGTGTTACCTGCGGCATCCGTCACGGTGGCGCTGAGGGTGATTTTCCCCTCAGCTAACGCCTGCATATCCTCAGCCGGGACCCCCACTTGCCACTTGCCGCTGGCCTCTACCGTGGTTGTGTAAACTTTATCGCCAATCGTGACACGAATACTGTCGCCAGCCATTGCACCAGAAGTTGTACCGCTGATGACTTGCGCCTGCTGATGTTCATTTTTGTTGATGATGTTATCCGCAGTGATACTGTCAATCGCCACGGAAGGTGCCAACGTGTCAATCATAAAGGAACCTGCGCCTTCGCCACAGTTTCCGCAGTAGTTGACTACGCTGGCGGTATAGGACTGGCTACCATCCGTCAGTGCAACAAGGTCCGCTGCGGGAAGCGTAATCTTCCAACTCAGGTCGCCCTGAATCACCGCTTGATAGGTATGCCCATTTAGCTTAAGCACCAGAGTATCGCCTGGCCGCGCGCCAGCTACGGTGCCCGAAAGCGTCTGCTCCTGGTGGAGCTCTTGCGCGTTTAAGATATTGTCGCCAATTCCCTTGAACGTAATCACAGGCAGACAGGTATCGACCACAAAAGAGGTTCCCGTTTGTGCGACCACTGTACTGGAATTCTGCGCGTCGAATGCATGTACGCTGACGGTACAAAGACCATCAGAGATCGCACTGACATCCGCAGCGGAAAGCGTGACACACCACGATCCATCCGCACCTGCCACACAACGATAGTCTTTACCGTTGACCGTCACGACAATCGACGTACCCGCAGCCAGGTCGCTGGTGCCGTTGAGCGTCATCGGCTGTAGTGAAAGCTCAGCGTTGATAATCCCGCCGTGCTCAATCGGGTTAATCGTAATCAACGCAGCTTGAGTGCTACCGCCGCCATTGTCCGGTTCTTCATGGTGATCATCGCTGCTGTGACCGCTTCCGCCGCTACTACCGCCACCAGCCACCGCCCCGATCGCGCCGCCTGCCAGAAGGCCCAATCCAGTCCACAGCCACATGGGATCAATACCGTTATGCTCTGTTTCCATCAGGGGCGCTAATCCGCGAATGGTCTCCTTTTCAGGCTGCAAAGTGAGGATCTCTGCGGTGGAGTCAGGGGCATCCGTCGTGAAAATAATTTGCTCAAACTCGGCCGTCTGTGATTCAAAAGCCAGCCGGTTATCTTCAGATGCAAAGTAGTCACGACACTCAATGACGGAACCATCCTCAAGATAGATAAGCAGATCGTTGCCGTGGCGCTCATAACGCAGCACTGCCCCGGATGAAGCATGAACCAGCACAATGCTATTAGGCGATACGGCAAGCGTAATGCCTGTGGCCCCTTCGAAATGCGTCACTTTCTCGCCATTACGCGGCACAACATCAACGATGTGTTTAGCCATTGCAGGTGTGGTCTTCATCATATTCATTTCCCGGATTCTGTGCTGGGTTCAAACGGAGCGAGCCCTTAAGGCTCAATGCGAAGCTGTTTGAGTAGGGTATTCGTGCTGATTGAGTAGGAAACAGCCGCCTGTTCCACGTCGAATGTGGCTGATGTCACCGCCTGTTCGGCCTGAAATACGTCCTGCTCTACGCTAAGCAGATCGTTCAGACTGCGTGCGTTCAGGGTGTATTCGTTACGGTAGACTTCCCGTGTTTTCAGAGCAGCCTTTAACTGATGTTCGCCATTCGCTTTACGTGCGATGGCGCCAACCCAGTCATCATGAAAACTGTCAATGCGTTGTTGCGCATCCATTTTTTCCTGATTAACCCGGGCTTGTGCGCCCAACACATCACCTTGCGCCTGCTCGACCTGAGAAGAAACAATCCCCCCTTGATAAAGAGGAACGCTCACGTTGACCGTCATGTGATCATCCCAGGAAGACTCGGCAGAAGAACCGTTCTGACCATAGGAGTGATCGGCACGAAGTGAGATGGAGGGCATGTGCCCCGCTTTGGCCCGGCTGACGCTATATTCCGCAGATTTTTTATCTGTCAGGGCCGCTTTTACCGCCGGTAACGTGTCGTAGTCGTCAGTATTAAAAGGGGCAAGAGGGGCATTAAATGCCTCGGGTATCGTTGAAAGACTTGCAGCATCGATGCCAGTAAGGATGGCAAGCTGACGCATAGCCAGCACATGTTGATAACGAAACTCTTCCAGCGAGGTCTGCATGGCAATGGCTCGAGTCTGGGCCTGAAGGACATCGGAAGATGAACTCAAACCAGCGCCAGCACGCAATGTAGCCAGTTTTTCAACACTTCGTAATGAAGCAATATTTTCTTCCGCTACCTGAATAAGCGTCTGATAGCGGTTTGCTCTTACATAGAGCAGAGTCACTTTTTCGGCGATCGTATTTAATGATGCCTGTAATCTGAAGGCATCCGCGGCCGCAGTCGTTTCAGCTTGTTTAATGGTATTTGTGGTTCGGCCAAAATCATAAAGTAGCTGAGAAACACTAATGCCATAACTTTCAGCGTCCTGGTTGTCGCTGGACACGAGATCGCGACTGGCGCCATTCACAAACACCTGCGGCAGCCATGCGCCTTTACTCTCGCTTATCTTTGCCTTATCAACATTCATGGTTGCCCTGATTTCCGCCATTTCAGGGCTTATGCTGATGGCAGAAAGAATACTGTCCTGCAGGGAGAGAACGGAGGATTTGGGCTGATGATTTGCTGAGGCAGGACAGTCAGACGGACATTCGTCAAAGGAAACTAAAGCTGCATGTACGTTACCTGTCAGCGCCAGACAAAATGAAAATGTTGCAAATGTGAAAACATCTTTAAAAAAATTAAAGATGTTTTCTTCATTTCGTTCATTAATGTTCTTCACTAAAAAATTCCCAGAGTAAATTTATTGTCGACATTAATCCTTTAATGCAACCGTCCAAAAATGGATGCCATTATTGAATACTTCACTGGGCAAATGGCATGTAATGTCGGCGTACTGAACACGACTTTAATTAACGTTAATTAGACATTCTCTGTTGACGAATCTCAAACAATGGAGGGTCCAAAAATACACCATCTTTCAGAGTCCAAAAATAGACCGTAAAAAAATACCTTTCAGTTTTTACATAAAATAACATTGCGCTTTTGGATATAACACCACCACACATAGTTAATATGTGTCAATATATATTGTCAATCTCTAAAAAACCGTCACCCCGATTTAAAAAGTGTCCCGGACAGGAAACACCAATTGCCTCAAACAGTAAAAGGTTCCATCAATGAAACAAAATACAAGCCTGGTCGAGTCCTGGCTCGCCGCGATGGTTTTTGTCGCGAGACATTACCGTCTGGACTATTCAGAAGAAAATGCCAGAGTGGCAATGCAGTGGGATAAGAGTCACTCTATCGGTTCCACGCTGGAAAATATGGCGCGCCAGTTAAGTCTGGCTATCCATCTGACAGCCTTCAAACCCAAAATGCTTGATCCCTGGCGTATGCCGCTTGTGGTTGAGTTTTCAGAGGGGCAAGTTGGTGTTCTGACCAAAATGGATAATCAGGGAAACGTTAGTATCGTTTTTGATGACGACAATAGTCTGGAAAGTATTTTTAGCGCAGAGGAAATCTCGTCCAGAATTAAAAGAGTCGCCATTCTCCGCCCACAGACGTCCATCCCTGATGCACGCGTTGATAACTATATTAAGCCTTATCGCCGTAACTGGTTCTGGAAACTGGCATTGCAGGACTGGTCACGCTATTTTGATATTGTTGTTGCAGCGCTGGTAGCAAACGTCCTGGCACTGGCTGGAACGCTGTTCTCCATGCAAGTGTATGATCGGGTTGTACCTGCACAATCGGAACCGACACTCTGGGTTCTCTTTTTCGGGGTTTTATTAGCCCTGACTTTCGAATTTACGATGCGAATTATTCGCGTTCATATTGCCGATATTATCGGTAAGAGAGCAGACTTAAGAATATCCGATCAGGTTTTTGGTCATGCATTACGGATTAAAAATAGCGCACGTTCAAAATCAACAGGATCATTTATTTCACAAATCCGCGAACTGGAATCCGTACGTGATTTAATTACTTCAACAACGATCAGTACCGTTACCGATCTCCCCTTCTTCTTTTTATTTTTTGCAATTATATGGAATATTGGCGGTCCACTTGCTTATGTTGTGTTAACTGCCCTTCCGTTATTAATCATCCCTGGAATTATTATTCAGTTTCCGCTTTCTAAGTTATCCAGTGAAGGGATGCGTGAATCGGCTATTCGCAACGCGGTTCTTGTTGAGTCCGTTCAATGTATTGAAGATATTAAACTTCTGCGCGCCGAACAACGTTTTCAGAACCAGTGGAATCACTCCAATAATGTCTCTTCATCCATCGGGATGCGGCAACGCTTTCTGACCAGTCTTTTGATGACCTGGACCCAGGAAGTTCAGTCCATTGTCTATGCGGTTGTGTTGCTGGTCGGCAGCTTTCTGGTCATGAAAGGTGACATGACGACAGGGGCGCTGGTAGGCACATCGATGCTGGCCTCAAGGACGATTGCCCCCCTGGCGCAAATTTCGGGAGTGCTTGCACGCTGGCAGCAGGCAAAAGTCGCGCGCAAAGGGCTGGACGAGTTGATGCGCCGACCCGTCGATCAGGAAGAAAGTAATAAGTTTGTTCATAAGCCTCTGCTTCAGGGACACTATCAATTGCAGGACGCCGTATTTTATTACGATGAAGAGACCAAAATTCCTGACATTGCCATTTCGAAGCTGAATATTAATGCGGGAGAACGTATCGCCATTCTTGGGAAAAACGGTGCGGGAAAATCCACATTACTGCAGATACTATCGGGTATGCAGACGATTCAGCAGGGTGAACTGCTTATGGACAGTATTTCCATGCGTCACCTTGATCCCGCCGATGTTCGTCGTGACGTTGGCTTCCTGAACCAAAATGCCCATCTCTTTTTTGGGTCGATTTACGAAAACCTGACGATGGGACGTCCACAAGCAACAGATGAAGAAATTCACCATGCTTTGCAGATAAGTGGCGCTCTGCCTTTTGTTCAACGCCAAAAGAATGGTTTGAACTACATGATTATGGAAGGCGGTTACGGATTATCCGGCGGCCAGCGTCAGGCATTGTTGCTGGCCAGAACGCTGCTTTGTCAGCCCGAAGTCTTACTACTGGATGAACCGACGGCAGCCATGGATGAGGTATGCGAGCAGCATGTTATTGATCAACTGACACATTGGCTAGGACATCGCACACTCATTGTCGCAACACATCGACTGGCACTTCTACGCATGGTTGACCGCATTATTGTCATCGATAATGGCCGTGTCATCATTAATGACAGTAAAGAAAAAGTACTGAATCAATCGCAGTTGTCTACCGCGACAGCCAACAATGTTGCCCTGCGGGGAGGACAAAAATAATGGCGCAATCTTCTGCCGTCTCTCAGGATTTGATGACTCAGCCGAAGCTGGGACGCTCAACATTGCTGGTATGGACAATTTTCATCATGCTGGCCGGTTTTCTTTTGTGGGCAAAATTTTTCACTCTGGATGAGGTCAGCACGGGAAGTGGCAAAGTTGTCCCTTCTTCACGTGAACAAGTCGTGCAATCTTTAGAAGGGGGGATTATTTATCAACTGAACATTCGTGAAGGCGATATTGTTGAACGCGGGCAATTATTGGCTGAACTGGACAGAACCAAAACAGAGTCCAGTGTTAAAGAGAGCGCTTCTCGCCTGAAGGCGGCTATCGCACGCGCTGCGCGTCTTGAGGCTGAAGTAGACGGTCACGCATTACATTTTCCACCTGAAGTGGCTGACGATGCCGTGCTGATTAAGACAGAGACCGACCTGTATAGCACGCGAAAAGCGGCGCTTGAAGAGGGGGTTAGCGGATTAAAAGAAGGCATCAGTCTGGTCAGGCAACAGCTGAACATGACGGAACCATTAGTCAGGCAGGGGGCCGCGAGCAGTGTTGAAGTTCTGCGCCTTAAGAGTCAGCTAAACGATATGCAAAATAAAGCCTTAGATCTTAAATCCCAGTTCTATGTCCGTGCCCGCGAAGAGCTAACCCGTGCGAATGAAGAAGTGGAAGCACTGAGGCCCGTAATGCGAGGTCGTGAAGACTCGCTGACCCGGCTGAAGTTATACTCTCCGGTTCGGGGTGTGGTGAAAAATATAGAAGTCACCACCGTCGGTGGCGTCCTCCCACCTAACGGCAAGTTACTGACATTAGTCCCTATTAATGACCAGATGCTGATTGAAGCCCGCATATCACCACGGGATGTGGCATTTATTCATCCAGGACAACAGGCCACCGTGAAAATTAGCGCATACGATTATTCAATTTATGGGGGATTACCGGGGGAGGTGACGATGATTTCTCCCGATACGATTCAGGACGACGTTAGACGCGATGTTTATTATTATCGTGTCTATATCCGCACGAAAGCGAATTACCTTGAGAATCGCAATAAAGAACATTTCCCTATATTCCCGGGTATGGTGGCAACCGTCGATATCAAGACAGGCAACAGAACGGTTCTGGATTATCTCATCAAGCCACTGAATAAAGTCGGAGAAGCTCTCAGGGAACGTTAAAATTACACTGCTGTCCACACTGGAGAAGTTTGGGTGAGAGATCCCATCCACGCAATGTGGACACAATCCTAAGCAAGGCTTGCGTTTTCAAACTGTTCCGGCTGAGACCTCCACTGACACTGTGACGGTCTCAGCCGATGGTAATCGCGTTCAATATAATTAAACATTGTCGTACGCATTATTGGCCGACAGCTAACATGTTTATCGTGAAGGCATTCCTGACCTGCTCCGTCAGTTACCGATTCAGACGGGTCTTTTCATGCGAACAGTTCACTTCCTGAGGTCAACATCCATCCACGGTGTATGACAGAGCGATGAATTGACCGTCGATACCTAATGGCGAAATCAACATTGGCTGGACTGAATGATATGTTCCTGTTTTCGATTTATCCGAGAAACAGATTGTGTAATCAACAACACCGTCTCTGTTTTTGTCTTTTTTCTCTATGACGCTAAAGGTATAGACCCAGTCTTTATTTTCTATCGAGAATCCATTGCTAAAATACTCAGGAGCAGGAAGGTCAACTTGACTTAAATAGACTATATCTTTCGTTCTCTTTGGCATCAGAGAACTTCGAAAAGTCGAGATATTTAATTTATCGTATATAGTTTGCAGTTCTGACTGTGTGAGTATTTGATCTTTAGCTATGGCAGGAAATGAAAGCAGCAAAAAAGCGATAGTTATAATTTTCATAGCAATCCTTTTAAATATTTTTCTCCACACTAGTCTGATCGTAAGTTAAAAAGAAAAATAGGGCAAGCAAGATAAACCAGTGCATGCCCTACCTGTATGTGAAACATCGGATTGCCATGATGTATAGCGCACAGCCATAAAGACACTAACAGTCGCCGTTTCTCAAAAAAATCATAATTTTTTAACCCCACCACACCATCGCTGCTCACAGTATGCTAAACAGCAAACTCGAAAAGCTCTAATCAGCGTTGCACAATAGTGACGTTATTTTGTGAACCGCTTTGACTCACATACGCTGAAGCCGCTGCATTTTGAGTAATATTCACAGAACTGCCTGTCGCGCCGAGTTGCTGAACGTGAACCGTTCTTGCGTCACGAGAATCCGTACCTAAATCCATAGACCCCTGATTAATGGTAATATCACTGTTTGAGGTTGCGATATCCTGTTGCACATCAGCCATATCATATCCACCATTTTGGGAGATCGACAGGCTATTATTATTACCATTTTGCTTTATATCTGCCGTATTCCCTGCATTTGCCTGAGTAATCGAAACACGGTTATTTATGCCCCCCTGCTCGACAGTCGCCATATGGCGAGAAGCGCTTTGCATATGGGTAGCAGGTCCACTCTGATAAATTTTAGTTGTTTTAACCACTGCTGGCGCCACCGTAAAGTCTGCTGCAAAAACACTGCCAGAAATAACAAATAAAAAAGCTGCAACCAGTTTAATGAAATGCATTGCTAATACCTGTCTGTTGACTGTTAATAAATAGAGAGTGATATTTATTCGTGTGTGACATTGTTT
>NZ_JANEWG010000100.1 GCF_028069725.1 Citrobacter sp. Awk 4
CAGACCGTAAGGGTGTGTTGATAACAGAATTTGCCTGGCGGCTGTAGCGCGGTGGTCCCACCTGACCCCATGCCGAACTCAGAAGTGAAACGCCGTAGCGCCGATGGTAGTGTGGGGTCTCCCCATGTGAGAGTAGGGAACTGCCAGGCATCAAATAGTGAAGAAGCCCATCCTGACGGATGGGCTTTTTTGCGTTTCCACATTCCCCTTCTTGTCTCTCCCCTCTCTATAACCACAAGCCATACTGCTGCTTATGCTGTAAACTAAGCGTGATTTTGCATCAGGAAAGCGTCTATGAATCACTCCCTTAAACCCTGGAATACCTTCAGTATTGAACAATACGCCAACGTCATTGTTTGTGCCGAAAATGAACAACAAGTACTGAACGCATGGCAGTTAGCAGACTCACTTGGTCATCCGGTATTGATACTGGGTGAGGGGAGTAATGTGCTCTTCCTTGAACCTTTCAGGGGCACGGTGATCGTTAACCGTATCAAGGGAATTTCAGTAACGGAAAAAACGGATGCGTGGCACTTACATGTCGGTGCGGGTGAAAACTGGCATCATCTGGTGCAGTACTCTCTTGAGCAGGGAATGCCTGGTCTGGAAAATCTGGCGCTCATTCCCGGCTGTGTCGGTTCATCCCCTATCCAGAATATCGGCGCTTATGGTGTAGAGCTACAACGTGTCTGCGAATATGTCGACTGCGTTGAATTGTCAACAGGCAAACATTTGCGCGTCAGTGCTGAAGAATGCCGTTTTGGTTACCGCGACAGTATTTTCAAGCATGAATATCAGGATCGTTTCGCGATTGTCGCTGTTGGTCTGTGTTTACCTAAACATTGGCAACCGGTGCTAACTTACGGGGAGCTCGCGCGTCTGGATCCTGCAACGGTCACGCCTCAACAAGTTTTTGATTCTGTCTGCCATATGCGTACAACAAAGTTACCCGATCCGAAAGTGAATGGTAATGCGGGTAGTTTCTTTAAAAACCCGGTTGTCGCAGCTGAGATTGCACAGGTGCTGCTGTCAAAATTCCCAGAAGCGCCACATTATCCGCAAGTGGATGGTTCGGTGAAACTGGCTGCGGGCTGGCTCATCGACCAGTGTCAATTGAAAGGTGTGGGCATTGGCGGCGCTGCGGTACACCGCCAGCAGGCACTGGTGCTGATCAATGCCGATAATGCGACAAGTGAAGACGTTGTGCAGCTTGCACGTCTTGTGCGTGAGAAAGTGGGTGAAAAATTTAATGTCTGGCTGGAGCCAGAGGTTCGCTTCATTGGATCTGCAGGTGAGATAAACGCTGTGGAGGCCATTGCATGAAAGATAATACTGTTCCCCTGACGCTCATTTCATTACTGGCCGATGGAGAGTTCCATTCTGGTGAGCAACTGGGTGAAAAGCTTGGAATGAGTCGCGCGGCAATTAACAAGCATATCCAGACGTTACGCGACTGGGGTGTGGATGTATTTACCGTTCCAGGCAAAGGATACAGCTTACCGGAGCCGATACAGTTACTGGATGCTTCTCGCATTCTTAGCCAACTGGAAGGTGGCAATGTTTCAGTTCTTCCCGTTATAGATTCTACTAATCAGTACTTACTGGACCGTATTGGCCAGTTGAACTCTGGTGATGCCTGCGTGGCAGAATACCAGCAGGCAGGCCGTGGCCGACGTGGGCGCAAATGGTTTTCGCCGTTTGGTGCCAATCTGTACCTTTCTATGTTCTGGCGCCTGGAACAGGGCCCGGCAGCGGCAATTGGACTGAGTCTGGTCATCGGTATCGTTATGGCAGAGGTGTTGCATGATCTGGGGGCTGATAAAGTACGGGTGAAATGGCCCAACGACCTTTACCTTCTGGATCGGAAACTTGCCGGTATTCTTGTCGAGTTAACAGGAAAAACAGGCGATGCTGCGCAAATTGTCATTGGCGCAGGAATCAATATGGCGATGCGTCGTGTTGAAGAAGGGATCGTGAATCAGGGGTGGATTAACCTTCAGGAAGCCGGAATTACCCTCGATCGCAATACTCTGGCTGCGCGACTCATTAGGGAGCTTCGCGCCGCGCTGGAATTATTTGAACAAGAAGGTTTGGCCCCTTATCTGTCCCGTTGGGAAAAGCTGGATAATTTTATTAATCGGCCTGTGAAGTTAATCATCGGTGATAAAGAAGTATTTGGTGTTTCCCGAGGAATAGATACTCAGGGAGCATTACTGCTTGAACAGGATGGTGAGATTAAATCCTGGATGGGCGGGGAAATATCACTAAGAAGCGCAGAATAATAACAAGGGGAGCTATGGCTCCCCTGTTAAATTATTTTCTTAACCGTACTTGTTCAACGGCGTGATTAGCACTCTTAGTCATGATAAGACTGGCACGTTCACGAGTTGGTAGTATATTTTGCTTTAAATTCAACCAGTTGATTTCTTTCCATAGCGATGTCGCAGTATTGATAGCTTCATCTTTAGATAATTTTGCGTAGTTATGGAAATAGGAGTCTGGATCGGTGAACGCCCCTTCGCGGAACTTAAGGAAGCGGTTTATATACCACGTTTGAAGTAATTCTTCTGGTGCGTCGACGTAGATTGAGAAGTCGACAAAATCAGAAACAAATACATGATGTGGATCGTGCGGATAGTCCATTCCGCTTTGCAATACATTTAATCCTTCAAGAATCAATATATCAGGCTGCGCAACCGTCTTATCCCCATCCGGGATCACATCATAAATTAAATGTGAGTAGACTGGGGCCGTGACGTTTGGCACGCCTGACTTGAGATCAGAAACGAATTGCACCAGGCGACGCATATCGTAAGACTCAGGGAATCCTTTCTTCTTCATCAAGCCGCGATCTTTTAGAACCTGATTAGGATGGAGGAAGCCATCAGTCGTAATTAATTCAACGCGACGGTGCTCGGGCCAGCGGCTCAGTAGCGCTTGCAGGACACGCGCAGTGGTACTTTTGCCGACAGCAACGCTACCCGCAATACTAATGATGTAGGGAATCCGCTGACCGTTAGTCCCTAAGAATTGCTCCAGAACCGCCTGGCGACGCAGGTTTGAACTGATATAAAAATTGAGCAAGCGTGAAAGGGGTAAATAGATCTCGGCAACTTCTTCCAGCGACAAATCTTCATTAATACCTTTGAGTCGCGCAACTTCATCCTCTGCCAACGTCATTGGCACGGAGTCACGGAGTGCGGCCCATTGGTTGCGATCAAACTGTAGGTAAGGCGTCATTAACGTTTGCTCTTTTATACTCATAAGCATGTTTCTGACTGTCATTGCTCTATCAGGTCAATGATAAAAAGGCGAATCATCTCCGGTATGCAATGGCACGTCACATTTCAGTTAATTTGGACAATGGGCAGGAGGGTAACACCAGATGGGAGGGAATAATAAGAAAAAATACCTCATGAGAAACATTATCTGAGGAACAATGTGGCGGATATGCCCTATACATAAGATACGAGTTCTCTTCGTGAGTGATGCTAAATAGCGCTGACAAGGGTGGTTGGTGCTGAAAAAATGCGCATACTAAAATGAAAATCGACTATTTATCGGTCGTGTAGTGCAAAATGTGAGCGATAGAACATTTTATGCAATTTTTTAGTTGCATGAGTGCGAATGTCTCCATAAAATGCGCGCTACTTGATGCCGACTTAGCTCAGTAGGTAGAGCAACTGACTTGTAATCAGTAGGTCACCAGTTCGATTCCGGTAGTCGGCACCATCAAGTCCGGTGGGGTTCCCGAGCGGCCAAAGGGAGCAGACTGTAAATCTGCCGTCACAGACTTCGAAGGTTCGAATCCTTCCCCCACCACCACTTTCTGGCAGCGTTTTCGCCGCCTGAGTTGGTTAAAAAATTAATCAGCTCAAAACATAAAAAGAGAGAAATCTCTTTTTTGTTACAGAAAGAACTGGGTAGCCGAGTTTCAGGATGCGGGCATCGTATAATGGCTATTACCTCAGCCTTCCAAGCTGATGATGCGGGTTCGATTCCCGCTGCCCGCTCCAAGACGTGCTGATATGGCTCAGTTGGTAGAGCGCACCCTTGGTAAGGGTGAGGTCCCCAGTTCGACTCTGGGTATCAGCACCACTTCACTTCTCCTTCCCGTTTCTCTCTGTTTTCCGTTAAAAATATTCAACAGTTCAGGCATATCGCCTGGTTGATGTGGTGATATCACCGATTTATCCGTGTCTTAGAGGGACAATCGATGTCTAAAGAAAAGTTTGAACGTACAAAACCGCACGTTAACGTCGGTACTATCGGCCACGTTGACCATGGTAAAACAACGCTGACCGCTGCAATCACTACCGTACTGGCTAAAACCTACGGCGGTGCTGCTCGCGCATTCGACCAGATCGATAACGCGCCGGAAGAAAAAGCTCGTGGTATCACCATCAACACTTCTCACGTTGAATATGACACCCCGACTCGCCACTACGCACACGTAGACTGCCCGGGCCACGCCGACTATGTTAAAAACATGATCACCGGTG
>NZ_JANEWG010000101.1 GCF_028069725.1 Citrobacter sp. Awk 4
TGATAACTGTTTTTCTGTTTCTGCCTGATAACTTGCTGCTATTGATATGTTTTTTTATTATCAAAGTTATCGTCGATAGCTGATTTTTATCAAGATTAAGTCTGTATGCCGATTCCAAAACCTGGATTGATTGCTGAACAATATGAAAAAGGTTGGGGTGATGTTTCTCTGTATTTGATAAATTATTATCAAATAGGCTGTAACCAAGAATACTGCGTAAAATGCATTTCTGAATATACTGATACAGTTCATGCAGAAGCGCATCAGGGTATATTATGGTAGTAATGATATTTTTACTCACTTCAGTAAAAAATGCTCTCAGCGTTGCGTACAGACGTAAGTCGATGAAGGGTATTTCGGTATTGTTTTGATCAAGTGAGTGGATAAAACAGTGCCTCAGTGCCTCTTCCGCACTGTATGATTTACGAGGGTGAAGCGGTAGCAGTACCGGTATATCACAGAGAGTGACTGGATTCCTGGGCGCACGGATCGCTTCCAACAGTAGCCAGATATACAGCAATTTTTTGCCTGGATAGGAGAGCGTCAGTTGGTCATCGAGGATGACAGCATGAAACTTGTCAACCACATCAGGTAAGGCTGGCGATTGTTGAATAAAACGGGAAAACATTAACTTTTCATAGACATCGTTTGCGGCGCGCTCAACCAGGGCTCCCTCGTGATTCAGTTCACAAATGGATGCAAGGATACCCATAATAAGAATCCGCCAGGCCGTTTCATTACCTGTAATCCTTATCCCTTTACGGCTGACAACTTCAAATTTCAGACCTCGGGCTGATAAGTAATTTTCCAGCGTTTTCAAATCTTTCTTTTTAGTTGTTAAACTAATTCCAATGTCTTCATAGAGTCGTGATGTGTTTACCGTCGTATAAAGAAATGCGTAAAAGAGAATGAGCTTAATCCTCTCTTCAACGGATGAATTATAATCTTTGACTTTAAGGTTTGATAAAAAGGTAAGCAAATCAGCATAAGTAAGATCGCAGACAAAAGCGTCAGCATGGATGGCAATGCGCTCTGTTTTAAGGTAATAATTGATGTTTGCGACACTGCGTTTTAACGTGAGTAAACTTTTTCCAGGAAAATGTTCAGGAATATCTAAAAATGCCAACTGTCCTTTATCTTGCATAAAGCTAAGAAAAGCAATGTCATACTGGTTAATGCTAATAATCACCTCCTATTTATAAGCACAATTTCAGTTGGTTTAAAATTTATGTCAATATACAGAAATTGATAGTGAGACGATGCTCACAAATTATTTCATAATATTTTCACGGAAACTTATTGTCGCAGTTTTATTACATTAAGTTACCTTGAATGTTGACAGGTACGCAGACGACAATGGGATCAGATAGTTAAAATTATTTATTAATTAAGACAGAGTATAGCCAATGAAGATGGACAAATTTAAAGACGGCATACAGTTATTTGGACGTTCATTATTATTGCCAATAGCGGTGATGGCACCGATTGGGATGATAATGGGTATCTGTGCTGCGCTGAGCCAGTCTTATATGATCAATAAGTTACCCTTCCTTGGTAACGATGTAATCAAAATGATACTGGAAAGTATGAGGGATATTACCGGGATTGTTTTTAACAATATCCCGTTATTATTTGCGATGGGGGTTGCCTATGGTCTCTCCAAAAATGAGAAAGGTATTGCCGTATTCTCTGCGGTATTAGCCTACCTGACGCTCACTATCGTGATGAACGTCTGGTTAAAGGTGAATGGCGCGCTAGCCAAAGGCGATCTCTCTTCTGTAGGCCAGGGTCTGGTACTGGGTATACAAACGCTGAAGATTGAAGCGATGGGGGGAATCATTTCCGGGTTGGTTGCTGCAAAAGTGACTGACCGGTTCTACCGGCTGCAGCTTCCTTTGGCTTTTGCGTTCTTCAGCGGTAAGAAGTCAGTCCCTATCATCACCTTCCTGTATATGATCCCCGTTGGACTGCTGATTCCTTTCGTATGGAGTGGGGTGACCACCGCGCTGACCAGCATCTCATTCATTATGATGAATGATACGTTCGGCGTCGGTGTCTATTGGTTTATTCACCGCACTCTGATCCCTTTCGGTCTCCACCATGTGCTGGCGTCAGTGCTGCGCTTTACTGAAGCGGGCGGGACCTATTTGATTAATGGAGAAACCTACACCGGTATTCTCAATGCGACCAACAAGATCCTTTTTGAGCTTGGTCCTAACGATCCGAGCTGGTCATTGATGCCTAAACTCACCGCCTATCTGGGGGCAGGCCAAATGCTCAATACGCTCTTCCGTGTTCCGGCTATTGGTCTGGCAATGTACCACGCCTCGTTTAAGGCAAACCGTCCTATTGCCAAAGGGATGATCCTGACAATCGTGTTGACCGCCTTCCTCGGCAACGTGACGGAACCGCTGGAGTTTTCTTTCCTGTTTATTGCGCCGGGTCTGTTCTTTATCTACACCGTGCTCTGTGGGGTGATGGCCATACCACTGGCGTTCCTTGATGTTTCGATTGGCTATATCCGCGGCACTATTTTCGACTTCGGTATCTTCGGACTGCTGTATGAAAATACCCACTGGGTGCAGCTTGTTATCCTGGGGGCAGTAAACTTTGTTGTCTTCTATGTGGTATTCCGCTTTGCGATTGAAAAATTCAAAATCCAGACCCCAGGCCGGGAAGAGGAGATCAGAAACAATAACCTGCTTAAAGAAAAGCGTTATCCGGAAATAGCCACTCTGGTATTAGAAGGACTTGGCGGGAGTGACAATATTAAGAATGTTGATAACTGCGTCACCCGCTTACGTATCGATTTAAAAGACCAGGGTAAGGTGCAGACAGATACGTTAAAAAATGCAGGATCTTCAGGGATATTTATTCCTAAAAATAACCATATCCACGTTGTTTTCGGTCCCCACGTCGAGTTTGTGAAGAACGCGATTGTCGATAAGATTGCTGGTAAATGATTAATAAGGAATAAATCGTGAGTGCATTATACGATTCAAAAACAAAAACTATGGATGATCGTGGGATCAGAGCGTTATTAACCGAAGAGGAAAAATACCGCTCGTGGTTGGATATTGAAGCAGCGCTGGCAAATGCTCAGAGTGAAATTGGCATCATTCCGCTGGACGATGCCCAGAAAATTATCCGTTCATGTCGTATTGAGAACATCGACATTAACACCGTAAATGAGCTGCAAAGAGAAATTGGGCATGGTTTTGTGCCCTTTCTCAAAATGCTGGTAAAAGCCTGCCCTGCGGACAGTGGTAAATATGTTCACTATGGCGTTACCACACAAAACATTCAGCAGAGTGCGCAACTGCTGGTTGTGAAGAAGGTGCACGTTAAATTCAAAATGGTTATTGAAGAGATTCTGCTCAATCTTGCACGGATCGCCACCCGTGAAGCGAATACCGTTATGCCAGGACGAACCCATGGCCGCCACGCGATTCCTATTACCTTTGGTTTTAAGGTTGCGGTATGGATCGATGAATTCCAGATGGCGCTGGAACGTATGGAGCAATGCGAAAAAAGGGTATTTCGCATCATGATGGGGGGGGCCGTAGGCGCCTTCAACTCAAGTGGTGAAGCTGGCCGGCAGGTACAAACTCGCATGGCCGAACTGCTGGGAATGTCTGAGATGCGCGTTCCTTCTCGTAATATCGCCAGCCACAAAGTTGAATATGTTCAGGTGCTTTCATTGCTGGCCAGCTGTTGCCACAAGATCGCCGAGGAAGTTTACAGTACTTCACTTGAAGAAATCGCTGAGCTGGGTGAAGGATTTACGACCGGAACGGTTGGCAGCAGCACGATGCCTCATAAGGTCAATCCAAAGCTTGCCAAGGGTATTATCGCTAATGCACAGAAACTGTACTCGCTTTCTTCTGTCATGCTCAACTCTTCAAGTCGTCCCTACGAAGCGGACAGCTCTTCTTACATGTTACTGGAATCATCGTTACATGAAGCGCTGGCGTTAATGACGGAAATCATTTTACGCGCTGAAGAACTTACCCGAACGCTGCGTGTTAACCGGGAGCAGATGCACCATAATGCACGTATTAATAACGGACTGGATAATAGTGAATTCATCATGATGAAACTTGCAGCCGTTTTGGGGAAAGATAAAGCCCATGAGAAAATGTATTCACTGGCAATGCAGTCAATACATGAGAAATCCAGTTTCTCTAATCTGTTGTGTGAAGACCCGCAAATTTCAGGCTTAATTACAAAAGATGAAATATTGACGTTGCTTGAACCCAATAACTATACAGGATTGTCATCAATAATCGCTGAAGAAGTTGCAAGGTCCGTCAAAGAAGAGTTAACCCTACGGGGCTAATAGCTATCTGATAATAACGATAAATTGTGAATATAAAGTATGGGCAGAAATGCCCATACAC
>NZ_JANEWG010000102.1 GCF_028069725.1 Citrobacter sp. Awk 4
TAAGTCATCTGTTGTGCCTATTTACTGTCTACCTATCAATAGGTATTTATGTTTGCCAGGGTAGACAATGAAAAAAATAAATAAAATGGTTGTATGGATGGTGCTTCTGGGGGCCATCATTGGCGTGTTTTTTATTTTGGCTGCGCAATGGACATTGCATAAAACATCCAGTACGGAATTTTGTTTGTCGTGTCATACGATGCAGGCTCCTTATGAGGAATATCTGGGGTCCAAACATTTTCAGAACCAAAAAGGAATCCGTGCGGAGTGTGCAGATTGTCACATTCCGCAGGGAGGCGTGGATTATCTGATCGCTAAACTGCGTGCTTCGAAAGATATCTATCACCAGTTCATTAGCAAAAAGATCGATACCCCCGAAAAATTTGAAGACCATCGTCTGGAAATGGCGCAAACGGTCTGGGCAGAACTCAAAGCCAATGACTCAGCGACCTGTCGCAGTTGTCACAGTATGGATGCCATGGATCTCGAAGCGCAAAGCGCGGATGCCCGAAAGATGCATGAGATGGGCGCGAAGGAAAAGCAAACCTGCATCGACTGCCATAAAGGAGTCGCCCACTTCCCTCCAGAAATAAAAATGGACGATACCGCGTTACAAGCACTTGAAGCACAGGCGGCCTCAACACCCATATCAACGAAAGAACTCTATGTTGTCAGCCCCGGCGCGCTTGGCGATCTGGCGACACTTTATCCGGCGACGCAACTGCATGTGCTGAAAACCACGGGAACTTCGCGTCATGTTGAAATTCGCGGTAGCCAGATGCAGGGCAGTGAACAGGTCATTTATTACGCGGCAGGCCAGCGGCTTGTTCTTGCCAGTCTGAGTGAAAAAGGACAACAGGCGCTGAACGTGCTCTCTGACTGGAAGAAAGATGAGTATGGCAATGCGTGGCGGGACGTTGCGCTGCAGGGGGAGTGGAGTGCCTCAGCCCTGGCTAGTCGCGAACCGATGTGGGATTACGCGCGTAAGCTCGACAATGTGTATTGCGCAGGTTGTCACGCGCCGATCCCCGCGAAGCACTTTACCCTCAATGCCTGGCCTTCGGTGGCAAAAGGGATGGGAGCACGAACCAACATCAGTGAAAACGAGCTGGATATTCTGAGCCGTTATTTCCAGTACAACGCAAAAGACATAAATAAATAAGCGACAACACCAGGAGAAATCATGAAACTCACAAGACGTGACTTTATCAAAACGGCTGGCGCGGCAACCGGGACTATGGCGATTTCTTCAATGATCCCGATGCCCGCCTGGGCAGCAGACTCGGGGGGCGGCGCAGTTCTGACAGCGGCGCGCTGGGGGGCTGTTTATGTCGAAGTCAAAGACGGGAAGGTTGTCTCTTCGAAAGGGGCATTACAAAAAACGATTCCTAACTCATTGCAACAGACAGCCCCTGACCAGGTTCATACCAGCGCGCGTATAAAATATCCGATGGTGCGTAAAAGCTATCTGGAAAATCCAGGAAAAGCAGATGGTAAACGGGGAAGCGATCCTTTTGTCCGTGTGAGTTGGGAACAGGCACTTAAACTCATCCATGAGCAGCACAGCCGGATCCGTAGTAGCTCTGGCCCCGCTTCGATATTTGCGGGGTCTTATGGCTGGCGTTCAAGCGGTGTGTTGCACAAAGCACAAACTCTGTTGCAGCGTTACATGAGTATGGCGGGGGGATATGCAGGTCATACGGGGGATTATTCTACCGGTGCGGCGCAAGTGATCCTGCCTTATGTCGTAGGATCGGTTGAAGTGTACGAACAGCAGACAACGTGGCCGATGATTCTTGAGCACAGCCAGGTTGTGGTGTTGTGGGGGATGAACCCGCTCAACACATTAAAAATTGCCTGGAGTAGTACAGACGAACAGGGACTTGAGTACTTTAATTTGCTCAAAAAATCCGGGAAGAGCGTGATTGCTATTGATCCAATGCGTTCTGAAACCATTGAGTTCTTTGGTGATAATGCTACCTGGATTGCACCGCATATGGGGACGGATGTTGCGATGATGCTGGGCATTGCACACACGCTGGTGAAAAAGGGTCTGCATGATAAGGCTTTCCTGGAGAAATACACGACCGGTTATCCACAGTTTGAAGAGTACCTGCTGGGCAAAAGCGATAAAACAGAGAAAACCGCTGCGTGGGCTGCAGGCGTATGCGGTGTGCCCGCAGAGCAAATCGAGAAACTGGCGGAAATCTTCTCCGGCAATAAGACGATGCTCATGGCAGGGTGGGGGATTCAGCGTCAGCAGTATGGCGAGCAAAAACACTGGATGCTGGTGACACTGGCTGCCATGTTGGGGCAAATTGGCACGGAAGGAGGGGGCTTTGGTTTCTCCTACCATTATTCTAATGGTGGTAACCCGACGCGTACGGGCGGGGTGTTGCCTGCAATTTCAGCGCAGATTGAAGGTGGCTCCTCTGCAGGCAATGACTGGGCTGTCTCCGACGCTGTGACTAGCCTTCCGGTCGCGCGAATTGTCGAAGCGCTCGAAAACCCAGGCGGAAAATATCAGCATAATGGTAAAGAACAAACCTTCCCGGATATCAAAATGATCTGGTGGGCAGGCGGCGGCAACTTTACACATCACCAGGATACGAACCGCTTAATTAAAGCGTGGCAGAAACCGGAGCTGGTCGTTATTTCTGAGTGTTACTGGACTGCGGCTGCCAAACATGCCGATATTGTTCTGCCGATTACCACATCGTTTGAACGCAACGATCTCACAATGACCGGGGATTACAGTAACCAGCATCTGGTTCCGATGAAGCAGGTTATTGAACCACAGTTTGAGGCGCGCAATGACTTTGACGTGTTTGCCGATCTGGCGGAGATGCTCAAAGCGGGCGGTAAAGCTGTCTATACCGAAGGTAAAGATGAAATGGCGTGGCTGAAGCAATTCTATGACGCTGCGCAAAAGGCCGCGCGTACGCAGCGTGTGGCGATGCCTCAGTTCAATGCCTTCTGGCAACAGAATAAATTGATCGAGATGCGTGAGAACGAGAAGAATAACAAATATGTTCGTTACGCTGATTTCCGCAGCGACCCGGTGATGAATGCGCTTGGTACGCCAAGCGGAAAAATTGAGCTCTACTCGAAAACGATTGAGGGATATCACTACAAAGATTGCCCACCGCATGCTTCATGGATCGAACCGGATGAGTGGAAAGGCACAGCGGATAAGGATCAACTGCAGTTGCTGACCGCACATCCGGCGCATCGTCTGCACAGCCAGTTGAATTACGCTTCACTGCGTAAAGAGTACGCCATTGCCAATCGTGAACCAGTGACAATTCACCCGGAGGATGCGAAGGCTCGCGGTATTTCCGATGGTGATTTGGTTCGGGTATGGAACGGTCGCGGACAAGTGCTGGTGGGCGCGCGCGTCAGTGATGGAATTAAACCTGGGATTATCTGCATTCATGAAGGGGCCTGGCCGGATCTGGAGAATGGAATCTGTAAAAATGGCGGTGCTAACGTACTGACCGCTGATATTCCAACATCCCGACTGGCGAACGGCTGCGCGGGTAATACTTCGCTGGTTTACGCAGAAAAATTCACCGGCGAAGCACCAAAACTGACCGCGTTTGATGAGCCTGCGATTGTCACTATGTAGGGCGGTGTACTGACAGTTTGTCTGAACAAAACGGGAGTCTGCGTACTCCCGTTTTTTACTGCCCAATGTCAGGGTTTAATAAAAATATATTGTATTACAGCGATATGGGGGGAAGTCGCAAACAGATTATGACTGAGATGGCGTTTCAGTTGTCAGGGTTGATTGTTGTGATTCTTTTTTATCCTGATGATGTTGCCAGGCGCCAATTGAAGAGTAGACGAAGCGTCCAAAAAAGAAGAGAAAACTGATAAGCAGTACGATACGGGTCATGCGAGTGTTAAATCGATGTCGTTTTCGCATACTGGTAGCCTGACTCACAAAAGGTTCCTTAGGGTGGGCCCAACGCGTGGGCGATAGTGACATTAAGGCACACTGTGACGAGATGGTCAATTATTGATTATGTAAAATTACGTCAGCTAATGCACCTTTTAATGT
>NZ_JANEWG010000103.1 GCF_028069725.1 Citrobacter sp. Awk 4
CAAATTAACTTCACTCAATGGGATTCCCTTACTGAACAAACAGAATGTATCAACCTTAAGAAGATCATTCCTGAAGCGGAACTGGATTTTGATAACCAGGATCAGCAATTAAACATTTCTATACCGCAAATTTTTATCAATAAGCAGCCACGGGGATCAGTACCTGCCTCTATGTGGGACAGTGGTATTCCGGCGATGATGTTGAGCTACAACATGAACGCGTATCAATCTAAGAATAATGGCTATGATTCAAAGTCGTTTTATACCTCTGTTAATAGCGGATTGAATATCGGCTCCTGGTATTTACGCCATAACGGTTCCTATAACTGGGCTGAGGGGACTGGAGGGCGTTATAGCGTCCTGAACACCTACGTACAGCACGATTTACCGCGCGTTTCTGGTCGTCTGGTGATGGGGCAGTCCAATACCAGCGGGCAGTTGTTCGATACGGTCCCTTTTACCGGTGTTCAGGTCGCCAGCGACGAGCGTATGTTGCCGGAATCCCAGCGAGGTTATGCGCCCGAAATCCGCGGCATAGCGAAGACCAATGCGAAAGTCACGGTGAAACAGAGCGGGCAGACCATTTATGAAACCACCGTTTCGCCTGGCGCTTTCGTCATCAATGATCTCTATCCCACCGGTTACGGCGGTAACCTGGATGTCACGATTGAAGAGGCCGATGGTTCGCAGCAGAACTTTTCGATTCCTTATGCTTCAGTCTCTCAGCTCTTACGTCCAGGCAGCCAGCGTTACAGCCTGAGCTTAGGTAAGCTGCGCAGTGACAGTGTTTCAGGTGCTCCGAAATTGGTTGAAGCGACTTATCAACGTGGTTTCTCAAACCTGATGACTGGCTATACCGGTTTACAGGCGAATAAAGATTACCAGGCGGTAAAAGTGGGGACCGCGCTGGGGTTGCAAATTGGCGCTATTGCTTTTGATGTCACCCAATCGAAGGTGCATTTGCCCTCGCCAGATGAGCAGGATATCTCCGGCCAAAGTTATCAGGTCAGCTACAGCAAGTTGATTGATGAGACTAACAGTAACATTACCCTGGCTGCATACCGCTTTTCGAGCAGCGGCTATATGGATTATATGACCGCAATGGAAAGCATTCAGGCGGTTAAAGACGGTGAAGACAGAAACACCATCCAGCGTGAAAAAAACCGCTTCACAGTTACGGTAAGCCAGGGACTGGCTGACGACTGGGGGCAGCTCTATCTCAGTGGTTCTTTACAGGACTACTGGGGACAAGATAATTATGAGCGCCAGTATCAGTTTGGTTACTCGAATCACTATAAACAACTGAGCTACAGCATCAACGTCAGCCGCAGCCAGGATGCCTGGGGCGAAGCGCAGACCAGCTACTATCTGAATATGTCATTCCCTCTATGGGAAAGCCACAGCAGCAATTATGCGCCACAGATGAGTGTGAGCTACAACCAGGACTCTGCGGGACGTTCGGGTGAACAGGCGATGATTTCAGGAAGCGCAGGAGAGGATAACCGATACTCCTGGAACGCCAGCGGGACACATGACAGCGATGCCGGAACTTCCGCGAGCGTCGGCGGCTCATATCGGGGCAGTGTGGCACAAATGTCAGGCAGTTATAGCCAGGGAGCGGATTATCAGAGCGCGTCTCTGAGCATGTCTGGGGCGATGGTTGCCCACTCCGGCGGCCTGACGTTCTCGCCTTATAACAGCGATACTTTCACGCTGGTAGAAGCAAAAGGTGCGGAAGGGGCGACAGTACCGTCATATCCGGGGATTAAGATTGATAGATTTGGTTATGCGTTGTTGCCGGCTTCAAGTCCGTATCAGTTGAACGATGTCTCCATCGATCCAAAAGGCACGTCTCGCAATGTCGAACTGGAGAATACGTCGCAAAAAGTGGTTCCTCGTTATGGCGCGGTGGTGAAAGTGAAGTTCAACGCTGAGAAGGGTACGCCGATTTTAATTACCTCATCTTACTCAGGCAATGCGCTGCCGTTTGGCGCGGAGGTATATGACGAAAAAGATCATAGCGTTGGTACCGTTGCGCAAGGGAGCACTATCTATGCCCGTGTAGCAGAGCCGAAAGGGACATTGAAGGTGAAATGGGGGGATGACGATGGATCACAATGTTCTGTCAGCTATATGCTTGCGCCCGGTATTGAAAACGATACTAAGCAAACGGCTATTCAGCGGTTTAATAATGAATGTCGTTAGATGGACGTTAGTCAGACTGATCTTACGGATTTTATTTTCATCAATCTAGCAATAATTGCGGATTGAAGACGAACTCATCGTACCCTGAGTAATAGGTAAAAAGGTTAATTTTTTATGTATGTCAAATATCATCATGGTTATTTAAAAAAACTGCTCGCTATTATGGCAATAATCTTTGCTTGGGCATGTTTCTCCCCAAGTGCATTGGCTTTTACATGCTATAACGGTGCTGCTTCAATTTTTAATGGGTCTACCACATTTACTGTTCAGGTGGATGCGCCGGTATTAGATAAATCTGTCACCGATGCGATTATTACCGATATGAGTACGTATGCATCATGTTATGGTGTGCCTGACCAAGAATATCAAGATGCTTTACGGAGTAATAGTCTCACCATCTCCTCTGCCCTTACCCGTCTGGGCTATGAACCTTTTATTCAGATGAGTGGAACTGACTACACTGTGCAACCGGTTTGCTTATGGCCTGATAATTCATGCAGTATTTCAGGTTCATCTGATTGGGTAAATAAACCTATTGAGGCAAAATTAGGCATAACCAGAACGTCAACCGCAACATGGGGTACTGGCACCACACTTCCGGCAGGGACAGAAATAATGAGGTTGGAAACACAGATGAGAGGCTTGCAAAAATGGGAGTCCTGGTATATTACATGGGTGTTTGTACTCAAAAATGACATGGTTATCCCTAACTATACCTGTGAACTGGATAATGATTATTCAAACTATGTATCTTTGCCGGACGTGAGTGTTAATCAGCTCAAAGAAAATGGGCCGGGAAAATATCTCGATGCACCTGCGCCTTTTCATTTTAATCTAAAATGTGATCCGCAAACTTCTGTTTCAATACAGTTTGATGGTGCTACAATGAATAATATCGACAGTGTATTAGCCAATACAAAACCAGGGAATGATAATGTTGGCATCCAGTTGCTGTTTAACGGCGGTCCTGTCAAAATAGGTGAAAAACTGGAAGTCATTAGCAGTGCACAGACCAATGAGACGGTAGGGTTCAACGCTTTATACTATTATAAAGGCGGAGCAGTCGGTGCCGGTAGAGTGAATTCAGTTGCTACCTTTACCTTTGACTATCAGTAAATAATTTTAGTAAGCACCGGTAGTTTGTATCGCTGTCGTACCTCCAGTCGGGAAGTTATTTTGCTACTCCTTTGATGGAGGGATATTACCACTCCATTGTATCGCCGGTTCGGGTTGGTAATATTTTAGATTAAGTAGCTTATGAGCTGAGCCACAAACGTCTCGCAGTATGTTGCATATAATATATTTCCCTTTATTTTGCACTCTCAGATCAGGAGCGCATCTACGTTGTTTTTAGCCCCTACATTTTTA
>NZ_JANEWG010000104.1 GCF_028069725.1 Citrobacter sp. Awk 4
TTGCCTGGCGGCTGTAGCGCGGTGGTCCCACCTGACCCCATGCCGAACTCAGAAGTGAAACGCCGTAGCGCCGATGGTAGTGTGGGGTCTCCCCATGCGAGAGTAGGGAACTGCCAGGCATCAAATTAAGCAGTAGACTGATGTAAAATTCAGTAATTGTAGAAAAATTCGGTGGAGCGGTAGTTCAGTTGGTTAGAATACCTGCCTGTCACGCAGGGGGTCGCGGGTTCGAGTCCCGTCCGTTCCGCCACTTATTAGAAAATTAAGCCTGCTATTTTAGCAGGCTTAATGATAAGAAGATTTAGGGGCGTAGCTCAGTTGGTAGAGCACCGGTCTCCAAAACCGGGTGTCGCGAGTTCGAGTCTCTCCGCCCCTGCCAGAAACAATCCTTAGCATTTTTGCTAAGGATTTTTTTTTGCCTGAAATTTGTCTGAAAGTTGTGTCCATATTATCTGTCATCATATTTCTCCCGGCATCCTTGCCAGATCTAACTACCTTAATCTTCCAGTACGTTTGTTTTTAGAAGATCGCGAATTAACGCATTTTTATCGCTATTTTGTAGCCATATGGCATATAACGGTCTTGAAAGTGTAGAGCTATCTGTAACCGTGTGGAGTCCACCTTTCTCTTTAGCCCATGTCACCGGTAGCCAACTGCAACCGTTGAGTGGGGAAAGCTGCTGGCGTGCGAGCTCTGCTGAACTGGTAGTGAGTACGGGGACTTCATCACTCGCAATCAATCCTGTTTCATGTTGCTGAAAGTCTGGGCCCCACTCAAGGCGTAAATAATTTAACTCGTCTTTCGTTCGTGATGGCATCGTGCTGTAAAGCGCTAATGTGAAGTGGCCGAGAAGCTGGCTACTAAATTCGTCCATTTTGGGCGCTTCAGTGGTAATCAGCAGATCCAGTTGACGCTCATGGAGCTGCTTAACTAACGACTGTCTCTGCGCGATCCTTGCCTCAAATTGCAGACTGGTTTGCGGGTCCTGAGACTGATACAGACGCCCCAGCCAGTCATTTAGCATGCACTCCCAAAGAGAGGCGCTGGCACCGATAGAAAATTCATTATGCCGTGACGTGTGAGCAACTTCTTTGCGTGCGGCTTGCCACGTGTTCATCAGTGTTTCTGCATAAGGCAGAAGTTTCTCTCCGGCCGCAGTTAAACGGATATTGTTTCTGTGGCGAGTGAACAGGTTCACGCCAAGCTGATTTTCCAGTTGCCTAATACGAAAACTTACTGCTGATTGAGTCAGATAGAGTGCTTCTGCAGCACGACCAAAGTGGCGTGTCCGACTCACTTCCAGGAAAGTTTTCAACAATTCCGTATCCACAATGCGCTCCACAAAATTATTTGTCGTTATGATTTAAATCTTTTGTTTTACACTCTGTCAAGCGTAACTAATACTCCGCGCCATAAATAGCTCGGCCAAAGAATTAGGAGCGTGCAGGATGGCGGAAAGCTTTACGACGACTAATCGATATTTCGACAATAAATATTACCCTCGTGGATTCTCTCGTCATGGTGATTTCACCATCAAAGAGGCACAACTGCTTGAACGTTATGGTTATGCCTTTAATGAGCTGGATCTGGGTAAACGTGAGCCAGTCACTGAAGAAGAAAAACTGTTTGTCGCGGTATGTCGTGGCGAACGTGAACCTGTTACAGAGGCTGAACGCGTTTGGTCTAAATACATGACGCGAATCAAGCGTCCCAAGCGCTTCCATACGCTGTCTGGTGGTAAGCCGCAGATGGAAGGTGCTGAGGATTACACCGAATCTGACGATTAATAAAAAAAGGGCATTTTGCCCTTTTTTTATGCCAGCAGTTTCTGCAGATGAATGAGTAATCTGTCTATCGCCCGGTAACCGACTGCTTCTTGTAAGTGCTGTCGTTTAATACTGTCTGTATGCTCAATATCGGCAATGGTACGTGCAACTTTCAGCAGTCGTTGCCAGGCGCGTACAGATAACCCCAGTTGCAGCAGCGTTTCCTCAAGCCAGTGTGCATCATCACTGTGCAAATTGCAGTGCTTCCTAATTTCCTGAGTATTCATTTGCGCGTTTAATTTCCCCTGCCGTTTGTACTGGTGTTCCTGGGCTGCGATAACACGTTGTTTAACCGTAAAACTATCTTCTCCTTTGGCTATCGACTGGCTGAGAATACCTGGTGGTGGGAGTGGAATCTCGAGTGAAAGATCAAAACGATCGAGAAAGGGGCCTGATAAACGGTTGAGATAGCGAAGAGTCTGCTCAGGAGTACAGCGATTATGGTTTCCTTGATAGTGGCCTGTAGGACTGGGATTCATGGCGGCAATCAACTGGAAACGTGCAGGGTAGGTAATTTTCGCTCGCGTGCGGGAAAGATGAATTTTACCGGACTCAATGGGTTCCCGCAGCGCGTCCAGCGTACGTCGTTCAAATTCAGGCAATTCATCAAGAAACAGAATGCCATTGTGCGCCAGTGAGATTTCCCCAGGGGCTGGTATTGAGCCACCACCGACCATGGCGGCTAATGATGCACTGTGGTGAGGTGAGCGAAATGGGCGTTGTTTCCAGTGCTTTTGTACGGTGTCAGAATTTACCAGGCTTAGAATCGCTGCGCTTTCCAATGCTTCTTCGTTGCTGAGTGGTGGAAGCAGCCCATTTAAGCGGCTGGCAAGCATGGTTTTTCCTGTTCCGGGAGGCCCGATCAGCAGCAAGTTATGGCCACCCGCTGCAGTAATTTCCAGCCCTCGCTTTCCTTGTTCCTGGCCGATGACATCACTGAGGTCATCCGACGACGCGCCGGAAGTCAGCTCTTCTGTTACAGGCCTTTCAAGCTCATGCTTACCCTCCAGAAATGCACATACGGATTGTAAATGATCGGCTATCAGGCACCCCTCGCGACTGATTAAACCGACTTCAGCGGCATTGTCACTGGCGACGATAATCCTCCTGCCAGCACGAATCGCTTCTGTTGCACTCGAAATCGCGCCGGGAACGCCGCGTAGCGCCCCTGTAAGTGCCAATTCACCTACTAATTCATATTCGCTAAGTTTGTGCGTTGTAAGCTGCTCTGATGCGGTAAGAAGAGCGACAGCGATAGGTAAATCATATCTCCCCCCCTCTTTGGGGAGATCGGCTGGGGCGAGGTTGATCGTGATTTTCTTCGCCGGAAATTCATACCCGCTATTGATAATGGCGCTGCGCACCCGATCACGAGCCTCTTTTACTGTGGCTTCAGGTAATCCCACCATGGTTAAGCCAGGCAGACCATTGCTGATATGAACCTCAATCGTTATAGGGGGAGCATTAACGCCAAGGGCGGCACGGGTGTGAACAATCGAAAGTGACATAATTCCTCCTGATGCATCCATTATGTCGAAATTAATGATGGCAATGTTTTGCTAAATGACGTCTTTTAGCGGCTGATTCATGAAATTTTGTGCAACTTTGAAAAGAAAGGCAGATGACTGGAATGTTGTTCGCAAAAGGGAAAATTCACGAGATTTCGGGGGGGAAATGGCTGTTCAGTGGGAAAGAAAATGAAAT
>NZ_JANEWG010000105.1 GCF_028069725.1 Citrobacter sp. Awk 4
CTTTTAGTTCCTTCACTATTCGCTCAGGAACGGATTTCGAATACGTCTTGAAAGATTCAGTTTCTCCAAATGAGTGGCCCGCGAGCAAGGCAATACGAGATTCATCCACTCCGGCGGCGTTTAGCTTACTGATCACGGCATGGCGGTACGAGTGAAACACCTTGTTTTCTTGCCCTGGGAGAATATCGCGTTTAAGCCGTCCAAAGCGGTTTACGTGCCATGAGGAGCGCTTGCCGTCCTCTCTCTTGGTCACACTTGCACGGTAAAATAAAAAGCCGTTGTGCGGCTTCTGGCAGCGTTCCAGGACCATTGTTTTAATCGCACTATGGCATGGGATTAGCCTGGAAGCGTTAGCTGTCTTTCCTTCCAATACATCGAAACATAACACCCCCTCAACTTCACGGATATTGTCAGATTTCAAACTGGCTATTTCATTGATGCGCATTCCGCTATAAGCGGCTATGGCGCTTAAATCCCTTAATTCGTCCTCTCCTAACTTGTTAAACGTGCTAATGAGCTTAGTAATTTCTTCGTCCGTGAATGCCTCGTAACTCTGGCGGCTCTGCGCTGTGTTGAGTTTATGCCCTCTGAATACGTTACTTTCCAGCTGTGGGGCGTCCTGGTATCGGGAAGAGGCAAGATCGAGAATGTTTGCCATTGCAGAAAGATAGTTAGCCACTGTTTGGACTGCCTTTGTTTCTCGGAGATGATCAAGCCAGCCTGTAACGGTGGTACGGTTGATATCGTTTAGTTCCACATCCTTCTTTCGCAGGTAATTCAGAAACAGTTCTACGGCTTTCCTGGTCTTGCTTAATGTTCCAATTTTCAGGCGATCAGCGTTATGCGTGAGGTAAATCTCCAACATCTTATTCAGAGAGGGGCATTGGGAGATAATTGGCGCTGATGCTTTCGGGGCAGCTTTTGCGTACTTAGCAACGCTCTTTAGATAGCTGATTGTGTCCTGCAGGCTGTCCGGTTTTGGTGGCTCTGCAATTTGCCTGATGTGGTGAAACTCGTCTGCTATAACATCACGCTTCCTACGTGCCACACGAAGATCGGAAGTGTTCAGACTACGGACGAGAGTTTTTCTTCCACCAAATGCATTACGAAGCCATATAGGAATTGAGATCCTGACGTAATAAACTCCGTAACTATCAGAGATGATGTATTGATCCGGCTTGTATTTCATTTTCCACCCCGTTAAAGTTTAGGGGCGTTTATCATGTGCATGATGAATGCCAGATTATCAGTGTGCGTAAAAATCGTTAAATCAGGTAGTTGCGAAGGTCGTAGAAGAAGACCCGAACACAAGATTTATCGCGTGTTACACTCCTATTATCGGCACCATCAAAATCAAGCAGTTACGATGAAATTCCTTCTTTGTTTATCCCATTAATTTTTTCGTGTAACAGCATGTGTAAGTAATTTTCGTCGACGTACATCAACAATAGAACATCTGCGTATCAGGCTGGCTCAGTCTTGTCGGTTTTTCATCTTGATAAAACGATGTTCCTGATATTGATGTCAGACATTTTTTAGTGATAGGCAAGAATAGCAGCTTAGCAAGCCTGTACAGGTCGTTTTGTAGACTGTAGTGACCTGGTCGCTATGGAACATCACCCCGGCTGGTTTACCGCGAGTTTCCCACGCCATTTCCAGTGCTTTGATGGTCAGTCTGCTGTCCGGTGAGAACGACATTGCCCATCCCACCGGTTTCCTTGCGAACAGGTCGAGAACAACAGCGAGGTAAGCCCAACGCTTTCCTGTCCAGATATACGTCACGTCGCCGCACCACACCTGATTAGGCTCTGTCACTGCGAACTGTCGCTCAAGGTGATTCGGGATAGCTATGTGTTCATGACCACCACGTTTGTACCGGTGGGTGGGCTGCTGACAACTCATCAGCCCCAGCTCTTTCATGAGCCTGCCGGCAAGCCAGCGCCCCATTCTGAAGCCTCTCAGGGTTGCCATAGTCGCGATACTTCTTGCGCCGGCAGAGCCATGGCTGATGTTATGCAGCTCCATAACCTGACTGCGTAATACAGCCCGCCTGCCGTCTGGCTTTTCAGGGCGGTTTTTCCAGTATTTGTAACTGCTGCGATGAACCCCGAACACGTGGCAGAGTGTGACCACAGGATAATGCGCTCTGAGTTTCCCGATTAACGAGAACTGTTCAGGGAGTCTGACATCAAGAGCGCGGTAGCCTTTTTTAATATTTCGTTTTCCATTTCAATGCGTTGTAGTTTTTTCTTCAGCTCGCGTATTTCAATCTGTTCCGGGGTTATGGGGGAGGTTTTTGGCATTTTGCCCTGTCGTTCATCCCGCAACTGCTTTACCCATCGCGTCATGGTAGAAAGACCAACATCCATAGCACTGGCTGCAGCTGCAACGTGTGGTTCTGGTCAAGGACCAGTTGAGCGGATTCGCGTTTAAACTCTGCGCTGAAATTTCTTCTTTTCATTGGGACACCTGTGTTGTTCTGAGGTGAGCATATCACCTCTGTTCAGGTGGCCAAATTCAGTAAACCACTACACATCCGCTCTCCAGCCTGGCGGTGTGGGACAGTACTTCGAGCCAGATGACGCTCAGCATCATGCTGGTTATTGTGCTGATTTTTCTACCGATTGTTCTGCTTTATACCTTGTGGAGTTATTACAAGATGCTGGGACGAATCAATGTAGAAACGATCCATCGCCATGATTACGAACTTTACTAAGGAGGAGAGGGCGATGTGGTATCTGTTGTGGCTTGTCGGCATTGTGGTGATGTGTTCACTCTCCACGCTGGCGCTGGTCTGGCTTGAGTCCCGGCAGAAATAGTTCTGGTTGGATTGACCAGTGTTAGCCATTGTGTCGCGAGGTGAACGCGTACCGGTGTAACTCCAGTCAGAGTAAGCTGGTGAGTCTACATTGTTGGTCAACCCACCAGAACGGGTACGGGGATGCCTGCCATATGGCGTGGCATCCTGCACACAGGCGGTACGATGATCATCTCGTCGGCCGCCATAATGTTATTCCCCACACCGAATAAGTACCCACATTACGGCAGTTAATATACGCTGCAATTATTTAATT
>NZ_JANEWG010000106.1 GCF_028069725.1 Citrobacter sp. Awk 4
GAACTTCATAGAATAGTATCTCACTGTACTTTATCGGATAGAGTACATATTCATACAAATTATTATCATAAGGATATATATAATGAAAAGAAAAGTTCTGGCATTGCTTGTCCCGGTATTATTAGCGGCAGGCGCAGCTAATGCGGCTGAAGTATATAATAAAGACGGCAATAAGCTCGATCTATACGGCAAGGTTGATGGTCTGCATTACTTCTCTGACGATACCGGCAGTGATGGTGATATGTCTTATGCCCGTTTAGGTTTCAAAGGTGAGACTCAGATTGCAGATCAGTTCACTGGTTACGGTCAGTGGGAATATAACATTCAGGCAAATGGTACCGAGGGTGACAAAGGAAACTCGTGGACTCGTCTGGGCTTCGCAGGCTTAGGCTTTGGTCAGAATGGTACCTTTGATTATGGTCGTAACTATGGCGTGGTTTACGACGTAGAGGCGTGGACTGATATGCTGCCAGAATATGGTGGCGATACCTACACTCAGACTGATGTGTTCATGTTAGGACGTGCTAACGGCGTTGCCACTTATCGTAATAAAGGGTTCTTCGGCCAGGTTGACGGTTTGAACTTTGCATTACAGTATCAGGGTAATAACGAAGGTAGCAGTGCTGGCCAGGAAGGTTCTGGTAACAGCCAGGGCCGCAAATTAGCCAAAGAAAACGGTGACGGTTTCGGTATGTCTACCTCCTATGACTTTGATTTTGGTTTAAGTCTGGGTGCTGCATATTCTGCCTCAGATCGTACTGATGATCAGGTGACTCGTGGTTTAGGGGATCGTTCTCACGCTAACAGCTATGCTGGTGGGGAAACGGCAGAAGCCTGGACCGTTGGCGCTAAATATGATGCTAATAACATTTATCTGGCAACAATGTATGCAGAAACTCGCAACATGACATATTACGGCAGTGGTGATGGTATTGAAGGTGGCATCGCCAATAAAACAAAGAACTTTGAAGCCGTTGCGCAATACCAGTTCGACTTTGGTCTGCGTCCTTCTCTGGCCTACCTGCAGTCCAAAGGCTCTGATTTAGGCGGTTGGGATCATGATAGTAGCGGTAACGCTCGTTACACCGACAAAGATCTGGTCAAATACGTTGAGGTTGGTGCGACTTACTACTTCAACAAAAATATGTCTACCTATGTTGATTATAAAATCAACCTGTTGGATGAAGATGACCAGTTTTATGAAGACAATGGCATCTCAACAGATGACATCGTTGCTGTTGGTCTGGTTTATCAGTTCTAACGTTCCATTTTCCCAAGCCCGCGCTACGCGGGCTTTTTTATACCCCGCCTTTCCCCCATCATAGTGAAAAATAGTCGTCGCCGGGATGCCGTACACCCAACCTCACACTGACTGAGCACCAAATATCGGCTGCGCCTGACAATACAATAGTTTATGAAAGCTTTGGCTCACATCACATTTAACGGTTCCGAACTGATGGAAAAGACGAACAACATTGTGGCAAAGTGAGATTCAGGACGTTTGTTGCGAGATTTGCCGGGCAATACACTTAAAATGATGCTCGGGCATCATCTTTTCAGATCAACAGGAAGCAAAATCTTAGCAGCGTACTGAAAGTGTAAACTAAGGCAGGAAGGAAAAGTGGCGGAGAGAGGGGGATTTGAACCCCCGGTAGAGTTGCCCCTACTCCGGTTTTCGAGACCGATTTCATTGCCCATATTATCAATAACTTAACTTTCTATGCTGGTATATCCCAGATATTTCCACTTCATTAAAATCAAATAATTACGCGTTTATCCATACTTAATATACCAACACTTTCTGAGCTTAAACCTATACTTCATAGTTGCAGCCGGGAGGTGAACATGTGTGGAAGATTTTCCCAGTCAATGACGCGTGAAGACTATCTTGCCCTACTATCAGAAGAAGCTGAGCGCGACATCCCATACGATCCCAAGCCGATTGGACGATTCAACGTGGCGCCAGGCACCAAAGTTTTGCTGTTGAGCGAACGCGACGAACAGTTACACCTCGATCCTGTTATCTGGGGATACGCCCCCGGATGGTGGGGTAAGCCACCATTGATTAATGCCCGTGTTGAAACTGCGGCCACCAGCCGGATGTTTAAGCCGCTGTGGCTACATGGTCGGGCCATTGTATTTGCTGATGGCTGGTTTGAATGGAAGAAAGATGGTGAAGGGAAGCAACCCTACTTCATTTATCGGACTGATGGCCAACCGATCTTTATGGCCGCCATTGGCAGTAAACCTTTTGAACGCGGTGACGATACAGAAGGTTTCCTGATTCTGACTACTGCTGCAGGTAAGAATCTGACAGATATTCATGTTCGCCAGCCACTGGTGTTATCGCCAGAGGCTGCCCGTGTGTGGATGCAACAAGATATTAGTGGAATGGAGGCCGAGATGATTGTAGAAGATGGTTCTGTATCTGCTGAACACTTTACCTGGCATGCAGTATCCCGCGCCGTGGGGAATGTAAAAAACCAAGGTTCTGAATTGATTAAGTCTGTTAGTAATTGAGTGCGTTCATTAGTGCTGAAACTGCACCTGATTTGAGTAAAATTGACTTTGACTGTCAGCTGAACGCCAAAACGGACGTTGCTAACATCAGTCTGTGCTAATCAACGGAGAACAGTTCAAACTGTAGTAAGATAATCAAGGAGAATGTTAGTAGAAGGTAGTCACGCCTTTGTGATTTTTTTATCACCGAAGAAGTTAGGGGTAATAATTAAGTTGCAATAATTTTCAAAAGGACATGGTAAAATGTTAGAAATAAAAAACTCAATAAATTGGTATTTATTCAAAGTTAATAAATCCATTACTGCTATAGAG
>NZ_JANEWG010000107.1 GCF_028069725.1 Citrobacter sp. Awk 4
CTTTTTAAATTAAGTAGCTTGTCTATTATTATCTTCTCTTTTTCCGCTGGTGCTGTAACACTCGACTATCGGCATGAATATAAAGCCGACAGTAAAACCAATGCAGATCGCCTGAAATTAAGCCACACCACCCAGAGTGGATATTTCGCGAGTGTGGAAGGTAAACAGGCAGAAAGTACAAAAGTGACATCTGATGGATTTAAAGAAGGCAATGGTGGTTACAGTGGCAATGGCAGCGAGTGGGAGTTCGGGCGCAATTTTAAAATAACGGATAGATTAACCCTTGCTCCGGCTGTGAATCTGGAAAATGGAGATACCTTTGTTGGCTATCGGGCACAGATTAAAGCCATTTATAAAATTACTGATAGCTGGGTGACAACGTTCCGTTGGCGTCCGGGTATTCAGGTTGATGAAAAATCATCTGTAGATAACAAAAATTATAATCAGTTCAACTGGGAGTTTGGCTACGTCAGCGATAAATTTACCGTGACGGGTGACTATGAGTACCGTTTTACAAACTATGAAGATTACAAAGGGGAACATAATTACTGGCTGTATAATGTTGTCGCGACGTTACCACTCAACAAAAACTGGACACCTTATACTGAAGTAGGTGTGGTTCCTCGTTACAACACTAACCACGAAAAAGACGAAATGGAAATGCGTTACCGACTTGGCATTAAATACAACTTCTAAATTAGCCATGCACCCGGGCAACAGTATTTGTTCGGATGAGGAAACCTACAGTATCCACGTATGCCTGAGATGTGGGTCATACGGGTTAATTAAGACCGAATAAGAAAGCAAAAAGCCCGCTAAAAAGCGGGCTTTTCTAAATTTGGCTCCTCTGACTGGACTCGAACCAGTGACATACGGATTAACAGTCCGCCGTTCTACCGACTGAACTACAGAGGAATCGGTGTGGAGGCATATCTTAGCGGCGAAAATTTTTTTGTCAAACCCCATTTCCCCCATAACGGTTCATTTGCTGTTTCTCTCAACAATTTGTTGCAATTGCAGACACTTTACATGGAAAAAACTTTGCAGCTTTTCTGTTTCTCCCTCATTATTTGAAATGAAGTTTCAACTTTCTCTTTAAGGTCCACTTTGAACGTCTCCGCCGCATTACGCCGGGCTGTTTCCCGCACACCCTGGTATGCCAAACGCAAGAGTTATAAAGTTCTCTTCTGGCGTGAAATCACCCCGCTTGCTGTTCCTATTTTTCTTGAAAACACGTGTGTCCTGTTGATGGGGGTATTAAGTACCTTCCTGGTCAGTTGGCTGGGCAAAGAGGCTATGGCTGGCGTCGGGCTTGCCGATAGCTTCAACATGGTCATCATGGCGTTTTTTGCCGCTATTGATCTGGGGACCACGGTCGTGGTGGCATTCAGTCTGGGTAAACGCGATCGGCGACGTGCCCGGGCCGCCACGAGACAATCTCTGGTGATCATGACACTTTTTGCCATCGTGCTGGCGGCAATGATTCATTATTTCGGTGAGCAGATCATCGATATTGTGGCAGGAGAAGCCACTCCAGAAGTGAAAGCGCTGGCGTTGACGTATCTGGAACTAACGGTCATCAGTTATCCTGCGGCTGCCATTGCGCTGATTGGCAGCGGTGCGTTACGCGGAGCGGGCAATACCAAAATCCCGTTACTCATCAATGGCGGGATGAACATCCTGAATATCGTTATCAGCAGTATTTTGATTTACGGGATTTTTTCATGGCAAGGGCTGGGATTTGTAGGTGCCGGATTGGGGTTGACCATCTCCCGCTATATTGGCGCCATCGCCATTATCTGGGTGTTGATGATTGGGTTTAATCCGGCATTGCGTATCACGTTAAAAAGCTACTTTAAGCCGCTAAATTTCGTCATTATTTGGGAAGTGATGGGCATTGGCATTCCGGCAAGTATTGAATCGGTTCTGTTCAATAGCGGAAAACTGCTAACGCAAATGTTCGTGGCGGGGATGGGCACCAGTGTCATCGCCGGTAATTTTATTGCGTTCTCGATTGCTGCGCTGATAAACCTGCCGGGAAATGCACTGGGATCGGCATCAACCATTATTACCGGCAGACGGCTGGGTAATGGTCAAATGGCGCAGGCGGAAATTCAGCTACGCCATGTGTTCTGGCTTTCCACCATCGGATTAACCGTGATCGCGTGGTTGAGCGCGCCCTTTGCCGGGGTAATGGCATCGTTTTATACACACGATCAGGATGTCAAAGATGTGGTAGTGATCCTGATTTGGCTGAACGCCGCATTTATGCCCATCTGGGCGGCATCCTGGGTTTTACCTGCCGGATTTAAGGGCGCACGTGACGCCCGCTATGCCATGTGGGTTTCGATGTTGGGGATGTGGGGATGCCGCGTCGTCGCAGGTTACACGTTGGGAATTGTTCTTGGCTGGGGCGTAGTGGGTGTCTGGATGGGGATGTTCTTCGATTGGGCAGTCCGTGCGGCACTCTTTTACTGGCGTATGGTGACCGGACGATGGCTCTGGAAATACCCGCGCCCGATACATGAAAAGTGTGTAAAACAGCCGATCACGTCTGAATAAACGACAAAATGAGGAAAATTTCGGCAAACGATCAAGCTTGTGCAATCAGGCTTTGACAATGACGATGGGCGTCGCTAATATTCGCCCCGTTCACACGATTCCTCTGTAGTTCAGTCGGTAGAACGGCGGACTGTTAATCCGTATGTCACTGGTTCGAGTCCAGTCAGAGGAGCCAAATTTAGAAAAGCAGACGTTTTAAACGTCTGCTTTTTGC
>NZ_JANEWG010000108.1 GCF_028069725.1 Citrobacter sp. Awk 4
TCCCTGACCGGGGATATCTGGTGTGGGGAGCGAGGACACTGGCAGGAACGCAGACAAACAGTGACCTGAGCTGGCGCTATATCTCAGTACGACGACTGTTTAACAGCGCCGAGCGGGATATCAGAGGGGCCATGCAGGGGCTGGTGTTTGAACCGAATAACCAGCCGACCTGGCAGAAGGCCAGTAATGCCATCGAAAACTATCTGTATGGCTTATGGCGTCAGGGTGCGCTGGCAGGAGCAACGCCGGAGGAGTCCTATTCCGTGCAAATTGGTCTCGGTACCACCATGACGCAGGAGCAGATAAATCAGGGGCAAATGATTGCCAGCGTTGGTATTGCGGCGGCGCGTCCGGCTGAGTTTATTATTCTGCAATTCACCCAAGATATGGCTACTTTTGTGGCTAGCGCAGTCAATAAGGTCGTGGTTACCCTTGATCTTGACAACAACGATATCGCCGCTGACGGCACCACTCAACTCAAGGCCCACGTCACGCTGACCGATACCAACCGAAACCCAGTTCCGAATGTCGCTGTATCCTGGTCTTCGGACGGCAGTGCTATTGTTGCCAGTGCAGATGCCAACACCAATGCGTCGGGAATCAGCAACGTCACCCTGACTGACCTCAAGGCTGAACGGGTAATACTGACCGCCACAGCCAGTGGTAAAACAAGCTCGAAACCTGTCAACTTTGTTGCCGGTGCGGCCACGAAGATCGAGGTCATGGTTGATGATAACAATATTACCGCCGACGGCAGCGCGCCGCTCAAGGCCCATGCCACGGTGACCGATGCTAACAGTAACCCAGTACCGAACGTCGCTGTCTCGTGGGCTTCAGACGGCAGCGCTACCATCACTAGCGCAGATGCCAACACCAGCGCATCAGGAGTCAGCAACGTTACCGTTACCGACCAAAAAGCCGAGCAAGTGAACCTGACAGCTACCGCCAATGGTAAAACAGACTCAAAGCCTGCCACTTTTGTTGATACCGCCGTGGCCACTATCACGATAAATGTGCTAAATCCTAACGGTATCGCTGATGGGAGTACTTCTATTGCAGCCCAGGCTCTGGTTAAAAACGCTCAGGGTCAACCAGTCCCAGATGGCACAGTAATAACCTGGAGTGCCGACAATGCAAAACCGGCCACCATCACCAGTACCACTCAGAAAGGGGTGGCAAATACATCCTTTACAAGCCAAACGGTCGGGGATGACACATTGGTTGCTACCGCTGATAACAACATCAAAGGAAGTTCACAAGTTACTTTTGCGGCTCTGGTTTTTGGCCATCTGACATTCGTGCAGCCAGTCCCGAACGGGACTGCTGACAATACACCTTTAACTCTAACGGTAGAACTACTGGATTCAAGTGATATCCCCATCGGAGGGGCGACGATTAATTGGAGTACTGCGGACGGTAATGCCAAAGCGGCAGGTTTAATATCTACGACAAATCAAGATGGTCTGGCGACAATGGACTATAGTTCAGGAGTGTTCGGATATAATACTGTTAGTGCAAAATATGATGGTCATGTCGCAACGCAACAGTTGTTTTTTACATAAGCATTGTTGCAACTATGTCAGGGGGAGGTACGCTGTTAATTCTCCCCTGCATAGGTTACGGTAACTCACTTTCAAAGGAATTTTCCGTCAGTTCAACTTACTATCACTAAACCGTACTGGAAGAAGTCCCGTGACGGCGGTTAGTCACCGCCGTACGACCTTTAATCAGACAACCAAAATCCAACGCCCTCTCCTACGCACCGGCAAGGCATGCGTCGCGTTCTATCTCTTGACAGCGAGGGGGCACAAACGCATCCAGTGTTGACTGGGATTCGTCCGTTTTCAGCCAAATAACGGCGGCAAAGGCCCTAGTGCTGTAGCCGGGATTAGGTGTATGAAAAAGGGCTAACAGGTTTGCAATGCTCGCGCTGATAGTCTCTTCGGTATGCTGAAGGTAGCTGAGACTGGGACTGGCGGTTTTCACCTGTCTAAAAACAAAGGAGTGCATATCCTTCACGGCAATCCCAGTCTGCATTTAATGTGGATATATCAGCGGTCACGCCATAATTTAGATAAATAACCAACCACGACTAACCACCAGGCGTTTGTTCAGATAATTCTGACAGGGAAAACATACCCATGTATTACATCAATATCATTATATGGCTATAACACAATAACCAGTAACAAACCTACGAAATGATCAATAATCTTACTCTGAGAACAGTAGATTGCAAGCTTATAACCCTTTGAAATTATGCACAGATTAATTTCATCACAATATATATCGTCAGTATAACATCTACATACTAATAGTTGATAAATCATCAACAGGGATAGACAACTCCTCTGTAATAAAAAACAGCAAATCAGGATCCAAATATATCACTTTATACGTTCCATTCTGGGGCAATGCATAGCACGGATAATAACCTGGCTCAACTTCCTCAATAAGCCCATCAATTGCATCCTGAGAAAAGATCGTTAAAGTTTCTCTATGCAACGTTAAATACCATTCTCTATATCCTTCATAGGATTGAAGGAGGGCTATTTTGTCCCACATTATTTGATCCAAATGACAAACGTTTCCCATATACACCCTATAAAAAGAGTTTTTAAATGATTCACGACTATTATGACGTAAAAACAAACAAAACAAAATTTGTATAATCAACATAACTCCCCTTCAAATAAGATGCATTTTTCAGTCTATATT
>NZ_JANEWG010000109.1 GCF_028069725.1 Citrobacter sp. Awk 4
AAAAACCGCCCTGCAAGGCGGTTTTTCGAAGGTTCTCAGAGCAGCAACTCTTTGAACCGTGGTAACTGGCTTACGAGGAGCGCAGTAACCAAATCTGTTCTTTCAGTTTAGCCTTAACAGGCGCATAACTTCAAGACTAACTCCTCTAAATCAGTTACCAGTGGCTGCTGCCAGTGGCGATAAGTCGTGTCTTTCCGGGTTGGACTCAAGATGATAGTTACCGGATAAGGCGCAGCAGTCGGACTGAACGGGGGGTTCGTGCATACAGTCCATCCAGGAGCGAACTGCCTTCGCGGAACTGAGTGTCAGGCGTGGAATGAGATAAACGCGGCCATAACAGCGGAATGACACCGGTAAACCGAAAGGCAGGAATGCGGGGGAGCACGAGGGAGCCACCAGGGGGAAACGCCTGGTATCTTTAAGCCGCATCGGGTTTCGCCACCACTGATTTGAGCGTCAGATTTCATGATGTTTGTCAGGGGGGCGGAGCCTATGGAAAAACGGCTTCGCCGCGGCCTTATCTCTTCCCTGTTAAGCTCCTTCCTGGTATCTCCCAGGAAATTTCCGCCCCGCCTGTAAGCCGGCACCGCTCGCCGCAGCCGAACGACCGAGCGCAGCGAGTCAGTGAGCGAGGAAGCGGAATATATCCTGTACTACATATCCTGCTGACGCGCTGGTGCCGCCTTTTTTCTCCTGCTACATGAAGCACTTCACTGATTTCCACATCCGTGCCAACATAGTCAGCCAGTATACACTCCGCTAGCGCTACGTGACTGGTTCAGGGCTGCGCCCCGAAACCGGCTAAAAGCTAATGACGCGCCTGCGGCTTGTCCAACGCCTCACGGCACCGGATTAAAATCCGCTCCCGTTCACCGTTTCTGACTGCCTTTCACCGTCGCTGGCGCTTCATCGTTTCTACTGTGTCTGGCAGACTGTGCTGATTTATTCTGACTGGAGAACGTTATGGCCAGACTGACAAACTTGACGCCTGCAGAGAAAAAATTTCTTGATGATGCTGTTGCCGCAGCTGAAAGAGCGTCAGGTAAAAAGCTAAATCAGCCTAACCGGCACATCGTCCTGAACAGAGCGCGTGCGCAAATTGAGTTGCAGCGTTACGCCGACCGCCAGCGTGCATTACGTGAGGATGAGCGGCAGCAGTCCGATTTTGCCTGGTCACGTCCGCGCGCGCCGCGCCGCTGATTTTGGCTTTTGGCGGTTTAGTGGTGCTGACGCTGCGAAATCACCTGCCATTCACCTGCGTGCATAGCCATGCAGTCGCGCAGAAATCATCAGGGGCGTTTTTCCGGGATACTGGTGAGGAAAGGTGCTGGAAACGGCCCTGATGCAGCAGGATTGCGCTGAGGGCGCCTGCGGGGGTGCGGGCAAGGGATGTTATGTTTAATCGGTCTGACCGTCAGGTACAAAAAAAAGCCCTTAGGGGGCTTTTTTTTTGCTATGAGTTAGCCATATTTTCGTGCGAATTTTTCATCGGAATCGCATAGATAAATAATAAACTCAATAAACGCGATGATCGCGGGTAAAAGTAAATCGTCAAACGCATCTCCCGGTGTAAACGCTGAACTAACCAATCACAGCGATGCCAAGCCGCTCCATGAGCAACGATGCCTGGTAGCTGTCTAACTTAACGCCTTGTAAATCAACACCCCGAATATCTAAGTCACCTAACTCCGAATTGGTCAGATCGCAATGTGTGAAGTTTGCTGCTCGCCAGTCGAAAGTCGAAAACTCGCCGCCGGAGAGATCTGAACCACTGAACGTCGCACCCAGTACCTGAGTCCCCATCCAGCGGTTTTCCCACAGCTCACACTTTTCCAACACGACTTTCGAAAAATTGGCGTAGCTTAGATTAGTATTAGTGATATATGCGCTGCAAAACCAGGTGCGCGTGGTGATCATATTCATAAAGCTTGCACCGCGGAAATCTGCGCCTTGTGCGCGGCAGTGGCGAATTTCAATGCCCAAGGCACTGACGTTGCGGAAATCTGCCATTGATAAATCACAGCTTTTGAAAATGGCATCTTTCAGCATTGCGCGACTAAAATTGCACCCTTTCTGACTTTCGCGATCATAGAACTGGCAGCCGATAAATTCAGTGCCGCTCAGGTCGGCACCTGAAAAATCGCAGTTAAAAAATGTACTATTTTCAACTTTCTCACCGGTGAAGCGATTTCTGTCAATTTTTTCGCCAACTAATGCCAGAGTCATATCTATGCCTGTGTTTTTATACAGTAATGACGCCATGGTAAACCTTATGACGTTATGCGTCAAACCCGCCAGTATGACACCTGCAAATGCGTATTAGATCTGGTGTTTCTTCAGCAAGGCACGTAGCTGATGATAAGTCAGACCCAGTAATTCAGCGGCTTTTTTCTGGTTAAATTTAGCCTGCTGTAAGCTGGTTTGTAGAAAGTCTTTCTCTTGCTGCTGCTGGAATTCACGCAGATCCAGCGTTATAACGATGTGTATCCTATGTGCTCGGATTGGATAGATTTCCATTACGGTGAAGGATCTTCTTGAGATCCTTTCTGTGGCGTCGTAATCTCTTGCTCTGTAAACGAAAAAACCGCCCTGCAAGGCGGTTTTTCGAAGGTTCTCAGAGCAGCAACTCTTTGAACCGTGGTAACTGGCTTACGAGGAGCGCAGTAACCAAATCTGTTCTTTCAGTTTAGCCTTAACAGGCGCATA
>NZ_JANEWG010000011.1 GCF_028069725.1 Citrobacter sp. Awk 4
GGAAATCGTACTGAGACAGAAGTTCACGAACTTCCATTTCTACCAGTTCCAGCAGCTCTTCGTCATCAACCATGTCGCATTTGTTCAGGAACACGATGATGTACGGAACGCCTACCTGACGACCCAGCAGGATGTGCTCACGAGTCTGCGGCATCGGGCCGTCAGTCGCAGCAACAACCAGGATCGCGCCGTCCATCTGCGCAGCACCGGTGATCATGTTTTTAACATAGTCGGCGTGGCCCGGGCAGTCTACGTGTGCGTAGTGGCGAGTCGGGGTGTCATATTCAACGTGAGAAGTGTTGATGGTGATACCACGAGCTTTTTCTTCCGGTGCGTTATCGATCTGGTCGAATGCGCGAGCAGCACCGCCGTAGGTTTTAGCCAGTACGGTAGTGATTGCAGCGGTCAGAGTAGTTTTACCGTGGTCGACGTGGCCGATAGTACCAACGTTGACGTGCGGTTTTGTACGTTCAAATTTTTCTTTAGACACGGCTATATTCCTTACTATAGTGCTCTCCCCTTCAGGAGAGAGCACGGGACTTAGGTTTTAACCCCGGGGCTTATTTACCACGGGCTTCGATTACGGCCTGAGCAACGTTGTTCGGCGCATCATCATACTTCAGGAATTCCATCGTGTATGATGCACGACCTTTGGTCAGAGAACGCAGCTGAGTTGCATATCCGAACATTTCAGACAGCGGAACTTCAGCGTGGATCTTAACGCCAGTTACTTCAGATTCCTGACCGCGCAGCATACCGCGACGACGGCTCAAGTCACCGATAACATCACCAGTGTTCTCTTCCGGAGTCTCTACTTCAACCTTCATGATCGGCTCAAGCAGAACAGGTTTTGCTTTCTTAAAGCCTTCTTTAAAGGCGATAGAAGCAGCCAGTTTAAACGCCAGTTCAGAGGAGTCAACGTCATGGTAAGAACCGAAGTGCAGACGAATACCCATGTCTACTACCGGGTAACCAGCCAGCGGACCAGACTTCAACTGCTCCTGGATGCCTTTATCAACGGCAGGGATGTATTCGCCAGGAATTACACCACCTTTGATGTCGTTGACGAACTCGTAACCTTTCGGGTTAGAGCCCGGCTCCAGCGGGTACATGTCGATAACGACGTGACCATACTGACCACGACCACCAGACTGTTTCGCGTGCTTACCTTCGATATCGGTAACTTTCGCACGAATCGCTTCGCGGTAAGCAACCTGAGGTTTACCGACGTTCGCTTCAACGTTGAATTCACGCTTCATACGGTCAACGATGATGTCGAGGTGCAGTTCACCCATACCGGCGATGATGGTCTGGTTAGATTCTTCGTCAGTCCATACGCGGAAAGACGGGTCTTCTTTAGCCAGACGGCCCAGAGCCAGACCCATTTTTTCCTGGTCAGCTTTGGTTTTCGGTTCTACGGCGATGGAGATTACCGGCTCAGGGAATTCCATACGCTCCAGAATGATCGGGTTGTCCGGATCACACAGAGTATCACCAGTAGTCACGTCTTTCAGACCGATCGCAGCAGCGATGTCGCCTGCGCGAACTTCTTTGATCTCTTCACGTTTGTTAGCGTGCATCTGAACGATACGACCGAAACGCTCACGTGCGGATTTCACGGAGTTCAGTACGGTATCACCAGAGTTAACCACACCGGAGTACACGCGGAAGAAAGTCAGGTTACCTACGAACGGGTCGGTAGCGATTTTGAACGCCAGCGCAGAGAACGGCTCGTCATCACTTGCGTGACGCTCAGCCGGAGTGTCTTTACCGTCGTCCAGGATACCGTTGATCGCAGGAACATCAGTCGGAGCCGGCAGGTAATCGATTACCGCATCCAGCATCGCCTGAACACCTTTGTTCTTAAACGCAGAACCACAGGTTACCAGGATGATTTCGTTGTTCAGAACGCGCTGACGCAGAGCTTTCTTGATTTCTTCCTCGGTCAGCTCTTCGCCGCCCAGGTATTTTTCCATCAGCTCTTCAGACGCTTCCGCAGCAGACTCAATCAGGTTCTGGTGCCATTCTTCAGCCAGTTCCTGCATGTCAGCCGGGATATCTTCGTATTCGAAGGTTACACCTGCGTCTGCTTCGTTCCAGTTGATGGCTTTCATTTTCACCAGGTCAACAACACCGGTGAAACCTTCTTCAGCACCAATTGCCAGCTGCAGCGGAACCGGGTTCGCGCCCAGACGGGTTTTGATCTGACCAACAACTTTCAGGAAGTTCGCACCCATGCGGTCCATTTTGTTAACGAACGCAATGCGTGGAACTTTATATTTGTTTGCCTGACGCCATACGGTTTCAGACTGCGGCTGAACACCACCAACTGCGCAGTAAACCATTACCGCACCATCAAGAACACGCATGGAACGTTCTACTTCGATAGTGAAGTCAACGTGCCCCGGGGTGTCGATGATGTTTACGCGATGCGGCTCATACTGCTTAGCCATACCTGACCAGAATGCAGTAGTCGCTGCGGAAGTGATGGTAATACCACGTTCCTGCTCCTGCTCCATCCAGTCCATGGTAGCTGCGCCGTCATGAACTTCACCGATTTTATGGTTTACACCGGTGTAGAACAGAATACGTTCGGTAGTGGTGGTTTTACCGGCGTCGATGTGCGCACTGATACCGATGTTACGGTAGCGTGCGATGGGTGTTGTACGAGCCATTTGATTCCTCGTTTATCTTTTAGGCGTTCAATTTAAGTAGCCCAAAGCGGGCTGCTTGCAAGAAGCGCCCGCCTGGTGACTATTACTCCGAAGGGATTACCAACGGTAGTGTGCGAACGCCTTGTTGGCTTCTGCCATACGGTGAACGTCTTCACGTTTCTTAACTGCAGTACCTTTGTTTTCTGCAGCATCAGAAAGTTCGTTCGCCAGGCGCAGAGCCATGGATTTATCACCGCGTTTACGAGCAGCTTCAACGATCCAACGCATTGCCAGAGCATTACGACGAACCGGACGGACTTCAACTGGTACCTGATAAGTAGAACCACCAACGCGGCGAGACTTAACTTCGACAGTCGGGCGCACGTTTTCGAGAGCTACTTCGAAAGCTTCCAGTTCATTTTTACCAGAACGCTGAGCCAGGGTCTCAAGCGCGCTGTATACGATAGTTTCGGCAGTAGATTTTTTACCATCTACCATCAGGATATTTACAAATTTAGCCAGCAGTTCTGATCCGAACTTCGGATCCGGCAGAATTTTACGCTGACCAATGACGCGACGACGTGGCATGGAAATACTCCGTTGTTAATTCAGGATTGTCCAAAACTCTACGAGTTTAGTTTGACATTAATTTAAAACGTTTGGCCTTACTTAACGGAGAACCATTAAGCCTTAGGACGTTTCACGCCATACTTGGAACGTGATTGCTTACGGTCTTTAACGCCGGAGCAGTCAAGCGCACCACGAACGGTGTGGTAACGAACACCCGGGAGGTCTTTTACACGACCGCCACGGATCAGGATCACGGAGTGCTCCTGCAGGTTGTGACCTTCACCACCGATGTAGGAAGTCACTTCAAAACCGTTAGTCAAACGAACACGACATACTTTACGCAGTGCGGAGTTCGGTTTTTTAGGAGTGGTAGTATATACACGAGTACATACGCCACGTTTTTGCGGGCATGCTTCCAGCGCAGGCACGTTGCTTTTTGCAACTTTGCGTGCACGTGGTTTGCGTACCAGCTGGTTAACTGTTGCCATTAAATAGCTCCTGGTTTTAGCTTTTGCTTCGTAAACACGTAATAAAACGCCCTCATACAATATGAGGACGCAGAATTTTAGGGCGACGTCGAAAAGGTGTCAAGAAATATACAACAATCCCGCAATTACCAGGTCATCTGGCGGGGATGTTTCGCCACAAGTCTGACGAAGTCAGTATAGTCAACCCTGACGACGCTGTCTGAAATTTGACCACCCAAACCGCGAGCTTTAATGTCTTCTTCCAGCACGTATATCTTAATGGGGGCATTCAGCAAACTTTCAAGGAAGCGGCTGCCTTCGATAGCGGTCATCACACCATCCTGTAGCAACAAAAGCTCATCTCCTTCTTTGAGCAGACGAAGGAGAGAGGAGAGATCCGAATGCCACGCAGAGCGATGTAAAGTGTGCAATATAGACATAAGCGTCTCAGAACCTCAGGATAACGTCATAGCCGTCAAGCTCATTGCGCAAGTCTTCTGACTCAAGAGGTGTCGCATCAATGACGAAGCGCGAGTCTTCTGACAGGCCACGTTCACGCAAAGAGGCGGCGCAGAGCCAACACTGCTCAATGTCGTAGAGTTCCAGCAATTTAAAGGTGGCAATGTAGTCGCGCGCCAACACCACATCAGGTTTTTGCCCCTGCAGTATCTGAAAAACGCCATCACCAATAAAAAAGACGCCAAGCGCTTCTGTTAATGCAGATGTTGCCAGCAACGCATCCAGCCCTTCACGACCCGATGCGCTACCGTGCGGCGCAGTTGAAAATACAAATGCAATGCGTTTCATTAAAATTGCACCATGCGATCGCAGGTCAGCGACGCTTCCGCAAGAGCCCCAAGCCCACTGAGAATGAATCCTGGCTGTAAATTAGCCGCAGCCAACCCCAGTCTGGCGGACTCCGTCTCATCCACGATCCCCCGACGCAACGCCGCCGCAACACAGATGTTTAACGTCACACCATAAGTTTGATTCAGTTGTTGCCAGGCACGTACCACGTCGAATTCGTCACTGGCAGGCGAAGTCAGCATGTTTGCGTTATACACACCTTCCTGGTAGAAAAAGATACTTTCCAGCTCGTGCCCTTCATTGAGCACCGCGTGGGCAAACTGCAAGGCGCTGCTCGCCTGCTGTGTGCCGTAAGCGGGCCCAGTGACCAAAATGGCGAAACGCATTACTTGCTATCCTGTCCCTGAAAATCGCCGCTTTTGAACTGACGTATGTAGAGGTATACCGTGTGCTTTGAGATGTTCAGGCGGTCAGCCACCTGGTTAATCGCATCTTTGATATCAAAGATGCCTTTCTCGTAAAGGTTGAGCACAATCTGGCGGTTCTTCGTATTGTTAGACACGTTTCGGTCAGCGTTCACTTCTTCGATCGTGAACTCCAGCGTTTGCGTGACCAAATCTTCTACCGAGGAGGCAAAGTTAACTGAAGAACCCACTTCCGGTGTTTCTGGAGGAATGAAGGTATTCATAATCTGTGAGAACGGTACATCAAGGTTCATGTTGATGCACAGCAGACCAATTACACGATGCTCGCGGTTGCGAATAGCAATCGTCACCGACTTCATCAAGACACCGCTTTTCGCGCGCGTGAAGTAGCACTTCGACACGCTGCTGTCCGCACCCGTCATATCATGCAGCATGCGCAACGCAAGGTCAGTAATCGGCGAGCCAATTTTGCGGCCCGTGTGTTCACCGTTAGCAATGCGAATTGCCGAGCATTTCAAATCCTGCAAAGAGTGCAATACGATTTCACAATGGGAACCAATGAGCATCGCTAACCCGTCCACCACCGCTTCGTAGGATTTCAGAATATCGAAGTCAGTTTGATCGAAAGGACGTTGATCCAGCAAATCAAGCTCACTGGTTTCGTTGGTTAAAAGCGACCTGGACATGAAAAAAAACACTCCTTTTCAGGAGCCTGTCGGTATGTTTTCAGGGCAGGCTCATTATTTACGCGGACAACTAAATTAATACAGCGGAGGTTCCGCTTTCCAGTACTAATTATATCCGGCCTGCAATTAAAAAACCGCCGCCAATATGGCGGCGGTTCTCAGTTTTTATTTTTTAGCAGCATCTGCTGCTTTGGCGTCAGCTTCTGCTGGCGCTGCGGCATCCGCTTTCGGTGCCGGTTTGATGTCCAGCAGCTCTACGTCGAATACCAGTGTAGAGTTAGCAGGGATGCCCGGAACGCCAGTTTTGCCGTAAGCCAGATCCGGTGGGATAACCAGTTGGATCTTACCGCCTTTCTTGATGTTCTTCAGGCCTTCAGTCCAGCCAGGGATCACACCATCCAGACGGAAAGAGAGCGGCTCACCACGGGTGTAAGAGTTATCGAACTCTTTACCGTCAATCAGCGTACCTTTGTAATTCACTACCACAGTGTCGCTGTCTTTCGGCGCATCGCCAGTACCGGCTTTTTCTACTTTATAGACAAGGCCAGTAGAAGAGGTTTTAGCCCCTTTCTCTTTTGCGAATTTCTCGCGGAATGCTTTGCCTTTGGTTTCGTTTTCAGTCGCGTCTTTTTCCATCTTCGCCTGAGCGGAGCTCTTCACGCGAGCTTCAAACGCTTGCAGAGTTTGTTCGATTTCCTGGTCAGACAATTTGCTCTTGTCTGCAAACGCATCCTGAACACCTGCGATCAGCTGATCTTTGTCCAGCTTAATACCTAATTTTTCCTGTTCCTTCAGGGAGTTTTCCATGTAACGACCCAGAGAAGCACCCAGCGCATAGGCTGATTTCTGATCGTCATTTTTGAACGCAGCTTTGCTGTCGGCAGTTGCCGCAGGTTTTGCAGCATCCGCAGCGAAAGTGATCGGAGCGTGCAGAGCAACGGCCATTGTGGTCGCCAGCAGCGTTACTTTAAACAGTGATTTCATCCATATCTCCAGGGCCGGGGCATCTCACCCCAGGGTTAGCTTACACAAGAAACGTACTATAAAGCGTTGTAGAACAAATCAACATACGAACACGCCCTATTATCACCCCTTTTCAGACTCTTTTTGTTTAATTTAGTTTCGTGGAAGACGAATGAGTACTGTGCAATCCCGTAAAGTTAAGTAGAATCCGCGCCCGGGGACAACAAAAGAGGTGAATCATGCAGGATATAACAATGGAAGCTCGCCTGGCTGAACTGGAGAGTCGCCTGGCTTTTCAGGAGATCACCATTGAAGAACTCAATGTGACAGTGACCGCTCATGAAATGGAAATGGCTAAATTACGCGATCATCTGCGTTTGCTGACGGATAAACTCAAAGCCAGCCAACCGTCAAACATTGCCTCTCAGTCCGAAGAGACGCCGCCACCGCATTATTAAGACATAAAAAAAGCGGGTTCCCCCGCTTTTTTTGTGCCCGGTATCGCTACGCTTACCGGACCAGCATGCCGATTAATGGCAACCGCAACCGCCATTACCGCCACAACCACCTTTGCCGTGCTCATGACCGTGGTCATGGCCGTGGCCGCCGCAGCAACCTTCGTGATCGTGGTCATGGTCGTGACCGTTTGCACCGTGAACGTGGCCATGAGCCAGCTCTTCTTCGGTCGCTTCACGAATCGCCACAACTTCCACGTTGAATTTCAGATTCTGGCCAGCCAGCATGTGGTTACCGTCAACCACAACGTGGTCGTCTTCCACTTCGGTAATTTCTACCGGTACTGGACCCTGATCGGTTTCCGCCAGGAAGCGCATGCCAACCTGCAGTTCGTCAACACCCATGAACACGTCTTTAGGAACGCGCTGCACCAGGTTTTCGTCATACTGACCGTAAGCGTCGTTAGCGCCTACAGCAACGTCAAATTTGTCGCCAACATCGTGACCTTCCAGCGCCGTTTCCAGGCCAGAGATCAGGGAACCGTGACCATGCAGGTAGTCCAGCGGCGCACTCACCGGAGACTCATCAACCAACACACCGTCTTCTGTACGTACCTGATAGGCCAGGCTGACCACCAGGTCTTTTGCTACTTTCATGATATCTCCTGAGCATGGGAAGAATAGTGGCGCAGATTGTAGCGGAATTCTGCACGCGTGTACCCACTAGCTTAAAAAAACCTGCGACATATCGCTAGTCCGGATGAAAAATCCCGATCACTTGCTCTTCTTTGCGAACATGCTCGCGCGCCGCCTTATCGGCTTCACGCATCTGATGACCACACTTAACGCATTCAACAATATCAACATTATTTTCGCGCCACATCGCCAGAGAATCCTGCGCCTGGCAAGATGGGCATTTTGCACCTGCAATAAAACGTTTACGAATTGCCATACTGATCCCCTACTCAAATTCATCCCAGCCATCCAGCTGGCGCCGTTCTTGCTGCATCTCGCGCTGGAAGATCTCCTCCAGCTCGCGTCGGGCTTCCCTGGCGCGAGAGATTTGAACCGTATCGGTATGCATCGGAATCAACTCCCGTAACATACGCATGTCCAGGCGACGAAAGTGCAGTTGCGCTCGCTGCGCCTGATGCGGATGCATTCCTAATGACACCAGCGTCTTACGCCCCAGCTCCAGCGCGCTGGAAAAGGTTTCACGAGAAAACTGCGCCACCCCTACCTGTAATAACTCATGGGCTTCTACACGTCCGCGCGCCCGCGCAAGAATATGTAAATGCGGGAAATGCTGCTGGCACAGTTCCACCAGCTTCATAGTGTCTTCAGGCTCGTTACAGGTGATTACGATCGATTCCGCCGCTTCCGCCCCTGCCGAACGCAGGAGATCTACTTGGGTGGCATCACCGTAATACACTTTGTAGCCATACTTGCGCATCAGGTTGACGGCACTGATATCCCGCTCAAGCACCGTAATACGCATCTTGTTCGCCATCAACAAACGCCCAATCACCTGACCGAATCGCCCAAACCCCACCACTATCACCTGCGGCTTATCATCATCCACCCAGGGCGCTTCGTCTTCCTCTTCCGGGCCATTGAGCTGTCTGGAAAGCCATTTATCGATGAGCTTCATTAACATAGGCGTCGTCATCATCGACAGCGTGACGGTCACCAACAGCAATGCCATCTGATCGCCCTGAAACAGTCGTTGAGAGGACGCGGTAGAAAAGAGCACAAAAGCAAACTCGCCCCCCTGGCTCAACACGCCCGCAAACTGCATGCGCTCCGAACTCCTCACGCCATACACTCGCGCCAGCAAATAGAGCACCAACGTCTTGACGGCCACCAGAATGACGACGCTTATCGCGACCCACAGCAGATGGGTGTAAAGCACGCCAAGATTCAACGACATCCCTACCGAAATAAAGAACAGCCCCAGCAGCAAACCTTTAAAGGGATCGATGGCGGTTTCCAGCTCATGGCGATATTCGCTTTCCGCCAGTAACACACCGGCAATAAACGTCCCCAGCGCCATCGACAGTCCCAGCGCATCCATAAACAGCGCTGACGCAAGCACCAACAATAGGGTCGCGGCTGTGAAAACCTCCCTCACTCCCGAACTGGCGATAAAGCGAAACACGGGGCGCAGCAAATAACGTCCGCCAATCAGCATGCCCGCAAATGCCAGCACCTTCATGCCCACTTTGATCCAGTCAAAATGTTCATCTGCGGAGCCCGCCAACAGCGGCACCAGCGCCAACGCCGGGATCACCGCCAGATCCTGAAACAGCAGCACAGAAAAACCCAGTTGCCCGGACTCACTGCGATTCATCCCTTTTTCACGCATCAACTGGAGCGCCATCGCGGTTGACGACATTGCCAGACCAACCCCCCCAACCACCGCCGCCTGCCACGAGAAGCGGGTCAGCATCAGCAGCCCCGCCAACACCGCCGCGCTCAACATCACCTGCGCCGCCCCGACGCCAAAAATAGAGCGTCGCAACTGCCAGAGTTTTGCGGGATTCAGCTCCAGGCCAATAATAAACATCAGGAAGACAACGCCCAGCTCAGAGAAATGCAGGATCTCATCAACGTCGCTGATGAACCCCAGTCCCCACGGACCGATAGCGATCCCGGCCAGCAAGTAGCCCAGGACCGCGCCGATGCCCAGCCGCGCGGCCAACGGTACCGCAACCACTGCCGCGAAGAGAAACAGCACACCTGCCAGTAATAAACCGGAACCTTCCATTAGCGACCTCCCGCAACTACAGGGTTTGCCAGCCACTCACCATACGCCCTGGCATGACTGGCTAATTCCTGCGCACTTTGTCGCCTGGCCCAGTAAATAATGATCGGACTCATCCAATGCATACGACACATCGCCGCCGTCAGTTCAAAGGGGCGCAACACGTCGCTCATCGGATAACGGTTCAGCGCGTCATAGCGGTAAGCACTTTCCGGCTCACCGGTGGTGATCACGCTTCGCCAGTACTTTCCCGCCAATTGATTTCCTCCGGGACCGCTGGCAAAACCGCGGCTCAATACCCGGTCGAACCACTCTTTGAGCAGCGCCGGGCAACTGTAGGTATACAAAGGGTGCTGAAAAACAATCACGTCGTGTTCACGCAATAGCGCCTGCTCATGCGGAATATCGATAAAAAAATCAGGGTAGTGCGCGTAAAGATCGTGCACCGTCACATTACTGAGCTGCATGGCCGGCTTAAGCAGAACCCGATTGGCGACCGAGTCCTGAGATTCCGGATGGGCATACAGCAGCAAAACTTTCGCTGGCTGGGACATCATCCCCCTCCCGGTTTTTGTGTATAGTCGTTGTTTTGGGCTACCATTGCGCTCCAGTGCGGCAGTACGCCCACACACACTACATTATCATAATGATAAATTAACATAGTCTGAACATACGGCGCCTTATGATTGTTTTCTCCTCGTTACAAATTCGCCGCGGCGTACGCGTCTTGCTGGACAATGCGACAGCGACCATCAATCCGGGTCAGAAAGTCGGTCTGGTGGGTAAAAATGGCTGCGGAAAATCTACCCTGCTGGCATTGCTTAAAAATGAAATCAGCGCCGATGGCGGCAGTTTTTCCTTCCCCGGTAACTGGCAACTGGCGTGGGTGAATCAGGAAACGCCTGCGCTTCCTCAGCCTGCGCTGGAATACGTCATTGACGGCGACCGTGAGTATCGCCAGCTGGAAGCGCAACTGAACGACGCCAACGAACGTAACGACGGACACGCGATTGCCACCGTGCATGGCAAACTGGACGCCATCGACGCCTGGACCGTGCGCTCCCGCGCCGCCAGCCTGCTTCACGGCCTCGGTTTCTCCAACGAGCAACTTGAGCGCCCGGTCAGCGACTTCTCCGGCGGCTGGCGCATGCGTCTTAACCTGGCCCAGGCTCTGATCTGCCGTTCAGATTTACTGCTGCTCGATGAACCGACTAACCACCTGGATCTCGACGCCGTCATCTGGCTGGAGAAATGGCTAAAGAGCTATCAGGGGACGCTGATCCTTATCTCCCACGACCGCGATTTTCTTGATCCGGTGGTCGATAAAATTATTCATATCGAACAACAAACGATGTTCGAGTACACCGGCAACTACAGCGCGTTTGAAATTCAGCGAGCCACGCGCCTGGCGCAACAGCAGGCGATGTACGAAAGCCAGCAGGAGCGTGTCGCGCACTTGCAAAGCTATATCGACCGTTTCCGCGCCAAAGCGACCAAAGCGAAGCAGGCACAGAGCCGCATCAAGATGCTGGAACGCATGGAGCTTATCGCCCCGGCACACGTCGACAACCCGTTCCGCTTCAGCTTCCGGGCGCCGGAAAGTCTGCCTAACCCGCTGCTGAAAATGGAGAAAGTGAGTGCCGGATACGGCGAGCGCGTGATCCTCGACTCCATCAAACTCAATCTGGTTCCCGGCTCACGTATCGGACTGTTAGGACGCAACGGCGCAGGGAAATCGACGCTGATCAAACTTCTGGCGGGCGAGCTCGACCCCATCAGCGGGGAGATCGGTCTGGCAAAAGGCATCAAACTGGGGTATTTCGCCCAGCATCAACTGGAGTTCCTGCGCGCAGACGAATCACCGTTGCAACATCTGACGCGACTGGCGCCGCAGGAACTGGAACAGAAGCTGCGGGATTATCTCGGCGGCTTTGGTTTCCAGGGCGATAAAGTCACAGAAGAGACCCAACGTTTCTCCGGCGGTGAAAAGGCCCGTCTGGTGCTGGCGCTGATCGTCTGGCAGCGCCCGAATCTGCTGCTGCTCGATGAACCGACCAACCACCTGGATCTGGACATGCGTCAGGCACTGACCGAAGCCTTGATCGATTTTGAAGGGGCGTTGGTTGTCGTTTCGCACGACCGTCACCTGCTGCGCTCAACCACTGACGATCTCTATCTGGTTCACGACCGAAAAGTCGAAGCGTTCGATGGCGATCTGGAAGATTATCAACAATGGCTGAGTGATGTGCAGAAACAGGAAAGTCAGCCTGATGAGGCACCAAAAGACAACGCCAATAGCGCGCAGGCGCGTAAAGATCAGAAACGTCGTGAAGCTGAGCTACGCACGCAAACTCAGCCGCTGCGTAAAGAAATTGCGCGACTGGAAAAAGAGATGGAGAAATTGAACGCGCAACTGGCGCAGGCGGAAGAAAAACTGGGCGACAGCGAATTGTACGATCAGAGCAGAAAAGCCGAGCTCACCGCCTGTCTGCAACAGCAAGCCAGCGCCAAATCAGGGCTGGAAGAGTGTGAAATGGCCTGGCTTGAAATACAGGAACAGCTCGAACAGATGCTGGCTGAGTAACCGTGATTACCGGATAAGGCGAAGCGCCATCCGGTACCGGAGCCGATGATGCCTGATAACGACGCTCACGCGTCTTATCAGGCATACAAACGGTATCGAACGCCCCCGCAGCAAAATGACAACTTACCGCTGCGTCGCCAGACGCTGGCGGATATCGTCGAAGTGCTCGCGGTTAAAAAGTTTACCGTTGAGAAAACGGGTTTTCAGCTCCCCTTTCTGCTCTTGCTCCCAGCTTTGTTCATCGTGCAGGCGTAACTCGCCCTGCTCATCACGCGCCACGCGCAGCAAACCGCGGGCAGAACGTTTCAGTCCATTATCGGTTTTCGGCGCTTTAAAGATTGTCCGTCCGTTGCCGTCAACTTCTCCCCAGGTGGCTTTCATCGCAAAACCAAAGGTGTCGCGCGTGTTGTACTGATAGGTGAAAGACCCGACCCCGAAGACCACGTTTGAACTGGCGAAACCTTTAGCCTCCAGACGACGCAGAATCTCATTCGCCCGTTCAAGGGTGATGGAGTCGCCATAAATCAGTCCTACATGCGGGTCGAGTACCTTATAACCTTTGTCATTGATTGTGCCGCCGAAAATGTCCCACAGCACTTCCACCGATCCTTTCTCCTGTGGGCTGCGGTTAGCGCGATCATCCTCATCCATGCCGGTGCCGCAAAGGATCTCTACCGGATCACCGCTGTCGGGGCGAAAGACCACCCTCCCTTCCCGCGCCAGAATGGTATTTTTGAGTTCACGGGTATACTCCGTCAGCACTTGCCAGTAGTCCCAGGTATCAGAAACGATTGACACAAAACCCTGTGGGTAGAGATCGACAATCAACCGACGGAACGTTTCAATCTCATGTTCACGTTCGCCCATGCACATCACGCTGTGTTCGGTCGCCGGAATACTGGCGCCGATAAAATACGCGTCGCCGTCAGTGTAGTAATCACGGGCATACAACAGCGACGGAATGCTATCAGTCCCTTTAAAACTCAACAGATGCCCACTGCCCGCCTGCATGGTGTCCTGAAGACCGGCCATGCCGCGAAACGAAAAATCATGGCACTGAAAATCGAGATGCGTCAGGTCGCTACAGGTTTTCTGTGCCCAACGTTCGCAAATTTTGCGGTAATGGTGGGCAATGGTGGCGTTCGTTGAGGCTTTCCAGAGTTCCGCTGACAGTACGGTTTCCAGGTAGTTCACCAACCAGAAAAACTCAGGTTTGGTGTTGATAATGGTAAGAACGGGTACCGCCATCGGCACTTTAGTGCCTTCATCCAGCGCCTTAATGTGCAGTGGCAGATAACCCAACTGATGCAACGCGCGGATATGATCAACCGCGACAGCATCACGCCCGAGATAACTGTCCATCACCTGCTTATATTCGTTGACCACCTCGTCTTCCGGGCGGGCAAAGAAAGCCTCGTTAAACAGATCGACCAGAAACCACTGCAAAAAGCCCTGCAAACCAAAGAACACCAGCTTGCCGTCCGGCAGCGGCGACTGAAAATAGCGATCGCTGCGCGGCGTGAAGTTGGAATACACCCGGGTGGTTCCCTGCGGATACTGTACGCGATGGGAGACTTTATAGCCGTCGATAGCCAGAATTGGATTCATTTTCATTATGTTGTCTCTCTCAGCGGTAAATCGTGTCGATGTCGATAAGTTCAAGCTGCGGATGCGCCAGCGTCGGCGCAGCCAACGAAGTGGTGGTGTAGAGGGCATCAATGCCATTGGCAAACAGGTGCTCCACACCTTTCGAGAAGATGCCATGCGTCACGTACAGACTGACACTGCGCGCTCCGGCATCACGTAATACCTGCGCCGAACCAATGAAGGTGCCACCTGCGTCGCACAGATCATCGACAATCAGCACATCCCTGTCCTTCACGTTCCCTGCCACCAGCGCGAAGCCGGTCAGATTGCCGCTTGCCACATCGCGTTTTTTACTCAGAATGGCGTACTCCGCTACCCCTGCGGCTCTGGCCACCGCATCGATTTTCTTCAGCGCCCCGGCATCCGGTGCCACCAGCATCAACGCATGTTGTTGGAACTGACGACGCAGAGTCGCGCTTTGCAGCAGACAGGCTTCCTGTGGCACAGCGACCATGTTATCTATCGCCGCCGCTGCAGCGTCGCTATGCGGGTCGAGCACTTTCACCTTGTCAAATTTCAGCGTGTTGAGCTGACGGGCAAAGACTTTCAGCGCAAAGCTGTCACCGGCAACCATATGGCGATCCTGACGCGCCCACGGCAGCCAGGGAAGTTCAAGATGGCTCACCAGCACATCCGTCTGATGGCGTACCGCCTCAACCAGTTGCGCCAGCAGCATAAAATCGTTCATATCGCGCATCGCCACTGCGCGGATGCGCATCAAACGGGCAGAGGGCGGTAACGTCTCCGCCACCTTCAACCAGACGGCGCCATCCGGAAAAACACCGCTGGCAATGGCGTAGACCTGCTCATCCAGCGTTAATGTCAATTTTTCGCTCATATCTCATCCCGCCCTTAATTGTGTCCCGTCGACACAATTAATAATGTCCCTAAGACACATATTAAGCAAGCGCAAAATTGATTAATTTTTCACAGAGAAGTTAATCAGCTGATAAGTAATGGAAAAAAACGCGCCTTGCCGCCTGATGTCGTGCTGGTACACTTGTGAGCGTTCCAACATCACCGTGAGTGCCTTATGACAACTGAAGCCGACTATCTGAACCAGTACGATGCCAGCCGCTTTCCTTCTCCCCTGGTCACAGTGGATAGCGTGTTGTTCACCCTGCATGAACAGACGTTGTGCGTACTGCTGGTCGAACGGGCAAAGCAGCCGCAGAAAGGGCGCTGGGGATTGCCTGGCGGCTTTATTGATATGGCACGCGATGATTCCACCCGCGCGACGGCGCTACGTAAGCTGACAGAAAAAACAGGGGTTTCCCCTTCATGGCTGGAGCAACTGGATACCGTCTCCGGACCTGACCGCGACCCGCGCGGCTGGAGCCTGACCGTCACCTGGTTCGCGCTGATCGCCTGGGCGGACTGCGCGCCGCACATCGCCAGCGTTAGCGACGCCCGCTGGGTGCCGCTCGACAAGCTTGCCGAATATCCCCTGGCGTTCGACCATGAGAAAATCATTGCCTCAGCGCTGCATCGCCTACGGCAAAAAACGATGTACTCGTTACTGCCCGTTTATTGTCTGCCGGAGTCGTTTACCCAAGGTCAGTTGCAGGAGGCGACCGAAATCATTCTGGGTCAGGCCATTCAGCGTAAAAGTCTGATTCGCCGTTTTGAGGCGTCGGGCATGTTTGAAGAGACAGGGGAAAGTGCGGCGACAGGCACGCGTAAAGCCCGTCTCTGGCGGCGTAAACCCGGCGTGGACATCCATCTTTTCTCACGTAACCTCCTGACTGACTAAGCGTAAAATCACATATTGGCTAACCTGCCAGCCGTGTGCGCGGTATAGTTATTCTTTCCGATGATTAATTGCTCTGGTGCTATGGTTGAAATCACCCCCACAGAAATGACCCCGCCCGACGCTGATTCGTATGAGTTCCGCCCGTTGCGCGGCATCAGCAATCGCCATCTGCAAACGATGCTCCCACGACTGATCCGCCGTAAAGTGCAGTTCAGCCCACACTGGCAGCGCCTGGAATTGCCCGATGGCGATTTTGTCGATCTGGCATGGAGTGAAGACCCGCATCAGGCGAAACACAAACCGCGTCTGGTGGTGTTTCATGGGCTTGAAGGCAGTCTGAACAGCCCGTATGCCCACGGACTCATCGAGGCCGCACAAAAGCGTGGATGGTTGGGTGTCGTGATGCACTTTCGCGGTTGCAGCGGCGAACCCAATCGCCTGAATCGCATTTATCATTCCGGGGAAACGGAAGACGGCACCTGGTTTCTACAGTGGTTACAACGCGAGTTTGGTCGTGCTCCTACCGCTGCGGTTGGCTATTCGCTCGGCGGCAATATGCTGGCCTGTCTGCTGGCGAAAGAAGGCCGGGATATTCCGATCGATGCGGCAGTGATTGTCTCCGCACCGTTCGTGCTGGAAGCCTGTAGCTATCACATGGAAAAAGGGTTTTCGCGCGTTTACCAGCGCTATCTGCTCAATCTGCTCAAAGCCAACGCGTCACGCAAATTGGCGGCTTATCCCGGCACGCTTCCTGTCAACCTCGCGCAGTTAAAAGCGGTACGGCGTATCCGTGATTTTGATGATCTTATTACCGCCAGAATTCACGGTTTTGCGGATGCGATAGACTATTATCGACAATGTAGCGCCATGCCGTTGCTCAGTCAGATCGCCAAGCCAACGCTGATTATTCACGCGAAAGACGATCCGTTTATGGACCATCATGTGATCCCGAAACCCGAGAATCTGCCGCCGCAGGTAGAGTATCAATTAACCGAGCATGGCGGGCACGTCGGCTTTATCGGCGGGACGCTGCGTCGCCCGGAGATGTGGCTAGAATCGCGCATCCCTGACTGGCTCACCCCGTATCTGGAAGCATAATCATGATGATCCCCTGGCAGGAGTTGTCCCCTGAAACGCTGGATAACCTGATTGAAAGCTTTGTATTGCGCGAAGGCACCGATTATGGTGAACATGAACGATCGCTTGCGCAAAAAGTCGCCGACGTGAAACGTCAGCTACAGTGTGGCGAGGCCGTTCTGGTGTGGTCTGAACTTCACGAAACGGTCAACATCATGCCCAAAAAGCAGTTGCACGAGTAATCCGCCGCTGAGGGCCGACTATACTAAAACGAGTGTTTATTCATGGAGTTGTTATGTCTGCCAAACATCCGGTGATCGCGGTAACAGGGTCCAGCGGCGCGGGGACTACTACCACCAGCCTCGCGTTCCGTAAAATTTTTGCACAGTTAAATCTGCGCGCCGCCGAGGTGGAAGGCGACAGTTTTCATCGCTATACCCGTCCGGAAATGGACATGGCGATCCGCAAAGCACGCGACGCCGGGCGACATATCAGTTATTTCGGTCCCGAAGCCAATGATTTTGGGCTGCTGGAACAAACGTTCAGCGAGTACGGGCAAGCGGGCAAAGGCCAGTCACGGAAATATCTGCATACCTACGATGAAGCAGTACCGTGGAATCAGGTGCCGGGAACCTTTACACCATGGCAACCCTTGCCTGAACCGACCGACGTCCTGTTCTATGAAGGGCTGCACGGTGGTGTCGTGACGCCGCACCATAACGTTGCGCGCCATGTGGATTTACTGGTTGGCGTAGTACCGATCGTGAACCTGGAGTGGATACAAAAACTGATCCGCGACACCAGCGAGCGTGGGCACTCCCGCGAGGCGGTGATGGATTCGGTGGTTCGCTCAATGGATGATTACATCAACTTTATCACCCCGCAGTTCTCCCGTACGCATATTAACTTCCAGCGCGTTCCCACGGTAGACACCTCGAATCCCTTCGCGGCAAAAGGGATCCCGTCATTAGACGAGAGCTTTGTCGTGATTCATTTTCGCAATCTGGAAGGGATCGATTTTCCCTGGCTGCTGGCGATGTTGCAGGGCTCATTTATTTCACACATCAATACATTAGTCGTGCCGGGCGGCAAAATGGGACTGGCGATGGAGCTGATCATGCTGCCGCTGGTTCAGCGACTGATGGAAGGGAAGAAGATCGAGTGATGTGTGGGAAGTGCCCGATGGCGCTACGCTTATCGGGCCTACGAATCGCTGTCATTCTGTAGGCAGATAAGGCAAAGCTGCCATCCGGCAGCATATGTCACGCGGCAATCACTTCGTATGAGTGCGTAATATTCACCGCTTTTTCCAGCATCAACGCAACGGAACAATATTTTTCAGCAGAAAGATCAACAGCGCGCGAAACGGCAGCGTCTTTCAGATCATTGCCGGTCACAATGAAATGCAGATTGATATGTGTAAACAGACGCGGCGCCTCTTCACGACGCTCGGACGTGAGCTTCACTTCGCAGTTCGTCACATCCTGGCGTCCCTTTTGCAAAATAGACACCACATCAATCGCACTACAGCCACCCGCAGCCATTAACACCATTTCCATCGGACTCGGCGCTTTATCACCGGAGTTACCATCCATCAATACCTGGTGGCCAGAAGCGGACTCTCCCAGGAAGGTTAACCCTTCAACCCATTTCACACGCGCTTGCATATTTCGTAACTCCAATGTTTCAATTTTCCTGACAGATTACGCGGACATAACAAATCTCGCAATGGAAGGCGACCTGCGTCAAGCTGAAGCGAGACACCAGGAGACACACGGCGAAAGCTATGCTAAAACAGTCAGGATGCTACAGTAATACATTGACGTACTGCATGTATGCAGAGAACATCACATTACAGGCTGCAGTCCATTTTTAGCAGCCCCCTTCCCTGGCAGCGGGAAGCATATTTTGGCAACCCCAGAGACAGCGTCGTTTTCTGGCTCTGGAGACAGCTTATAACAGAGGATAACCGCGCATGGTGCTTGGCAAACCGCAAACAGACCCGACTCTCGAATGGTTCTTGTCTCATTGCCACATTCATAAGTACCCGTCGAAGAGCACGCTGATTCACCAGGGTGAAAAAGCAGAAACGTTGTACTACATCGTTAAAGGCTCAGTAGCTGTGCTGATTAAAGACGAAGAAGGGAAAGAGATGATCCTTTCTTATCTGAATCAGGGCGATTTTATTGGCGAATTAGGCCTGTTTGAAGAAGGCCAGGAGCGCAGTGCATGGGTTCGTGCAAAAACGGCCTGTGAAGTTGCTGAAATCTCCTACAAAAAATTTCGCCAATTGATCCAGGTGAACCCGGATATTCTGATGCGCCTGTCTTCTCAGATGGCTCGTCGCCTGCAAGTTACGTCTGAAAAAGTCGGCAACCTTGCCTTCCTCGACGTAACCGGTCGTATCGCTCAGACTCTGCTGAATCTGGCGAAACAACCCGATGCGATGACTCACCCGGACGGCATGCAAATCAAAATCACCCGTCAGGAGATCGGCCAGATCGTGGGTTGCTCCCGCGAAACCGTTGGTCGTATTCTGAAAATGCTGGAAGATCAGAACCTGATCTCCGCACACGGTAAGACCATCGTCGTCTACGGCACTCGTTAACCCCGTCGAAATGGCGTATTACCCTGTAATGCGCCATTTTTGTTGGCACCGATGTGGCGAAGACTGATCTATCACCCTGAAATCAACTACGCACTGCGGCAAACGCTGGTGCTGTGTTTACCTGTGGCGATTGGCCTTATCATTGGTCAGTTGCATCTGGGATTGCTCTTTTCTCTCGTTCCCGCCTGCTGCAACGTCGCCGGGCTTGATACTCCCCACAAACGCTTCTTCAAACGCTTAATCATTGGCGCGTCTCTGTTTGCCGGATGCAGCCTGATAATGCAGCTTCTGCTCGCGCAAGCCATACCGCTGCCGCTGATTCTGACGGGTTTAACGCTGATTCTTGGCGTAACGGCTGAACTCAGCCCTTTGCACGCCCGACTGCTGCCAGCCTCACTGATCGCCGCCATTTTCACACTCAGCCTTGCCGGTAACATGCCCGTCTGGGAGCCGTTGCTGATCTATGCACTGGGTACCCTGTGGTACGGGCTTTTTAACTGGTTTTGGTTCTGGCTCTGGCGTGAACAACCGCTGCGCGAGTCGCTCAGTCTGTTGTACCGTGAGCTGGCCGACTACTGCGAAGCCAAATACAGTCTGCTCACCCAGCATGCTGATCCTGAAAAAGCGCTGCCGCCCTTGTTGGTTCGCCAACAGAAAGCAGTGGATCTCATCACCCAGTGTTACCAGCAAATGCACATGCTGTCGGCGCATCACAACAATGAATATAAACGCCTGCTGCGGGCCTTCCAGGAAGCGCTGGACTTACAGGAACATATCTCCGTCAGTCTGCATCAGCCGGAAGAGGTACAAAAGCTGGTCGAACGCAGCCATGCGGAGCAGGTAATTCGCTGGAACGCGCAAACAGTCGCAGCGCGCTTACGTATTCTGGCGGACGATATTCTGTATCACCGCCTGCCGACTCGCTTTAGCATGGAAAAACAGATTGGCGCGCTGGAGAAGATCGCCAGACAGCATCCCGATAACCCGGTGGGTCAGTTCTGTTACTGGCACTTTAGCCGCATTGCCCGTGTGTTGCGGACCCAACGCCCACTTTATGCCCGTGACCTGATGGCAGATAAGCAACGTCGACTTCCACTGATCCCGGCGCTAAAAAATTATCTGTCATTTAAGTCGCCCGCGCTGCGAAATGCCGGGCGCATCAGCGTCATGCTCAGTATCGCCAGTCTGATGGGCAGCGCATTGCATCTGCCGAAACCGTACTGGATCCTGATGACAGTTCTCTTTGTGACGCAAAATGGCTATGGCGCAACGCGGGTCCGCATATTGCACCGTTCGGCGGGTACGCTGGTCGGGCTGGTGATTGCGGGCGTGACGCTACACTTTCACATCCCCGAAGGATTCACACTGGTGGGCATGCTGTTCATTACGCTGGTGAGCTATCTGATCATTCGTAAAAACTACGGCTGGGCAACGGTCGGGTTTACAGTCACTGCGGTGTATACCCTGCAATTGCTGACGTTAAACGGCGAAGAGTTCATTGTGCCACGATTTATTGATACGGTGATGGGCTGCCTGATCGCGTTTGGCGGAACGGTCTGGCTCTGGCCGCAGTGGCAGAGCGGTCTGTTACGTAAAAACGCCCACGATGCGCTGGAATCCGACCAGGAAGCCATACGCCTGATCCTCAGCAACAATCCGCAGGCAACGCCGCTCGCGTATCAGCGTATGCGTGTCAATCAGGCACACAACACGCTGTACAACTCACTGAATCAGGCCATGCAGGAACCCGGCTTTAACGCGCACTATCTGGCAGATATGAAACTGTGGGTGACGCACAGCCAGTTTATTGTCGAGCACATCAATGCGATGACTACGCTGGCGCGGGAACACACAATGCTGACGCCAGACCTTGCGCAACGTTATCTGGAGTCCTGTGAAATTGCGCTCCAGCGCTGCCAGCAGCGTCTGGAGTATGACGGGCCGGGCAGTTCTGGCGATGTGAATATTCTGGAAGCGCCAGAGATGCTCTCCCATGGGCCATTAAGTACCCTGGAACAGCACCTGCAGCGCATACTGGGCCACCTGAAAACCATGCACACCATTTCGTCGGTTGCCTGGCGTCAACGGCCTCACCACGGGATCTGGCTCAGCCGTCGGTTACGGGATATTAAGCATTAACGACTTTCGCGACGGCCTGGGCGAAACGCTGCATTCCCTCGTCGATATCCGCCTCTTCCACCACCAGCGATGGGGCGAAACGCATCACATCCGGACCGGCATTCAGCACCATCACGCCTTCATTCGCTCCCGCATAAAGAAACTCACGCGCTCGTCCCTGATATTGCGGCTTCAACTCCGCCCCAATCAGCAATCCCATCCCGCGAATGTCGCTGAAGACGTCGTATTGCTCGTCAATTTTCTGCAAATGCTTAACAAATTTCTGCCGTTTCGCCTGAATGCCGTCCAGCACGTCTGGCGTGTTAATAATATCGAACGCTGCGCCCGCAACCGCACAGGCCAGCGGGTTGCCACCGTAAGTGGAACCGTGAGAACCAACGTGAAACGCAGAGGCAATCTCTTGCGTGGTCAGCATAGCGCTCACCGGGAAACCGCCGCCAAGCGCCTTGGCGCTGGTCAGAATATCTGGCGTCACGCCATAGTGCATATACGCAAACAGGGAGCCTGTACGCCCCATACCGCACTGCACCTCATCAAAGACCAGCAATGCCTGATGCTGGTCACACAATTCGCGCAGCCCTTTCAGGAACTCAGGCGTTGCCGCCGTTAATCCCCCTTCCCCCTGGATGGGCTCCACCACCACCGCGCAGGTATGGTCATCCATCACGGCTTTCACCGCATGGAGATCGTTAAAAGGAATATGGACGATGTCGGCCGGTTTTGGCCCAAAACCATCGGAATACTTCGGCTGGCCGCCAACCGTTACGGTGAACAGGGAACGACCGTGAAATGCGTTATGGAAGGCGATGATTTTGGTTTTGAACGGGCTGTGACGCACGCAGGCATAGTGACGCGCCAGTTTGAATGCCGTCTCGTTCGCTTCTGTACCCGAGTTCATGAACAGCACACGTTCTGCAAACGTCGCGTCAATAAGCTTACGCCCCAGCCGTAGCGCCGGTTCATTAGTGAAGACGTTACTGGTGTGCCACAACGTTTCGCCCTGGGTTTTCAGCGCCTCAACCAGTGCCGGGTGACAATGCCCTAACGCTGTTACTGCAATCCCGCCAGCAAAATCAACGTATTCTTTTCCTTGTTGATCCCAGACGCGGCTACCTTTGCCTTTTACCGGAATAAACTCCGCCGGTGCATAAATCGGCAGGATAACCTCATCAAAAGTCGCGCGCGTAATTGCAGTTTGTTCAGTTGCCATCTTATGACCACCCAGTTATGCAGGAATTAATGTGAAATTATAATCACAAAATATGCATAAAAAATCATTAGATAGCAACCACAAATCAGCGCTGAAGGAAATTTGCCAGTAACTGATGTCCCTGCTCGCTGAGAATGCTTTCTGGATGAAACTGTACGCCTTCCAGATCCCATTCCCGATGACGAATGCCCATAATCTCCTGGGTTTCACTCCAGGCGGTAACGTCAAAACAGGCCGGAAGCGTGGCAGGGTCAATCACCAGAGAATGGTAACGCGTCACACGCAATGGCATCGGTAATCCCCGGAAAACACCCTGTCCGGTATGGATTACCGGTGAGGTTTTGCCATGCATGACTTTCGCTGCCCGAACGATGGTCGCGCCAAACGCCTGCGCCATTGCCTGGTGGCCCAGGCATACGCCCAGGATGGGCAGCCGTCCGGCATAATGGCGAATCACGTCCAGCGAAATTCCGGCTTCGTTCGGCGTGCAGGGGCCAGGAGAAATCACAATTTTTTGCGGGTTGAGCGCGTCGATTTGCGCCAGCGTTAACTCGTCATTCCGTTTGACCAGGACGTCAGCGCCAAGCTCGCAAAAATACTGGTAGAGGTTCCAGGTGAAGGAATCGTAGTTGTCGATTAGCAGGATCATGGCGGCTCCGGTACGTTAGAACCGCGCTATTCTACTCAGTTTCCTCAGCTTCGCTCACCACTTTCCGAAATATTGCCTGCAATGCCGAAAGGTCGCCCATTGCGCCACTCTGGTTTGCCTGATTCCACTCATCCACCTGAATACCGTTCCAGGTCAGCGTGTAGCCGGCATGAATCGCCAGTTGTTCAAAGAAGATTCGCTGCGCCAGACCGCTGCCAATACGAAATGGATGCAGCACATTAATCTCACAATAGTAATGCGCGAGCCTGGCGACGAATTTCTCTTTCGGCAAGCCCTCCAGATACCCTTCTTCTTCCAGATCCTGCATCAGGGCATTGCCCTCTTTTTCAATCCAGGCGAAATGGCAGAATGGCGTGTCCCCCTGATAAATATCCACTTCGCGTAACTTTCCCGCCCAGTCGAAAATATCCTGATAAAGCTGGCGATGAATGGCGCACAGGTAGGGTAAACCACGAACCCGCGGCCCCAGTTCAATGGTCGCAGCGCGTAACGCCGTCAGTTCATATGCCGCCTGCTCCAGACGCTGAACCTGGTGGATGCCTAAGCGGTTACGCATGACATCGAGCCCGTCGTAAAGATAGGGGTCGCGTCCATCACCGAATTTATCGCTCATAGTGCCTCCTCAACGCCTCAAGGCGAACAAGGGCTTCCTCAGTGGTCAGAGTAACCAGTGGGATTTCAACACCTTCAAGACGGCGACTGGCCTGGAAATTGGCGTTTCGCAGATGTTTCCAGAGACGAGATTTTTGTTTATCGGTGAGCTTTTTCACGTGACCTCCCTGAATGCGCCTTCACTTGCCACAAGTATAAGCAGCAATTTCGGGTTACGCAGAGGTCAGGAATAGCGCGGGTATCAGCAACCCGCGCAAAATGCGATTACGGCAGAACTTTCGCAGAAAGGATAACAATCGGTTTTGACGGAACGTTTTGATAAGGACCTACGTCGTGAGTCTGGACCTGGGCGATTTTGTCCGCCACATCCATCCCTTTCACGACTTTACCGAAAACGGCATAGCCGAAGTCACGCTGGCCATGATCGAGGAAAGCGTTGTCCGCGATGTTGATAAAAAACTGGCTGGTGGCGCTGTCTTTGTCGGCCGTACGCGCCATCGCGATGGTGCCACGGGTGTTACGTAAACCGTTATCCGCTTCATTTTTGATTGGCGGGTTAGGTTTCTTCTGCTGCATTTGTTCGTTAAAACCGCCGCCCTGGACCATAAAGCCGGGGATCACACGGTGAAACGTGGTGTTATTGTAGAAACCACTGTTTACATAATCGACAAAATTTTGTACTGAAACAGGCGCTTTCTGGCTATTCAGCTCCAGCTCAATATTACCGGCAGAGGTTGTCAGCAGAACGTGTGGATCACCTTTCGCTGCCAGCGCTGCAGGAGAGAGAGCAGAAAGAGCGAGAACAGCTACAACAGCCGCCAGAGTCGATTTGAGCATGAGATTTCCTTTACGAGAGCAGAAACAAAAGCAAGTGGATTGATTCTAAAGAGCCTTCCATGACAAGGCCATCCCTTTACTTAATTTTACGTATTGAATCCCTATGTCATGCCAGAACGCCTGGATTTTTGTGATAAATATCACTTTAAAAATTGCAACAATTTCATCCGTTACCAATAAATATTTAAATACGTCACTAAAACACCTAAAATCTGCCCGCCAATTGCGCTGTCAACGCGCTTTACACCTCTATACACAGGCCAGTCATGACTAACAGCAATCGTATCAAGCTCACATGGATTAGCTTTCTCTCCTACGCCCTGACAGGGGCGTTGGTTATTGTCACCGGCATGGTGATGGGCAACATTGCAGAGTACTTTCATCTGCCTGTTTCCAGCATGAGCAACACCTTCACCTTCCTCAATACCGGTATTTTGATCTCTATTTTCCTCAACGCCTGGCTGATGGAAATCGTCCCGCTGAAAACACAGCTGCGGTTTGGATTTATCCTGATGTTACTGGCGATTATCGGGCTGATGTTCAGCCATAGCCTGGCGCTGTTCTCTGCCGCGATGTTTATTCTGGGGCTGGTTAGCGGTATCACCATGTCGATCGGTACGTTCCTGATCACGCAAATGTACGAAGGTCGTCAGCGTGGCTCACGACTGTTGTTTACCGACTCTTTCTTTAGCATGGCTGGGATGATTTTTCCGATGGTCGCCGCATTCCTGCTGGCGCGCAGCATTGAGTGGTACTGGGTTTATGCCTGCATAGGGCTGGTCTATACGGCCATTTTCATTCTGACCTTCGGTTGTGAATTCCCGGCGCTGGGTAAACATGCACCGAAAACCGAAGCCCCTGTGGTGAAAGAAAAATGGGGCATCGGCGTGCTGTTTCTGGCCATTGCAGCCCTGTGCTACATCCTCGGTCAGTTGTGTTTTATCTCCTGGGTGCCGGAATACGCCAAAGGCCTGGGCATGAGCCTGAATGATGCCGGTACTCTGGTCAGCGATTTCTGGATGTCGTACATGTTCGGGATGTGGGGATTCAGCTTCATTCTGCGTTTCTTTGACCTGCAGCGTATTCTGACGGTGCTGGCAGGCCTGGCAACCGTGCTGATGTACCTGTTCATTACCGGCACGCCAGAACATATGCCGTGGTTTATCTTGACGCTGGGCTTCTTCTCCAGCGCCATCTATACCTCCATCATCACACTCGGTTCACAGCAGACCAAAGTTGCCTCGCCAAAGCTGGTTAACTTTATTCTGACCTGCGGCACCATCGGCACGATGTTGACCTTTGTGGTTACGGGGCCGATTGTGGCGCACAGTGGCCCGCAGGCGGCGTTGCTTACCGCGAATGGTCTGTATGCGGTCGTCTTTGCGATGTGTTTTATCCTCGGATTCGTCACCCGTCATCGTCAGCACAGCATCCCGGCAGCCCACTAAGTTTCTGCCCCTTTTCGTCATGAAAAGGGGCTTCTTCCCCCCTCCTCCTGAAGGCGTAAACCTCAAAATCACCAGAAGTCGCGGTTAACCCCCTAAAACCCTTCGGTTTGTATGTTATTTGTCCAAATACGAAAAGCCAGACAATTCCGTGGCTTAGAAAAATACTGACAAATCAGCAATATACCTCTAAAGGAGTATATAAAGGTGAATTTGATTTACATCAATAAGCGGGGTTGCTGAATCGTTAAGGTAGGCAGTAATAGAAAAGAAATCGAGGCAAAAATGAGCAAAGTCAGACTCGCTATTATCGGTAATGGTATGGTCGGCCATCGCTTTATTGAGGATCTTCTTGATAAAGCTGATGCGACCCAGTTTGATATTACCGTCTTCTGTGAAGAACCCCGCAAAGCATACGACCGTGTCCACCTGTCTTCTTACTTCTCCCACCACACGGCTGAAGAGCTGTCACTGGTGCGTGAAGGGTTTTATGAAAAACACGGTGTGAAAGTTCTAGTGGGTGAGCGTGCCATCACCATTAACCGCCAGGAGAAGGTCATCCACTCCAGCGCAGGTCGTACGGTCTATTACGATAAGCTGATCATGGCAACCGGCTCCTATCCGTGGATCCCGCCGATTAAAGGTTCTGAAACTCAGGATTGCTTTGTTTACCGCACCATTGAAGATCTCAACGCCATTGAGTCCTGCGCCCGTCGCAGCAAGCGTGGGGCGGTTGTTGGCGGTGGTTTGTTGGGTCTGGAAGCCGCAGGCGCGCTGAAAAATCTCGGCGTCGAAACACACGTGATCGAATTTGCCCCGATGTTGATGGCTGAACAGCTGGATCACATGGGTGGCGAGCAGTTGCGTCGCAAAATTGAAAGCATGGGCGTGCGCGTGCACACCAGCAAAAACACCAAAGAGATCGTTCAGGAAGGGACCCAAGCGCGCAAAACCATGCGTTTTGCCGACGGCAGCGAACTGGAAGTCGATTTTATCGTCTTCTCCACCGGTATTCGCCCTCGCGATAAGCTGGCCACCCAGTGTGGTCTGGACGTCGCTCAGCGTGGCGGTATCGTGATTAACGACACCTGCCAGACCTCTGACCCGGATATCTACGCGATTGGTGAATGCGCCAGTTGGAACGATCGCGTATACGGCCTGGTCGCACCGGGCTACAAAATGGCACAGGTCGCCGTTGACCATATTCTTAACAACGAAAACGCCTTTGAAGGCGCAGATCTGAGCGCCAAACTGAAACTGCTGGGCGTCGACGTGGGCGGTATCGGCGATGCGCATGGTCGTACGCCTGGCGCACGTAGCTATGTCTACCTTGATGAAAGCAAAGAAGTCTACAAACGCCTGATTGTAAGCTCTGATAACAAAACGCTGCTCGGCGCGGTTCTGGTCGGCGACACCAGCGATTACGGCAATCTGCTGCAACTGGTGCTGAACGCCATCGAACTGCCGGAGAACCCGGATTCACTGATCCTGCCGGCTCACGCAGGCAGCGGTAAACCGTCCATCGGCGTGGATAAACTGCCGGACAGCGCGCAGATTTGCTCCTGCTTCGACGTCACGAAAGGAATGCTGGTCGCCGCCATCAACAAAGGTTGCCACACCGTTGCCGCCCTGAAAGCGGAAACCAAAGCGGGTACTGGCTGCGGGGGTTGTATCCCACTGGTCACACAGGTACTGAATGCCGAACTGGCGAAGCAAGGCATTGAAGTGAACAACAACCTGTGCGAGCACTTCCCGTACTCTCGCCAGGAGCTGTTCCATCTCATCCGGGTGGAAGGCATCAAAACGTTCGAAGAGTTGCTGGCGAAGCACGGTAAAGGCTACGGCTGTGAAGTGTGTAAACCCACTGTCGGCTCCCTGTTGGCCTCCTGCTGGAATGAATACATTCTGAAGCCGCAGCACACTCCGCTGCAGGATACCAACGACAACTTCCTCGCCAACATTCAGAAAGACGGTACTTACTCTGTGATCCCGCGTTCTGCTGGCGGTGAAATTACCCCGGAAGGTCTGGTGGCCGTCGGTCGTATCGCCCGTGAATTCAATCTGTACACCAAGATCACCGGTTCTCAGCGTATCGGCCTGTTTGGCGCGCAAAAAGACGACCTGCCGGAAATCTGGCGTCAGCTGATTGACGCAGGCTTTGAAACCGGTCATGCGTACGCGAAGGCGCTGCGGATGGCAAAAACCTGCGTGGGCAGCACCTGGTGTCGTTACGGCGTGGGTGACAGCGTCGGTTTCGGCGTTGAGCTGGAAAATCGCTACAAAGGCATCCGCACCCCGCACAAAATGAAATTCGGCGTTTCCGGCTGTACCCGTGAGTGTGCGGAAGCCCAGGGTAAAGATGTCGGTATCATCGCAACGGAAAAAGGCTGGAACCTGTACGTCTGCGGCAACGGTGGGATGAAACCACGCCACGCGGATCTGCTGGCGGCAGATATTGACCGCGAAACGCTGCTCAAATATCTCGATCGTTTCATGATGTTCTACATTCGCACAGCAGACAAACTGACCCGTACAGCACCGTGGTTAGATAGCCTGGAAGGCGGTATTGAATACCTGAAGTCGGTCATCATCGACGACAAACTGGGTCTGAACGAACACCTGGAAGAAGAGATGGCGCGTCTGCGCGAAGCCGTCATCTGCGAGTGGACGGAAACCGTCAATACGCCATCTGCGCAGGTTCGCTTCAAACACTTTATCAACAGCGATAAACGCGATCCGAACGTCCAGGTCGTTCCTGAACGTGAACAGCATCGTCCGGCAACACCGTACGAACGCATTCCGGTAACTCTGGTGGAGGAGAACGTATGAGCCAGTGGAAAAACATCTGCAAAATCGATGACATTCTGCCTGCAACCGGCGTCTGTGCACTATTAGGCGAAGAGCAGGTCGCTATTTTCCGTCCTTACCATAGCGACCAGGTCTTTGCGATAAGCAACATCGATCCCTTTTTCGAATCCAGCGTGTTGTCCCGCGGGTTGATTGCGGAGCACCAGGGGGATTTGTGGGTTGCCAGTCCGTTGAAAAAACAGCGTTTTCGCCTGAGTGATGGCCTTTGCATGGAAGATGAAAGTCATTCCGTGAAGCATTACGAAGCCCGCGTGAAAGACGGCATCGTACAGCTGCGCAGTTAGTATCTTAACGGGAGGTGCAACGCCTCCCTTATTTGACGTATTTGAAGGCCTTTTATTGGTATTGCCGGATGGCGTCGCAAGCGACTTATCCGGCCTACGGTTACGATTTTTTTACTTTTTGTATTTCAAGGATAATCAAACACATGTTCACAGACACTATCAACAAGTGTGCGGCTAACGCTGCGCGCATTGCACGCCTGTCGGCGAATAACCCGCTCGGGTTCTGGGTTAGCTCTGCAATGGCGGGGGCCTACGTCGGTCTCGGTATTATCCTTATTTTCACCCTCGGGAATCTGCTCGACCCTTCTATCCGCCCGCTGGTGATGGGTGCAACCTTTGGTATTGCGTTAACGCTGGTAATTATTGCCGGTTCTGAACTCTTCACGGGTCACACGATGTTCCTGACGCTCGGCGTCAAAGCTGGCACCATCAGCCACGGGCAAATGTGGGCCATTTTGCCGCAAACCTGGTTGGGTAACCTGGTGGGTTCGGTGTTCGTCGCGCTGCTGTATAGCTGGGGCGGCGGTAGCTTGCTACCGGTCGATACCAGCATTGTGCACTCGGTTGCCCTCGCTAAAACGACCGCCCCGGCCACCGTGCTATTTTTCAAGGGCGCGTTGTGTAACTGGTTGGTTTGTCTGGCAATCTGGATGGCAATCCGTACCGAAGGCGCGGCAAAGTTCATCGCTATCTGGTGGTGTCTGCTGGCGTTTATCGCTTCTGGCTATGAGCACTCTGTCGCAAATATGACTCTGTTTGCTCTGTCCTGGTTTGGTCATCACAGTGACGCCTATACCCTGTCCGGAATCGGTCACAATTTGTTGTGGGTAACACTAGGTAATACTTTGTCCGGTGTCGTGTTCATGGGATTGGGTTATTGGTATGCTACGCCGAAATCGGAGCGTCCGGCTCCGGCAAAAATCAACCAAACTGAGGCTGCAGCCAATAATTAAGGGGTAATGTCGTGGATCATTTGCCTATATTTTGTCAACTACGTGACCGCGACTGCCTGATCGTCGGCGGTGGTGATGTCGCAGAACGCAAAGCACGGTTACTGCTGGAAGCCGGTGCCAGACTCACGGTCAACGCACTGGCGTTTATTCCGCAGTTTACCGTATGGGCAAATGAAGGCATGTTGACCCTGGTGGAGGGGCCGTTCGACGAATCGCTCCTTGACCCCTGCTGGCTGGCCATCGCGGCAACTGATGATGATGAAGTGAATCAGCGCGTTAGCCACGCTGCCGAAACCCGCCGCATTTTCTGCAATGTGGTCGATGCGCCGAAAGCCGCCAGTTTCATTATGCCCTCGATTATTGACCGTTCGCCGCTGATGGTAGCCGTCTCCTCTGGCGGCACATCGCCGGTTCTCGCGCGCTTACTGCGTGAGAAGCTTGAGGCCATGCTACCCCAGCATTTAGGCCAGGTTGCGCAGTATGCCGGGCAATTACGCTCCCGGGTGAAAAAGCAATTTGCCACAATGGGCGAACGTCGTCGCTTCTGGGAGAAACTGTTTGTCAACGACCGCCTGGCGCAGTCGCTGGCCAACGACGATCGCCAGGCGATTGAACAAACCACGGAACAGATGCTCAGCGAACCGCTGGATCACCGTGGTGAAGTGGTGCTGGTGGGTGCCGGTCCTGGCGACGCCGGTCTGCTCACCCTGAAAGGGTTGCAGCAAATTCAGCAGGCCGATGTGGTGGTGTATGACCGCTTAGTCTCCGACGACATCATGAACCTGGTCCGCCGCGATGCTGATCGCGTCTTCGTGGGTAAACGTGCGGGATACCACTGCGTACCGCAGGAAGAAATTAACCAGATCCTGCTGCGTGAAGCCCAACAGGGTAAACGTGTCGTGCGTCTGAAAGGCGGCGATCCGTTTATTTTTGGTCGCGGCGGCGAGGAACTGGAAACCTTATGCCACGCAGGGATCCCGTTCTCTGTGGTACCGGGGATTACGGCAGCCTCAGGTTGTTCAGCGTACTCTGGGATCCCATTGACCCATCGTGACTATGCGCAAAGCGTCCGTCTGGTCACCGGGCATTTGAAAACCGGTGGCGAGCTGGATTGGGAAAATCTGGCAGCTGAGAAGCAGACGCTGGTGTTCTACATGGGGCTGAATCAGGCGGCGACTATTCAGGAGAAACTGATTGAGTTCGGCATGCAGGCTGATATGCCCGTTGCGCTGGTTGAGAATGGAACTGCCGTGAAGCAGCGCGTGGTTAACGGGGAGCTGTCGGAGTTAGGCTCCCTGGCGCAACGTGTTGAAAGCCCGGCGCTCATTATTGTGGGTAGAGTGGTCGCTCTGCGCGATAAGTTGAACTGGTTCTCGAATCATTAATGTAAAAAAACCGGGAATTTCCCGGTTTTTTTATGGCTGTCGTCGTCAGACACTAGCCAGCCATGACCTGTCTGATGCTTTCGCGCAATATACGCAGCACCGTCTCCTCGCCACTACGGTTGGGATTAATACGGATCGCGTACTGTTCCAGACCTGGTGCTGCTTCGCGAAACGTCCCTGAGAGACGATAAAACAGCGGTGGGATCTCATATTTTGATTCCGCCCCCACCGGATAAGGCAGCGCCCCGCGTTTCTGCGCTTCTTCCAGCACTTTCCCGGCAATCGGGTGATTGAACTCCACGATCAACACTTTCGACTGCGCATTGGCAATGACTGCCTGCTTCACCTCCGGCAGACTCCCGCCATTTAACCGCGCGAGCAACCGCTCGGATACCCCGGCCTGCACGGCATGCATCACGGGTGCAAAAACCAGTCCACGCAGCACCTCCAGCGCTTGTGCGCCCTGGATCTGGCTACCGCCGGAATACAGAGTTGACCGGATTTTCGCGATAGCGTCTGCCTTCCCAACCACCGCCCCTACACCTTCGGGGCCGAAGAGTTTAAAGCAGGAGAACGTAGAGAGCGTGGCCCCGCATTCACACCCAATGCTGCCCACTTTCATGACGGCATAGTTGTCATCAGTCAGCGTGGGAACCCCGCCCTGCGCGATTTCCCCCAACACTGCCGTCAGCGAGTAACGGTCTTGCGGTTGCTGGCGTGTGTGCTGAACCAGTGCCGCCTGAGGATGGTGCTGTTCAATAGCCTGCGTTATCGCGCCGGGAGTGTTGAAATCGGCGCGAATGAGTTCAATACCCATCTGTTCAATGATGCACGCAGTGGTGGGATACACCGGTGCATCATGCACCAGTAGCCGCTGACCGGGTTTGAGCAACGCGCTCAAACCCGCGCGAATAGCCCCCGTACCCGCGCCTTGCACCAACACGGCCGCTTCGGCATGAAATGCGTCGGCCAAGACCTGCTCGACACGCTGCGTGGCCCGGGGCTGATTTAGCCCCGGTACGAGTCCTAAATCGCCGCCCGCCAAAAAATCAGTACCGGGAAAATGGCGGCACAGCGTGTCCACCAGCGCAAATTGCTTCTCCTGAGCCTCCATCAGCGTCAGGCTTTGTAATGGATAGGTTTCCATGACGATGACCTTAGGGTTGCACAATCCCGATAAAGTAAAGGAGGTTAGCCAGTATCCCGACAGCGATGGTGGCGACCGGTCCAATAGACATTTCTACCAATGGTCGGCGGGACGTTCGGTTAAGCAGATAAATACCTGCAACGATCATAAATCCCATCCCCGGTAAAATGGCATTAGACGCAATCATTCCGCCCACCAGCAGCGACACCTCCAGCATTCTTGTGATGGCGGTACGAATATGATCGCCACACGCTTTGACGCCAGGATATTTGTCCAGCCAGATCGCGGTTCTGGCGAGCAGTCTAATCTCCAGGAACATAATGACGCCGCCCGCAATGAACGCGATCAAAGGGTTATTGGTCGCCAGGCCGGCAACAAAAACAAACTTCATGCCTTCCGGGCTGTAGACACCTGTCGCAATGGCCGTCATCCCGACCAGAGGGATAAAACTGATCGCTCGCGCCAGAGCCACCAGCATGGCACTGGTTTGCTCTCCCTGCGCCATCAGTTGCAGAGAAACCGGTCCTTCTGCCAGCAAACTGAATGACATCGAACCGGCCATCGCGCATAAGCCACCGCTGAACACCAACAGCCATTTGTTCTTCTGGATGCGTTCTATACGTGCCGAAAAGAGGCCCACCAGCATCTCATTCGCGCCTTTCGTCTTTACCCCATCCGCATTTTCTGACGCCGCAGGACGCTCTTGCATGGTGAAATAGAACATCGCGATCATCGCGAGCAATAGCGCAATACCGTTCGGGTCAAGCTTGACGGGTTTTTCAATGCGCCCGCCAAAACTGATGCTGCCGAAAGAGTGGGCGACCAGATATCCCACCAGTGTCGCGACCAGCACCCACATGCCTTTTTTGTATCCGTACTGATAACCGACAACCAATGCAGGAAAGAGCGCGAAGCAGACAACAATCGGGTCCCCCACCTGACTCAGATTATTCATGAAATTCACGGGCATCATGTTGAACAGGTCAACGACTGAGCGCAGTCCAACCATCAGCGCAACGCCATAAACGGCACCAATGACGCCGGAGAGCAGGAAGCCACGGCGACTGTTGTTACACCATGTTCCTACCACATCCGTTCCCAGCAACAGGCTATGCACCAGAATAATTGGCGCGGTCAGTGAAAATGGCAGCCCAAACCCGATGACCAACCCGAAACTCAGTGCAAAGCTGGTTGCCGCCAGCGTTTTGTGATCCATTCGCCCTTCGAGATATTCAGGCATCAATGGTCGCAGGCCATCGTGAAAAACAGCGATCCCCCGGTTGGCCATCATTGCCGACAGCCCACCAATGAGTGCTATAAGTCCAGCCTTCATCGGATCGATGGTTAACAGGCGCATCAGAAACTCATGTTCCATTTTTCCTCCTATGCGCCCAGGATTGCCTTGATAATTACCGGGACAACGATTTCAGTGTCCTGCCCCGTAAAACCGAATGCTTTTTTCCCTGCCTTTACGCCAGCAATAATGTCTTCATTTGACAGAATTTTTCCCGGCATGCCGACGGTAATACATTGCCCCGCGCCTGCAATCGCAATCGCCATTGCCAGCGCCCCGCCACCACCGGTATTACACGCCCCGAAATAGTAGTCTGCAGCACCGCTTTTTAATGCCATGGCCGCTTCGATGTCTCCCATTACAGTGACTGAGGTTGCATGTTCCCCAGCCTCACGGCGAACTGTTTCAGCAATTTTTTCTTTCTCAATCTGACCACCAATCACGATTTTCATTGTCTGATTCCTTATTGATATATTTCTATCGCTAATACGTTATTAAAAACGCCTACCCTCAACGCGCGCTGTCTCAATCAAACCGACCTACTGGAAGAAACGAGCAGGGTTATCACGCAACATCATGTCCACATCGACCTGACTGAATCCTGACTGACGCAGTTGTGGGACAAAGGTGGTTAACAGGTAGTCGTAGCCATTACCGCCATTCGCTTTCAAATGTGACCGGCGGGTAATATCCATTGAGAGCATCACGCGATTGAGCAAACCGCGCTCGCGAAGCACATGCAGCATCCCAATACGTTTCTCGTCCGGGTAGTAGCTGTTTTTACCGATAGTGTCGAACTGCACATATGCGCCGAGATCGATCATGCGCAAGATGTTGTCGAGGTTATCTTTGAGATCGCAGTGACCAATCACCACGCGCGAGAGAGAGACACCGTGCGATTTCAACAAGGCCAGTTGTTCCAGACCCATGGTGCTGAACGAGGTGTGTGTAGAGATTGGACGCCCGGTTTCATTGTGGGCACGCGCGGCGGCAATAAAGACCTTTTCTTCCAGTGGCGTGATTATGCCTTCGCTGGAGCCGATTTCCGCGATGATCCCGGCTTTCAGTTCAGTGCCATCGATTCCATCGACAATTTCATCGATCATCTCCTGGGCCAGTTGCTCCACGCTGCGGGTGGCGACATGTTCCGGGAAAAACGCATTCTGGTAATACCCCGTACAGGCCACCACATTCATTCCCGTCTCACGCATCAGATCGAGCATAAATTGCGGGTTACGCCCCATGTAACGGTTGGTCATCTCAATAATGTTGCGCACGCCCAACGCCATCAGACCGTTCATCTCCTGGCAGATGAGATCGTACTGATCGAACCGGCAGTCGAGATTGTTTTTAAACCCGGAGAGATCGATATGCAGATGCTCGTGGGCGTAGGTGTAGCCTGAAGTATCAATGCTCATAACGCGTCTCCTGTAAGCCGTAATGCCGAAAGAAAAGAGGTGCCGTTTTGCGGGGCAGCGGCGCCAAAGAATTCGCATACTGTGGCACCCACGTCTGACAGCGTGGCGCAAACGCCTAACTGCGCAGGTTCCAGCCCCTGCCGATACACCAGTACCGGCACCACTTCACGGGTGTGGTGACTGTGCCCAATCGTGGGGTCGTTGCCGTGATCGGCCATGACAACCAGGCAATCATCCGGTCCCATATCAGAAAGAAGGCGCGTTAGATTACTGTCGACGACCTGCAGGCGTTCCGCATAACGTGCGACATCCTCGGCATGGCCAGCGAGATCGGTTTCCTGGATGTTGGTGCAAATAAACACGGTCTGTTCCGCGTTAAATTCATCTCGCGTGATATCCATAATGCGCTGGCTATCGACCAGGTTTTGCCAGTTGCGTCCGTGTGGGTTGCTGACAATATCGGCCACTTTGCCGACCAGTACGGTCGGTACACCGACCTCATGCAGTTTCTGCGGAACCTGAACCTGCGCATCAACGCCATAGCCCATGTGAACCACCCGAAAACCGTTTTCATACGCCCCCGAGCGCGGCGCATTGATGCCGATGAAGCGCCCTTTTTTGGTCTCAACGGCATCCAGAATCTGTTGGCTGTCTTTCAGCAGGCCGCCAAAAGCAATGACCCGCCCAACCTGTGCATGCTCACGCACGATGCGGCCAATTTTCACCACCTCGTCGAAGTCAATGACGGAAAGGTTGGCGGTAATGTTGTAGACCTGCCCCAAATCCGCTTCGAGGTTATCGCCAATCGCGACCGCCTGATTCACCCACAGAAACGCCAGCCCATCGCCACGTCGCTCCACTTGCCAGCCTGCGGCTTTCAGCGCCTGTTCAACGCGCCCAATGACCTCGCTAAACGGCATGCGTAGTGGTGCCTGGGGTCGCGAGCCTAAAATCTCCTGATGCCCCATGAAGGTATCACCGCCTTCATGTTGCAATTCCGCGACGCCCCATACCGCAGATATGGACGGTTGCATCACGCCTGGCGAGTACCCCAGCGCATTCATCAGCCCCAGTTTTTCCAGCGTTGGCAGACGTAGCTGCGGCTGCTGGCTCAGGATGTGCCCGCAGGTATTCGCGCCAGCATCCTGCGGCCGGACCTGCGCGACATCCTTCATTGCCCCGACGCCAAAGCTATCGATCACCAACACAACAAATCGAGCCATTAGTCCTCCAGAAGGTTTCCGAGGCTGTCATAACGGGCGACAATCTCAGGCGCGCCGCGCTGAATACCGGACACCAGCACAACGTCACTGCGCGTCACAAAGATTTGTGTGCGAAAACAGAGCACAACGGCACTGCTTACCGGGAATTCACCCGTAAGAGGCAGGTAATAATCAATGCTGCTGTCATCAATGGGTTTCAGTTGCGTCTCAACCGGCGCTGCATTTTCATGGGCAAACACCAGCGCATTACGCGCATGCCCGCGACGGTAGTAACCGCCGCCATAGCAATAACTGTCACCTCGAAAATGGTGGGAGATCTCGCTCAGCCACAGCATCGCGATGCGCTCAGGCTGGTCGCCCTGTTGATTGGAAGGGATGGTGCCGGTTAGCGCATGACCAGGCTCTGCGTGAGTAACGCCGTACTTTGCCAGCAGTGGCAGAGAGGCACAGCTGGTCGCAGAAGGGGCATTCAGTTGTTCGATTGCGACACCCGACGCTTCCAGTTGATGTCGCGCATCGACCAGCGTGTACAGATTTGGTGTCGGTACGGTTTCACCTGTCGCATCATCCCAGAGCAAACAGGGAAAATGCGTTAACCCGCTCAGATGCAGACCCGGTAACCGTTGAATTTCGGCGACAACCTCATCCAGAACCACCAGCGGGAAGCCGCTTTCCTGCCCGGGGTAAAGAAAGTCGTTTTCACCATACACTTTGAGCATCACCGCCTGCGTCTGCCCGGCTTTCACGGCGGCCGCAGAGACTTCCCGCGCTTTCTCTAACGAAAACAGCGTGATGACATCCGTATTTTGTTCTACTGCTGCTTCAACGAGTCGGGACGGGATCTGCACCAAATGACCCTGATGTGCAACAGGCAATCCAGCACGGCGCAGGGTTCGTCCCTCTTTATAGTCCACCACCACAATCCCGGCGTAACCCAGCGCCAACAACTTTTCCGCCAGCCAGGGATTTCGCCCAATTTGCTTGGTCATCAGATACAGCGTGATGCCGTGTTGCTGTGCGACATCAATCAGGCGCTTACCATTTTCCAGAACCTGGTCAACATCAATCACCCAGCTATCGGGAACAATCTTCCCCTGTTGCCATAACTGGAGCGCAGCGGTAATAAGCGCAGGGTTCTGACGTTTCAATGCGTGTGTAAACATCTTTAAGCCTCGTTTCCAATCCCTGATTTAAATATTCATTTTTTTGAATATTTAAGGTGAAGTACAGTGCTATTCCATCTGGTTCAAACGCCTTCTTCTGCTGCCATCCACAACCCGTACAGGTTCGCCAGCAGGTACCCCTCTTCATTTGCATGAAGCGTCAGCGCAAACTCTTTCAGCAATGTCTGGTGCACCAACAAAATGGTTGGCCAGAGGTCTGATTGCGCCATTTCAGCCAGTAATTCGTCATCCAACGGCCCAATCACTTCCCCACGGCGGCTACGCATTAACGCGCTCGCCATGTGCGTCATCGCCATCGTCCCTTGTTCTGAGTGAACTGGCAGATGCCACTCATTGCTCAACCATTCAACAACCTGCAGCATGCCGCTGCAGATATCCTTATCAATCACACCCGCTTCGCATAGCAGGTTAAGTCGGTTTTCCATCGAAATGCCCTTAACTTAATAGCTGGGTTCCTGCTCACCTTTCACCACACGTTGCTGATGGGCGAGCAGCGCCTGTTTGTCCACCACCGCACGCAGCAATTGCTGCATCGGATAATCATCCGCGCGCGTCAGTACGACGGCTTCCGTTGCCTGTAGGAATCGGGGATCGCGGGTGAGCGGGGTCGCCTCTAATCCCAACATCGCCAGTTCAGCGTCTGCCACGACGTTCCAGATCACCGCATCCACGTCCCCTTTCACAATACGCTGAAGGCTTTCGTGGTAAGAAAGGTTGATCAACTCCACGTCGCTGTCGCCAAAGCAGGCTTCCGTCATGATTTTCTGATCCGCCGAACGGTTATCCAGTCCCACGCGTTTCACGTGTTCCGCCTCACCTTTGCGACAGATGAGTTGATGCTCGCCGACATAAGTATGTGGACCCAGTTCCAGCGCAATACGTAACCCGTTTTGCGCCAGATAACTGTCCGCCGCCAGACGGGAGACCACTGCCATGTCATAGACACCGTTCAGTAAACATTCAACACGAATATCCGCCCCACGCATGTGCGCGTAATAAAAGGGGATTCCCTCAAATTGCGCTTTCAAACCGCTCGCCAACCCTTCGTACAGACGGGTATACGGCAACGGCATGGCACACACCACGTTGTTGATATCCACATGCGTCAACAGCGTTTTGTTATCCATTTCAACCAGGAAACTGCCATTACGCCCCCGACGCTCGATACGGATTGCCCCTGAAGATTCCAGCGTTTTCAGCGCGGCCTGCGTTAATCCAACAGATGAGTGGCATTCACTTGCCAACTCATCTATTGTTTTCAATCTGTTACCACACTTTTCACCCAACAGGTAACGGGCCAGAGTTGTTAATACAACCCCTTCTTTTTTGATAAATGTCCGACGCATCATATATTTTCACTAAATTGAATATTTATATCTTCATTAAATTGAATATATAACGCAATGGCAAGATGTGCAAACGGCGAAGCGCTTCACAGTTTTTATCGGTTGCTTAAAATGCAGGCGAAAAAAAACCGGGATTTACCCGGTTTTTAACAGCATCGTTGAATTACGGTTTCGCGACAAAGCCGATCGCTTCATATACCGCTTTCAGGGTGACGGAAGCGCGGGCGCTGGCCTTTTCGGCCCCTTCCTTCATCACTTTCTGCAGGAAAGCTTCATCATTGCGGTAGCGGTGATAGCGCTCCTGCAATTCGGTCAGCATGCCGGAAACTGCGTCCGCCACTTCACCTTTCAGATGACCGTACATTTTGCCTTCGAAGCGTTGTTCCAGTTCAGGAATGCTCTGGCCGGTCACGGCAGAGAGGATATCCAGCAGGTTAGACACACCCGCTTTATTCTGGACATCGTAACGCACAACCGGCGGCTCTTCGGAGTCGGTCATCGCGCGTTTGATTTTCTTCACCACGGATTTCGGGTCTTCCAGCAGGCCGATCACGTTGTTGCGGTTGTCGTCCGACTTAGACATCTTTTTAGTCGGCTCCAGCAGCGACATCACGCGCGCACCGGATTTCGGAATGAACGGCTCTGGCACTTTGAAGATATCGCCATAGATAGCGTTAAAACGCTGGGCGACGTCGCGGCTCAGTTCCAGGTGCTGTTTCTGATCTTCACCGACCGGAACCTGATTGGTTTGGTACAGCAGAATGTCCGCTGCCATCAGAACCGGATAATCAAAAAGACCGGCGTTAATGTTTTCTGCGTAACGCGCTGATTTATCTTTGAACTGCGTCATACGGCTCAGTTCGCCAAAATAGGTGTAGCAGTTCAATGCCCAACCCAGTTGCGCATGTTCCGGCACATGGGACTGAACGAAGATGGTGCTTTTCTCAGGATCGATACCGCACGCAAGGTAGAGCGCCAGCGTATCCAGCGTCGCTTTACGCAACTGCTGCGCATCCTGACGCACGGTGATGGCATGCTGGTCAACGATGCAGTAGATGCAGTGGAAATCATCTTGCATGTTCACCCACTGACGCAGCGCACCCATGTAGTTGCCAATGGTCAATTCACCTGAGGGCTGTGCGCCACTAAAAACGATGGGCTTAGTCATTTTTCAATTCCTGATTTTCGCTATGCAAAAGCCCGAGAGCGGGCAGAAGGTCATTAATACTGTCGTAAACAACATCTGGCTGGCTAAGGTCAATCGCTTCACCGTAGTTATAGCCATAGGTAAGTCCCACAGACGGGCAGCCTGCGGCAACCGCGGCCTGAATATCATTTCGTGAATCGCCCACGAAAAGCATTTGTTCAGGCGCAATACCCATGCGGCTCGCGACAAGCAGTAGCGGGTCCGGATGCGGTTTTTTGTTCTGCACGTCGTCACCACCGATGACCACGCTAAAATATTTGGCGATATCCAGCGCTTCCAGCAGAGGCGCAACAAACGGCGTCGGCTTGTTGGTGACCAGACCTAACGGCAAACCGCTGGCGTGTAATGCCCCCAGCGTATCCGCGACGTTGGGGAACAGGAACGTCCCCTCTTGCGCCACATCCGCGTAATAGCGGTCGAACAGCTTACGCAAAATACGCACCTGTTCTTCAGCAGGGATATCGTCATCAACAGGCGGTTTACCCATTGTTTTACGCTGCATTGCACGTTCCTGGCGAGACCAGGCCAGTGCGCGTTCCATCAGCACATCTGCGCCGTTACCAATCCAGGTAATAACGCGCTCTTCACCTGCCGTCGGCAGCTCCAGCGCATACAACGCCATATCCACCGCAGCGGTTAATCCCGGAGCGCTGTCGACCAGCGTCCCGTCGAGGTCAAATGCTACACCCCGAATATTCTGCAATTTATCCATGACTTACCTTCGCCAGTTCACGGCGCATTTCATCTATCACTTTTTTGTAGTCTGGCTGGTCGAAGATCGCAGAGCCTGCCACAAACATATCCGCGCCAGCCGACGCGATTTCACCGATGTTGTCCACCTTGACGCCGCCATCCACTTCCAGGCGGATGTCGTAGCCAGATTCATCGATACGACGACGCACTTCGCGCAGTTTCTCAAGCGTCTGTGGAATGAAGGACTGGCCGCCGAAGCCCGGATTAACAGACATCAACAGGATCACATCCAGCTTGTCCATCACATAGTCCAGATAGCTGAGCGGCGTAGCCGGGTTGAATACCAGGCCGGCTTTGCAACCGTGCTCTTTTATCAGTTGCAAGGTGCGGTCGACGTGTTCGGAGGCTTCCGGATGAAAAGTAATGATGTTGGCACCTGCGGCGGCGAAATCAGGCACAATGCGGTCAACCGGCTTCACCATCAGATGCACGTCGATAGGTGCTGTAATACCGTATTTACGCAGCGATTTCAGCACCATCGGTCCGATCGTCAGGTTCGGCACATAGTGGTTGTCCATGACGTCGAAATGCACGACATCAGCACCGGCAGTCAGTGCTTTCGCTGTGTCCTCACCCAGGCGAGCAAAATCAGCCGACAGAATTGAGGGGGCAATCAAATACTGTTTCATCCGCTTCTCCTTGAGAATTATTTTTTCGCAGGCGTTACAACTCCTGGATGATACAGAGCCAGCAGTTCGTCCACCTTTTTGCGCGTGCCGCCGTTGCTGCTTATACTGCGCCGCACTTTAACCTGAAAATGTTTCGCCGCTTTGTACCACTCACGGGTATCGGGCGTATCATGGTTCGAAATTAACACTGGGATCCGCTTACTGACCAGCTTTTCTGCCATCTCTGCCAGATGCGCCTGCTCTCTGGGGCTGAAGCTGTTGGTATGATAAGCGGTAAAATTCGCCGTCGCAGATAGCGGTGCATAAGGCGGGTCACAATAGACCACAGAGTCTGCATCCGCACGATCCATGCACTCTTCATATGAGAGGCAATGAAACTCGGCATTCTGCGCTTTTTCGGCAAAGTGATATAACTCTGCTTCCGGAAAGTAGGGCTTTTTATAACGACCAAACGGTACATTAAATTCCCCGCGCAGGTTATAGCGGCACAGCCCGTTGTAGCCAAAACGGTTCAGATACAAAAACAGCACCGCACGGCGGAATGGGTCCTGACACGCGTTGAATTCCCCGCGGAACTGATAGTAAACCTCAGCCTGATTTGTCTCAGGTGTAAACAGCTCGCGGGAAGCCTGCACATATTCATCGGTGCGTGACTTCACGATGTTATAGAGACTGATGAGATCGCTGTTGATATCGGCAAGGATATAACGAGAAAAGTCGGTGTTGAGAAACACCGACCCGGCACCCACGAAGGGTTCAACCAGACACTCACCAGGTGGCAAATGCCGTTTTATATCATCAAGCAGGGGGTATTTCCCCCCTGCCCACTTCAAAAAAGCGCGATTTTTTTTCATGCTGACACTAACTAATTACACCTTCTCCGGCTGTGGAGAAAGCTCCGACAGCATCCTGCGCTTTAATAACATTACTTCAGATCGGCCTGAACCTGATGCAACGGTTTTGCCCACGGGTTTTTCGCTTGCACATCGGCTGGCAGCGTAGACACCGCACGTTTCGCATCGTCTTTCGAGGCATACACGCCCGTGACCAGAACATACCACGGTTGGCCGTTACGCGTCGTCTGATACACCACAAAGTTCTTCAGGTTCTCTTTCTTCGCCCAACTGTTCAGGTTGTCGTAGTTAGAAGAACTGCTGAGCTGCAGGGTGTAATGGCTACCCGGCGCAGATTTTAACGATCCGACGTTGCCTGAACTTTTCCCACCGGCCGCGCTTGTTGTCGCAGCAGCCGTCGGCGCAGTTTGCGCAGGCTGTGCCGTTTGAACAGGCGCAGACGTCGTGCTGGCGGTAGCTTTCGGAGCAACCGTGGCAGCCGGAGCAGATGTTGCTACAGGGGCTTTCGTGGCTGTTGCCGGTGCAGTGGGTTTCGCCTGAGCAACAGGTTTCGGTTCAGTATTCTTCACCGTAGTCTGCGTTTTCTTCGGCTCAATCACTGCCTGTTTGCGTTCCGGACGTGTGGTTGTGGTACGAGCCGCAGGTTCCGTTGTCTCCTGACGCGTCGCATTACCGTTACGAATTGGCGCAACCGTAGCGGGTTCTGTCGGCAGTGTGGAGTTAACCACCACATTGTTAACCTGGCTCTGGTTTTGCGGCTGCGAGAGCGCATTGTTCAGGTCGCCCTGAACTTCAACACGTTGCTGACCTTCGGTCGTTGCAGGCGCTTGTCCTTCGGTCGGCGTGGAGGAAATTGGCGGCAAGGAGACATCTTGCGGTGCATTACCGGCGGTTTGCTCAGCGGATGTTGCACCCGGCGCAGGCTGGGTTGCATTCGCTTGATCGGCGGTATTGCCAGAAAGATCGATACTCTTCTCGCCAGAAGCAGTTTGCTCGCTTGAAGAGGAGGTTGAAGGAGCCTTCAGCGCAGAGCCGATTCCGATAATCAGCAGCAGCAGCACAAGAACACCCACACCCATCATCATATACTGACGGGAAGCAGGTTTACTGACCGCTTTTTTGCGCTTGCGCGGACGACGCTCTACACGTTCTTCATCATCCACCACATCATCATCGGATTCGTAATCTTCTTCAGGCTCGACATCCTGCTCCTCATTGCGGTCTTTACGCGCACGTGTCGGGCGATGATCGTCCGCATCCAGATCGACATCATCAAAGTTGATCTGCGGCTCACCACGTTCAGAAGATTGACGAGAACGACCAGTACGACGATCGCTGGGATCGGGTTTCAGCTCGTCTTCTGGTTTGAATTCATCCATTTAACACCCCACTCAAAGGTTAATGCTTACAACGTTGCAGTTAACCTGAAGCTAAAAGACCCAATAATTGCGGTCTGACCTTTCTTGTTGTTACGCCTGCTGACAATCAGCAATCGCGCTAAGAACCACCTCGTGCGACACTCCGCCGCGGACTTCACTCTTCCCTATTGCCAGCGGGAGAATTAAACGCATTTCACCCGCCAACACTTTTTTATCACGCAGCATGTGCGGTAAATAAGCCTGAGCGGACATTTCGCGGGGTCCGTTAACAGGTAAACCAGCACGCGCAAGCAGCGTAATAATACGCTGTGTGTCAGTTGCATTAAACTGACCCAGACGTTCTGAGGTGCGAGCAGCCATTACCATACCTGCAGCGACTGCTTCACCGTGTAACCAATTGCCATAACCCATTTCGGCTTCGATGGCATGGCCAAACGTGTGCCCCAGATTCAGTAAAGCACGTAAGCCCATTTCTCGCTCGTCTGCAGCAACAACTTCTGCTTTCAGCTCACAACAACGGCGAATACAGTACGCCATCGCTGCGCCATCCAGACGCAACAGCACATCCAGATTTTCCTCCAGCCAGGTAAAGAATTTCCCATCCAGAATAATGCCGTACTTGATCACTTCCGCCAGACCCGAAGCCAGTTCACGCGCAGGAAGCGTTTTCAGACAGTCGAGGTCTATCACCACGGAAGCAGGCTGATAGAACGCGCCAATCATGTTTTTACCGAGGGGATGGTTTACAGCGGTTTTCCCGCCGACGGAGGAGTCAACCTGCGACAACAGGGTCGTTGGAACCTGGATAAAACGGACACCGCGCTGATAGCTCGCCGCAGCAAAACCGGTCAGATCGCCAATCACGCCGCCACCGAGGGCTACAAGCGTGGTATCGCGACCGTGTGGTTTTTGCAGCAGGGCCGTAAAGACCGTATCAAGCACCGTCAGGCTTTTATACTGCTCACCATCGGGAAGAATAACGCTATCAACGTTAACACCCGCCTGTTCAAGTACGCCGCGAATCTTATCAAGATAAAGAGGAGCCAGAGTTTCGTTGGTCACCAACATAACCTGCTCGCCCGATTTCAGCGGTAAGAATGAAGCTGGTTCGTTAAACAAACCAGCCGCGATGGTGATAGGGTAACTACGTTCCCCGAGAGTGACTGTAATCCTCTCCATGACGCGATATCCACCTTAATGGCTTGTACCCGCAGGCAAGTGTGTATTAAGCCAGAATCAGTTGCTTTCCAGCATATGAATAATCTGGTTTGCTACGACTTTGGCGCTCTGATCGTCGGTACGAATGGTCACGTCTGCAATCTCTTCATACAGAGGATTGCGTTCGTCGGCCAACGCTTCCAGAACTTCACGAGGCGGAGCTTCAACCTGCAACAGCGGACGTTTTTTATCGCGCTGTGTACGCGCAAGTTGTTTTTCGATCGTCGTTTCAAGATAGACCACGACGCCACGCGCGGAGAGACGATTACGGGTTTCACGTGATTTTACAGAGCCACCGCCGGTTGCCAGCACAATACCCTGTTTTTCCGTCAACTCGTTGATGACTTTCTCTTCACGATCGCGGAAGCCGTCTTCACCTTCTACATCGAAGACCCAGCCCACATCAGCTCCGGTTCGTTTCTCAATCTCTTGATCAGAATCGTAAAATTCCATATTGAGTTGTTGAGCTAACTGGCGCCCAATAGTGCTTTTTCCGGCACCCATAGGCCCAACCAGAAAGATATTGCGTTTCTCTGCCATTTTTTCGGTACTACTAAGACTATTCGTTAATGATAAACCCGCTTCGCAGATACCCAGCGCAGCAGGACATGAACTGAAACCTCATAAGATATTGCGAGAGTCAGGCTGAAAATTATCTCAATACTCAAGCTGGTTTGGCAACTGAATAAATTACCAAGCCCCGTGCATTTCCGGTCGCGACAAACCAGCCGTCTCATAAACACCGAACCCAGCGACGCATCGCGAAGTCAGATAACACGAAACCAGCCAACTATTTGCCGCTTGAATGGTGAAGAGTAATCACGGGTGCGTAAGCAACGAAAAGTACTGACTCTCAAATCGGTACTCCTTGTATGCTAAATACACCCCCACGTCAAATCCCAGAAACGTGTTCAGCGTAAAAACAACTGTATTTTATGCATAATTCACTCTGTCGATACCAGCCTGGGTGTAATGAATACCACTAGTTCACGTCGTTCATCTTCTTTACCATCGTGGCTAAAAAAATGGCCGAGCCAGGGAATATCCCCTAGCAGCGGGACACTATCCTTGCCTGATTTTTTCTTTTGAGAAAAAATACCGCCCAGCGCCAACGTTTCACCGTTTTTCACCTCGACCTGGGTTTCGATCTCCTGCTTATCGATGGCCAGCACTTCGCCATCCGCCTGTTGCAGCACCTGGCCGGGCATATTCTGACTAATGCGTAACTTCAAACGAATGCGCCCTTTCTGTAACACCGTCGGTGTCACCTCCATCCCCAACACCGCTTCTTTAAATTCCACCGCGGTCGCGCCGCTTTCACCGCTGGAAACCTGATAGGGGATCTCACTCCCCTGCTTGATACTGGCCGGTTGTAAATGCGAAGCGAGCAGGCGTGGGCTGGCGATAATATCGAGTTGCTGTTTTTGTTCCAGCGCCGAAAGCTCAAGATCCAACAGTCGCCCGTTAATGCGTCCGATGTTAAACCCAACGCGCGTCGTCGCCGTTGCAACGGAAAGATCGCTGGTCATCGTGGTCACGTCTCCCACACCTCCAGCCTGCTGAGCATCCGCGAGCGTCCATTTAACGCCCAGCTCACGTAAACTTTTTTCGTTAATGGTGACAATATGCGCCGCCAGCTCAACCTGTGCGACAGGCAAATCCATCTGTTCCACCCATTTCTCTAGCGTGGCTAACGCAACCGTGTTATCGCGAAGCAATAGCCTGTTGGTACGCTTATCCACCGTGATGCTGCCTTTTGTACTCAGCAGTTTTTCACCGACTTTCGCCAACTCTGTTGCATCAGCGTATTGCAAAGAAACACTGCGGTTTTCCAGTGGCATTGTGGCTTGCTTCTGCACCCGCTCAGCCTCTTGACGTGCCATCATTTCTTGCTGCCAGGCCGCCGTCTGAACATGTAAAATCGCCCCTTCCTGGCGTAACACCAGTCCGGCGCTTTTCGCTACGGTTTGCAGCGCCAGCGTCCACGGAACATCTGTCAGATGGAGTGACACCGAACCACTCACATCCGGCGAGATCACCATGTTTTTCTGCTCCTGTTCAGCCAGCGCCTGCAACACCTGAGCCACCGGAACGTCATCCACCATTAGCGTTACGTTTTGCGCTTTTCCCGCCTGCGCTGCCTGCATCATGACCATCATCGCGGCGGCTATCCATTGCTTCATCCCTTTCTCCTTGTCGTTGCCACTGCCACTGTGATGGCTCACAGTCTTCCCCCAGTGCGAGCGTTAAAGTTTGCGTGGTCAGTTGGGAGACTCTCCACCCGTTATCCAGCGACTCGTCATGTTCCACCCGGTGCCATTTCTGCTGACTGTCTTTGACGATACCGATCAGTTTTTCGCCCTGACTTACTGCCCCCTGAAAACGCCATTGCAAGAGTTCACTTGTCTTGCAGCGGTCTTCTGGTGGTTTGAAAGGATCACGCATACCGGTCAGCGTCAACAGAGAAAGGCACACCAACAGCCAGCGTTTACCGCTCATTCAGACGCTCCAGTTCCAGCGTCAGTAGTAACGCCGACATTTCCACGTTCAGTGAAAACCGACGAACGTTCATTCCACATTCCGCCAGTCGAACAAAAACGTCAGGAATTGCCTCCCAGGTCGAGGTCAACGCCATTTCACCGCCTTCGGCAGATGGCAACCAGTGAACAAGACGTCGATGCGACGCCTGAAAATCCAGCGGAGAAAAAGGTAGACGTTTTTCATCTGGAGCAATGCTGGCTTCACCGACCGACGTCATCAGGCGGTACTGTGCTCTCCACTGCTGTTGCACGGCGGCCCGCTGCACAACCAACGCGTCACGCTGTCCGCGAAGCGCTGGTCCATTCAAATAAAACAGGCAAATAAAGAGCAGGCCTCCCAGGCAGACGTTCCCGGCGCTCCAGCAGAGAAGCCGGGTTCGGGGCGCCAGCGCGTACCAGGCATCAAAGAGAGCGTTCATGCATCACGCTCTTTTTTAACTGATAGTGAAATTGCCAGCGCCCCTGAGCGTCCTGTCGTGTTGCACCGGTGTTGCTTAACTCGAACATCGGCAGATGATGCAACATCGCTTCCAGCGAACGTAAGGCGGAAAAGGTCAGCGCATTTCCTTCCAGCTCAAGCGTATCCTGTTGGTAGGTCATCCTGGTGAACCACGCCGACTCAGGCATTTGGTGCGAAATCACGTCAAGAACCGATTGCCAGCGACGCATCTGGGCGCGCAGCATTTGTCGCTGTAATACCTGTTGGCGCTGCTGATGCTGTTGTTCCAGCCCCCGCTTTCTCACTATTAGCGCGGCGGCCCTTGTTTGTTCTGCTTCCAGTAGAACCGTGTTGGTTCGGGCATCCAGCCCCGTAACACTGTAAATACTCAGTGCTATAACGATGAGTAACAACAGCGAACCGCCGAACAAAACAGCCCAACATCGCAGGCACGCCATCCGTCGGGAACGACGCCAGGGCATAAAATTGATCGCTGGGTTCATCAACGCATCTCCCCCATCGCAAGGCCGAGTGAGATAGCAAAAGCATACCCTTGCGGCGGAATGGGGGGCTGGCGAACGGACACGGCTTTCCAGGCATCAAAACCGTCTTCGCCACACATCACCAGCGTGTCGGGAGGCATAGACAAAGCGGCGGCGAGAGCATCAAGGCTGCTAATCTCTTCGGCGGTTTTACGCCCCCAGGCATAGCGTGTCGCCCACAACCACTGCACGTTATCACGCCATACCAGACACTGCTGGCCTGACGCTAAATACGGAATAAATCGTTGTAACGCACAGGCATCCGGCGTAACAGCAGTCACCCGCACCTTTAGCGTTTGCATGAGTGTCAGTAATGTCGAGACCTCCTTGCTTTGCGCAGCAGTCACATTGAACGACGAACTTAACGTATCCTCGCTATAGTCAAAACGTAAGGAGTCTGGATCCATGTCCAGATCACGCGCCATCGAACCGGTTAACCATGCTGTCTGTTCTCGTTCCCGCAACGCCATCGCAGGGCGCGGAAAACTTCTTTGTAGTGTTCTGCTGGAGGGAAATGAGAGGTGAATGGCGTGCTGATGAGGAAGCTCCCGGCTCCACGGTTGAAGTGTCGCGGCAAGCTGTTCAGGATTGCAAATGTAACCCTCTTTGAGGACGAGCTGGTCGAGCGGTATACGCCACCAGCGTTGTAAAAGCCAACCCGATGCGCCGCGAATAACGGCAACCGCCAATATCTCCTGTGGCTGAATATGCAGGCCTATTTGCCAGAACCGGAAAGCCATAGCTGATGATCTCCTTATCACCCGTCACTCTAACGGGTATATCAATGCGTCTGGCTTGCCTTTATACTACCGCGCGTTTGTTTATAAACTGCCCAAATGACACTAAATGGGAAATCTCCAGTGAAGTTCGTAAAGTATTTATTGATCCTTGCAGTATGTTGCATCCTGCTGGGAGCAGGCTCGATTTATGGTCTCTATCGCTATATCGAGCCGCAACTACCTGACGTCGCGACGTTAAAAGACGTGCGTTTGCAAATTCCGATGCAGGTTTATAGCGCGGAGGGTGAGCTGATCGCGCAGTATGGCGAGAAACGTCGAATTCCGGTCACGCTCAACCAAATGCCGCCCGTCATGGTGAAAGCCTTCATCGCCACGGAAGACAGCCGCTTTTACGAGCACCACGGTGTGGACCCTGTAGGGATCTTCCGTGCGGCAAGCGTAGCGCTGTTCTCTGGCCATGCGTCCCAGGGGGCGAGTACCATTACTCAACAGTTGGCGAGAAACTTCTTCCTCAGTCCAGAACGGACGCTGATGCGTAAAATTAAGGAAGTATTCCTTGCTATCCGCATTGAGCAACTTCTGAGCAAAGATGAGATCCTCGAACTCTATCTGAACAAAATCTACCTCGGTTACCGTGCCTATGGTGTCGGTGCTGCAGCGCAGGTCTATTTTGGTAAAACCGTTGACCAGCTCAGCCTGAGTGAAATGGCGGTCATTGCCGGTCTGCCAAAAGCCCCTTCTACGTTTAACCCGCTGTATTCCATGGATCGCGCCACAGCGCGACGTAACGTGGTTCTGTCGCGTATGTTGAGCGAAGGGTATATCACCCAGAACCAGTACGATCAGGCGCGTAACGAAGCGATTGATGCAAATTACCATGCACCGGAAATCGCGTTTTCTGCCCCCTATTTATCAGAAATGGTGCGCCAGGAAATGTACAACCGCTACGGTGAAAATGCCTATGAAGATGGCTATCGCATTTACACCACGATCACCCGCAAAGTCCAACAGGCAGCTCAACAAGCTGTACGCAATAACGTACTGGACTACGACATGCGCCACGGTTATCGCGGCCCGGCAAATGTCTTGTGGAAAGTGGGTGAAACCGCCTGGGACAGCAAAAAAATTACCGACACGCTGAAAGCGCTGCCTACTTATGGACCCTTGCTCCCGGCGGCGATCACCAGCGCCACTCCACAAGAAGCCACGGCAACGCTGGCAGATGGCACATCGGTATCACTGCGCATGGAAGGCGTTCGTTGGGCGCGCCCGTACCGCTCAGATACACTACAAGGCCCCACGCCGCGTAAAGTGACCGATGCCGTACAAGCGGGTCAGCAAGTCTGGGTTCGTCAGGTGGGTGATGCCTGGTGGCTGGCGCAGGTGCCGGATGTTAACTCCGCGCTGGTTTCCATTAATCCGCAAAACGGTGCGGTAATGGCGCTGGTCGGTGGTTTTGACTTCAACCAGAGCAAATTTAACCGTGCCACCCAGGCGCTGCGCCAGGTGGGATCGAATATCAAGCCGTTCCTCTATACCGCCGCGATGGATAAAGGTTTAACGCTGGCGAGCATGTTGAACGACGTCCCCATTTCACGCTGGGATGCCGGTGCCGGTTCTGACTGGCGCCCTAAAAACTCACCGCCGCAGTACGCCGGTCCGATCCGTTTACGTCAGGGTCTCGGTCAATCGAAGAACGTGGTCATGGTACGTGCCATGCGCGCAATGGGTGTCGATTACGCAGCAGAATATCTGCAACGCTTTGGCTTCCCGGCGCAAAACATCGTACATACCGAATCGCTGGCGCTGGGTTCCGCATCCTTCACGCCGATGCAGGTAGCGCGAGGCTATGCCGTGATGGCAAACGGCGGCTTCCTGGTCGATCCCTGGTTCATCAGTAAGATTGAAACCGACCAGGGCGGCGTCATATTTGAAGCGAAGCCGAAAATTGCCTGCCCGGAGTGTGATATCCCGGTCATTTATGGCGATACGCAAAAATCGAACGTCCTGGAGAACAGCAACGTCGAAGATGTCGCCGTTTCTCAGGAGCAGCAAAACGCCACTGTGCCGATGCCACAGCTTGAACAGGCAAACCAGGCGTTAGTTGCTCAAAGCGGTACACAGGAATATGCCCCACATGTGATTAACACACCGCTGGCGTTCCTGATAAAAAGCGCGCTGAACACCAATATCTTCGGCGAACCCGGTTGGATGGGCACCGGTTGGCGAGCGGGTCGCGACCTGCAGCGTCGGGACATCGGCGGTAAAACCGGTACCACCAACAGCTCGAAAGATGCATGGTTCTCCGGATACGGCCCCGGCGTCGTGACGTCTGTGTGGATTGGTTTTGACGATCACCGCCGCGATCTGGGACGCACGACGGCGTCCGGCGCGATAAAAGATCAGATCTCCGGCTATGAAGGCGGAGCGAAGAGTGCGCAACCAGCATGGGATGCGTTTATGAAATCCGTTCTGGAAGGCGTACCTGAGCAGCCGCTGGCGCCGCCGCCAGGGATTGTAACGGTCAATATCGATCGCAGTACGGGTCAACTGGCCAATGGCGGTAACAGTCGCGAAGAGTATTTCATCGAAGGTACCCAGCCAACACAGCACGCGGTGCATGAGGTGGGAACAACCATTATTGATAATGGTGAGTCGCAGGAACTGTTCTGATCAAAAAAGGCGCTTCGGCGCCTTTTTTATTTTTGCTGCATTGCGCTGCCGAATGACGGCCTACAGACGTCCCTGCCCTTTCAACCACTCGCGCACCAGAAACAGAGCGCTCACGTTACGCGCCTCATTAAAGTCCGGCTCTTCCAGCAGGTCCATCAAATGCGCCAGCGGCCAGCGCACCTGCGGCAACGGTTCGGGTTCGTCGCCTTCCAGCGATTCCGGATAGAGGCTTTCAGCCACCACAATGTTCATTTTGCTTGAAAAATAGGAAGGTGCCATGCTCAGTTTCTTTAAAAACGTCAGATCCTGCGCACCAAAGCCAACCTCTTCTTTTAATTCGCGGTTCGCGGCCTCAAACACATTCTCTCCGGGATCAATCAACCCTTTGGAAAACCCCAGTTCGTAGGACTCCGTTCCCACCGCATATTCACGGATCAGAATCAGGTGATCATCAACGATAGGTACAATCATTACCGCTTCGCGGGTGGATGGACGCATACGCTCATAGACACGTCGCACACCATTGCTGAACTCAAGGTCCACGCTTTCAACGTTGAACAGGCGCGATTGTGCGACAGTTTCTACTTTCAAAATGGTGGGTTTTTGTAATGATTTGCTCATCGTGAGAGTCTTTGCAGTGAAATCTGACGCCATTGTGCGATATGCAGCACGCTTTCGGCAATGTGAATTGCCATTTATTTACATTTATGCAACGCAGTTAAAATTAATTCTTATTTCAAATTAAAAGTCAATAGGTTGAAATAACTCCAGGAATTTGCTGATATTCCGCATTTGGTGGTTTTGCTATGATTTGCATTCAATGGGATGCGCTTAAAAATGCTCAAGTTCAACTCCACACTTGCCGATAGCCAACCACAAAATCACGTTTATTGGACAGGGTGCGACTGACCACACCTGACAGACTTAGTAAGATGGGGAAAGCATGAGCACCATTCTGATTTTTTTAGCTGCTTTGCTGGCCTGCTGTCTACTGGCAGGATGGCTACTCAGAGCACGCGCCAGGCGGCGGAGCCTGCCCTGGATCAATGCCTTCCCGGAGGCAGCCACGCGTAAGCTGACGCCCGAAGAGCGCAGCGCCGTTGAGAACTATCTCGACAATCTCAGCCAAATCCAGCAAGTGCCAGGACCGACAGGCGCCAGTGCCGCGCCTGTGTCACTCACTCTCAATGCCGAGAGCAACAACGTTATCGTTCTGACGCATTCGATCACACGTTACGGCATTACCACCGACGATCCCAATAAATGGCGATACTATCTCGACTCGGTTGAGGTTCATCTGCCGCCTTTCTGGGAACAGTACATCAATGACGAAAATAACGTTGAACTGATCCATACCGATAAGCTGCCTTTGGTTATCTCACTGAACGGTCACACGCTGCAGGAATACATGCAAGAGACGCGTGGCTATGCATTGCAGCACACCGCCTCCACTCAGGCATCGATCCGCGGTGAAGAGAGTGAACAAATTGAACTGCTGAACATTCGCCAGGAAACGCATGAAGAGTATGCGTTGAGCCGTCCGGCGGGTCTTCGTGAGGCAGTGCTGATTGTCGCCTCTTTCCTGTTGTTTTTCTTCTGCCTGATAACGCCAGATGTGTTTGTTCCGTGGATGGCTGGCGGCGCTATTTTGTTGTCGGCCGCGGGTCTCTGGGGATTGCTTGCACCGCCCTCTAAAACCGCGCTACGGGAAATCCACTGTTTAAGAGGCACCCCGCGTCGCTGGGGGCTATTCGGTGAAAACAACCAGGAACAAATCAACAATATCTCACTGGGGATCATTGACCTGATTTACCCGGCTCACTGGCAGCCTTACATCGCACAGGATCTCGGTCAGCAAACCGATATTGATATCTATCTGGATCGCCACGTTGTACGTCAGGGCCGCTTTTTATCTCTGCATGACGAGGTCAAAAACTTCCCGCTACAGCACTGGTTGCGCAGTTTGGTCATCTCCGGCGGTTCCCTGCTGGTGCTGCTGATGCTGCTGTTTTGGATCCCACTGGATATGCCCATCAAATTCACGCTGTCGTGGATGAAAGGAGCCCAAACCATTGAAGCCACTAGTGTGAAAAAACTCGAAGAGGCCGGCGTTCGCGTGGGTGATACTCTGCATCTGAGCGGTAAAGGCATGTGCAATATCCATACGCCAGGGAGCTGGACCGCGCAGACGGGTTCCCCGTTCATGCCCTTTGATTGCTCTCAAATTATCTGGAATGACGCCAGGACCTTACCGCTGCCAGAGTCCGAACTCGTCAATAAAGCGACGGCGCTCAATCAGGCCATCAGCCGACAATTGCACCCCAAACCGGAAGATGATTCGCGTGTTAGCGCCTCGTTACGCTCGGCGATTCAAAAATCTGGCATGGTGTTACTGGATGACTTCGGTGACATCGTGCTGAAAACGGCTGACCTGTGCTCCGCCGAAGATGAGTGTGTACGCCTGAAAAATGCCCTGGTGAACCTCGGCAATAGCAAAGACTGGAATGCGCTGGTTAAACGCGCCAACGCCGGAAAGCTCAATGGCGTCAATGTTCTGTTGCGCCCCGTTAGCGCAGAGTCACTGGATAATCTAGTAACCACCTCAACCGCGCCGTTTATTTCGCGTGAAACCGCGCGTGCTGCCCAGTCGCTAAACAGCCCCGCGCCGGGAGGATTCCTGATTATCAGTGACGAAGGCAGCGATCTGGTTGACCAGACTTACCCCGCCGTTTCACTGTATGACCACCCGGCTCAGGAGCAATGGGCTGCCTTCCAGCGGTTGGCCCAAATGCTCATGCAAACGCCGTTTAGCGCTGAAGGGATTGTCACCAGTATTTATACCGACGCCAACGGAACGCAGCATATCAGCCTGCACCGTATTCCAGACCGCTCAGGTCTCTGGCGCTACCTCGGTACGACGCTGCTGATGCTGGCCATGTTGGGCAGTGCGATCTACAACGGCGTACAGGCGTTCAGACGCTATCAGCGCAATCGCACCCGCATGACTGAAATTCAGGAATACTACGAAAGCTGCCTGAATCCGAAACTGATCGCCTCCCCTGAAAGCCTCATCTGATAACACGCTCGTGCGACAGGGTATGCTACCCTGTCGCGCACATTGCTTCACTCAGGAGAGAACCCATGCACATTGATATCGCCTGGCAGGACGTGGATACCGTTTTGCTGGATATGGACGGCACGCTGCTTGATCTCGCGTTTGATAACTATTTCTGGCAAAAACTGGTGCCGGAAACCTACGGCGCGCAGCACGGTATCTCTCCACAAGAAGCCCAGGAATTTATCCGCCAGCAGTATCAAGACGTACAGCATACGTTAAACTGGTACTGTCTGGATTACTGGAGCGAACGGCTGGGACTGGATATCTGCGCCATGACGACAGAACAAGGGCCGCGCGCCGTTCTGCGCGATGATACCGTTCCGTTTTTGGATGCGTTAAAAGCAAGCGGTAAACGCCGTATTTTGCTCACCAATGCGCACCCACACAACCTGGCGGTGAAGCTGGAGCATACCGGTCTGGCCTCACACCTTGATTTATTACTTTCTACCCACACATTTGGTTATCCCAAAGAGGATCAGCGGTTATGGCACGCTGTGGCTGAAGAGACGGGGATGAACGCGGAGAAAACGTTGTTTATCGATGACAGCGAGCCGATCCTCGACGCCGCCGCCCAATTTGGCATTCGTTACTGCCTCGGCGTGACCAATCCCGACTCCGGTATCGCGGAAAAGCAGTATACTCGCCATCCGTCACTGAATGACTACCGCCGATTGATCCCCTCGCTGATGTGAAGGAGTCACCATGAAAGAGAAACCCTCTGTTGAGGTCAGGCTGGATAAATGGCTGTGGGCTGCACGTTTTTATAAAACCCGCGCTATCGCTCGTGAAATGGTGGAAGGCGGTAAGGTGCACTATAACGGGCAGCGCAGTAAGCCGAGTAAAATTGTCGAGCTGAATGCCACCCTGACGCTGCGCCAGGGTAATGACGAGCGCACGGTCATCATCAAAGCGATTACCGAGCAACGCCGCCCGGCAAGCGAAGCCGTCGCACTGTATGAAGAGACGGTAGAAAGCGTAGAAAAACGCGAAAAAGTCGCGCTGGCGCGTAAGCTTAATGCGTTGACCATGCCGCACCCGGACAGGCGCCCGGATAAAAAAGAACGCCGCGACCTGTTACGATTTAAACACGGCGACAGTGAGTGACTGTCACCTGCAAGAGAGATGATTATGCCGCAACATGACCAATTACACCGTTATCTGTTTGAAAACTTTGCCGTACGCGGCGAACTGGTGACCGTATCGGAAACCCTGCAACAGATCCTCGAGAATCATAGTTATCCGCAGCCGGTGAAAACCGTGCTGGCCGAGCTGCTGGTTGCAACCAGCCTGCTCACCGCAACGCTGAAATTTGCGGGTGATATCACCGTGCAACTGCAGGGTGACGGCCCGATGAGCCTGGCGGTGATCAACGGAAACAACAACCAACAGATGCGTGGCGTCGCCCGCGTTCAGGGCGATATTCCTGAAAATGCGGATCTGAAAACGCTGGTCGGCAACGGTTATCTGGTCATCACCATCACGCCAGAAGAAGGTGAACGCTACCAGGGCGTAGTGGGTCTGGAAGGCGACACGCTGGCGGCATGTCTGGAAGACTATTTCCAGCGCTCTGAACAGTTACCCACACGCCTGTTTATTCGCACGGGCGACATTGAGGGTAAACCGGCGGCAGGTGGCATGCTGTTGCAGGTAATGCCTGCCCAGAATGCCCAGACAGATGATTTTAATCATCTGGCGACGCTGACGGAAACCATCAAAACTGAAGAACTGCTGACGCTGCCTGCGACCGAAATACTGTGGCGTCTGTATCACGAAGAAGAGGTCACACTCTACGATCCACAGGATGTTGAGTTTAAATGCACCTGTTCGCGTGAACGTTGTGCAGGCGCGCTGAAAACGCTGCCGGATGAAGAAGTCGACAGCATCCTGGCTGAAGAAGGCGAGATCGATATGCACTGCGATTATTGCGGTAGCCACTATCTGTTCAATGCGATGGATATTGCAGAGATCCGTAGCAACGCCTCTCCTGCCGATCCGCAGGTACATTAATCGCGTTTAAGACGCCGGATGGCGACGCGACAGGCCGGGTGTGCAGTAACGCCGCCCGGCATTCCTCACATTTTTCTCTCAACTTCTCGCTTTTTATTTCGACGTGAATCGATAATTTAAACATTGTCGTTACGTAATTTTCTTCTATGAATGCGATTACAGTCACAATATTTCCGCCAGATACACTTCTGTTTAACGTTTTAGGAACATTTTCCACAACAAAAAAGTGTTTCCTGCCATAATAATCGCCGCTTCGTGACAGGAGTCGCAGCGTTTTCAGTCAATCGTGATTTTTTCCAGATGCGTAAATCTATGAGCCTTGTCGCGTTAAACAAACCCGAAAAAACCTTAATATTTCAGGCAATACATATTGGCTAAGGAGCAGTGAAATGCGTGTTAACAGTTTAACCCCGCAAGATCTCAAGGCTTATGGTATCAATGACGTTCAGGATATCGTTTACAATCCAAGCTACGAAACGCTGTACCAGGAAGAGCTGGACCCTTCCCTGGAAGGCTATGAGCGTGGTGTGCTAACGAACCTCGGCGCCGTTGCTGTTGATACCGGTATTTTTACCGGCCGTTCGCCAAAGGATAAGTACATTGTCCGTGATGACACCACGCGTGATACGCTCTGGTGGTCCGACAAAGGCAAAGGGAAGAACGACAACAAACCGCTCGCCCAGGAAACCTGGCAGCATCTGAAAGGTCTGGTGACCCAACAACTCTCCGGCAAGCGTCTGTTCATCGTTGATGCCTTCTGCGGTGCAAACGCCGATACCCGCCTTTCTGTACGTTTTATTACGGAAGTTGCCTGGCAGGCTCACTTCGTCAAAAACATGTTCATCCGCCCGAGCGATGAAGAACTGGTCAGCTTCAAGCCTGATTTTATCGTGATGAACGGCGCGAAATGCACCAACCCACAGTGGAAAGAACAGGGATTAAACTCCGAGAACTTCGTGGCTTTCAACCTGACCGAACGCATTCAATTGATTGGCGGTACCTGGTACGGCGGTGAAATGAAGAAAGGGATGTTCTCAGTGATGAACTACCTGCTGCCGCTGAAGGGTATTGCTTCCATGCACTGCTCCGCCAACGTGGGCGAGAAAGGCGATGTCGCGGTCTTCTTTGGTCTTTCCGGCACAGGCAAAACCACTCTCTCTACCGACCCGAAACGTCGTCTGATTGGCGATGACGAACACGGCTGGGATGACGACGGCGTGTTTAACTTTGAAGGTGGTTGCTACGCGAAGACCATCAAGCTGTCTAAAGAGGCTGAACCGGAGATCTATAACGCAATCCGCCGTGATGCGCTGCTGGAAAACGTGACGGTCCGCGACGATGGCACCATTGATTTTGATGATGGTTCCAAAACCGAGAATACCCGCGTTTCTTACCCGATCTATCACATCGATAACATCGTCAAACCGATCTCCAAAGCGGGTCATGCTACCAAAGTGATCTTCCTGACCGCTGATGCGTTCGGCGTACTGCCGCCGGTTTCCCGTCTGACGGCAAACCAGACGCAGTATCACTTCCTGTCTGGTTTTACCGCTAAGCTGGCAGGGACTGAGCGCGGCGTTACTGAACCCACACCGACCTTCTCCGCTTGTTTCGGCGCAGCATTCCTGTCGCTGCACCCGACACAGTACGCAGAAGTGCTGGTAAAACGTATGCAGGCCTCAGGCGCGCAGGCTTACCTGGTAAACACCGGCTGGAACGGTACTGGCAAACGTATCTCCATCAAAGATACTCGCGCTATCATCGATGCCATCCTGAATGGTTCCCTGGACGACGCGGAAACCTTCAGTCTGCCGATGTTTGACCTGGCAATCCCTACCGAGCTGCCGGGTGTGGATGCCCGCATTCTTGATCCACGTAACACCTATGCTTCACCAGAACAGTGGCAGGAAAAAGCTGCCGCGCTGGCAAAACTGTTTATTGATAACTTCGAGAAATACACCGATACCCCGGCAGGCGCGGCGCTGGTAAGCGCCGGTCCGAAGCTGTAAGTCGAATGTGCCGGATGGCGGCATAAATGCCTTATCCGGCCTGGCACAACACGAACAGCCATCAGGCTGTTCAGAAAAACAAAGGGAGGCATTTAGCCTCCCTTTTTCACACCTATTTTCTACACGTCTTTGATTGTCGCCGGAATGCGAGCCATCGGAACCGGTAACCAGGCACGAATAGAGAGTCCGCCCCGCTCACTGGTGCCAATCTCCAGCATCCCGTTATGGTTATCAATAATACGCTGCACAATCGCCAGACCCAATCCGGTACCACTGGTGCTGCGGGCGCTATCGCCGCGTACAAACGGCTGGAACAAGTGTTTGCGCTGCTCCGGCTTGATACCCGGACCATCATCCTCAACCTGGAACCAGGCGCGATGAGGTTCCGTCCCGCTACTGACTTTAATCCAGCCATTACCATAGCGTGCCGCGTTGACCACCATATTGGCGACCGCACGCTTAATCGACAACGGATGCATCTTCACCTGAATAATGCCTGGCTGCAGCCCGGTATCGATTTCACGCTCGTAGCCGCTTTCCGCCGCAATGACTTCGCCCAGGACAGCATTAAGATCGGCCATCTCCATCGGCATTTCCTGCCCGGTACGCAGGTAGTCGATAAACTGTTCGATAATGGCGTTGCACTCTTCAATGTCTTTGTTGATGGACTCCGCGAGGTAACCGTCTTCTTCGCCCATCATTTCAGTGGCCAGACGAATGCGCGTCAGCGGGGTGCGCAGATCGTGGCTCACCCCCGCCATCAGCAACGTACGGTCATCAGCCAGTTGCTTCACGCCCGCCGCCATATGGTTGAAAGCACGGGTCACGGAGCGCACCTCCGACGCGCCATACTCGCGCAGCGGCGGCGGAATAATGCCCTTCCCGACCTGCAGCGCCGCATGTTCGAGATCCACCAGCGGTCGGTTCTGGATACGAATAAACAGCCATGCGCCGCCTATCGCCATGAGCATGATCGCCAGCGTATAGCGAAACAGTGGGGAGAAATCGCCCTGATGGATTTCGGTCAGCGGCACGCGTACCCAAATGTTGGGTGATAGCCAGGTTTTTAGCCAAACGACGGGCGAGCTTTTATTGACCTCAACGCGAACTTCCGTAGGGCCCCCCAACTGCTGCGCCATCTGATGACTTAAGAATTCATAGTGTTGCGCCCAACGAAGGCCAGCCTCTTCAGCGGCTTCGTTAGAGTAGAGAGAAATGCCCAGCTCACGGTAAATTTCCCGGCGGAACGCGGGAGGCACAACAAGCTGCGTGCCGTCCTCCAGTTGCAGTTTATCCGTCATCAGCATACGAACTTCGTAGGCCAGGACTTTATTAAACTGCTGGAGGCTCGGCAGAATCGCAAAGTTCAGCACCACCAGATAGGTCGTCACCAGGCTGACAAACAGCAAAGTGACGATGAGTAGCAACGTGCGGGCAAATGAACTTCGTGGCGAGAAGCGCATTCGCCTCATGCTTTAGAACCGTCCGGCACAAAGACATAGCCCAGACCCCAAACGGTCTGAATATAACGTGGGTGTGCCGGATCTTCTTCCACCATGCGACGTAAACGAGAAATCTGCACATCGATGGAACGTTCCATGGCGGAGTATTCACGACCACGCGCCAGGTTCATCAGTTTGTCGCGCGACAGCGGTTCACGTGGGTGGCTCACCAGCGCCTTCAGAACCGCAAACTCACCGCTGGTCAGTGGCATAGGCTCGTCTTCGCGGAACATCTCGCGGGTGCCCAGATTCAGTTTGAACTTCCCGAAAGCAATAACAGCTTCTTCCTGAGACGGCGCACCCGGCAACTCGTTCGCCTGACGACGCAGCACCGCGCGAATACGCGCCAGCAGTTCACGCGGGTTGAACGGTTTAGGGATGTAGTCGTCCGCACCGATTTCGAGGCCGACGATGCGGTCCACTTCTTCCCCTTTCGCCGTGACCATGATGATCGGCATCGGGTTGCTCTGGCTGCGCAGACGGCGGCAAATCGACAGGCCATCTTCACCTGGCAACATTAAATCCAGTACCATGAGGTGAAAGGATTCGCGGGTTAGCAGACGATCCATCTGCTCAGCGTTGGCGACGCTTCGAACCTGGAAGCCCTGCTCGGTCAGATAACGCTCCAGAAGCGCGCGCAGACGCATGTCGTCATCTACCACCAGAATCTTATAATTCTCTTGCATTGTTTTTACTCCCAAAGGTTCGCAACAATTGTAAGTGTGTATTCTTAAGAAAGCTCACGTTCGTCACCAGTGAATTCTGGTATGAATTCCAGGCTAAATTGTTACAAAGCATATTTAACAGCAGCTTAAGTATACAATGAAACTTGCGGCACATTATTTATTCTGTTGATGAGATCGCGTAATACTAATTGTGCGCACAATCACAGCGTCGAAGGTAAATCAATAAGATGAAAACGCCCCTGATCACCCGGGAAGGGTACGAAAAACTCAAACAAGAGCTAAATTATCTCTGGCGTGAAGAGCGCCCTGAAGTCACCAAAAAAGTGACCTGGGCCGCGAGTCTTGGCGACCGCAGCGAGAATGCCGACTATCAGTATAATAAAAAGCGACTACGGGAGATTGATCGTCGTGTCCGTTATCTGACCAAATGTCTGGAAAATCTCAAAATTGTCGACTACTCCCCGCAGCAGGAAGGCAAAGTGTTCTTCGGCGCGTGGGTGGAAATCGAAAATGACGACGGTGATATTCGTCGCTTTCGTATCGTCGGTTACGATGAAATTTTCGGCCGTAAGGATTACATTTCTATCGACTCGCCCATGGCGCGCGCGCTACTGAAAAAAGAGGTGGGCGATCTCGCCGTGGTGAACACGCCTGCGGGCGAAGCGAGCTGGTACGTTAATACGATCGAATACGTAAAATAAGCAGGAACAATCCGAAGCACCTGTGGATGACTGGCATTTTTGCCAGTCAGTCCGTATAACTATTCCCTGATTTTTACTCAGTAGATGAAGCCAATCCATGATGAATGATTCTTTCTGCCGCATTATTGCGGGCGAAATTCAGGCACGCGCCGAACAGGTAGAAGCTGCCGTTCGCCTGCTTGACGAAGGGAACACCGTGCCGTTTATCGCACGTTATCGTAAGGAAATCACCGGCGGTCTGGATGATACGCAACTGCGTAACCTGGAAACGCGTCTGGGGTATTTACGCGAACTGGAAGACAGACGTCAGTCGATCCTCAAATCTATTGCCGAGCAGGGCAAACTGACCGATGCGCTGGCAAATGCCATCAACGGTACATTAAGTAAGACCGAACTCGAAGATCTCTACCTGCCCTATAAACCGAAGCGCCGTACCCGTGGGCAAATCGCCATCGAAGCAGGCCTTGAGCCGCTGGCCGACCTGTTGTGGACCGACCCGTCCCACGACCCGGAAACAGAAGCCGCCAACTATATCGACGCTGAAAAAGGCGTGGCTGACACCAAAGCGGCACTCGATGGGGCACGTTACATCCTGATGGAACGTTTTGCCGAAGATGCGGCTTTGCTGGCGAAAGTGCGTGATTATCTGTGGAAAAACGCCCATATCGTAGCAACCGTAGTGGCAGGCAAAGAGGAAGAAGGCGCGAAATTCCGCGACTACTTCGACCATCACGAACCCATCTCCTCCGTGCCGTCTCACCGCGCGCTGGCGATGTTCCGTGGTCGTAACGAAGGCGTATTACAGCTCTCGCTGAATGCCGATCCGCAATTCGACGAGCCACCGAAAGAGAGCCACTGCGAACAGATCATCCAGGACCATCTCGGCCTGCGCCTGAATAATGCTCCGGCGGACAGCTGGCGTAAAGGCGTAGTGAGCTGGACATGGCGTATTAAAGTGCTGATGCACCTCGAAACCGAGCTGATGGGGACCGTGCGCGAGCGCGCAGAGGATGAAGCGATTAACGTCTTCGCCCGTAACCTGCACGATCTGCTGATGGCAGCGCCAGCCGGTCTGCGTGCCACTATGGGTCTCGATCCGGGTCTGCGTACAGGGGTGAAGGTCGCCGTTGTCGACGGCACCGGTAAACTGGTCGCTACTGATACCATTTATCCACATACCGGTCAGGCAGCGAAAGCCGCCGTCGCGGTTGCCGCGTTGTGCGAAAAATACAACGTTGAACTGGTCGCCATCGGCAACGGCACCGCATCACGTGAAACCGAGCGTTTCTTCCTCGACGTCCAGAAACAGTTCCCGAAAGTGACCGCGCAGAAGGTGATTGTCAGCGAAGCCGGTGCATCCGTTTACTCAGCTTCCGAACTGGCTGCTCAGGAGTTCCCGGACCTCGATGTTTCGCTGCGTGGCGCGGTTTCTATCGCCCGACGCCTGCAAGATCCGCTGGCCGAGTTGGTAAAAATCGATCCGAAATCCATCGGTGTGGGCCAGTACCAGCATGATGTTAGCCAGACGCAGCTCGCCCGTAAACTGGACGCAGTGGTCGAAGACTGCGTAAACGCCGTCGGCGTCGATCTGAACACCGCTTCCGTGCCACTGTTAACCCGCGTGGCAGGTCTGACCCGAATGATGGCACAGAATATCGTGAGCTGGCGTGATGAGAATGGCCAGTTCCAGAACCGTCAACAGTTACTGAAGGTGAGCCGTCTGGGACCAAAAGCCTTTGAACAGTGTGCGGGCTTCCTGCGTATCAACCATGGCGATAACCCACTGGATGCTTCCACTGTTCACCCGGAAGCGTACCCCATCGTCGAACGCATTCTGGCAGCTACCGAACAGTCATTGCGCGACCTGATGGGTAACAGCAGCGAGTTGCGTAATCTGAAAGCGTCTGACTTTACTGACGAACGCTTCGGGGTGCCGACCGTCACCGATATCATCAAAGAGCTGGAAAAACCGGGTCGCGACCCGCGTCCGGAGTTTAAAACCGCTCAGTTTGCCGATGGTGTGGAGACCATGAACGATCTGCTGCCAGGCATGATCCTGGAAGGCGCAGTCACCAACGTGACCAACTTTGGCGCGTTTGTGGATATCGGCGTTCATCAGGACGGTCTGGTGCATATCTCTTCCCTGTCGAACAAGTTCGTCGAGGATCCCCATACCGTGGTGAAAGCGGGTGATATCGTTAAAGTGAAGGTGCTGGAAGTGGACCTGCAACGTAAGCGTATTGCCCTGACCATGCGTCTGGACGAACAGCCTGGTGAAACGAACGCCCGTCGCAGTAACGGCGGTAACGAACGTGCCCAGAGTAATCGTCCGGCGGCGAAACCGCGCGCTCGCGACGCTCAACCTGCCGGCAACAGCGCCATGATGGACGCACTGGCCGCAGCGATGGGTAAAAAACGCTAACGCCCGTTTGCTTGCGTTTTCCTGCTTCTGGCACACCTCTCGCGCCAGAAGCAGCATTCCGTTTTCTCAGATTTCCGGCGTTTCTCCCTCTTTCATTCCCGGCAAGAAAATCCATTTAGGGTTTAACAATTAAAGTATGCAGAATGAATCTGTTAATTAATTTCATCAGGTGAGAATGATACTTTTAATTATCACATCATTAACACATAAAACATTAATTAAACATTAAGAGGGTTAATTATTGCCGAATGGCATTACCTATCCATAAGCGGAATAAATGTTGAGCCACATCAAGAGAGGCTCAATTTATTATGCAAAACAACATTCGATCACATTTTAAGTATTGATGATAGAAACCATTCTCATTATCATTGTACTGTTGGTTATTTAATCTTTCCTTCGTTGGCTAATCATCTGGTCTCATGCCCTCCGCTCTGCGCACCGCATGAGGTAAACATCCAGTTAGCGAGAAACAAAGTAGGCTCCTATGCAATTTACTCCAGACACTGCGTGGAAAATTACCGGTTTTGCCCGTGAAATCAGTCCGGCGTACCGTCAAAAACTGCTTTCTCTTGGCATGCTGCCCGGCTCCTCTTTTAATGTGGTGCGCGTTGCACCCTTAGGCGACCCTATTCATATCGAAACGCGTCGTGTTAGCCTGGTATTGCGTAAAAAAGATCTGGCCTTATTAGAAGTGGAAGCGGTTTCCTGTTAATACAGTGAGTCTATAAAAATGAAAAAATTAACCATTGGTTTAATTGGCAATCCAAATTCCGGCAAGACAACCTTATTTAACCAGCTCACCGGTGCGCGTCAACGCGTGGGCAACTGGGCTGGCGTTACCGTCGAACGTAAAGAGGGTCAGTTCTCCACGACCGATAACCAAGTCACGCTGGTCGATTTACCCGGTACTTATTCGCTGACCACCATTTCGTCGCAAACCTCACTTGATGAGCAAATTGCCTGTCATTACATTCTGAGCGGCGACGCTGACCTGCTCATCAACGTGGTCGACGCCTCAAACCTTGAGCGCAATCTCTACCTGACGTTACAACTGCTTGAATTAGGCATTCCCTGCATTGTGGCGCTCAACATGCTGGATATTGCTGAAAAACAGCAGATCCGTATTGATATTGATGCCCTGTCCGCACGCCTTGGCTGCCCTGTCGTCCCGCTGGTCTCTACACGGGGTCGCGGGATTGAAGCACTGAAATTAGCCATCGACCGTCATCAGGCCAATGACAGCGTTGAACTGGTGCATTATGCCCAGCCGCTGTTACGTGAAGCCAATACACTGGCAGAGGCCATGTCATCGGAGATGCCGCTGCAACAGCGTCGCTGGCTCGGCCTGCAGATGCTGGAAGGCGATATCTATAGCCGCGCATATGCCGGTGACGCAGCCCAAAGTCTGGATGCCTCAATAGCGCGTTTAAGCGAAACGATGGAAGATCCGGCGCTGCATATCGCCGACGCGCGTTACCAGTGCATTGCCGCCATCTGCGACGTGGTGAGCAATACGCTGACGGCAGAACCCAGCCGTTTCACCACGGCGGTGGATAAAATCATCCTTAACCGCTTCCTCGGCCTGCCGATTTTCCTGTTCGTTATGTACCTGATGTTCCTGCTCGCCATTAACATCGGCGGTGCGTTACAGCCGCTGTTTGATGTCGGCTCGGTCGCGCTGTTTGTGCATGGCATCCAGTGGATTGGCTACACCCTTCACTTCCCGGAGTGGTTAACTATCTTCCTGGCGCAGGGTCTTGGCGGTGGGATCAACACCGTTCTGCCGCTGGTGCCGCAGATTGGGATGATGTACTTGTTCCTCTCCTTCCTTGAAGACTCCGGTTACATGGCGCGCGCAGCGTTTGTGATGGACCGGTTGATGCAAGCGCTGGGACTACCGGGTAAATCTTTCGTGCCGCTGATTGTAGGCTTTGGTTGCAACGTCCCTTCGGTGATGGGCGCGCGTACCCTGGATGCGCCGCGTGAACGCCTGATGACCATCATGATGGCGCCGTTTATGTCCTGTGGCGCACGGCTGGCGATTTTTGCGGTCTTTGCGGCTGCATTCTTTGGTCAGAATGGCGCGCTGGCGGTCTTCTCACTCTATGTGCTCGGTATTGTGATGGCGGTATTGACCGGTCTGATGCTCAAACACACCATCATGCGTGGCGAAGCCTCTCCGTTTGTGATGGAACTGCCGGTCTACCATGTTCCGCACATCAAGAGTCTGGTCATTCAAACCTGGCAGCGTCTGAAAGGCTTCGTCCTGCGCGCTGGTAAAGTGATCATCATCGTCAGTATTTTCCTCAGCGCATTTAACAGCTTCTCCCTGAACGGGAAAATCGTCGATAACATCAACGACTCCGCTCTTGCTTCCGTAAGCCGCGTGATCACCCCTATCTTTAAACCGATTGGTGTTCATGAAGATAACTGGCAGGCAACAGTAGGCCTGTTTACCGGTGCAATGGCGAAAGAGGTCGTGGTCGGTACGCTCAACACGCTCTACACCGCAGAAAACATCCAGGAAGAAGAGTTCAACCCCGCAGAGTTCCACCTCGGTAATGAGTTGATGGGCGCGGTAGACGAAACCTGGCAGAGCCTGAAAGATACCTTCAGCCTCAGCGTACTGGCGAACCCGATTGAAGCCAGCAAAGGCGACGGCGAAATGGCGACAGGCGCAATGGGCGTGATGGGTGCCAAATTTGGTAGTGCGGCAGCCGCCTATAGCTATCTGATTTTCGTCCTGCTGTATGTACCGTGCATCTCGGTGATGGGCGCTATCGCCCGTGAATCCAGCCGTGGCTGGATGGGCTTCTCCATTCTGTGGGGTCTGAACATCGCCTATTCGCTGTCGACGGTGTTTTATCAGGTGGCCAGCTACAGCCAGCACCCGACCTACAGTCTGGTCTGCATTCTGGCTGTCATCCTGTTCAACATTGTGGTTCTGGGTCTGTTGCGTCGCGCCCGTAGCCGCGTGGATATCGAATTGCTGGCTACGCGTAAAACGGCAAGTTCCTGCTGCGCCAGTTCAACGGGCGACTGCCACTAAGGCTGCGAATAATGGCTTCACTTATTCAGGTTCGTGATTTACTGGCACTGCGGGGACGGATGGAGGCTAAGCAAATTAGCCACACACTTAATACCCCGCAACCCATGATTGATGCGATGCTGAGTCAGTTGGAGAACATGGGTAAAGCCGTGCGTATTCAGGAGGACGCCGACGGGTGCCTCTCCGGAAGTTGTAAGAGCTGCCCGGAGGGGAAAGCGTGCCTCCGGGAGTGGTGGGCGTTACGATAGTTCACCGCACAAGGCCCGGCGAAAATCACATCGCCGGGCAACACGTTGCTGTTACAGTTTATCTTTCAACGCTATCAGCGCCTGACAAAACGTATCAGGATGCGAGATAAACGGCGCATGGGCCGCTTTCGCAAATATCAATGATTCACTCTCCGGCCATAACGCGTCCAGCATCGGCACCACTTTTCGCGGCACCAGGCCATCCAGATAACCGTACAGGCGCAAAAACGGTATGGTCAGCTCTTTTAGCGGCTCACGGAGATCGACGGTTTTGAGGATTTCCAGACCGCCGTTCAGTACCTCGACTTCCGGCATGGGCAGCGCCAGTACGGCTTTTTTCAGAGCACGCGCATCCTGACGCGCCGTCTCCGTTCCCAGCGTTTGTAACGCCAGAAAACGCTCCACCGTCCGCTGGAAGTCTTCACTCAGTTGCTGTTGAAAACCGGCTAAAATTTCCGGTTTGATACCCGGCCACTCTTCATGAGCGCTAAAACGTGGCGATGATGCCACGGTGACCAACGCCTGAACACGTTCAGGATGCGTTAACGCCACCTGGCTGGCGACCAGTCCTCCCAGACTCCAGCCGAGCCAAACCGCTTTATCCGGCGCCTGTTTCAGCACGCATTCCGCCATCGCCTCGAGGGTCATCGCGCCAAATCCCTGACTCCGGCCAAACCCCGGTAAGTCAACGAGATGAAGGGTGAAATGCGAAGCCAGTTCCGCACTTATGCAATTCCAGACTTCTGCATTCAAACCCCATCCGTGCAGCAGCACAAGATGACAATTTCCCTGACCTTCGGTCTGCCACCAGATGTCATTCATCAGTTACTGTTCTCTTTTAGCTAACAAGGATGATCATATGCTAACAGTACCGGGTTTATGCTGGCTATGCCGAATGCCGCTGGCGCTCGGTCATTGGGGAATTTGTTCAGTATGCGCGCACTCGGTACGCTGCCGCGTTTGCCTGTGCCCACAATGCGGTTTACCGGCCACACACGCCACTCTCCCCTGTGGACGCTGTCTGCAAAAATCGCCGCCCTGGCAACGACTGGTCACCGTTAGCGACTATGCACCGCCGCTGAGTTCGCTTATCCACCAGCTTAAATTTTCCCGCCGCTGTGAAGTTGCCGTCGCCCTTTCGCGACTGCTATTGCAGGAAGTATTACTGGCGCGCCGCGCCACTGGCCTACGGTTACCTGACCGGATAGTCAGCGTGCCGCTTTGGCAGCGCCGTCACTGGCGCAGGGGATTTAATCAAAGCGATCTCTTGTGCCGCCCGTTGGCGCGCTGGCTGGGATGCGCCTGGGATAGCCATTCCGTGACGCGGGTTCGGGCAACGGCCACACAGCACCATCTCAGCGCCAGATTACGCAAACATAACCTGAAAAACGCATTCCGCCTTGAATTGCCGGTGCAGGGACTCCATATGGTTATTGTGGATGATGTCGTCACTACCGGAAGTACCGTCGCGGAGATTGCGCAGCTGCTTTTACGCAACGGCGCAGCGACTGTCCAGGTATGGTGCCTGTGTCGAACCTTGTAGAGCCTCGATGATGGGCGTATTATAACCAACTAAAATAGTCAACTATTAGGCCATTACTATGATCCATATTTCCGAGGCTGCACAAGCGCACTTTGCCAAACTGCTGGCAAATCAGGAAGAAGGGACACAAATCCGCGTATTTGTGATCAATCCCGGTACGCCTAACGCTGAGTGTGGCGTTTCTTATTGTCCGCCGGACGCCGTGGAAGCAACCGACACCGCCATCAAATTTGACCTGCTCACTGCCTATGTCGATGAGCTGAGTGCTCCGTATCTGGAGGATGCCGAAATTGATTTTGTGACCGACCAGTTAGGCTCTCAACTGACGCTGAAAGCGCCAAACGCGAAAATGCGTAAAGTTGCTGATGATGCGCCGCTGATGGAACGTGTGGAATACGCGATCCAGTCACAAATCAACCCACAGCTGGCGGGCCACGGTGGTCGCGTAACGCTGATGGAGATCACTGATGAAGGCTACGCCATTCTGCAGTTTGGCGGCGGCTGTAACGGCTGTTCTATGGTTGATGTCACCCTGAAAGAAGGCATCGAAAAACAGCTGCTGAATGAGTTCCCTGAACTGAAAGGCGTTCGCGACCTGACCGAACACCAGCGAGGCGAGCACTCTTACTACTAAGTGCCGACTCTTGCCCGGTGACGCACCATGCTCACCGGGCCTCTATTTTTGCCTTCTCTTTCCTGCAAAATCCCACCCCATAATATGACCTGCATCCCATTATTTAAATTTTGCCTGCCTGGGTGATTCTCAACTCATACATGTTACCCGTATCATTCGTATGGGCACCTAACCACCCCATAACAGCCGACTAAACTAAAGAGTTTCGAAGGCACTCAGTACTGGTGCCGCTGCGGTTCTGTTCCCTGTTGGGAAAACCGGATTTTGTCATCTAAACACTGACGTTACCCATAACAAAGTAAAGGCCAGGTAAATCATGCCATTAGTCATCGTTGCTATCGGTGTAATCTTGTTACTCCTTCTGATGATCCGCTTCAAAATGAACGGATTTATCGCTCTCGTCCTGGTAGCACTTGCAGTCGGTCTGATGCAAGGAATGCCGTTGGTTAAAGTGATTAGCTCCATCAAGGCTGGTGTTGGTGGAACCCTGGGCAGTCTCGCCCTGATTATGGGTTTCGGCGCCATGTTGGGCAAAATGCTGGCAGATTGTGGCGGCGCGCAGCGTATCGCCACCACGTTGATCGCCAAATTTGGTAAAAAACACATCCAGTGGGCTGTCGTGTTAACGGGCTTCACCGTCGGTTTTGCCCTGTTCTACGAAGTGGGCTTCGTGCTGATGCTGCCACTGGTGTTTACCATTGCGGCGGCAGCGAATATTCCGTTGCTGTTTGTCGGCGTGCCGATGGCGGCCGCGCTTTCCGTGACCCACGGCTTCCTGCCGCCACACCCGGGTCCGACTGCCATTGCGACCATTTTCCATGCTGATATGGGTAAAACCCTGCTGTTCGGCACCATTCTGGCAATCCCGACCGTTATTCTGGCCGGTCCTGTATTTGCTCGCTGCCTGAAAGGTATCGACAAACCAATTCCGGAAGGCCTGTACAGCGCCAAAACCTTTACTGAAGAAGAGATGCCTGGCTTCGGCGTCAGCGTCTGGACTTCTCTGGTGCCGGTGATCCTGATGGCATTCCGCGCCATTGCAGAGATGAGCCTGCCGAAAGGTCACCCTTTCCTGGCTGTCGCAGAATTCCTCGGCGACCCGGTCATGGCGACGCTGATTGCGGTTCTGATTGCGATGTTCACCTTCGGTCTGAACCGTGGTCGCTCCATGGATCAGATTAACGAGACTCTGTCCTCTTCCATCAAAATCATTGCCATGATGCTGTTGATCATCGGTGGTGGCGGTGCGTTCAAGCAGGTTCTGGTGGATAGCGGCGTTGATAAGTACATCGCTTCTATGATGCACGAAACCAATATCTCCCCGATTCTGATGGCGTGGTCTATCGCTGCCGTCCTGCGTATCGCGCTGGGTTCAGCGACTGTTGCCGCCATTACTGCGGGTGGTATCGTAGCACCGTTGATCGCCACCACTGGCGTCAGCCCTGAGCTGATGGTTATTGCCGTCGGTTCTGGTAGCGTGATTTTCTCCCACGTGAACGATCCAGGCTTCTGGCTGTTCAAAGAGTATTTCAACCTGACCATCGGCGAGACCATCAAATCATGGTCAATGCTGGAAACCATTATCTCTGTCTGCGGTCTGGTAGGATGTCTGCTGCTGGGCATGGTGGTTTAACCTCCCAGGTTACGGACAAGAAAAAGCCGGGGATTTCCCCGGCTTTTTCGTTTTTATTTCCGCTTACTCGCCGCTTTTCGCCGCTTATCCAAATCCTTAATCAGCTTGTTCACCTCATCATCGGCAAACATCTTTTCAAGAGGGATAGTCAGTTTACGACGCCAGTTCTTGTACTGTTCGCTGGTTCCCGGAATGTTGACCGGCTCCGCCATATCCAGCCAGTCTTCCGGCTGTAATCCCAGCAGCGCGCTGTTACTGTCGGCAATATAACGCTGCAGACCACGATTGAGCGTCGACGTCATCGACATCAGCGATGCCTTATGCCCTGCGCGTTTTGGCAGGCAGCCATACTTATGCAAGGCATCCAGCAGCCCTTGCTTCGACTGCTCACGGTCCTGATACAACTCACGCAGAACCCCCTCATCCGGATAAAGTCCCAGCGTCTTGCCCAGCGTCAGATCACCGCTGTCCCAATAACCACGCAGCGTAGGAAGGTCATGCGTCGTCGCGACAGCCATTGATTGTTCCGGGTACGCTTTCGGCGCACGGAAGGTCTTCTCATGGTCATTTTCAAAATAGAGAACCTTGTAAGAATAGACGCCACTATTACGCAGTTTGCTGACGATTTCCACCGGTACGGTGCCAAGATCTTCGCCAATCACCATACAGTGATGACGTTGACTTTCCAGCGCCAGAATGGAGAGCAGATCGTCCACCGGATAATGGACGTAGGCGCCGTGATCCGCCGTTTCACCGTAGGGTATCCACCACAAACGCAGCATCGACATCACATGGTCGATACGTAGCGCCCCACAGTTTTGCATATTGGCGCGCAACAGCTCGATAAACGGTTCATAGGCGCGCGCCGTGATAATGTGGGGATCCATTGGCGGCAACCCCCAGTTCTGACCGAGCGGGCCGAGGATATCCGGCGGCGCGCCGACAGAGGCTTTCAGGCAATACAATTCACGGTCACACCAGGTTTCCGCACCGCCTTCTGCGACGCCCACAGCCAGATCACGATACAGGCCAATCGGCATGTCAAATCCCTGACTGGTTTGCCAACAGGCGGCGAACTGGTTATACGCCAGCCACTGCAACCAGAGATAGAAATCCACCTCATCCTGATGCTGTTTGCAGAACTGTTTTACCTGTGGAGAATCCACCGACTGATACGCCTTCGGCCACACCGGCCAGCCCCAGCGCAATGCGTCCTCTTTCACCTGATAAGCATGCAGCGCGTCAAACGCCGCCTGCCAGTACAGGCTTTCGCCTTCCTGTTCGACAAAGTGACGAAACTCAGTCATCTGCTCGTCATCGCGAACCGCGAAACGTTTCCACGCCATACGCAACGCCGTCATTTTCAGCGCCGTCACGGCGGTGTAATCCACCCATTCGGCATCCCGCGCACGTTGCAGCTTCTGTTGCGTTTCCGGCATTTGCCACCAGGCCTGCGCCTCTTCGCTCTGGCGGAAGTCTTCCACCGCATTCACGTCAATGTAGATGACATTCAGCCAGCGGCGCGAAGAAGGGCTGTACGGACTGGCGCTTTCGGGATTCGCCGGATAGAGCGCATGAATGGGATTCAGGCCAATGAATGAACCGCCACGCTTCGCGATATCCACCAGCATGGCTTTCAGATCGCCGAAATCGCCAATCCCCCAGTTCGTACCGGATCGCAGGGTGTAGAGCTGTACACATGCCCCCCACAGTTTTTGGCCTGTCAGCAGCGCCTGAGGTTCATAGCAGCGCTTCGGCGCCACAATAATCCGGCAGTGCGAACGCTGTTCGCCCTGAGTTAATGTCAGCGTGTGATACCCCTCCGGCAGCTTCGCCGGAAGATGAAATGCTTTGCCACCCGTGGCGTGCCCTTTGTGCTGCGCCCCCTCTTCGGTGGTCAGTATCCAGCTAAACTCCCCACTTCCTTCTACCGCCAGCGGCATCTTTTTGCCTGCGGTATAGACCATCACATTGGGCACGGGAGTCACCGCCACCTTCGTGGCGGCGGTGGTGCGATGCATGGCGTCAAGCAAACGCCGTTTGGTTTCGGCGCCAATCGACTGCGGTTTACCGTGGGCATTGATATAATTGGGGCTGATCCCCGCCGCTAACGCGGCATTATCCAGACGTTTGCTTTCCATCGCGTTTCCTTAGCGTTTCGCCTGCCAGATACGGCTCTGATAATCACGGATGGAACGATCCGAGCTAAACATGCCGCAACGCGCCGTGTTCAGAATCGCCGCACGGGTCCAGGCTTCCTGGTCGCGATACAGCACATCGACCTGCTTTTGCGCCTCAACGTAGGCGGTAAAGTCTGCCATCACCAGATACGGATCACCGCCCTGTTTGCCCATGCTGTGCAGCATCTGATCAAACGCGTGTTTATCGCCGCCGCTGTACTTCCCGCTTTCCAGCTCTTTGAGCACCGCATCCAGCACTTTGTCTTTTTTACGCCATTTCACCGGGTCGTAACCTTTGGCTTTCAGCGCTTTCACCTCTTCTACGGTATGACCAAAGATAAAGATGTTTTCATCGCCCACCTTCTCGGCGATTTCGACGTTCGCCCCGTCCAGCGTACCGACGGTCAGCGCACCGTTCAGCGCCAGCTTCATATTACCGGTGCCAGACGCTTCCTTACCGGCCGTCGAGATCTGCTCAGAGATATCCGCCGCCGGGATCAGCATTTCCGCCGCCGAGACACAGTAATCCGGCAGGAAGACCACTTTCAGTTTGTCACCCACGTTCGGATCGTTATTGATAGCTTCCGCCACCTTGTTGATCGCAAAAATAATGTTCTTCGCCAGGTAGTAACCCGGCGCCGCTTTCGCGCCAAACAGGAACACGCGCGGCACACGATCTGCTGTCGGGTTCTCGCGGATCTCTTTGTAGAGCGCCAAAATATGCAGCAGGTTCAGATGCTGGCGTTTGTATTCGTGCAGACGCTTAATCTGGATGTCAAAAATCGCCTGCGGGTTAATTTCAATCCCGGTACGCACTTTCACAAACTCGGCCAGACGGACTTTGTTCGCCTGTTTAATCTCGCGATATGTCTGGCGGAATTTCGCGTCGTCGGCAAATTTCTCCAGGTTGATCAGTTGATCGAGATCGTTCGCCCACTCTTTCTTCAGCGACTTGTCGAGCAGCGCGGCAAGTTGAGGGTTGCACTGTTTGATCCAGCGACGCGGCGTAATGCCGTTAGTCACGTTATGGAATTTGTTCGGCCACAACTGGTGATATTCCGGGAACAGATCTTTCACCACCAGATCCGAGTGCAGCGCTGCCACACCGTTTACCGCAAAGCCGCTCACCACACACATGTTCGCCATGCGCACCTGTTTGTCGTGAACCACTGCCAGCTTCGCCCACACCGCTTTGTCGCCCGGCCAGGTTTTATCCACCAGCGTCTTAAAGCGGTCATTAATCTCTTTGATGATCTGCATATGGCGCGGCAGCAGCGCTTTCACCAGTTTCTCATCCCAGCACTCCAGCGCTTCCGGCATCAGAGTGTGGTTGGTGTAAGCGAAGGTTTTGCTGGTGATCGCCCACGCATCGTCCCAGCTCATCTGGTGCTCGTCGAGCAGTACGCGCAGCAGCTCCGGAATAGCGATAGTCGGGTGAGTGTCGTTCAGTTGAATCACTTCGAAATCGGCCAGCTCATGCAACTTGCGACCGGCCAGGTGATGGCGGCGCAAAATATCAGCCACGGAGCACGCGCACTGGAAGTACTGCTGCATCAAACGCAGCTTTTTGCCTGCGGTGTGGTTGTCATTCGGATACAGCACTTTCGTCAGTTTTTCTGCGTCGATGCCCTGCTGTTCCGCCCGCAGGAAATCGCCATCGTTAAATTTGGTCAGATTAAACGGATGTGCATGGGTCGCCTGCCACAGACGTAGCGGTTGCGCCATCCCATTGCGATAGCCAAGCACGGGCAAATCCCACGCCTGACCGGTGATCACAAAGTCAGGTTCCCAGTGACCGTCTTTGCTCACCTTACCGCCAATACCGACCTGAACATCCAGTGCTTCGTTATGGCGGAACCAGGGGTAGCTGCCGCGATGCCAGTCATCGGGCGCTTCCATTTGCTGCCCATCAGCAAAAGACTGACGGAACAGGCCGTACTGGTAATTCAGGCCATAGCCTGTCGCGGACTGGCCCACGGTAGCCATCGAGTCAAGGAAGCACGCCGCCAGACGCCCCAGACCGCCGTTACCCAGCGCCGGGTCAACTTCTTCTTCCAGCAGGTCGCTCAGGTTGATGTCGTGCGCTTTCAACGCATCGCTCACCTCCTGATACCAGCCCAGGTTAAGCAGGTTGTTACCTGTCAGACGGCCAATCAGAAACTCCATTGAGATGTAGTTAACGTGGCGCTGATTTTTCGCCGGTTTTGCCGCGGGTTGCGCGCTGAGTAACTCAGCCAGTGCGCCGCTAACAGCCTGCCACCATTGACGAGACGTCATCTCTGCAGCCGACAGTAAACCGAAACGCTGCCACTGACGCGTCAGGGCAGCCTGAAATTGCTCTTTATTAAAGGTAGGCTGTGACATAGGAATTCCGGATCCTCAGGTAATAAAACAACGTTATTGCTAGTTTGCCTGGCTCGTTGTTGACCTTCCTCCTCCCACCGGGGATTAGGCGGGGAGGAGTAGTGGGGATGAGCATAAAATTGTGATCGCCACCACTTAACAGTCGTACGATGACTCTTCAAGATGCAGAATGACCGTACAGATCTCTGCAAGCCATACTGTGTTTTACGCATTATTGATGAGAATAAACAGCGGCGATAAAAAATTGTGGAATATCATTTAGAAAGAACATGTAAATACAGAAATAGTTTCTAACCTAAAATATTAGTTCTGACCCATCATTTCTCTATAAATATCGGTTCCCCGCGCAGGAAAAATGCCGATTTTCATTAAAATTTCTGTCGCCTTACGGAGGGTGCAGCATTCTCTGACACCAGCAGAACCAGGCAACAATCCAGTCCCCACGCACATTCAGACGACAAATGAGAGCTTCCAACCAGATATATTAATATTTGTGACATAGTGCAAAATCAGGAGCACAAAAAGTCCGCTTAACTTGCATTAAACCGGTTTCTGTCCGACCTTATATCTATTAATTACGAAGCGCAAAAAAAATCGTTTTTCCCCCATTTCCTCACAGTGAAGTGATTAACTATGTTGATTCCGTCTAAATTAAGTCGTCCGGTTCGACTCGACCATACAGTGGTTCGTGAGCGCCTGTTGGCTAAACTTTCCGGCGCGAACAATTTCAGGTTAGCCCTAATCACAAGTCCTGCTGGTTACGGGAAAACCACGCTCATTTCACAATGGGCGGCCGGAAAAAATGAGCTAGGTTGGTTCTCACTGGATGAAGGTGACAATCAGCAAGAGCGATTTGCCAGCTATCTGATTGCCGCTATCCAGCAAGCTACTGGCGGGCATTGCTCGACCAGTGAAGTGATGGTGCAAAAACGCCAATACGCCAGCCTGACGTCACTTTTTGCCCAGCTGTTCATTGAACTGGCAGAGTGGCATCGCCCGCTGTATCTGGTCATCGACGATTACCATCTCATCTCTAACCCGGTGATCCATGAGTCGATGCGTTTTTTCCTGCGCCATCAGCCTGAAAACCTCACGCTGGTGGTACTGTCGCGCAACTTACCGCAGTTGGGCATCGCGAATCTGCGCGTGCGCGATCAGCTCCTGGAAATAGGCAGTCAGCAATTAGCCTTCAACCACCAGGAAGCCAAACAGTTTTTTGACCGTCGTTTATCCTCCCCGATTGAAGCCGCTGAAAGCAGTCGGATGTGTGATGACGTCGCAGGCTGGGCAACAGCGCTACAGCTTATTGCCCTTTCCGCCCGCCAGAACAATAGTCCTGCTCACCAGTCGGCACGTCGCCTGGCAGGGATCAACGCCAGCCACTTGTCTGATTATCTTGTGGATGAAGTGCTGGACAGCGTCGATGTCGCCACCCGTCACTTCCTGTTAAAAAGCGCCGTGTTACGCTCGATGAACGACGCGCTCATCGCCCGTGTTACGGGTGAAGAAAACGGCCAAATGCGCCTGGAAGAGATTGAGCGCCAGGGCCTGTTCCTGCAACGGATGGATGACACCGGCGAATGGTTTAGCTATCACCCGCTGTTCGGCAACTTTTTACGTCAGCGTTGCCAGTGGGAACTGGCGACCGAACTGCCGGAGATTCACCACGCCGCCGCCGAAAGCTGGATGGCGCAGGGGTTCCCCAGCGAAGCCATTCACCATGCGCTGGCAGCAGGCGACGCGCATATGCTGCGCGACATCCTGCTTAACCATGCGTGGGGACTGTTCAACCACAGTGAACTGGCGTTGCTGGAAGAGTCACTGAAAGCGCTGCCGTGGGAAAGCCTGCTGGAAAATCCCCGGCTGGTGTTGCTGCAAGCCTGGCTGATGCAAAGCCAGCACCGTTACAGCGAGGTCAACACGCTGCTGGCGCGCGCCGAGCAAGAGATCAACGGCGTCATGGACGGGACACTGCACGCGGAGTTTAACGCGTTGCGCGCGCAGGTGGCGATCAACGACGGCAACCCGGATGAAGCAGAGCGGCTGGCAAAACTGGCGCTGGACGAACTGCCGATTGCCTGGTTCTATAGCCGGATTGTCGCCACTTCTGTACACGGTGAAGTTCTGCACTGTAAAGGCGACCTTGCCCGTTCGCTGTCGTTAATGCAGCAAACGGAGCAAATGGCGCGTCACCATGATGTCTGGCACTACGCGCTGTGGAGCCTTATCCAACAAAGTGAAATTCTGTTTGCCCAGGGCTTCCTGCAAGCGGCCTGGGAAACGCAAGAGAAAGCGTTCCAGTTGATCAAAGATCAGCACCTGGAACAGTTGCCAATGCACGAATTCCTGGTGCGTATTCGCGCACAACTCCTGTGGGCGTGGGCGCGTCTGGATGAGGCTGAAGCCTCAGCCCGTAGCGGCATTGATGTGCTCTCCGGCTTCCAGCCACAGCAGCAGTTGCAGTGCCTGGCGCTCCTCGTGCAATGCTCGCTGGCGCGTGGCGATCTGGATAATGCCCGTAGCCAGTTGAACCGGCTGGAAAACCTGCTGGGCAACGGCCAGTATCACAGTGACTGGATCTCCAATGCGGATAAAGTCCGGGTGATTTACTGGCAGATGACGGGCGATAAAAAATCGGCCGCTCACTGGCTGCGACACACGCCAAAACCGGAGGTTGCCAACAACCACTTCCTGCAAAGCCAGTGGCGTAACATCGCCAGGGTGCAGATCCTGTTAGGTGAGTTCGAACCCGCAGAAATTGTGCTGGAAGAGCTGAACGAAAATGCACGTAGTCTGCGTCTGATGAGCGACCTGAACCGCAACCTGCTGCTACTCAATCAACTGTACTGGCAGGCCGGACGTAAAAATGACGCCCAGCGCGTGCTGCTTGAGGCGCTGCAACTGGCGAATCGTACCGGTTTTATCAGCCACTTTGTGATTGAAGGGGAAGCGATGGCGCAACAACTACGCCAACTGCTTCAGCTCAACACGCTGCCGGAACTCGATCAACACCGTGCACAGCGTATCCTGCGAGAGATTAACCAGCATCACCGACATAAATTCGCCCATTTTGACGAGGGTTTTGTTGAGCGTCTGCTCACGCACCCGGATGTGCCGGAGCTGATCCGCACCAGCCCGCTGACACAGCGTGAATGGCAGGTTCTGGGGCTTATCTATTCCGGATACAGCAATGAACAAATCGCAGGCGAGCTGGCGGTTGCCGCCACCACCATCAAAACGCACATTCGCAATCTGTACCAGAAACTTGGCGTCGCACACCGACAGGATGCGGTGCAGCACGCACAACAATTGTTGAAGATGATGGGTTATGGCGTGTAGTTCAGGATCGTGGTGTTGATGCTTATTGGGCCTACGCGTTTGTAGGCCCAACTTTTTAGCACAGTTCCAACTGAATATGGTGCTCGGCAATCACCTGCATCACGCCAGCGGGCGGCATGGTATCGGTATAGACCGCATCGACCAGACTAATGCTGCCCATATTCACCATCGCATTACGACCAAACTTCGAGTGATCCACCACCAGCATGACGTGGCGTGAATTCTCAATGATCGCGCGTTTGGTGCGTACTTCGTGATAATCAAACTCCAGCAATGAGCCATCGCTATCAATACCGCTGATCCCCAGAATGCCAAAGTCGAGGCGGAACTGTGAGATAAAATCGAGTGTTGCTTCGCCAATGATCCCGCCATCACGGCTGCGAAGCTCACCGCCGGCCAGAATAATGCGAAAGTCCTCTTTCACCATCAGCGTGTTCGCCACGTTGAGGTTGTTGGTCACAATACGCAGATTGCTGTGATCCAGCAGCGCATGCGCGACTGCTTCCGGCGTTGTGCCGATGTCGATAAACAGCGTGGAGCCATTCGGTATTTGCGTGGCGACTTTACGCGCGATGCGCTCTTTTTCCGCCGTCTGCGTTGCTTTTCGATCGTGCCACGGCGTGTTCACGGAACTGGAAGGCAGCGCCGCACCACCGTGGTGGCGCAGAATCAGGTTTTGATCGGCCAGATCGTTGAGATCGCGGCGAATCGTCTGCGGGCTGACAGAGAAGTGCTCCACCAACTCTTCGGTGCTGACGTATCCCTGTTTTTTTACCAGTTCAATGATTGCGTCATGTCGTTGTGTTTGTTTCATTCTGATTCCCTGGAATTATGAAATTCGTCCAGCAGGCACAAACGGATAAATAAGATAGCCTGTGGGCGAATTTCTACGTTCGTTTTCGCACATTAACAGTATCAGCCAATGCCATTGCCAAACCTACCGCCAGCCCGGCGATGTGCGCGCCATTCGCCATCGACATCCCAAACACGTCAAACCACCCGGCCACTATCCAAATCAACGCAAAAATAATCAAACCACGCTGCAGGTATATACCACTTTGCGGATCGCGTTCCCCGCGCAGCCAGACATACCCCATCAGCGCGTAAACAACGCCCGAAAGCCCGCCAAACCACGGACCGCTAAATTTCTGCTGCACATAACCGCTCAGCAGTGCGCTGATCACCGTAATAACAACCAGTTTGCCGCTGCCTAAACGCTTTTCGACCGCCCCGCCGAGGTACCACCACCACAGCAGGTTAAAGAGTATGTGCATCAGCGAGAAGTGCATGAATGCATGTGTGAAATAGCGCCAGAACTCAAATTTCAGCGATGGGTCAAACGGCCAGGCCAGCCAAAGCATCACCGTCTGATCGCCCATGATGTTCATCGCGAGAAACACCAGTATACATGCCGCCATGACCAGCCAGGTGACGGGACCTGCCCGTTCACGCAGCGTGGCAATAAAAGGAAAACGGCGGTAGTGGAGCCCGCTGTCGGTATGACCGGACTGCCAGCTCGCCGCCAGATAACGCGGATCGCCCGGATTTTCGAGAAATCGCGCCAGCTCCGCCTGTACGCGTGCGGCCTGAGATTCATCCGCCAGCCAAACGTCGCTTTGGTTATGTTGTTGAATCGTCAGGATAACGCCCTGCGTCGCCATATAATCAACAAATGCCTGCGCCACGCGGGGGTTAGCAAAAGAGGTAATCATCAACATCGTTGCTGTCGCTTCGTCCACACAAAAGAGGACAGTATAAAGGCTTACGAGCCGTATGCCACCTCTGAGGGAAAATGGCGGTGCCAGGCATCAAAACCGCCATCAATACTGTAGACCGCGTCATAGCCTTGCTGGAGCAGATACTGCGCCGCCCCTTTGCTGCTATTTCCGTGGTAGCACATCACCATCACTACGCTATCGAAGTCATGCTCACGCATAAACGTGCCCAGCGAGTCATTGGTCAGATGAAACGCTTGCGGTGCATGTCCCATTGCATAGCTTTGCGGATCACGGATATCGACCAGTACCGCCTTTCCGTGATGCAGTTTCTGGTGGGCTTCTTCAACGTTAATACATTCAAACTGTTCCATAGATTCTCTTTCTTTCATTGCCGATAAGCCATATTACCGCTCAGTGTACGTTCAGACGGCAGGTAAACACCATAATGTTATATGTATCACTCTAAAATGTTTTTTCGATGTTACCAATGGCGCGTTTATTTGCTATTATTTTCGATAACGAACATTTTTGAGCTATAACGAAAGCGCAGAGGACAGCATGGAAACCAAAGATCTGATTGTGATAGGCGGGGGCATTAATGGTGCCGGTATCGCGGCAGACGCCGCTGGACGCGGTTTATCCGTGCTGATGCTGGAAGCGCAGGATTTAGCCTGCGCCACCTCCTCTGCCAGTTCTAAACTCATTCACGGTGGCTTACGCTACCTGGAACACTACGAATTCCGCCTGGTCAGCGAAGCGCTGGCCGAGCGTGAAGTGCTGTTGAAAATGGCGCCGCATATCGCCTTCCCAATGCGTTTTCGTCTACCGCACCGCCCGCACCTGCGTCCGGCGTGGATGATCCGCGTTGGTCTTTTTATGTACGATCACCTGGGCAAACGCACCAGTTTACCCGGTTCAACCGGTTTGCGTTTTGGCGCAGATTCTGTGCTGAAACCTGAGATCGTGCGCGGTTTCGAATATTCTGACTGCTGGGTAGACGATGCGCGACTGGTTCTGGCAAACGCCCAAATGGTGGTTCGCAAAGGGGGAGAAGTGTTAACCCGTACCCGCGCGACCTCCGCCCGCCGCGAAAACGGTCTGTGGATTGTGGAAGCGGAAGACATCGATACCGGTAAAAAATACACCTGGCAGGCGCGGGGTCTGGTCAACGCGACGGGCCCGTGGGTGAAGCAGTTCTTCGACGACGGCATGCATCTGCCTTCACCGTACGGTATCCGCCTGATCAAGGGCAGCCACATCGTGGTGCCACGCGTCCACACTCAGAAGCAGGCTTACATCCTGCAAAATGAAGACAAACGTATTGTGTTTGTGATCCCGTGGATGGATGAGTTCTCGATTATCGGCACCACCGACGTTGAATATAACGGCGACCCGAAAGCGGTGAAAATTGACGAAAGTGAAATCAATTACCTGCTGAAGGTTTACAACGCGCACTTTAAGAAACAACTGGGACGCGACGATATCGTCTGGACTTACTCTGGCGTACGTCCGCTGTGTGATGACGAATCCGATTCGCCGCAGGCCATCACCCGCGACTACACGCTGGATATTCACGACGAAAACGGCAAAGCCCCGCTGCTGTCTGTGTTTGGCGGCAAGCTGACCACCTATCGCAAGCTGGCTGAACACGCGGTGGAAAAACTGGCATCTTACTATCAGGGTATTGGCCCGGCCTGGACCAAAGAGTGCATCCTGCCGGGCGGTGAAATTGGCAATGATCGTGAAGATTACGCAGCAAAACTGCGCCGTCGCTACCCTTTCCTTACGGAATCGCTGGCGCGCCACTACTCACGCACCTACGGCAGTAATACGGAGTGGATCTTGGGTGAAGCAACGTCTGTTGCTGACTTAGGCGAAGATTTCGGTCACGAATTCTACGAAGCGGAACTGAAGTACCTGGTCGAGCATGAGTGGGTACGTCGTGCGGAAGATGCACTGTGGCGTCGTACCAAAGAAGGGATGTGGCTCAACGCCGAACAGCAGTCCCGTATCACCCACTGGCTGGCGGAGTATATGGATAAACGCCAGCTGTCGTTAGCTTCTTAAGACACACGCTATAAAACTGTAGGCCCGGTAAGCGTCATCGCCACCGGGCCTTTTGCCGGATGGCGGCTAACGCCTTATCCGGCCTACAAGCGTGCATAACCGTAGGCCGGGCAAGCGAAGCGCCCCCGGCATCGTGTATTACAACCGCACCGAATCAATATGCCAGATGGTGTCGGCATACTCTTTGATCGTCCTGTCAGAGGAGAAATACCCCATATTGGCGATGTTGAGCATGGTCTTCGCGGTCCACTCTTCCGGACGCAGGTACAGTTTGTCGACCTTATCCTGACAGTCAACATAACTGCGGTAATCCGCCAGCACCTGATAGTGGTCGCCAAAGTTGATCAGCGAGTCCACCAGGTCACGGTATCGCGTAGGTTCTTCCGGACTGAACACACCGCTGCCAATTTGCGTCAGCACCTGATGCAGCTCTTCGTCCTTCTCGTAATACTCGCGAGGTTTGTAGCCCTTGCTACGCAGCGCTTCCACCTCTTCCGCCGTATTACCAAAGATGAAGATATTTTCCGCACCCACATGCTCCAGCATCTCAACGTTGGCGCCGTCCAGCGTCCCGATCGTCAGCGCGCCGTTGAGAGCAAATTTCATGTTACTGGTGCCGGAAGCTTCCGTCCCCGCCAGTGAAATCTGCTCAGACAAGTCGGCGGCAGGAACGATCACCTGCGCCAGGCTGACGCTGTAGTTAGGGATAAACACCACCTTCAGCTTGTCGCCAATCTGCGGATCGTTGTTGATCACTTTCGCGACATCGTTGATCAGGTGAATGATGTGCTTCGCCATGTAGTAAGCGGATGCCGCTTTCCCCGCGAAAATATTCACACGCGGCACCCACTCTGCATCCGGCTCTGCCTTAATACGGTTGTAACGGGTGATCACATGCAGCACATTCATCAATTGACGTTTGTACTCGTGAATACGTTTGATCTGCACATCAAACAGCGCTTTCGGATTCACAACCACATTCAGATTCTGAGCTATCAACGCTGCCAGACGTTTTTTATTCTCCAGCTTCGCCTGACGCACCGCATGGTTCACCAGCGGGAAATCGCAGTGTTGCTCAAGTTCGTTCAACTGGCTGAGATCCGTGCGCCAGGTACGACCAATGTTCTCATCGAGTACATCGGAGAGAGCCGGGTTTGCCAGCGCCAGCCAGCGACGTGGCGTCACACCGTTGGTGACGTTGCAGAATCGCGTCGGGAAGATCTTCGCAAAATCGGCAAACAGCGACTGTACCATCAGGTTGGAGTGCAGCTCGGAGACACCATTCACTTTGTGACTCACCACCACCGCCAGCCACGCCATACGCACGCGACGACCATGAGACTCATCAATGATCGACGCGCGTCCTAACAGAGCGGTATCGTTGGGATACTGCTCCTGCAACGTTTTCAGGAAGTAGTCGTTAATCTCAAAGATTATCTGCAAGTGACGCGGGAGAATTTTACCCAGCATATCCACCGGCCAGGTTTCCAGCGCCTCACTCATCAACGTGTGGTTGGTGTAAGAGAAGACCTGGCAGCACACTTCAAACGCGTCATCCCAACTGAATTTGTGATCGTCGATCAGCAGACGCATCATTTCAGGAATCGACAGCACCGGGTGGGTGTCGTTGAGGTGGATAGCAATTTTATCCGCCAGATTGTCGTAGGTTTTGTGCAACTGGTAGTGGCGACTCAGGATGTCCTGTATCGTCGAAGAGACCAGGAAGTACTCCTGGCGCAAACGCAGCTCACGCCCCGAGTAGGTCGAATCGTCCGGATAGAGGACGCGGGAAACGTTCTCGGAATGGTTTTTGTCTTCCACCGCCGCAAAGTAGTCACCCTGGTTAAATTTACCGAGGTTGATTTCGCTACTGGCCTGCGCATTCCACAAGCGCAGCGTGTTGGTGGCATCGGTGTCGTAACCCGGAATGATCTGGTCATAGGCAACGGCCAGAATCTCTTCGGTCTCAATCCAGCGCGTCTTCTTGCCTTCCTGCTGGATACGCCCGCCAAAACGCACTTTATAACGCTTGTTATGACGTTTGAACTCCCAGGGATTACCGTATTCCAGCCAGTAGTCCGGAGACTCTTTCTGTCGCCCATCGACAATGTTCTGTCGGAACATGCCGTAGTCGTAGCGAATACCGTATCCACGCCCTGGCAGACCCAGCGTTGCCAGCGAGTCAAGGAAACACGCGGCCAGACGCCCGAGACCGCCGTTACCGAGGCCCGGGTCGTTCTCTTCATCAATCAGTTCTTCAAGGTCCAGCCCCATGCCTTCCAGAGCATTTTTAACGTCATCATAAATACCTAACGATAACAGCGCATTGGAAAGGGTGCGGCCAATCAGGAACTCCATCGACAGGTAATACACCTGACGGGTTTCCTGTGACAGTTGAGCACGGTTAGAACGCAGCCAGCGCTCCACGAGACGATCGCGCACCGCGAACAATGTAGCGTTCAGCCACTCATGTTTATTGGCAATGACCGGATCTTTGCCAATCGTAAACATCAGCTTATAGGCAATAGAATGCTTAAGAGCCTCTACGCTGAGTGTGGGCGATGCATAAGAAAATGGAGCATTCATATAAGTGATTCCTGGATAACTATTTCAAACGATAGTAAAGCTCGCGGTATGACTTCGCCGCCACGTGCCAGCTAAAATCCATAGCCATTGCCTGCCGTTGGACAAAACGCCAGAGCGAAGGCCGGGACCACAATACAAAAGCACGTCGGATCGCCCGGAGCAGCGACCAGGCATTACTATCTTCAAATACAAAACCACTGGCTATGCCGTCTGCCAGGTTCTCCAGAGAACTGTCCGACACGGTATCAGCCAACCCACCAGTGCGCCGCACCAGGGGCAGCGTACCGTACTTCAAACCATATAACTGCGTTAAGCCGCACGGTTCAAAACGGCTTGGCACCAGAATGACATCCGCGCCACCCATAATGCGATGTGAGAACGCCTCATGATAGCCAATCTGCACGCCGACTTGCCCCGGATGTTCTGCGGCCGCGGCAAGAAATCCTTCCTGCAGTATCGGGTCGCCTGCGCCAAGCAACGCCAGTTGCCCGCCCTGCTCTAACAAACCGGGTAAGGCTTCCAGCACCAGATCCAGGCCTTTCTGGCTGGTCAGGCGGCTGACGACTGCAAACAACGGGGCCTTGTCATTAACCTTTAACCCCATCGCAATCTGCAACTGCCGTTTGTTTTCCGCTTTCTCTTCCAGTGAATCACGCGTGTAGCGCGACGCCAGCAGGAGATCGGTTTCCGGGCTCCAGATATTCTCGTCCACGCCGTTCAGCACGCCGGAAAGACGTCCTTCACGATGCCGCTGCTGCAATAAACCTTCCATTCCGTAGGCAAATTGCGCTTCGGTGATTTCACGCGCGTAGGTCGGGCTAACCGCCGTAATATGATCGGCGTAATACAGACCCGCCTTCAGGAATGAAATCTGTCCGTTAAATTCCAGTCCGTGCACATTAAAGAACGACCACGGCAATTGGATGTCATCCATATGCTTTGCATAAAACATGCCTTGATAGGCCAGGTTGTGTACGGTGAACACCGATTTCGCCGGATGGCCGCGCGCAGCCAGATAAGCCGGTGCCAGACCTGCATGCCAGTCGTGCGCATGCACCACATCCGGGCGCCAGAATGGATCAAGGCCGCAGGCCATTTCACATCCAACCCAACCCAGCAACGCAAAACGCAGTACGTTATCGGTGTAGGCAAATAAGTTGGTGTCGTGATACGGGCTACCGGGACGGTCATACAAATGGGGGGCATCAATCAGGTAGATACCGACACCATTGTAATGCCCGAACAGCAGCGTGATCCTTCCTGCGAAGGTGTCGCGTCGGGTGACCACCTGTGCATCGGTTACCCCCCGACGAATGTCAGGAAATGCAGGAAGCAATACGCGGGCATCCACGCCATCGGCAATTTGTGCTGCTGGCAATGCGCCAATCACATCCGCCAGTCCCCCGGTTTTCAACAGGGGGAACATCTCTGAACATACATGTAAAACCTGCATTATCGCTCCTGATTGACCTGCAATTTGCGCAGCATCTCACGCGTAACCAGCACAATGCCTTCCTCTGAGCGGTAGAAACGACGCGCATCCTCTTCCGCGTTCTCACCAATCACCATGCCTTCAGGGATCACACAAGCGCGATCGATGATGCAACGGCGCAAACGGCAGGAACGCCCGACCCAAACTTCTGGCAATAAGACTGCCGAATCAATGTTACAGAACGAATTCACCCTCACCCGCGGGAACAGAACCGACTGCACCACCACCGAACCGGAAATAATACAGCCGCCGGAAACCAGCGAGTTGAGCGTCATCCCGTGACTACCTGAACGGTCTTGCACAAATTTCGCAGGCGGCAACGGTTCCATATGCGTACGGATCGGCCATTCCTGGTCGTACATATCGAGCTCTGGCGTGACAGAAGCCAGATCGAGGTTTGCTTTCCAGTACGCTTCCAGGGTTCCGACATCGCGCCAGTACGGTTCGGCATCGGCGTCAGACTGCACGCAGGACAAGGGGAATGGATGTGCATAAGCCAGGCCAGCTTTGGTCACTTTCGGAATAATATCTTTGCCGAAGTCGTGGCTGGAGGCGTCATTCTCATCATCTTCCGCCAGCAGTTCGTAGAGGTAATCGGCATCAAAAACATAGATGCCCATACTGGCAAGGGACTTGGTCGGATCGTTTGGCATCGCCGGCGGATTTGCCGGTTTTTCCACGAACTCGATAATTTTGTCGCTCTCATCAACAGCCATCACGCCAAATGCGCTGGCTTCTTCGATAGGCACCGGCATACATGCCACGGTGCAACGCGCCCCTTTCTCAACATGGTCTATCAGCATGCGAGAGTAATCTTGCTTATAGATATGATCGCCCGCGAGGATCACCACATATTCCGCTTTATAGCGTCGAATGATGTCCAGGTTTTGGGTGACGGCATCCGCCGTGCCGCGATACCAGTTTTCGCCCTGCATCCTTTGCTGAGCGGGTAGCAAGTCAACAAACTCGTTCATCTCTTCACTGAAGAATGACCAGCCACGTTGAATATGCTGCACCAGGGTATGGGACTGATACTGCGTGATGACGCCAATACGGCGGATCCCAGAGTTTATGCAATTGGATAAAGCAAAATCGATAATGCGGAATTTGCCGCCAAAGTGAACGGCTGGCTTGGCGCGTTTGTTGGTTAAGTCTTTCAGACGTGAACCACGTCCACCGGCCAGGATCAGGGCAACAGATTTCAATGGCAGCTGGCGCGCCAACATTAAACGATCGTTTTTCTCTAAACTCACCATGACTAACTCCTTTTTTATCATCTTTGGAACACACACAGTCCGTGCGCAGGTCCCTGCCAGACAGCCGTAATCACTGGATTATCCTCTCCAGCAAATGGGGGAATAGCGTGCCATTCCCCTTCAGGTAAAACGATATCTGTTACCTCAAGCGTGGCATTTATCGCGATCAGAAAACGACCCGACAGCAAAATTTGCATCTGTTTCGGCCCGTTTTGCCACTCATCCGCACTCAAGGGTTGTGCGTACTGATTAAGCCACTCAACATTGCCGTCGTTCTCTTCCCACCAGTTGTCCCGGGTTAACGCAGGGATCTTCTGGCGAAGATGAATCAACGCGGCAGTGAACAGGGCTAACCCACTGTTCGCCTGCTGCCAGTCCAGCCAGGTTAAAACATTATCCTGACAGTAAGCATTGTTGTTGCCATGCTGGCTGTGACCATGCTCATCACCCGCAAGCAACATCGGCGTGCCCTGAGAGAGCAACAACGTCGTCAGCAGGGCATGAATGCTGTCGCGTCGCCGCTCAATCAGATCTAACGTACCGCCTAATCCTTCTTTACCATGATTGTTACTATAATTATTGTTGGTGCCGTCGCGATTTTCCTCACCGTTTGCCTCATTGTGTTTCTGATTGAAACAAACACAGTCTCTGAGCGTAAATCCGTCATGCGCAGTAATCAGATTTACTGTTGCGCTGGGTTTACGGCCATTGCGTTTAAACACATCGCTGGAGGCGGCAAAACGCTGCGCAAAATCGCCAGGCGATAAATTGCGTTGCAACCAAAAACGCCGGGCGGCGTCGCGGAAATGATCGTTCCACTCGGCAAACGGCGGCGGGAAATTACCGACCTGATATCCCCCTTCACCGATATCCCACGGCTCAGCAATAAGCTTGATATTTGAAAGCAACGGACAGCTTTTGATGGCGTTAAACAGGGGCGCATCCTGACGAAACTCAGGCGTACGTCCCATGACGGAGGCCAGGTCAAAACGAAAACCATCAATATGGAACGTCTCAACCCAGTAACGCAGGCACTCGCACGCATACTCCACCACGCCAGGATGGCTTAAGTTGAGCGTGTTACCACAACCGGTCCAGTTGTGGTAATCACCATCCTCCTTAATCCAATAATAGCTACGGTTGTCGATTCCGCGCAGGGAGAAGAACGGACCGTCGAGATCCAGCTCCGCACTATGGTTAAGAACGATGTCGAGAATGACTTCAATTCCGGCTTTATGCAGCGCTTTTACCGCGTCGCGAAACTCATCGAGCGCAGTGTCCGGGGAGCAGGCATATGCCGGATGAAGCGCGAACATGGCCATTGGGTTATAACCCCAGTAGTTCGACAGCCCCAGCCGTTGTAAACGCGGTTCACTGGCGAAATGCACCACCGGTAACAACTCCAGGGCGGTTACCCCCAACTGTTTGAAATAGGCGACCATCACCGGGTGACCGAGCGCTTTGTAGGTGCCGCGGATCTCCTTAGGGATACCCGGATGCAGATACGTCAGCCCCTTCACATGCGCTTCATAGATCACCGAATTGCCCCACGGCGTACGCGGTGGGGCATCATCTTCCCAGTCATAATGGTCGGCCACCACCACGCATTTTGGCGCGAAGGAGGCGCTGTCACGGCGATCCGGCGCATCATATCCGCCATGCAACTCGGGATGATCTTTCAGTTCGCCTTCCACCCGGCGAGCGTAAGGGTCAATCAGCAATTTCGCCGGATTGAAAAGCAACCCTTGCTCAGGTTTCCACGGACCATACACACGATAGCCGTAACGCAGACCGGGTCTGGCATCGGCCAGATAACCGTGCCAGACATCGCCGCTCCGCCCCGGTAGCTCATAGCGCTGCTCGCCCCCCTGCGCATCGAAAACGCACAGTTCTACGCGCGTTGCATGTGCTGAAAAGAGCGTAAAGTTAACGCCACGACCATCGTAAGTCGCGCCATGCGGCGTGGCGTTGCCGATGGCCAGTGGGCTCATTCCCCCTCCCGCATCAGCCAGATGGTGGCTAACGGCGGCAATGTGAGGCTCAGCGAGTGCTGGCGACCGTGACTGGCAATTTCATCGCTGTGTACAGCCCCACCATTACCGGCATTACTGCCGTGATAGTGCATGGAGTCTGTATTCATTATCTCGCGCCATTTCCCCGGCTGATTAATACCGAAGCGATAGCCAGGACGCGGGACCGGTGTAAAGTTGCTGGCGACAATAATTTCGTTGCCCGCTTTGTCCCGACGGACAAAAATCAGCACCGAACGTTCGTTGTCGTCCACCACCAGCCATTCGAATCCATATCCATCAAAATCGAGCTCATGCAGCGCTTTATGGTGACGGTAAGTGTGGTTCAGATCGCGAACCAGCCGCTGGACGCCGTGATGCCAGTTGTCATCACCTTCCAGCAGATGCCAGTCAAGGCTGGCGTCGTGGTTCCATTCGCGCCCCTGGGCAAACTCGTTGCCCATAAACAGTAACTTCTTACCGGGGAAGGCCCACATCCAGCCGTAATAAGCACGCAGGTTGGCAAATTTCTGCCAGGCATCGCCAGGCATGCGATCCAGAATGGATTTTTTGCCGTGGACCACTTCGTCATGCGACAGCGGCAGAACAAAGTTTTCGGTGTAGTTGTACAGCATGCCGAACGTCAGCTTATCGTGATGATACTGACGATGAACCGGATCCAGCTTCATATAGTCGAGCGTGTCATGCATCCAGCCGAGGTTCCATTTGTACCAGAAGCCCAGCCCTCCCATGTCCTGTGGACGAGAAACCCCTGCAAAATCCGTAGACTCTTCCGCCATACTGACCGCGCCGGGCACTTGTTCACCCAGAATACGGTTGGTATTGCGTAAGAATTCGATCGCTTCGAGGTTCTCGCGACCGCCATATTCGTTGGGGATCCATTCCCCCTCTTTGCGGCTGTAATCGCGATAAATCATCGACGCAACGGCGTCTACTCGCAGAGCATCAATCCCGAAACGTTCAATCCAGTACAGGGCGTTGCCGACCAGAAAGTTACTGACTTCGCGGCGACCATAGTTGTAGATCAGCGTGTTCCAGTCCTGATGGTAGCCTTCGCGCGGGTCACTGTGTTCGTACAGAGCGGTGCCGTCAAACTCCGCCAAACCAAAGTCGTCAGACGGGAAATGCCCCGGCACCCAGTCGAGAATGACGTTCAGACCCGCCTGATGCGCGGCATTAACGAAGTAGCGGAAGTCGTCACGCGTACCAAAACGACGCGTCGGCGCATACAGGCCGGTAGGCTGGTAGCCCCAACTGCCGTCAAAAGGGTGCTCGTTAACAGGCAGTAGTTCGATATGCGTGAAGCCCATCCACTTCACGTAAGGAATTAACTGATCTGCCAGCTCACGATAACTGAGCCAGAAATTATTGTCGGTGTGACGACGCCAGGATCCAAGATGCACCTCATAAATGGAGATGGGCGCGTCGAACTGATTGGCCTTTTTGCGCGCCTCGCTCTGAACAACTTTTTCCGGCAAACCACAAATGAGCGATGCCGTCTCCGGGCGCATTTGCGCTTCAAACGCATAGGGGTCGGCTTTGATGCGCAGGTGACCATGCGCGTCGATCATCTCGTATTTATACAGTTGACCATTTTGCGCACCGGGGATGAATAACTCCCAGATGCCGCTCTCTTTGCGCAGGCGCATCGGGTGGCGACGCCCATCCCAGTAGTTAAACTGCCCGACTACCGAGACGCGCCGGGCGTTTGGCGCCCAGACGGAGAAACGCGTGCCGGTCACTCCGTCCATCGTATCCGCATGCGCCCCCAGGGTTTCATACGGGCGCAGATGGGTGCCTTCAGACAATAACCAGGCATCCATTTCTTGTATCAGAGGGCCAAAGCGATAGGGATCATCGATCAGATTCTGTTGCCCATGCCAGACAACAGCGAGTTGATAGCGGAAGACATTTTTACGCCGGGGCATTACGCCGCAGAAAAAACCGCGTGAGTCGAGGCATTCCAGCTTGCCGACTTTACGTCCGGTTTTAGGTTCGATCACCCACACTTCGGTGGCGTCAGGTAATAGGGCCCGGACCTCAAGTCCAGCGTCAGTTTGATGCATACCGAGTACGGAAAAAGGATCCGCAAAGTGGCCTGCAATAAGCGCATTAATCACGTCTCTATCGATACGAACGGACATGGTTGTCATCCTGTTTTATGGTGCCGCCCCTTCCAACTGATCTTCGACATCAGGTAGCGACACTTCTTTGACCTGAACGGCATAGCACAATGTGCATCCTTTCTACGCCGTCCTACCTCCAGGTAAGATCTAAATACATCAGTGTATTTAGCCACCCTTAAATAATAGCCAATGCTTTATCTAACTCCTGGTAAATAATGAAACATCGCGTCTACTCCTGTATTACGCAAAAAAGGGGTGACTCAGCACCCCTGAGTTTTTAACTAACGGTTATGCCAACTGACGCAGCATTCTGCGCAGCGGTTCTGCTGCACCCCATAGCAGTTGATCGCCAACGGTAAAGGCTGACAGGTATTCTGGTCCCATGTTCAGCTTACGTAAGCGACCCACTGGCGTGATCAGCGTGCCAGTCACGGCAGCCGGGGTTAACTCACGCATCGTGATATCACGATCGTTTGGCACCACTTTCGCCCACGGATTGTGAGCTGCCAGCAGTTCTTCCACGGTCGGGATAGAAACATCTTTTTTCAGTTTAATGGTGAAGGCCTGGCTGTGGCAGCGCAGCGCGCCGACACGCACGCACAGACCATCTACCGGGATCACGGAAGCGGTGTTGAGAATTTTGTTGGTCTCTGCCTGGCCTTTCCACTCTTCGCGGCTCTGACCGTTATCAAGCTGTTTGTCGATCCACGGGATCAGACTGCCCGCCAACGGCACGCCAAAGTTATCAACCGGCAGATTACCGCTCCGGCTCAGGGAAGTGACTTTGCGTTCGATATCGAGAATAGCAGAAGAAGGGGTTGCCAGTTCCTCAGCCACATGACCATACAAATGCCCCATCTGGTTCAGCAATTCGCGCATATGACGTGCGCCGCCGCCAGATGCCGCCTGGTAGGTAGCGACAGAAACCCAGTCAACCAGATCGTTGGCGAACAGACCGCCCAGAGACATAAGCATCAAACTCACGGTGCAGTTGCCGCCGACGAAGGTCTTAACGCCTTTGTTTAAGCCGTCGGTGATGACACCCTGGTTAACCGGGTCGAGAATAATAATGGCATCGTCTTTCATACGCAGCGAAGAGGCTGCGTCAATCCAGTAACCCTGCCAACCGCTTTCGCGGAGCTTTGGATAGATTTCGTTGGTATAATCGCCGCCCTGACAGGTCACAATAATGTCGAGTGCCTTCAGCGCCTCCAGATCAAAAGCGTCCTGAAGTGTGCCGGTCGTGGTACCACCGAACGTCGGTGCCGCCTGCCCAAGTTGGGAAGTCGAAAAGAAAACAGGGCGAATGGCGTCGAAGTCGCGCTCTTCAACCATGCGTTGCATGAGTACAGAGCCGACCATACCGCGCCAGCCGATAAAACCAACATTTTTCATAGCGTTTTTTTCCTGCAAAGATGTGTGCTGTGTATGCTAACCAGTATCCTACTGGCCTATCCTTCACCATACAAAAAGCAGCCAAAGTCGCAAGTGAAATTAATCAATGATAGCGAAGCCATCAGTAATGCGACTTATCCCGCTGCCAAAGCAAGCAGAAAATCCGCATTGATTATCAGGGAATTTGACTTATGAATGAAATCATTTCAGCGGCAGTTTTATTGATCTTGATTATGGATCCGCTCGGAAATCTGCCCATTTTCATGTCCGTATTGAAACATACCGAACCAAAACGCCGTCGCGCGATTATGGTTCGCGAGCTGTTCATTGCCCTTTTGGTGATGTTTATATTCCTGTTCGCGGGCGAGAAAATTCTGGCATTTCTTAACCTGCGCGCGGAAACCGTGTCGATCTCCGGCGGCATCATTCTGTTCCTAATCGCCATCAAGATGATTTTCCCCAGTGCGTCGGGCAACAGCACCGGCCTTCCGGCAGGCGAAGAACCGTTTATCGTGCCGCTGGCGATTCCGCTGGTGGCAGGTCCAACAATCCTTGCTTCGTTGATGCTGTTATCGCATCAATACCCGAATCAGATGGGACATCTGGTGATTGCGCTACTGATCGCCTGGGGCGGTACGTTTGTGATTTTACTGCAATCGTCGCTGTTTTTACGCCTGCTGGGCGAGAAAGGGGTTAACGCGCTGGAGCGCCTGATGGGGCTGATTTTGGTGATGATGGCGACCCAGATGTTCCTGGACGGTGTACGGATGTGGATGAAGGGGTAATGTACTCGTTTCACGCCAGGTGGCGCTAACGCTTACCCGGCCTACGGTGTCGATCTGTGCTTGTGTGCAGGCCCGGTAAGCGCAAGCGCCACCGGGCAATCAGACTCAGCTCAGAAGCTGGAACGCAATCATACCGACAAGCGCGCCAACGGTGCCGAGGATCGTTTCCATCATCGTCCAGGTCTTCAGCGTTTGCGCTTCCGTTGCTCCGGTAAACTTCCCGAACAACCAGAAACCGGCGTCATTCACGTGACTGACCACAATCGAACCGCCCGCGATACAGATAGACAATGCCGCCATCTGCGCACCGGAGAAGTTCAGTTGTTCAATCACCGGCATCACCAGACCGACCGCCGTTAAGCAGGCAACCGTCGCAGAGCCCTGAATGATACGTACCGCCGCCGCCAGCACGAAGCAGGTAATGGCAATCGGTAAGCCCATACCGGTCAACGCTTCGCCCAAAGCAGGACCGACGCCAGAATCGACCAGCACCTGCTTGAACACGCCGCCTGCACCGATCACCAGCAGAATAATCCCCGCCGGTTGCAGCGCATGACCACAAATTTCCATCACTTTGTCTTTCGGCATGCCCTGACGCATTGCCAGGCCATAAATCGCCACCAGACACGCCACCAGAATCGCGGTGAACGGATGACCAATAAATTCAAACCATTGGTAAGCGTCAGAACCGACCGGCACAAAGCGTGCAGCGATGGTTTTCAACCCGACCAGCACCAGCGGCAGCAGGATCAGCGATAGGCTAAAGCCGAAGGAAGGCATTTTGCCTTCGCCCAAATGCGGTTCGGTAATGTCGTCAGGAATAGTCAGTTCGACATAACGGCTGATGAAATTGCCCCACAGCGGCCCGGCGATAATCATGCCAGGGATTGCCGCGCACAGGCCAATCAGGATCATCCAGCCGAAATCGGCATGCATTTGAGAGGCCAGCAGCATCGGCGCAGGCCCCGGCAGCAGAAACGCGGCCGCAGCTGCAACGCCGGCAAACAGCGGGATCACCAATTTCACGAGGTTGGTGCCGGTGTGGCGCGCCATAGAAAACGCGACGCTAATCAGCAGGACGATCGCTACCTCAAAGAATAACGGCAGCGCGCAAATCAGACCCGCCAGACCAATCGCATAATGCGCCCGGCTATGGCCGAAAGATTTGAGCATTTTGACGGCGATCTGATCGACCGCCCCCGTCTCATGCAAAATCTTGCCGAACATGGCTCCCAGCGCGACCACAATCGCCAGGAAGCCAAGGGTTCCCCCCATGCCCTTTTCCATCGTCGCTGCGATTTTGTCGAGCGGCATACCGGAAAAGAGACCTGCACCAATAGACACCACCATCAAAGCAACGAAGGCGTGCATACGCGCCTTCATTACTAAAAACAACAGCAGTAAAACAGACCCTACTGCTGTTAAAACTAACGTTAATGTACTCAAAACTTACTGCCTTTTATTTATGACCTCAACGGTGCTTGCGACAACATCTTCCAGCGGCTGATCGATATCCACCACCAGAACATCGCCCTCATCAGCGCCCGGTTCTTCCAGTGTTTCAAACTGGGTCACCAACATCTGCGTTTTAAAGAAGTGGCCTTTACGCGCCTTCAGACGGTTTTCGATCACCTCAAAGTCCCCTTTCAGATAGATGAAAGAGAGGTTCGGGTTACCGTCACGCAACAGGTCACGGTAATGTTTTTTCAAGGCGGAACAGACGATTAGCGAAACCTTGTTGGTACGCTGCATCGCGAACGCAGCATCATTCAGCGCCTGTAACCACGGCTTACGGTCTTCGTCATTCAGCGGCTCACCGGAAGCCATTTTCGTGATGTTGCAGCGCGGATGGAGAAAATCGCCATCAAGAAACGCGGCATGCAGTCGATGCGCCACTTCGCTTGCGACAGCGGATTTGCCACTGCCTGATACGCCCATCAGAACGTAAACGTGGTGATCATGGTTAGTCGTGCTCAAAGCGGTGCCCCCACAGTACAAGGTTCAGAGAATTGTTACGGGTAACTGTTATCGGTAACATTGTCCAGCCGGACAAATAGAGAAGCAATATCCATTCGTGCCAGAAGTGAATAAGTGTGAGCTACTTCAAACTTGTTGGGTTAAATAGATCCACCCGGTGACAAGGTGAAACCTAAATCTAACATTTTAGGCGTAACCGTTTCACCACGAATGCGTGCCAGCAGGCGTTCTGCGCCGATGCTGCCCATCCGCTCACGCGGCGTGAGCACGCTGGCGAGACGGGGTTCCATCACCTGACCGATATCATGTCCGTGGAAACCAGCAATCGCTATATCGTCCGGTATTTTGAGTCCTAAACGCTGGCACTCAAACGCCGCACCGACAGCCAGGTCATCGTTGGTACAGAACACGCCATCCAGTTGCGGATATTCGCGCCGCGCCTGACGGATCAGCTCAATACCGGCAGAGTAAGAAGAAGACTGTTCCACCATCACACTGTAAGGCACCAGACCGGCATCCAGCATCGCCTGTTCATAGCCCTTCTGCTTGATGATAGTACGTTCGTCGAGACGCGCCCCCAGATAGGCGATATGGCGATGACCACGCGCAATAATCGCGGCAGTCATCTGACGCCCGGCTTCAAAGTTGTCAAAACCCACGGCAATGTCGAGGCACGGAGACTGACTATCCATCAGTTCCACAACCGGGATCCCCGCCACTTCAATCATCTTCAGAGTGCGCGGCGTGTGGGTACGTTCGGTGAGGATCAGACCATCGATATTCCACGACAACATCGATTCCAGACGCTCCTGTTCCATCTCGGGTTTATAGCCATAGTGCGCCAGCATGGTCTGATAACCGTGGGCGTCCGTGACGGCCTCAATGCCGCGTAATACTTCGGCAAAAACCTGGTTGGTGAGAGAGGGTAACAGCACGCCAATTGCACGGCTGGTGGCGTTAGAAAGGATATCAGGAGCACGATTGGGAATATAACCCAGTTCATCAAGTGCAGCAGCAATTTTGCCGCGCAGCGCAACAGAGACCTGCTCCGGGTTACGCAAAAAACGGCTGACCGTCATTTTAGTCACGCCCACGCGGTCGGCTACATCCTGAAGTACGGGTCTTTTCTTTTTCATCGTCCTGAAAGGTACACAAAGGGGATCATTCCCCTGAGTTTATCACGGACATGCAAAATTAATGACAAACGATGAAAGGCCGGATGACTACGTTCACACGTTTTATCCGGCCTGGGGAAGGTTATGACACTGATTTAAACTGGCGGCAGATCAAACAACAGTACTTCACTGTCGCTGTCGGCATGGATGGAGATCGCCTGCTCATCCCAAATCGCCAGACCATCGCTGGTCGACGCTTTCGTGCCGTTAATGGTGACATTGCCTTTTACCACCTGGATCCACACGCGGCGCTCAGCGGAGATCTGATGCACTGACTGCTCATCTTTCAGCAACGCCCAGCGATACAGTTCCATATCCTGATTCACCTTCAGCGAACCGTCGCGCGCATCCGGTGACAGCACCAGTTGTTTGCCCTGGACCGCGTCAAAACGGCGCTGTTCGTAACGCGGCGTAATCCCGTTTTCCTGCGGCATGATCCAGATCTGGTACAAACGCAGACGCTCGGTGGCGCTCGGGTTGTATTCAGAATGACGGATCCCCGTCCCAGCGCTCATGATCTGAAACTCGCCTGCCGGAACCTGCTCTTTATTGCCCATACTGTCCTGATGTTCAACCGCGCCTTCCAGAACATACGTCAGGATTTCCATGTCTTTATGGGGATGAGTCCCAAAACCCTGACCGGCCTCAATCACGTCATCGTTAATGACACGCAGCGCCGAGAAGCCCATAAAATTCGCGTCGTAATAGTTGGCAAACGAGAAGGTATGCCAGGAATCCAGCCAACCATGATTGGCGTGGCCGCGGTCATTTGCTTTGCGTAAGTAGATCATTGTATTCACCCCCAGATGTTTTCGATGGACTCAGTGTGGACCCAATCCTTCTGCGATCATAGAGGGTGAAAATTGACTCCTCTGTTCAAAAATTATGAACAAACACAGAGGAGCCGATTTTACTTATCTGGCGAGGGCAATCGTCGCTGGAGAAGCCTGCTCAAATGCGCGTTCGAGGATTTCCAGGTTGGTGAGAACTTCAGATTCCTTGACGTAGTTCGGTGTGCCGGTGGTTAACGTCTCATACAACGCATCATAGACGCGCCCGTAGTCACCGAACTCCGGCGTCATCTCTTCTTTGACGGTGACGCCGTCTTCGTTCACATACTCCAGTTGCCCCACGGAATCATCAGCCGCAAATCCGGGTTCGCCGGGCATGATATTGGCCTTCAGGCTGGTTTCCTGCTGGTCGATACCGTATTTCACAAACGAGCCTTTCGTCCCGTGGACGATAAACTTCGGATACTCGATTTTCACCAGATGACTGGTTTTGACGATAGCTTTGAGGTTGCCGTAAAAAAGCTGCGCTTCAAAGGTGTCATCCGGGTTAGCGTGGTTCCGCACGCTACGGATGTCGTAGGCCACATGATCCGGTCGGCCGAACAGCGAGATGATTTGGTCCAGGGTATGCACGCCGAGACCGTAAAACGCACCGTCCTGCGGCAGGCCAGGTTTGGTTTCCACCACCGGGCGATAGTAGTCAAAGTGACTTTCGACTTCCACGATGTCACCCAGTTTGCCGCTTTCGATCGCTTTTTTGGCGGTCAGGAAACAGGAATCAAAACGACGATTCTGGTACGGCGTAACGGTCAGCCCTTTGCTCTTTGCCAGTTCAAACAGCGATTTCGCTTGCGCCAGCGTCGGGGTAAACGGTTTTTCAACCAGGACGTTTTTCCCGGCTTCCAGCGCACGTCTGGCGTAATCGAAGTGGCTGTCAGCGTGGGTACATACAATCACCAGCGTCACCTGCGGATCGTTGAACACGTCGTCGAGATCACTGGTGAAATGGATGTGAGAATACTGCGGATGCTGCTCCTCCGGCTTCGCGCTGCGGCGATAGATATGCGCAACGTGCCAGCTGTCTTTACGATGGAGAACATACGGAAGGTGGTAGCGAGTGGTACTTTTACCGAACCCGATGAATGCGCAGTGTAAGGTCATGAAAACGTCCTTTTGAAGGTGATTGCCTACACCATAGCGCAAAGAGGAGGGAGACAAAACATTGAACGTTGTAGGCTGGATAAGCGCCATCCGGTCTACAAAACACAGATGCCCACACACCACTTTCACAAATGCCCACGCCTCGGGCGTCAGTGGCGCAGGCAGATTATTCACGGCCTGCGCGCAGCAACCGGAGCGTACATAGAGTACGTGAGGATTGCGAGCACAGCCCGGGATTAAGCTGGCAAGCAAACTAGCCCGAAACACACTCAAAAAAAAAGCCAGCGATACGCTGGCTAAAATAATACTGGAAGCAATGTGAGCAATGTCGTGCTTTCAGGTTCTCCGCATGGGTTTCCCTGAACGCACGTCAATAATAATCATTATCATTCGCACCTGTCCAATACTTTTTGCAAAAAAAGACGGTTGACTCAAATTTCAAAGTCAATGATGTTTAAAAGGACATATACACGACAGAGGACGAAGGAATGAATGACATTGTGATACGCCATGCAGAACCGAGAGATTACGACGCAATCCGTCAAATCCATGCCCAGCCAGAGGTGTATCACAACACGCTACAGGTTCCTCATCCTTCTATGGAGATGTGGCAGGAACGGCTGGCCGATCGACCTGGCATCAAACAACTGGTTGCCTGCATTGATGATATTGTGACAGGGCATCTCACCATTGATGTCGCCCAGCGCCCGCGCCGTAGCCATGTCGCCGATTTTGGTATTTGCGTCGGCGCGCAGTGGCAAAATCGCGGCGTTGCCAGCGCGCTGGTTCGTGCCATGATCGACATGTGCGACAACTGGCTGCGGGTGGATCGCATCGAATTAACGGTGTTTGTTGATAACGCCCCAGCGATTGCGGTGTACAAAAAGCATGGCTTCGAGATTGAAGGCACCGGGAAGAAATACGGTCTACGCAATGGCGAGTATGTCGATGCATATTATATGGCGCGGGTGAAATGATATTTACCGGATGGCGCAGCGCCTTATCCGACTCACTCTGATGTGTTGCCCGGTTGGCGTCACGCCACCGGGCATTTAATATTAATACCCTGCCGTTAAATCATCGACTGAACGCGGGTCAGATGCGCCATACAGCGCGCCGTCCGGCCCGACCATAATGCTCTGGGTGCTACCCATCGCCTCTTTCAGCGCGACTTTCTGCCCCTTTTGTTCCAGCAATTTGAGAGTATCCGGGCTAAACCCTTTCTCCACGCGCAACTCATCCGGTAACCACTGATGATGGAAACGCGGCGCATTGGTTGCTTCAGCGACGTTCATTCCAAAATCGATACTGTTGACCACCATTTGCAGCACAGTCGTGATAATCCGGCTACCACCAGGGCTACCGGTCACCAGCCAGGTTTTGCCATCTTTCACTACGATGGTTGGCGACATGGATGACAGCGGGCGTTTCTTCGGCCCCACCGCATTAGCATCGCCGCCCACCAGACCGTAGACGTTTGGCACACCCGGTTTGGCAGAAAAGTCGTCCATCTCGTTATTGAGCAAAATCCCGCTGTTTCCAGCCACAATCCCGGTGCCAAACGTGGTGTTCAGGGTGTAGGTCACCGCCACGGCGTTACCGTCTTTATCCACCACCGAGAAGTGGGTGGTCTGGTTACTTTCGTACGGCGCAAGTTTACCCGGTTTTATTTCACTGGACGGTTTAGCTTTGTTGATATCTATCTGATCAGCAATAGATTTGGCATACGCCTTATTCGTCAAGGCCTGCCACGGCACCTTCACAAAATCCGGGTCGCCGAGATATTCCGAGCGATCGGCGTAGGCATGTTTTTCAGCTTCCGCCATCACCTGCATCGCGTCCGCGCTGCCGAACCCGTATTTCTTCATATCGAAATTTTCAAGGATATTCAGGATCTGCACGATATGAATACCGCCGGAGGACGGTGGCGGCATGGAGAAGACCTGATAACCACGATAGTCGCCGCTGATCGGCGTGCGTTCCACCGCTTTATAGGCCGCTAGATCGTCTTTGGTCATTAACCCGCCGTTTTTCTGCATCTCTTGTGCAATCTGGTCTGCTATCGCCCCTTTATAAAAGGCATCCGGGCCGTTTTCCGCAATCATCTCCAGACTTTTCGCCAGATCTTTTTGCACCAGCTTGTCGCCTTTTTTCAGCGGCTCACCGTCTTTCCAGAAAATCGCTTTACTGTTCTCATGATTGGGGAGCACTTCGCTGCCGTAGGTTTTCAGATCGTCAGCCAGCGCATCGTTAACGATGAATCCTTCTTCCGCCAGTTTCATGGCCGGGCGCACCACTTTGTTAAGCGGCATCGTGCCGTATTTCTCCAGCGCCAGCGAGAAGCCCGCGACCGTCCCTGGCGTACCGGAAGCCAGATGTGAGATCAGCGATTTTTTACTGTCGGGATTGCCCTGTTCGTCGAGGAACATGTCACGGGTGGCGCCAGCGGGCGCCATTTCACGAAAATCGATCGCCGTGGTATTACCGTCTTTGGTGCGCAGCAGCATAAATCCGCCACCACCCAGATTTCCGGCCTGAGGATGGGTGACGGCCAGCGCGTAGCCAACCGCCACTGCGGCATCCACGGCATTACCGCCCTGCTTAAGAATATCGACCCCCACCTGGGTGGCCATCGCATCTACTGAGGCCACCATCCCCTGCTTCGCCCGCACAGGATGGAACACATCCTCTTCAACGCCGTATGACACCGGAGAGGGCGCTGGCGGTGCAGCAATAACACTAAAACAGCTTCCTGACAGCAGAGCAGCAAGCGCCACCCGGCGAAAAAACGTCGGTTTCATCATTATGATTCTCCAGAAGTTCGGGGTCAGCCCCCCACTAATCCTGGTGCATAACTCTGAAATAACCATCGTGACGGGTAAGAAAGAGGTAAACTTAAGAGATCCCCCCAGAGGAGGAAAGACGATGAAACGGTTCTTTATTTTGGCGGCGCTACTGCCGTTTGCTGTCTTTGCACAGCCCATCAACACCATGAATAACCCGAACCAGCAAGGTTATCAGATCCCCAGTCAGCAACGCATGCAGACGCAAATGCAGTCGCAGCAGATCCAGCAGAAAGGGATGCTCAACCAACAGCTGAAAACACAAACTCAACTTCAGCAGCAGCATCTGCAAACGCAGATGAACAATAATACGCAACGGGTTCAGCAAGGTCAGGTACGTGAACAACCGTTACCGAATACCAACGGCGGCATGCTGAACAGCGGAACACGTCAGGATAGCGGTCAGCAGCATATGCTGCCGCCGCGTCAGAATGGCGATATGCTTAATAACTCGCAGCGGTGAAGTCCGGGCCAATAACATCGATAGCATCGGTGCAAATACAGTTCACCCCCCAGCGCAGCAATTGTGCGGCGCGCTGGGGTTTGTTGACGGTATAAACCAGAATCTTTAGCCCCGCCTCGCGCAGACTTTCGACCCGCGCTTCATTTAATAGATGATGATTAAGATGAATGGAGACACACTCCAGTCGCGTAGTCAGTTCACGCCAGTCATCACGCCACTCATCCAGCAACAGCCCACGCGGCAGTTCCGGCGCAGCCCGTTGTGCGGCTTCCAGCGCATCAATGTCAAAAGAAGAGAGTAGCGGCGGCGTCATACCCGTCCACAGTTCACGCGCCGCCAGCGCCACCGCTTTGCCCGTCAATGGCCCGGTGCCGGTGGTGGGTTTGATTTCGATATTGGCCATCATGCCGTATTTCCGACAGCGCTCCGCCACCTGCGCGAGCAGCGGCAACGGTTCGCCTTTGAACTCGCCGCTGAACCAACCGCCCGCATCCACACGCAAGAGGTCCTGCCAGGCCAACTCACCCGCAATCCCCCAGCCGTTGCTGGTTCGCTCGAGATTGTCGTCATGCAGCAGGAAGATTTCGCCGTCTTTCGACAATTTAACGTCAAATTCGATCATGGTGTGCCCATAACGCGCCCCCACGTCAATGGCCGCCAGGGTGTTTTCCGGTGCCAGTTTGCCGCCGCCGCGATGGGCAGCAACATGGGGGTAAGGCCAGTTACTCATAGTCGTTGTCCTGTTTCACCATCAAAAAGATGCAAATGATTGTCCGGCAGATGGAGCCACAGCGTGTTGCCTGCGGTTGGGCGCTCCTGATGCGTCAGGCGCATCACCAGCTTTTGCTCGCCCCAGCGACCATGCGCAAGGTTGTCCGCACCCAGCATCTCCAGCGTCTCCACCACCAGCGGCACGCCGCCTTCTGCCTGCGAGCTTAGCGCAATATGCTCCGGGCGGATACCGAGGGTCATTTTACGCCCGGCGTGTTGGCGATGCTCGCCGTTAAGCGGCAGTACGGGACCGCCGTCCAGTTCAAAGTGAGTGCCTTCACCGTTGAGTCGCCCCGCCAGCAGATTCATCGCCGGGCTGCCGATAAAGCTCGCCACAAACAGGCTGGCGGGCTTTTCGTAGACTTCCACCGGCGTACCGATTTGCTCGGCAATACCGTTGTTCATCACCATCACCCGCTGGGCGAGGGTCATCGCCTCCACCTGGTCATGGGTGACGTACAGCGAGGTAGTTTTCAGGCGACGGTGCAGTTGTTGCAGTTCAAGACGCATCTGCACGCGCAGTTTGGCATCGAGGTTGGAGAGCGGCTCATCAAACAGAAAAACCGCCGGGTCACGCACAATGGCGCGCCCCATCGCCACACGCTGGCGCTGGCCGCCGGAAAGCTCGCGCGGGCGGCGTTTAAGCAGACCGTCCAGCTCCAGAATTCGGGCAGCCTCTTTAACGCGTTCGGCAATCTGACCTTTGTCCATTCCGCGGATCTTCAGCCCCCACGCCATGTTCTCTTCCACGCTCATGTGTGGATAAAGCGCATAGTTCTGGAATACCATCGCAATGCCGCGATCTTTCGGCTCCATTTCGGTGACTCGCTGGCCGTCGATCCAGATATCGCCGCTGGTCGCCCGCTCCAGCCCGGCGACCATCCGCAACAGCGTCGATTTCCCACAGCCGGAGGGACCCACCATCACGATAAATTCACCGTCTGCCACCTCCAGCGTCAGCGGTTTAATGACCTGGGTTTTACCATCCCAGCTTTTGGTTACTGCCTGTAATTTCAGTCCTGCCATCTTATTTCTCACTGTCCACTAAACCGCGTACGAAGGCACGCTGCATCACTAAAACAACCACCACCGGTGGAATAAGCGTTAATAACATCGCCGCCATCACATGGTTCCACTGGGTCGTGCCTTCGCCGGTGGCGATCATTCCCTTAATGCCCGCCACGGCGGTACCAAGATCAACATCGGTGATAATCAGCAGCGGCCACAGATACTGGTTCCAGCCGTAGATAAAGGTGATCACGAACAGCGCCGCAAGATTGGTTTTCGACAACGGGAAGACGATGTCGCGAAAGAAGCGCATCGGCGAAGCGCCGTCGATGCGCGCCGCCTCCACCAGCTCATCCGGTAACGTCATAAAAAACTGGCGAAACAGAAAGGTCGCGGTGGCCGACGCCATCAGCGGCAGCGTCAGACCGGCATAGCTGTCGAGCATTTTCAGGTTGGCGATCACTTCCACCGTCGGGAAAATACGGACTTCAACCGGCAGCATCAGGGTGATAAAGATCATCCAGAAGAACAGGTTACGCAGCGGAAAACGGAACCAGACGATGGCGAACGCCGAGAGCATCGAGACCGTGATTTTACCCACCGTGATACTGAACGCCATCACAAAGCTGTTGAGCATCATCCGCCAGAACGGCGCGCTGTTAACGCCGACCCCGTTGATCCAGATAGTGTGCATATTTTCCAGCAGATGCCTGCCGGGGATCAGCGTCATCGGCGCGGCAAACACCGCCTGGTCATCCAGCGTCGCCGCCACAAAAGCGACGTACAGTGGGAAGAGGATCACCATGATCCCCAGAATCAACATGGTATGGCTGAATATGGTCAGCCACGGACGGTTCTCAATCATTGATAGCGCACCTTACTTTCAACATAGCGGAACTGCACCACGGTCAGCACAATGACGAGGAACATCAGCACCACCGACTGTGCGGCGGAGGCCGAGAGATCCAGCCCGGTAAAACCTTCACGGTAGATCTTATAGATCAGCGTCGTCGTCGCCTGCACCGGTCCACCGGCGGTGGCCGCGTCGATCACCGGGAACGTGTCGAAGAAGGCGTACACCAAATTGACCACCAACAGGAAGAAACTCACTGGCGCAATCAGCGGCAGGGCAAGCTTAAAGAAACGGCGAATCGGGCCAGCGCCATCAATAGCCGCCGCTTCAATCAGCGAACGGGGAATGGATTGCAGCGCGGCATAGAAGAACAGGAAGTTGTAACTAATCTGCTTCCAGACAGAGGCGAACACCACAAGGAACATTGCCTGTCCGCTGTATTGCGCGTGGTTCCAGTCGTAACCAAACTCAGCAAGAAAATGGGTGATCAGTCCGCGACCGGGGTTAAACAGGAAGATCCACAGCACGGCGGCCACCGCGGGCGCAACAGCATAAGGCAGCAACATCAGCGTTTGATAGATACGGCTACCGCGCACGATGTACTCCACCAGTGCCGCGAAGAACAACGAGACCAGCAGGCCGCTGACGGTGACCAGAGTGCTGAATTTTATCGTCGTCCAGAAAGAGTCGAGGTAGTAGCTGTCATGAAACAGCGCGACGAAGTTCTCCAGTCCTACGAACCGGCTGGAGAAACCAAACGGATCAACGCTTTGCAGGGAATACCACAGCGCTTCACCCGCAGGCCAGATAAAGAAAATAAGGGTGATAACCAACTGCGGAGCGACCAGCAAATAGGGTAACCAACGCGAGCGGAACACCGGACGGGATGAGGACATTGAGGTTTGATTCCTGAACAGCGCCGGATAGCGCTACGCTTATCCGGCCTACGCGCATTTCCAGGCCGGGTAAGGCGAAGCCGCCACCCGGCATTTCACATTACGATTTAGTCGATTGTTCAAAACGACGTAGCAGCTGATTCCCGCGCTCAACGGCGGAGTCCAGCGCTTGCTGAGGGGTTTTCTTGCCGGTCCACACGCTTTCCAGCTCTTCATCCACAATGGTGCGGATTTGCGGCATATTGCCCAGACGCAGCCCTTTGGTGAACGGCAATGGCGGTTTGTTCAGCATCTGGCGCGTCGCGATATCTGAGCCGGGGTTCTTGTCGTAGTATCCCTGCTCGCGGGTCAGGTCATACGCTGCGGTGGTGATCGGCAGATAGCCGGTCTTCTGGTGCCACTCAGCCGCATTTTCCGGCTGCGCCAGGAAGTTGAGGAATTTCGCTACACCGGCATAAGTCTCTTTGTCTTTACCCTGCATCACCCACAGGCTCGCCCCGCCAATAATGGCGTTTTGCGGCGCGCCTTTTACGTCTGCGTCGTAGGGCATCATGCCGACGCCGTAATTGAATTTGGCATATTGGCGGATGTTGGCAAGCGACCCGGAGGAGGCCGTCGTAATGGCGCAATCCCCGTTGTAGAACTTCTCGGTGGACTCATCTTTGCGACCCACATAGCTGAAATCGCCCTTCTTGTTCATCTCCTGCAGCAGCGCAATATGTTTCACCTGCTCCGGCTTGTTGAACTCCAGCACCGCATCCGCGCCGTCAAAGCCATTGTTTTTGGTCGCAAAGGGCAAACCGTTCCAGGCGCTGAAGTTTTCCAGTTGGATCCAACCCTGCCAGCCGCTGGCGTAGCCACACTTCATGCCAGCCGCTTTCAGCTTCTCGGTGTACGCCGCCAGATCCTGCCAGGTTTTCGGCGGCTGCTCCGGATCTAAGCCCGCTTTTTTGAAGGCATCTTTGTTGTAGTAGAGCACCGGAGTCGAGCTGTTGAACGGCTGTGAAAGGAGGTGCCCGCTTTTACCATCGGTGTAGTAACCGGACACTGTCGGTACAAACTGCGTTTCATCAAAGCTAATGCCCGCATCTTTAAACACTTCATAGACCGGTTTAATCGCTTTCGACGCCATCATGGTGGCGGTGCCGACTTCATAGACCTGCAAAATCGCCGGAGCGTTGCCGGTACGGAATGCCGCAATACCTGCACTCAGGTTCTGTTCGTAGTTGCCCTTGTAGACGGGCACCACTTTGTAATCCGGGTTGGCAGCATTGAAACGTTGCGCCAGAGAATCAACTTCTTTACCTAACTCACCTTCCATTGAGTGCCAGAACGGAATAGAGGTCACTGCCAGTGCCTGGCCAGCCAATGCCAGGCTGAGCGCCAGTCCTAAGGCTGTATGTCGTAACGGTTTCATTGATTATCTCTCTTGTTGTTTCGAATGCGCGATTTCACGCGTTTTATGTTCGCGGAAGTAACATGACATGCTCGAATTACAAAAAAATAACGTTTTGATTACAAAAAAAAGATAGTAAGACGTCAGTGGGATGGCAAGACGATGAAGGCACGGTGACAGGAAAATGGGAGCTGAGGCACGTATAAGTCAAATAAAAAGCCGGGTGGTGACATCACCTTACCCGGCCAGGGATTCAGGACATCGCGGTATTACCCGCCCAGATAGGCGCTTCTTACCGCTTCATTCGCCAGCAACGCATCGCCGGTATCGGAAAGCACCACATGACCGTTTTCGAGCACATAACCGCGATCGGCAAGCTTCAGCGCCTGGTTGGCGTTCTGCTCAACGAGGAAGATGGTCATCCCCTGCTCGCGCAGTTGTTCGATGGTGTCGAAGATTTGCTGAATGATGATTGGCGCAAGCCCCAGCGACGGTTCATCCAGCAGCAGCAGGCGCGGATTGCTCATCAGCGCACGACCAATCGCCAGCATCTGCTGTTCACCGCCGGACATGGTGCCCGCACGCTGAATGCGACGCTCATGTAAACGGGGGAACAGTTCGTACACCCATTTGATGCGCTGCTGGAACTGGTCGCGTTCGGCAAAGAAACCGCCCATCGCCAGGTTCTCCTCGACGGTCATGCGTGAGAAGACACGACGCCCTTCCGGGACAATCGCCACCGCTTCCCGCATGATTTTCGCCGTCTGCCAGTCGGTAATATCTTTGCCATCAAACACCACCCGCCCGCTGGTCGCCCGCGGATCGCCGCACAGCGTCCCCAGCAAAGTGGTTTTCCCTGCGCCGTTCGCGCCAATCAGGGTGACGATTTCACCCTGATTAATGTGCAGGCTCACCTCGTGCAACGCCTGAATTTTGCCGTAGTGGGCGCTGACTTTGTCAAAAGACAACATGACTTTTTCCATCTTATGCCTCACCAAGGTATGCGCGGATCACGTCCGGGTTGTTTCGAATTTGCTCCGGCGTCCCGTGCGCCAGCGGCGTTCCCTGATTCACCACATAAATGCGATCAGAGATGCCCATCACCAGCTTCATATCATGTTCAATCAGCAAAATCGTGGTGTTGTGATGGTTACGCAGTTCGGCAATCAGCTCGTCCAGTTCTTTGGTCTCTTTCGGGTTTAAGCCCGCCGCCGGTTCGTCAAGCATCAGGATCTCCGGTTGCGTCACCATGCAGCGAGCGATCTCCAGACGACGCTGATCGCCATACGCCAGGTTACTGGCCTGGCGGTTCGCGTGCTCCAGCAAACCGATACGCTCCAGCCAGCTCGCCGCACGATCCAGCGCTTCGCTCTGGGCGCGGCGGAAAGATGGCGTTTTGAACAACCCCGAAAAAACGCCGGTTTTCAGCTGTTGATGTTGCGCCACCAGCAGGTTTTCAATCACCGTCATTTCACGGAACAGACGCACATGCTGGAAGGTACGCACCACGCCCATACGAGCAATTTGCTGTCCCGGCAGCCCTTCCAGATGCTGGTCACGTAAGGTGATCGTGCCGCCCGTGGGTTTATAAAAACCGGTCAGACAGTTAAAGACCGTGGTTTTGCCCGCACCGTTCGGACCAATCAGAGAGACGATTTCCTGCGGGTGCAGCTCCAGGTTGACGTTATTCACCGCCAGCAAACCGCCGAAGCGCATCATCAGGCCGTTAACAGATAATAATGGCTGACTCATGCCTGCTCTCCTTTCGGTTGCCCGTTTTTCAGCTTCAACTGTGGACGGGTCATCGGCAGCAGGCCCTGCGGACGCCAGATCATCATCAGTACCATCAAGCCACCCAGCATCAACATGCTGTATTCGTTGAAGTCACGCATCAGCTCGCGCGAAACCACCAGCAGAATCGCCGCCAGAATCACCGCAAACTGCGACCCCATCCCACCCAGAACCACAATCGCCAGCACAAACGCCGATTCGGCAAACGTGAACGACTCCGGACTGACAAAGCCCTGGCGCGCGGCGAACAACGTTCCGGCAAAACCAGCAAACGCGGCGCTGATGGTAAAGGCCGTCAACTTGATGCGCGTCGGGTTTAACCCCAGCGAACGGCAGGCGATTTCATCTTCGCGCAGCGCTTCCCATGCGCGGCCCAGCGGCATACGCAGCAGACGGTTAATCACAAACAGGGAGAACACCACCAGCAACAGCGCCACCAGGTAGAGCCAAATCACGCGGTCGGACGGGTCATACTTCATGCCGAAGAAGTTACTGAAGGTGTCCCAGCCGCCTTCACGGGCGGTGCGACTGAACTCCAGGCCAAAGAAGGTCGGTTTCGGGATCTGGCTGATCCCGTTCGGGCCACCGGTCACTTCGGTGTTATTAAGCAGCAGGATACGGACGATTTCGCCGAAGCCTAACGTCACAATCGCCAGATAGTCACCGCGCAGACGCAGCACCGGGAAACCGAGCAGGAAGCCCGCCGCCGCAGAAACCAGCCCCGCCAGCGGCAGACAGGTCCAGAAGCCGAGGCCGTAATAGTGGTTCAGCAGTGCGAAGGTGTAAGCGCCGATAGCATAAAAACCGCCATAGCCCAGCACCAACAGACCGGAAAGCCCCACTACGACGTTCAGCCCGAGACCGAGGATGATATAAATCATGGTCAGGGTGGCGATATCGACCGTCCCGCGCGACACCATAAACGGCCACGCCACGGCGATAACCAGCAATGCCACAAGGAACAGCTTCTGCTTGGCGGTTGAACCGTCAATCGCCGGCAGAATGAATTTCGGCCCGGAGACGCTCTTCAGGCTCTTCTGGAATGTCGGGCGCAGCATCTGGAAGAAAAAGACCACCGCCGTGCCGATGAACACCCACTGCCAGCGGATATCACCTGCGGTGTCTACCACCAGCTTAGTGCCATCCAGCTCTAACTGGACGCCCATAAAAACGCTCGCCAGCACGAAGAACATCGCGGCAGAGAGCAGCGCCATCGCAAAATGCATCGGTTTCATACTTTCTCTACCTCCGGACGACCCAGAATGCCGGTTGGCATCACTAACAGCACCAGAATCAGCAGGGCAAACGACACCACATCTTTGTATTCAGTGCTCAGGTAGGCAGAAGAGAGCGCCTCGGCAACGCCAAGGATCAGGCCGCCGATCATCGCGCCAGGAATGCTGCCGATACCGCCCAGTACCGCCGCGGTGAAGGCTTTCATCCCGGCCATAAAGCCGATGTACGGGTTGATGACGCCGTAAAATTGTCCGAGCAGTACACCCGCGACCGCCGCCATCGCTGCGCCGATCACAAAGGTCAGCGCAATCACACGGTCGGTATTGATCCCTAGCAGACTCGCCATTTTCAGGTCTTCTGCACAGGCGCGGCAGGCGCGGCCCATACGGGAATAACGAATGAACAGCGTCAATGCCAACATCGCCACGAAGGTGACAATCCAGATAACCAGTTGCATGGTGGTGATACTGGCAGAGAAGTTCTCGCTGGACCCGACAACCCACTGACCGTTGAACAGGCTTGGCAGCGCCACGTCGCGCGACCCTTCGGTCAGACTGACGTAGTTTTGCAGGAAGATAGACATCCCGATGGCGGAAATCAGCGCAATCAGGCGCTTGGAGTTGCGCACGGGCCGGTAGGCCACCCGCTCAATACTCCAGCCATAGGCGCTGGCGATCACAATGGCGCCAACAAACCCGGCGGCCACCAGCAGCCAGCTGGTATCAATGCCCATCATCATTAGCGCGGCAATGATCATAAAAGAGACGTAACTGCCGATCATGTACACCTCGCCGTGGGCGAAGTTGATCATGCCGATAATGCCGTACACCATCGTGTAACCGATAGCGATCAGCGCATAGGTGCTTCCCAGCGTGACGCCGTTAAACATCTGCTGCAGAAAATAGAGAAACTGCTCGGACATAAGACTACCTTTCTCATGCCGCCCGGCAACGCCGGGCGGTGGGATAATTATTTGGCTACCGAGGAAGACCCGTCGGCGTGCCACTGGAAGACACCAAATTCAAATCCCTTTAGATCGCCTTTTTCGTCCCATTTCAGCGGCCCAATCACGGTATCAGCCCCGTGTGCTTTCAGATCTTTCACCAAATCCAGCGGCTCTTTGCTGCCGCTACGCTCCAGGGCCGTCGCCAGTGACTGAACCGCAGCGTAGGTGATCCACACGTACGGACCCGTAGGATCTTTCTTCTCCGCTTTCAGCGCAGCGACGATAGCGTTGTTTGTCGGGTCCTGGTCATAGCGTTTTGGCATCGTCACCAGCATGCCTTCGCCCGCCTCACCCGCGATGTTAGACAATGACGCATTGCCCACGCCTTCCGGTCCCATAAATTGCGTTTTCAGGCCGACAGCACGCGCCTGGCGCAGCATCTGGCCCATTTCCGGGTAGTAACCGCCGTAATAGACGAAGTCGATGTTGTCTTTTTGCAGACGCGCAATCAGCGCAGAGAAATCTTTCTCGCCGGCCGTGATCCCGTCAAAGAAGACAATATTGGCGTTGCCCGCTTTCAGGCCATCCTGCACCGAACGCGCCAGCCCTTCGCCGTATTGCTGCTTATCGTGAATGATGGCAATACGCTGCGGCTTCACGGTTTCAAGAATGTATTTGGCGGCAGTCGGCCCCTGAGAAGAGTCCAGCCCCGCCGTACGCATGATGTGTTCATAGCCGCGCTGCGTCAGCTCCGGGTTCGTCGCCCCTGGGGTGATCATCAGAATGCCTTCTTCTTCATAGATGTCAGACGCAGGCTGAGTGGAAGAAGAACACAGGTGGCCAATAACATACTGAATGCCGTCGTTGACGATCTTATTCGCCACCGCCACGGCCTGTTTCGGATCGCAGGCATCGTCATACTCAACGCCGACCAGCTTGTCGCCTTTGATGCCGCCTTTGGCATTGATGTCTTTAATGGCCTGACGCGCACCATTAAATTCCATGTCTCCCCATTGCGCCACCGGTCCGGACATCGCCCCGACGACCGCCACTTTAATATCCTCAGCCATTGCTGCATGCGATATCGCTAATGCAATAACCCCTGCGATGACCGTTTTCGCATTCCGTTTCATTTCTGAGAATCCCCATTTGTGATGTGATTTATATTTTGTATTTATATGGTCAAAAAGCAGTCTGTGCTTTTTTTGAACTTCGCTACTTTTATCAATCCCATTAATGGTTTAGCGATGTATTTTAAGAAAATGC
>NZ_JANEWG010000110.1 GCF_028069725.1 Citrobacter sp. Awk 4
AACCTCAGAACCGAAAGAAGACTCGGTGTTCTCATACAGCGCGTCCATGATAGTGTCTGCCTTAGCTGTCAGGCTACCAGTCAGGACCGGAAGCTCTACAGTCTTCAGTAGCTTAGAGGATTCCAGCACATCGACCATGCGGCTATTGATGGTGCGGACCACGTTATCACAGATATTCAGAGCGTCCTGCTGGAGCGTACCCTGAGTGAAACCAGTGGAAGACTTGGCGTCCCATAGCTTGGTCTGGTGAGACACGAGGATAGCTTGCTCAATCGGCTCAACGGTGATTTCGGTTCCAGACGGAGCTGTCACGACTTCAGGTCGCTTGCCACCACGGACAGGGACCAGCACAGAGCGGTCAGTCAGAGTGTGAGCAATGATTGGAGTCGGTAAGCTGTTACGGGTCGGCAGGACTTCTACCGGGAACGGGATGTTATCCTGAGCATCTTTAAGCACAGAATTGAGCATGGTCTTCACCAGCTTAGCTAACTTGAAGGCATAGACCTGAGGGTCTGCGTTAGTTGGCAAACCTTCGTTAATCTGAAGGTTGTCGGTGTCGGTGATACGAACAGGCTCAATGCCGAACTGGAAAGCGTCTTTAGTCATAGTCATGATAATTAATCTCCTTAAGTCAAATACTTGAAGTCCCTAACGGTAAGTCAGGGACCGTGTGTTCTTAGATGGAATCCATCCAGTTAGCGCCACTATCGAGGTCAGCCATAATTGAAGCCTTGGAACGACCAGCAGAATGGGTAGCGCTGCGGAGGTTCTCACCATATGTCCGGCGTTCAGCTTTGACCTGTTCGCGGCGCTGTAGCTCTTTCTGCCATTCGTCCTCGGTCATGAACATTTCGCGGGTACGCTCTTTCTGAGACGCCAGCTCTTTAGCGATACGCTCAGCCTCGACACGCTTATTCATCTGGCGGCGTTGGTAGGCGGTCATCAGGTCATTACTGAAGAAGTTACCAATGGTCACGCCAGCTTCAGCCAGGGCTTCCAATAACTCCATAGACTCGCGGCTGGTAGACGGCAGGCCTGACAGGTAGCCCGGAATCAGGGTCTTGATAGCGAGGGACAGCGGATAGAACTGACCGTCCAGACTCACAGTATTCTCGTAGAGATTGATGTCGGTGACTGACAGTTTCCAGTCTTGGTTATTGAATAACATAGTAATTACTCCTCTTGAGAGTTGAGACTATCGGTCGACCACAGGCGTGTTTAGTCCTGCGGCGTCTCCCCGCATCGGTCATCTCAAAAGGTTTAAATTAGGGTGGTGAGTAGGCAAGCTACTAACGGTGTGCTGACGACAGCTAGCAAGCTAGCGACAGTTTCATAGCGACCAGTTGCGCTATCAGCTCGTCTCGTGATTGGTGCTGGCGGGTCTCATCTTCCGGGTCTAGACCAAGCTCTCTGAGGAGGACTTCAGTCCGGTAGCCACGGTAACGGAGAGTCATGCGGCCCTCAGGTGTGCGCGGGTCAATCATCTTAGAGTCCCTCCAGCTTGCCGGATTGGGCCTGCTTCAGGAGATGCTCTTGCTTCTGCTGGTCGGTGCCAGTGAAGGCAATAAGGATGCCTCGCAGTTTATCGACTATCGCAGGCTTACCGAAGACCTCCAATCCCTTAGCGTTGAAGCGAAAGTTATAACCACCTGCTGAGAACTTCTGGTCTGACGGCTTAATGATACGGAAGCAGTCGGAATACTTTGGATTTACAGACCACTCGTTACTGATTGGATTCTTACGAAAGAGACCACGATGCTGAAGAAGTGCGGTCATTAGCTTCTGAGCAGGTAGACCATAGGTTTTGCAGTAGTCACCCCAAGTCACGCCTCGACGGTTAGCAGACTGAATGGCTGCTCGCTTCTTCTGGTCTTCCAGTTGAAGGACTCGACGCTCTAACGTCTGAATATGATCGTAACACTTGGCGCGGAGGTGAACGGAATAGCCAGCGACCAGAATAAAAGTATGCTTACGGTCGAGACGGTACATTACCCGGCTCTCGCCTTTAGCGTCCTTGTATACTTCCTCGCCAACCAGCTCAGTTTTGAGCGCGTTAAGCTCCTCAGCCATATTGCGAATATCGCGCAGGACATTTCGGTGCTCCTTGCCTGTCAGCTCCGCAATTTCAACTGAGGTCATGGACACAAGCTGGTCGAGGTTAATGATGCTGATTTCTTGTTGGGACATTTACGTGTACTCCTTTTGTTTGCACCCTGAAGTCGCCCCCCACTGACCTACTCAAGCCCCCACGTAAAGGGAGACCAGCAGGCAACAGGACGCAAACAGAATGACTTGAGGTAATTATGATGTGGTCTGCGATGACCAGTAGTGATAAAGGTGCAAGACAGCATGTCCGACGTCCAGATGGTGAGCGGTGATAGACCCAAGTCATAATGAAGACACGAGAACGCTAACGGGCTGGGAGTCTGACAGAGGCTGTCTTGCTAGCCTTGGTATGGAGAAAGACTTAATGTCGGGAGAGCTTCCGCATAACTTGACGCATCAAGACCAGAGGCGGAATGTATGGTC
>NZ_JANEWG010000111.1 GCF_028069725.1 Citrobacter sp. Awk 4
ATTTTTAATCAAAATTGTTCTAGCTCTTCCTTACTAATATGTGAAGAAATAAACAGTATCAGAAGGCGATTGTTGATAATGATAATCGAGTGGTCATGGTGCTGAATAGCACAGCATTGTCTTATATGAGCAACAGTGATTTTGCACAAATATTCATTACACAATGGAATCTTTTATGAAAAATCAGAAAAATATTGAATTATTAATTTCAACTTTATCTACAACTAAAAATGTAAAAACAATAAAAAAAAATCAAATATTCACACCAGGAACATTCAACGAACCAAGGTGTGTATTATTTCATCAAGGAATTATTTCATTACAACGACAACATGACAACTTATTACTCACTAATTTAACGGCTCCAATGATCATTGGTTTGCGATTTATATCAGATGATATGGATATTAAAACCTTCCCCCTCTATTTCCGAGCTGAATCTGATGTATCATATGAGTTCATCCATCCTTTGGAGGCTAAAAAAAAAATCAACGACAACCAGTTATGGGAAAATGTTGCTATGTATCAAATGATGCTTACTGCTCTATTAACGAACTATCTTGATAACATGTCTAATGTCAATAGTTCCAATCTAATTGAGTATTGTCTCGAAAAGCTCTGTCATGAGCCTGAACAAATACGAAATCGCAGAACAGCGGTGGATTACATTATGGACAAAACAAATTTATCACGTAGTAACATTTCAAAAGTTGTTGCCATGTTAAAAAAAGAAGGAAAAATAACAACCTATAAAGGGCTTTTACTTTCAAAAATGAAGAAAGATGAATAAGAATTCAAAAATAAAAAATTTGATATTATATTAAAACACTGCCCTTTCAACTCACCATAGTTAGAAGGGTATTTTTGTTATAAGGTCACACTATAAACCCAGCGAAAGAGCTATCCAGGAGCTTTTGATATCACGCAGCGATACTGGAATCAGCAGGCATCACACCCGCGATGGGATCGATAAGTGAAATAATACGACGGCTGATAGCCTTACCCAGGGCTTCCCCGGGGAAAATCCCGGGAGAGTTAAGAACGATGTATGAGCAGGCGAGATGGCAGATATTACCGGGAAGACGGGAACGAAGTTGCCCACGAGAACCGAGGGTGGGAAGTAGGAAAAATAGCCAGCGCTTCCCCAGAACGGACAAAATGTACCGTAAAAATGCGCGTGAACCGTGACTGCTTTTTGCCAACCTGATGGGATATAAGCCGCATGCAAATAGAGCAGAACTTCAGGGATGAGAAAAGTAAGCGCTATGGTCTGGGACTGCGGCAAGTAAAAGCCGGGGAGAAAACGAATATCCGTGCTTTGCCTGGTTGCAGTTTTCTACAGCATCATCATGTAGCTGACGGGATATTACATTGAAAGTAAGGGAATAAATCGATGGTTTCAGGCGAACAGAGAGAAGTCGAGCAGAGTGCTGTCATATCTGACGTTGAGTGAAAAGGTCATCTGTCAGTCACCGGGAATACTGTCGGGGAAGAACCCCGACAGGGTGTACGCCGAATTGATGAAGTTTCTGGGGATCCCTCTGGCCTTTCGGGGCAAATTTAAAACCGACACCTACTGTTGGATATCCAGAGTTATCTATATAAGGTGTATTTTTGATTTTTTCTTTTTTAATAACTCAGTGATGTAACTTACCTGTATCATTTTATTCTCCTTGCAAGAATAGACTAAGCGCTGCGTTAGTGTGTTATTGTTCTGTTTTATTTTTATTCTCTAAATCCTTAATATCGATGCCAGTTCGCTTTCGGAAATAATACGCGAGTAAATTGCTTACACTATGTCCGCCTAGTAGAGCAATAACGATGGCAATAGCACCGGGGCGTATTTTTACACCTGCGATGGCAGGTAGTATGGGTATCCATGGCCTAACGAGATAGAAAATGAGTAAACAGGTAATTAGGTCGCCTATTTTTTCTCTCAGTTTACCCCCCCCATGCACCATCGCCCCACCTCTCCAAGTATTAGTGTCGCAGCGATTTCAAATGCCTCAAATGGCGTAGTTAGAGCTAAATGCAGCCATTGCATAAAAGAAACATGTTTTCCGATCATTTACGCCTCCATAATCAATTGAATAGATAATATAATACATATCCACTCAAAATAATTCCGGTCTAATATTGCACAAGAATACGTTAAATTAGAACAAACAACTGCTATTTTAATTTATGATAATGTAATTTCCATTTTAATAAAATGGTGATATACAGATACTTTGCACATCACCAGTTATCTGCCATGATTAATAAATGATGATTTATTTGTAATTTTTCAGCTCTGAGATAATATCTTTTATCAGTTTTTTATTTCTAAACTTTTTGTTGACGCATAGTAATGTCGTGATGTTTTTATTGACCAGTTTAACTATTTTTGTTTCTGGCGGGTTAAAATATTTTGATAAATATTCTGGAAGCAACAGGATACCATCTCCGGAGCTAACAGATAAGAGTTGGGCTGAAAGATCATTATCTGTTTTTTTAATGTTTAGATAAGGAAATATGTC
>NZ_JANEWG010000112.1 GCF_028069725.1 Citrobacter sp. Awk 4
TCAAAATACATAACATTGCCCAGCATTCTGATTGTTTTTATATTCCATGCACATTCCACCATCCACAAAACTCATATCCAGTACAATCAAAGAGTTTTCTCTGTATATCCAAAATAATACACTGGCAAACTTCGCCTCCCTGTTCTGCTCTTGCTATTGAAATAAAGCATTCAGCTGGTTAATACTCCGTCCGATTTTTTAAATAAATATCTCCATCCGGAAACGAACACCGTTTTCAGCTGTTAATTGTCGATCCCTGGTGTCGATCGCCCTAAATGCGTCGGCAGTGTCCTGACCCGACACTGCCGTGCGGTAGCGTGGACGTCTGGCAGGAATGCTTTGTTTAGTGAAATTACGTCCGCTACCGAACATAAATATAAAAAGAAAAGGATCAGGGATGAAAGCACTCCACCTCGCAGGTGCTGGTGGCGCCCGGTATACCACGCAGAAACTGAATAGCGATTTCACAAAACATCGGAGAGATGCAGTCAGGCGGGGATATCAGCCTGAGTTCACACAGAGATATCACGGTCAACGATTTTACCGAAACAGCGGGCTCACTGCACGTGAGTGCAGCAGGGATGGTGCTGAATACCGCCCTTCTCCTCACTGGCATGGTTCGAGAGCTCAGATGCCATCAGCTGAATATGAAAACCTATATTATCAATGACTCAGAAGTGTCTGGATTATCAGCGCCGATTCAATGCGCTAATTGGCCAAGGGAATCCATTACTTCAACCTCTGTGCTACTCAGGCGCGCGTATTGCCCCGTGAGCTTCCAGAAAGCTGGCTGTGTTTCTATGTAGATTTCGGCTGCTAACACCAGGCGACGTCTCTCGCTTTCATTCAATTCAAGGATCGTCCACGGAATAAAGTAATAGTCAGAATTGATCAAGTGAAACCACAAGGGGCTTCCACATACGGAGCAGAAACAACGTTCACCATGCAGAGAAGAAGAGAAAATACCTGGTTCTGGCATGTGTTCGGCTATCAATGGTTGCCCACACGCTTCCAAATACATTGCAATGCCACCAGACCATTTTTGGCACAACGTGCAGTGACAGGCATAAACATCAAGCCTCTGAACGTTAACGGTAATATGACTCTGCCCGCACAGGCATCGCCCTGTGAACATTTGCATGAAGTATTCTCTCAGGAGATTTAAATCTTAGCATTGAAGCCAACTCATAATGAGTTGGCTTTTTAGAAATCAATTCAGATTAGAACTGATAAGTCAGGCCGACTGCGACGATGTCGTCAGTACTGATTAATGCATCTTTGGTAAAGTTGGTGTCATCCAGCAGGTTGATTTTGTAATCAACATAGGTAGACATATTTTTGTTGAAGTAATAAGTTGCGCCGACCTCAACATATTCCACCAGATCCTGATCGCCATAGGAACCCAAACCTTTACCTTTGGATTTCAGATATGCGAGAGAGGGTTGTAAACCGAAGTCAAACAGATACTGAGCGACTGCTTCAAAGTTTTCGGTTTTGTTCGCAATACCACCAACACCACCAAAACGGGTCATGTTAGAGGTTTCAGAATATGTCGTTGCCAGATAGATGTTGTTAGCATCATATTTTAGACCTGCAGCCCACAATTCAGCATTTTCACCTGTTGCGAACAGGTTGCCGCCCTGATTGACTTGCTCATCAGTACGGTCAGATTTTGTATAGGTAGCACCCACGCCAAAACCTTCATACTCATAGGTAGACGATAAGCCAAAGCCATCGCCATTTTCTCTATTAATATTACGATCATTGTTTTTACCCTGGTACTGAGCTGCGATGTTCAGGCCCTCAACCAGACCGAAAAAGTCGGTATTACGGTAAGTTGCAACTCCGGTAGTACGGGCTGTCATAAATGCATCGGATTGGGTCCAGGTATCACCACCGAACTCAGGCAGGACGTCAGTCCATGCGCCGATGTCATACGCTACGCCGTAGTTACGTCCGTAATCAAGAGAGCCATATTCAGCAAATTTCAGGCCTGCGAAAGCCAGACGGGTTTTATCGCCAGAGGTCCCCTGGTTTTCAGCATTAGAACCATTGAATTGATGTTCAAACCGACCAAAACCAGTGAGTTGGTCGTTGATTTGCGTTTCACCTTTGAAGCCCATACGAACATAAGATTGATCGCCGTCGTCATCAGCGTTATCGGTGAAATAGTGCTTAACATCAACTTTTCCGTACAGATCCAACTTATTACCGTCTTTGTTATAAATTTCAGCCGCATTTACCGCGCCTGCTGCCAACAAAGTAGTCACTGCCACTGCAACTAACTTAAGTTTCATTATTGTAGTCCTTATAATTTTATTAGTGTGCTTATTAAGTCATTTTCAAATAATCAAAAACATCAATGACAAATCATTATCATTTTATGCGTACATTCATTTTCAATAATAAGTTTCAAGGCATCTTCGAATATTAGCAATAATGTG
>NZ_JANEWG010000113.1 GCF_028069725.1 Citrobacter sp. Awk 4
CCAGTTTTATTAACTAAGTTTAAAATTCTGTGAAGCATTTCATGGAAGCGAAATCGCTGGTCTAAAAATTATCCCCTTTTTGCCTGTTTTATGAGCTAAACCCCGTTTTGTTACATATTGAAATGTCTCTTTTGCTGTGCGTAATATGGCCATTCGTTCGCCAAAAAATAAGAAAATACTATGCAAGCAACCGCCACAACACTCGACAACGAGCAGGAACACCCACCGGTCAATTCGCGTAATAAAGTCGTCATCGCATCGCTCATCGGCACCGCCATTGAGTTTTTCGACTTTTACATTTACGCCACCGCCGCTGTGATCGTGTTCCCCCATATATTCTTCCCGCAGGGCGATCCGACGGCCGCCACGCTACAGTCGCTTGCCACCTTCGCTATCGCCTTTGTGGCGCGCCCGATTGGCTCAGCCGTATTCGGCCATTTTGGCGACCGCGTTGGACGCAAAGTGACACTGGTGGCTTCACTGCTGACGATGGGGATCTCCACCGTCATCATTGGTCTGCTGCCTGGCTACGCGACGATCGGGATTTTCGCCCCGCTATTGCTGGCGCTGGCGCGTTTTGGCCAGGGGCTGGGTCTGGGTGGTGAGTGGGGTGGCGCGGCACTGCTGGCAACCGAAAACGCGCCGCCGCGCAAGCGTGCGCTGTACGGCTCCTTCCCCCAGTTGGGCGCGCCTATCGGTTTCTTCTTTGCCAACGGTACGTTCCTGCTGCTCTCCTGGTTGCTGACCGATGAGCAATTCATGAGCTGGGGCTGGCGTGTACCATTTATCTTCTCTGCGGTGCTGGTGATTATTGGTCTGTATGTGCGCGTCTCTTTGCACGAAACGCCGGTATTTGCGAAAGTCGCCGCTGCGAAAAAGCAGGTAAAAATTCCGCTGGGCACCCTGCTGACAAAACATGTGCGCGTCACGGTACTCGGCACATTTATCATGCTGGCGACCTATACCCTGTTTTATATCATGACCGTCTATTCCATGACCTTCAGCACCGCTGCCGCACCTGTGGGCCTCGGTATGCCACGTAACGAAGTGTTGTGGATGCTGATGATGGCCGTTATCGGATTCGGCGTGATGGTGCCAGTGGCGGGTCTGCTGGCAGATGCCTTCGGCCGTCGTAAAAGCATGGTCATTATCACTACGATGATCATTCTGTTTGCGCTGTTCGCCTTTAAACCGCTGCTGGGCTCCGGTAATCCGATGCTGGTGTTCGCCTTCCTGCTGCTGGGGCTGAGTCTGATGGGGCTGACTTTCGGTCCGATGGGCGCGCTGCTGCCGGAGTTGTTTCCGACCGAGGTACGCTACACCGGCGCGTCATTCTCCTATAACGTTGCGTCGATTCTCGGTGCCTCTGTCGCCCCCTACATTGCCGCGTGGTTACAGGCAAACTACGGTCTGGCGGCGGTGGGGATTTACCTGGCATCAATGGCGGGGTTGACGCTGATAGCACTCCTGTTAACGCATGAGACGCGCCACCAGTCGCTGTAATGTGATTGCCGGATAAGCGACCTGTTTATCCGGCCATTACGTTATGCAATGACTATCTACCGTTCGGCGCTAATGGTTGCGCTATCACCACTACAGGCTGACATGGCAATGGCGTTGGCGTTGGCGCTGTCGGCTTGCTGGAGAACAGGTCAATCACTCCCATTAACACGCATAGTAAAATGATGAGGGAATAAGGCAGATGAACAAAATCCTGAAATGCGGCCTTTTTTAAGTGAACATGGCGGTTTACCGGCTTATAATATCGTTCATACTTATAAATAGGGTTGTTTTTTAAATAGGATTTAAACCACCAATTATAAATCTGAAATGGCGCAGGGTCTTTATATAAAATATCAGGGTCCTTGCGAAAATGCGCTTCAATCACCCTGATTCGATTGGCGATTGCATACTGGAATGTTTTCCATTTTGCTTCAAGGTACCAAAAACAACAGGCTATCAATGCGATTGAAAAAAGTGTCAGAAAAGTTATGTGTTTATCGCCATTGGTTCCCAATGCAAACCCGGCAATAGATCCTGCACCTATCCAGCCCTTTATGAGCAAGGCTCTTCGGTCATAATCTTCATATTGATCTTGCAGCTTTAAGTATTCATCTCTAAGAAAACTGTCGTTTTGGTCTGTCATTGACGTATCTCCAGTCACGGATTTTTTCGGCTCATGCACTTGAGTGCCATAAACATCACCATCCTCATCAATGCCATTGATATTTAATGAAATAGCAAAACTTCACGCAAAAAAATGGTGCGACTGGTTAATCTATAGAGTTAAAACCAATGCTGATATATAGTAGATTGGCATGAATTTGCTATGACGAAAACGACTAAGAGACCATTGCATATAAATT
>NZ_JANEWG010000114.1 GCF_028069725.1 Citrobacter sp. Awk 4
ACTCAGAAGTGAAACGCCGTAGCGCCGATGGTAGTGTGGGGTCTCCCCATGCGAGAGTAGGGAACTGCCAGGCATCAGACAAGTGAAGAAGCCCATCCTGACGGATGGGCTTTTTTGCGTCTGTGGTATGAGGAAAATACCTGATGGCGCAGCGCTTTTCAGACCCTATCTGGCATGCGGGCTACTACATCCTGCTCAGGCTTATACCCCTAAATCGTTGGCCTGCTAATTAAAAGCTAGATTCCTGTCACATAATTATATATAACAATTATATAACATTTCGTTCACTTTGAAAGACAGTGATAAGCGGCGACATTCTCGCTTGGATCTTTGGCAGGAGTACAATTCTAATGACTGAAAGCAGTGTAACTGCGAGCGGGTCGCTGACAAGCAGCGATACCCGTCGCCGCGTATGGGCTATTGTGGGGGCATCATCCGGGAATCTGGTTGAATGGTTTGATTTCTATGTGTACTCGTTCTGCTCTCTCTACTTTGCCCACATTTTCTTCCCATCAGGAAATACGACGACCCAGCTTTTGCAAACTGCCGGTGTTTTTGCAGCAGGGTTTTTGATGCGTCCTATAGGTGGATGGTTATTTGGTCGCATTGCCGATAAACACGGTCGTAAAAAATCGATGCTGTTGTCGGTTTGTATGATGTGCATGGGATCGCTCGTGATTGCCTGCTTACCCGGCTATGAGACCATTGGCACCTGGGCTCCGGCTCTTTTGTTACTGGCCCGTTTGTTTCAGGGCTTGTCTGTCGGCGGGGAGTACGGAACCAGTGCAACTTATATGAGTGAAGTGGCTGTAGAAGGCCGTAAAGGGTTTTATGCCTCATTCCAGTATGTCACGTTGATCGGCGGACAACTTCTGGCATTGCTGGTTGTTGTGGTTCTCCAGCAAACGCTGGATGATGCCGATCTTAGATCATGGGGCTGGCGTATACCATTTGCGTTAGGAGCGGCATTGGCTATTGTCGCGTTGTGGTTACGTCGCCAACTGGATGAAACGTCTCAGCAAGAGACGCGCGCTCTGAAAGAGGCGGGCTCGTTGAAGGGACTATGGCGTAACCGTAAAGCCTTCATGATGGTGTTGGGCTTCACAGCTGCTGGTTCGCTCTGTTTCTACACCTTCACAACGTATATGCAGAAGTATCTGGTCAATACCGCCGGAATGCATGCCAATGTGGCAAGCGGAATTATGACAGCGGCATTGTTCGTTTTTATGCTCATTCAGCCTTTGATTGGCGCGCTATCGGATAAAATCGGGCGACGGACATCAATGTTATGTTTTGGCTCTCTGGCCGCGATTTTTACTGTGCCGATTCTCTCGGCATTACAGAATGTCACTTCGCCTTATGCCGCCTTTGGACTGGTCATGTGCGCGTTGCTCATCGTGAGTTTCTACACGTCAATTAGCGGGATCCTGAAAGCCGAGATGTTCCCGGCACAGGTTCGTGCGCTAGGCGTTGGTCTTTCTTATGCCGTGGCGAATGCGTTGTTCGGGGGCTCTGCTGAATATGTAGCGTTGTCGCTGAAGTCTATTGGTATGGAGACGTCATTCTTCTGGTACGTTACGGTAATGGCTGTTGTGGCATTTTTGGTTTCATTGATGTTGCACCGTAAAGGCAAAGGTCTGCGTCTTTAATTATGAGCCATTTGCCAGACGGCGTAACCTGTGGTTGCGCCTGCGATATCCCAGGCAAAATCTTTCCAACTCCAGCCGCTTCCTTCGGGGCGGCTGTCCCATAATTCTTTTGATGCACCGAGGCTGACGGAAAACATCAGACCGAATGCGGCACTGCGATCGTGGCTCATTCCCTGGCGTTGAGCGTATTCATTTCCTGCGGCTGAGAACATAGCAGAAGCGATAAAATGTTGCGCTTTATCCTGTCCGCTCCAGCGGTCATTCGCCATATGGCTACAACCGGTAAGAAGCAGAACAAAAATGAGGATAAAGAAGCGCACCGACACCTCCACAGGAAAAACCCCGTCACTGGACGGGGTTTTGTTGTCTATAGAAAACCCCCAGCTAGGCTGGGGGTTCAGTAAAGCTTTCAGCTTTGAGCCAGTTATTAAAACCCCTTTTGATTTGTTAAAACACCTTGCGGTCTGGCAACTGCAAATGTTCAACAAGA
>NZ_JANEWG010000115.1 GCF_028069725.1 Citrobacter sp. Awk 4
TAGGTAGCTTAACCTTCGGGAGGGCGCTTACCACTTTGTGATTCATGACTGGGGTGAAGTCGTAACAAGGTAACCGTAGGGGAACCTGCGGTTGGATCACCTCCTTACCTTAAAGAACCTGCCTTTGCAGTGCTCACACAGATTGTCTGATGAAAATTAGCAGTAAGAAATCTCTGCAGGCTTGTAGCTCAGGTGGTTAGAGCGCACCCCTGATAAGGGTGAGGTCGGTGGTTCAAGTCCACTCAGGCCTACCAAATTCCTTCTGATACCGCATTTTGTTTCAGGACGGATTAAGGTGAATGAGATGACGACAATGGGGCTATAGCTCAGCTGGGAGAGCGCCTGCTTTGCACGCAGGAGGTCTGCGGTTCGATCCCGCATAGCTCCACCATTACTTACTGCAACAACCCAAGAAAACTTCAGAGTGTACCTGAAAAGGTTCACTGCGAAGTTTTGCTCTTTAAAAATCTGGATCAAGCTGAAAATTGAAACGACACACTGTTTCATTTCTCCGTAATAAGAAATGAAAAAGGGTGTGTTCGAGTCTCTCAAATTTTCACGAAACGGCGGTGTTTTACGAAACATCTTCGGGTTGTGAGGTTAAGCGACTAAGCGTACACGGTGGATGCCCTGGCAGTCAGAGGCGATGAAGGACGTGCTAATCTGCGATAAGCGTCGGTAAGGTGATATGAACCGTTATAACCGGCGATTTCCGAATGGGGAAACCCAGTGTGTTTCGACACACTATCATTACGTGAATACATAGCGTAATGAAGCGAACCGGGGGAACTGAAACATCTAAGTACCCCGAGGAAAAGAAATCAACCGAGATTCCCCCAGTAGCGGCGAGCGAACGGGGAGCAGCCCAGAGTCTGAATCAGCATGTGTGGTAGTGGAACGGTCTGGAAAGTCCGGCGATACAGGGTGACAGCCCCGTACACAAAAGTGCATGTGTTGTGAACTCGAAGAGTAGGGCGGGACACGTGGTATCCTGTCTGAATATGGGGGGACCATCCTCCAAGGCTAAATACTCCTGACTGACCGATAGTGAACCAGTACCGTGAGGGAAAGGCGAAAAGAACCCCGGCGAGGGGAGTGAAAAAGAACCTGAAACCGTGTACGTACAAGCAGTGGGAGCCTCTTTTATGGGGTGACTGCGTACCTTTTGTATAATGGGTCAGCGACTTATATTCTGTAGCAAGGTTAACCGAATAGGGGAGCCGAAGGGAAACCGAGTCTTAACTGGGCGTTAAGTTGCAGGGTATAGACCCGAAACCCGGTGATCTAGCCATGGGCAGGTTGAAGGTTGGGTAACACTAACTGGAGGACCGAACCGACTAATGTTGAAAAATTAGCGGATGACTTGTGGCTGGGGGTGAAAGGCCAATCAAACCGGGAGATAGCTGGTTCTCCCCGAAAGCTATTTAGGTAGCGCCTCGTGAACTCATCTTCGGGGGTAGAGCACTGTTTCGGCTAGGGGGTCATCCCGACTTACCAACCCGATGCAAACTGCGAATACCGAAGAATGTTATCACGGGAGACACACGGCGGGTGCTAACGTCCGTCGTGAAGAGGGAAACAACCCAGACCGCCAGCTAAGGTCCCAAAGTCATGGTTAAGTGGGAAACGATGTGGGAAGGCACAGACAGCCAGGATGTTGGCTTAGAAGCAGCCATCATTTAAAGAAAGCGTAATAGCTCACTGGTCGAGTCGGCCTGCGCGGAAGATGTAACGGGGCTAAACCATGCACCGAAGCTGCGGCAGCGACACTTAGGTGTTGTTGGGTAGGGGAGCGTTCTGTAAGCCGTTGAAGGTGTGCTGTGAGGCATGCTGGAGGTATCAGAAGTGCGAATGCTGACATAAGTAACGATAAAGCGGGTGAAAAGCCCGCTCGCCGGAAGACCAAGGGTTCCTGTCCAACGTTAATCGGGGCAGGGTGAGTCGACCCCTAAGGCGAGGCCGAAAGGCGTAGTCGATGGGAAACAGGTTAATATTCCTGTACTTGGTGTTACTGCGAAGGGGGGACGGAGAAGGCTATGTTGGCCGGGCGACGGTTGTCCCGGTTTAAGCATGTAGGCGGA
>NZ_JANEWG010000116.1 GCF_028069725.1 Citrobacter sp. Awk 4
GGGCTGTGGTTCGGCTGGAGTGGGGAGACGGGGGACGAAGATAAGCCGTTGAAGAAAGTGACTCGCGGGAATATGACCTGGGCGTCTTTTAATCTGAGCGAGCAGGATTACGACGAGTATTACTGCCAGTTTTCGAACGCTGTTCTGTGGCCTGCATTTCATTACCGGCTGGATTTAGTGCAGTTTCAGCGCAATGCCTGGGAGGGATATCTGCGGGTCAATGCGTTGCTGGCAGACAAACTGCTGCCGCTGTTGAACGAAGACGACATGATCTGGGTCCATGACTATCACTTGCTGCCGTTTGCGAGCGAATTGCGCCAGCGTGGCGTGAATAACCGTATTGGCTTTTTTCTGCATATTCCGTTCCCGACGCCTGAGATTTTTAACGCATTGCCGCCCCATCATTCGCTGCTGGAGCAGTTGTGCGATTTTGATTTACTTGGATTCCAGACCGAAAATGACCGACTGGCTTTTCTGGACTGTCTGGCGAGTCAGACCCGAGTCACCACACGCAGTCGACGTCATACGGCCTGGGGCAAAGCATTTTGTACCGAAGTGTATCCGATTGGCATTGCGCCGGAGGAGATTGCGCAGCAGGCAAAGGGCGCGCTGCCGCCAAAACTGGCGCAGTTGAAGGCGGAATTAAAGAATGTGCAGAACATTTTTTCTGTTGAGCGGCTGGACTATTCCAAAGGGTTGCCCGAGCGTTTTCAGGCTTATGAGGCGCTACTGGAGCATTATCCCCAGCATCACGGCAACATTCGCTATACGCAAATTGCGCCGACGTCGCGTGGCGATGTGCAGGCTTATCAGGATATACGCCACCAACTGGAGACGGAAGCAGGGCGTATCAATAGCAAATACGGTCAACTGGGCTGGACGCCGCTCTACTATCTGAACCAACATTTTGATCGCAAACTGCTGATGAAAGTATTTCGTTATTCTGATGTGGGGCTGGTGACGCCATTACGGGATGGTATGAACCTGGTGGCGAAGGAATATGTTGCCGCGCAGGACCCGGCCAACCCCGGCGTATTGGTGCTTTCACAGTTTGCCGGAGCCGCAAACGAACTGACATCAGCGTTAATCGTTAATCCGTATGACAGGGACGAGGTCGCCGCCGCGTTGGATCGCGCATTGACCATGCCGCTTGCCGAGCGTATTTCGCGCCATGCGGAAATGCTGGCGGTGGTAATTAAAAATGATATTCATAGCTGGCAGGAACGCTTTATTCACGACCTAAAGGAAGTTGTACCGCGTACCGCCGAAAGTCAGCAGCGGAATAAAGTCGCGACCTTTCCTAAACTTGCCTGACATTCGCGCAGCGGGTGCTTTATTCACCCGCCAGCGGCACCAACAAAACATCCACCTGGCTGGCGCTGACCACACTTTTTGCAGAGCAGGACGCTCGCGAAAAGAAACTGTGGTTATGATTTCCGTAAATGACCAAATCCACTGCGTGTTTTCGGCATACATCCAGAATGTGTTCGTTGAGCTCTCCATACGTAATAAAGGTTTGCTCTATGGGATAACCTGCGTCACGACTGAGCGTATTAAGAAAATCCTGTGTCTCCTCCCGCATCACTTCGCGTAAATCCTCCAGCATCGGTGCTGCAAACTGGTTATAGATCTCAGGATCGGAGGCGAGGGTAATCAGACTAATGCGGGCATTGACGGGGCGCGCGATGGAAACGGCTTTGGCTAAAAGTTGGCGGCTTTCTGGCGTTACAGCAACGGCGACAAGAATATGGGTGTAGCTCATAACTCGCTCCTTATTATTGCAAGAATATGAGGTGGTAGTTCAGCTTTACTCTGTTTAAACCAATACTGCAACGCTTAGAGAGGGCAAATGTGTGAGGGGTATCATAATTATCTATTAGATATTCTTATGATTGAAATCGCAAAAAAAATCACCCGGAAGACATTATTGTGTGATTTAAATTAAATTCTGTGAGGATGAAAATGAAATGTTAATTGCAATGTAACAAAAATTAACATATAACCTATGGTAACT
>NZ_JANEWG010000117.1 GCF_028069725.1 Citrobacter sp. Awk 4
GAAGTAAATGTAACGTTGAACCTGAATGTATTCATAATATATATGGTTTGGGAGGGGCAATGATTTACTGTACTTTAAATCTCAGAGAGGTTTCTCGGGACGGTAGACTAAAATTGAGATGTGCAGGATCCGGAACGTTTGACGTTTTCTCAGGCTTAGGTGAATATAAAAATAATGCTGATTATTATATGAAAAAAAATGGGCCAATACCTCCAGGTATCTACTGGATTGTTGATCGCCCTACAGGAGGGGTAAGTTCATGGTTTAAACAAGTCGAGAAGGAGTGGCGAACAGGGAATAATTATGACGACTGGTTTGCTTTGTATAAGGATGATGGGCTTATTAATGATCAAACGATAGTGGTATTTAAGTCATTTATCGGGCATGGGCAACAGGAAGTCTTGAATGATGTACACGCTCTTCTGGATTTTGATTTTCTATCCGATGAGCCAGCTAAAAATAATCACCATAAAAGTTCTTACGTCGGCACAGATGACAGACCCTTTGTTTATGAAACAAGAATGAGATCGTCGTTCAGACTACATCCATTAAGGCCCGATGGAACAGGTGTGTCGGATGGGTGTATCACATTTTACAACAGCGAAGATTTTTACAGACTTAGATTTCACCTATTAAATGCTATCAGGTATCCCATCGCGGGTGGAAGAATTTTATCCTATGGACAAATAACTGTAACGGATTAATTGAATGTCGAATATAAGCTATATTGTTTTATTTATAACATCCATCGCCTTTGCAATTTTAGGTTTAAATTTTTTATATTTACACGACATTCATGGCAGTGAAATGACTGTTTGGCTCTGTATGTATATTGCCATTTGCTATGTCGTGTATTTACTTATGTTACGAGTATTTCATCCATTTAACTGGAATGTGTGCTTCGGTGGCATTATTTATTTGGTTGCTTTTACTTTCATTCCGTTTCTTATTGGCTTAATGGAGTTAATTGACTGTTTTGCAAGGGATGTATTTTCCTTGCTGGGCTGGGAACTATATGAACAAATACATTTTTTGGATATGTATGAGATACATATCTACATCACGATAACATCGCTTTTAGCTCTGGGAGTGACATGGTTGTTTGATGCCTTGCTAGTTTTAATGATGAAAAGAGAAAAAACCAGTAAGTAAGAACCTGTCGATTTTTTATAAGCACAAATTTTTGAAGACGCCGTCAGGTTTGCCAGCGGTATTACAGCACTAAAGTGTACGCGTCCGGGTGGGCGTGCAGGTCTCTCTGACTGTGTTCAGATCTGATCTTTCCTGTCACTTTTTGAATAAAATGCCAGGGCAATGGTTTTTCGAGGTAATGTCATGAGTCTTACCGAACTGACCGGTAATCCGCGGCACGTTCAACTGCTCATGCTGATCAGCGAGCTGGGATTGATTACGTGCCATCATGGCAGGGCGGGAAGAGCTTCCAGTGTGGTGAATACGGTGTTTATTACTATTGGTACCACTATTGAACAGGTGGCGGCGCTGTTTACGGATGAATACCCGGGTCCGGCGTTGCATTACCTGCTTCAGTTGCAACAGGTCGAAATCGTCCTGGTGAGTTCCGGGCAGGATGGCACTGTTTCGGTGTGATCCTTTCCGATATTAAGAACCGACTGCAAAGACGGTTTTCTTCACATTTTTTATAAATAGATAATCTTCCTGGTATTTACTGTAAAATTCCTAAAACCTTTATTTTACGTCGTTATAGGAACTACATAAGCATTGTTTTATAAGCTTTTTATAAGTCAAAGGTACAAATTTTTATTTTGTGTAATTATCTGATAAGAATAATGCAAATATAGCCACTGCAATTTTAATTTTGCCATCTTATCGTCGCTGGCTATTTATTGACATATTGAAAAAT
>NZ_JANEWG010000118.1 GCF_028069725.1 Citrobacter sp. Awk 4
GTTTTGTATTTTTTGTTGGCTAGTTATTCTTAATATTAATTTAAGCAAAATATGCGTAATTAGATAAGGTGGGATAGGTAATGGAAGAAATTCTGTGTCGTGCGCGGGTTTCTTTTTACTTTTCATCAGAAATTTTGCTTCTTAATGATCAGGCGTATTATGTTAGAGATAATTAATGAAGTTGCCGTTTATTCTGCAGTTATCTCCAGAAACTGTATAGTCGTGATATCTATTTTGTCTGTGGTGATTTTATTATTGTTGACAGTATTACGTTAATTGTTCATATAGTGATGATGTCTGGTGTGTTGTGAGTGACGCAGGTCATTTGGGTTTACCGGTGATGCAAATGATTTTTCCACTTTGATATAGAACAGACATACATATTTTGAGTGACCATCTGATATCTTCAATATAAACACAAGTGTTTAAGTATGATAACCAGTGATGACGAGGGATATATGAAAAAGATAATTGCTGGAGCGCTAGTCGCTGTTTTTTCTTTCAGTGCGCAGGCTGCGGAAATGATGCTGCAAAAAGACTTCGAGAAAGTCGCTGATCAGTATGTCAACGTCGGTGAGATCTCCACATCAGGTACGACCAGTACTGCTGAGGCGAAAGCGGAGCTTTCAAAAAAAGCAGATGAAAAAGGGGGAGACATTTTCGTGATGAGCTCTGGCAACACCAATAACAAGATCCACGGAACGGCCAACGTTTACCGGAAAAGGTGAGCCTGAACTAACCAGCTCCAGAGGAAGAACTGTATCCGGCGGTGTCCAGCAGCGGCAGGAACAGAATAAATGGAAGAGAGAGGCTTGAAGCCGACCGAAACCCATCAAGCAAGAACCCGCCTTTTCGGCGGGTTCTTTGCATTTATAACGCAATGGGCTCTTCTATATATAGAAGCGTTGGTTTTAATCACACCCTGGGGCGACAAACGCAAAAGCGATATCTGCCTCTCACCACATCTCTTGTCATCTATAGCCACTGACAGCGTCCAGCCTCCCGCGTCGGAAAAATCAGGGGCGACTGGTGATGGGAATAGATCATCAGCCGTTTGCCTAAAAGCAGGAACCGGCCTAATTAAGGGGATTCTATAGAGTACGTGCTGGAGGTGGGCTAACACTGCTGGCGTTGAGCAGCAGATTGTCGCGCGGTTCCCAAAGAGGGCTGCTGCGATGAACATATAAATGCAGGGGGGGCGGGAAGGCAGAATGCGTGTCAGGTATATATAAATGACATGTCCCGAGGCATAGATACACACGTCATGAGTCGTCGTGACTGGAAATATTGGGCTGTTTGTGGATAACTCTGTGTGTAAATTGGTATAAAGCGGGGTTTTGCTGTGGAATGCAGCAGTCAGTCATTTTTCTGTCATTTAAGGGTTGCGGGCGCCGGAGAACTCCCTATAATGCGCCTCCATCGACACGGCGGATGTGAATCACTTCACACAAACAGCCGGTTAGGTTGAAGAGAAAAATTCTGAAAATCAGGGTTGACTCTGAAAGAGGAAAGCGTAATATACGCCACCTCGCGACAGAGCGCTAAAGCGCGTCGCAACTGCTCTTTAACAATTTATCAGACAATCTGTGTGGGCACTCAAAGTGACATGGATTCTTAAATGTCTTCGGACACTAAATGAATACCAAGTCTCAACGAGTGAACACGTAATTCATTACGAAGTTTAATTCATTGAGCATCAAACTTTTAAATTGAAGAGTTTGATCATGGCTCAGATTGAACGCTGGCGGCAGGCCTAACACATGCAAGTCGAACGGTAGCACAGGGGAGCTTGCTCCCCGGGTGACGAGTGGCGGACGGGTGAGTAATGTCT
>NZ_JANEWG010000119.1 GCF_028069725.1 Citrobacter sp. Awk 4
ATACAGTGTTATATTTGCTGCAGCATCAATATGATTGAAGCTTTCCTCTGCGATATTTTTCGGCAGAAGCGCAATTAATGACTCCTCTCCCAATGAGTAAGTGTGAAACGAATCATTCTGGTAGATCTGTCTTAGTGTAAAAATAGCCGTATTTGGTTTTGTGGATAGCGATAATGTCTCACTGGCAGATATGGATGCCCGCCTACAATTTACAGGGTATTTGAGAGTTGCAAATCGCTTAGAGAAAAATTGAAAAATAATATAAGGTATGCTGATATCAAATATCAGCTCAAGAATGTTTTTGTCGATATTTTTAATAAACTCATGCTCTGCTGCGCATAATGCATCATAGTGTGGTTTTACTTTATCATACAAAGCATAAGCCACAGATGTCGGCTCCAGGTTATTATAACTACGATTAAATAGTTTATCCCCAATATGCCCTTCCATTTCATATAATACTCGACCTAATGGCGAACGAGTGATGCAAAGTTGATCTGCGGCCTCGTTAATACATTTTGTTTCCATAGCTGTAATAAAATATTGTAATCGTTTCGATATGAGCAAATTCATAAAAACTCCATTTCTGACGTATATTATATGATTCCCATATTAACCTGCGTATCTCAGGTGATTATATTAACTTTCGGTACTTATAATTTCCGTGTTGCCACTTACTTTTCTTATGAAATCTTGCCCCAGGATAAAATGGGCGTGCTTAGGCACCATCTCCATCTTTCTACTCTCTTAGTAAAGTGCGGGAGTGGATCCCTCTCGCAGACCTCCAGGTAACCACCTTTGTTAGATGGGCATTTGCTGTTAAATGAAACAATAATATACATCATGTACATAGGTTAATAACAGTAAATATAGATGGGAAAATAAATGTCATCTGTCGCAACAAACTCTGTTCCGTTAGAGCAGGCGCTCTTTTTATTCAGTATCATAAATCACCTGCTGGCGTACTATCATCAACAAAAAGGACATCAGGCCAGTGACATAATTATGGCAGGCTGGTAGGGATAAGCTAAATATCATTTTTTCAGTAATCACATCCATGACATCAATATCAACGGCGTGTGTAATACTAACTTTGATATAAGATTTTTTGTTCCGTTTGCCGGAGTAATCGCACGACTTGTCCCTGCTAAATAGTTGCACCTAATACGGTTCCACTTTTTCCAGACCATGTATTCCTCCGGGAAATAGTCTGGTGGTTTCCATAAAGTGTCGTACCCTTTTCAGCAACTGCCACAATGAACGACACTGATGATTCCGGATTATTGTGTTGTACCCCCTGCCATAATCGTTCCACGTAGTTCATCCGCGGCGAGTTTACTGGTGATAAATTATCCTGAATTTCAGATTCTCCTTCAACCAACGCTGTGTTTCCTGGCTTTCATGGATAATATAGTTATCCACGATTATCGTGAGGACAGGAAATGCCACGGTCGTGGAGTCAGTCCATCTTTTGCTTCAGGTAATTGAGTCACTGTGTTTTTTTAAGATATACTAATAGATGGCAGACCAAGTTTTCGTCCCAGTTTTGTCATCAGTTTTTAGCGTAGCTTAACTCTCTCCAATTATTTAATCCATTTTAATCTCTCTCGTTATAGAGACATCCATAATGAATTCAACTGACACTCAAATAACA
>NZ_JANEWG010000012.1 GCF_028069725.1 Citrobacter sp. Awk 4
ACAGTATGAAAACGACTTGTTAACCCATGTCGTTGCATATTGAATTATGCGGCTGTACTTCTTTGCCAGTCACTTTTCATGGTGGGAATAATATCACATTTTTTATTTTTTGCTCAAAAATAACACAGCACGTGATACGAAAACACTCTAAAAGTAGTATTGCCTTAAATAAAAAAGCCGAAAAATCAAAATAAATTGCGTTCCATCGTACTGATGTCAGTGACTCAATGAAAATCGACGTAAAACTTCAGTTAAATATATCGCCATTCAACACTAACTTCAGTTATTTCAAAGGGAACGCCACTCCAGGGTCGGAATTGTTATACCGACATGCCCGCCAGGAAGCCGTTTTTAACGTGTTGAGAATGAAACGACCTGAATGAATCAGCGGCGGCAGGTAACCACCGCTGATTTCTCTTCAAAACGAGAGACTACGCCTTAACAACGATCAAGGGTTCTATGTCGCTCTCTTTCTTAATCACCAGTGAATCATCGCCACGCAGGCAAGTGCCGCCGTAGTTGCCGCCAACGGTGAACGTACAGACCTGAATGTACTTACCCGCCACGTTTGGCAGACACCAAAGCTGCTGATAAATGTTCTTCTGCTCTGCAAATTTGCCGCTGGTTTTATCCAGTAGCTCTTCCTGATGACTGACCAAATCGATGTTGCTGCCACAGCGGCCCGCGATCGGCTTCACCGCATATCCTGTCTGCACCAGTTCATCGTTAACGGTGAAATCCGTATCAAGCAGATAGCGATGATGGGGGAACAGTTGCCACAGAATCGGCAGGATAGCTTTGTTGCCGGGGATCATTGTCCATAACGGCTCAAAGACCAAAACTTCCGGGCGGAGCAACACATCGATCAGTCGAACGTCCTGATGGGTATGCCCGGTACGGATCGGTACTGCCGCGTATTCGGTTTCACTGACCTCACGCACCTGTTCAATGGCCGTTTCCCACGCCCAGGTTTTCCAGACACAGTTCACCAGCCGACCATCACCATCAATCAACTGACCGGCATCATCCCAACGCAATTCATCCAGACCACGCAGGATCTTGCTTTCAAATCCCGCCTGATGCAGCGCCTGCTGCATAAACTGCGCATGATAATTCTCCTCAATATCCTTATCCTGCATGATATGCACGAAAGGACGCGCATGGCTGTGCTTCCAGGCGCCCGCCAGTTCGTTGATCAACCCCTCTGCCGGATTATGCCCCGTCCCTTTATAGCCATGCTCTGCCCATCTTTCGAGGATCAAACCCGCTTCGGTATGACACGACGCGGAATCGGCGTTGTATTCGTATACCTTCAGCCCGCGTTCATCCATACAAAAATCCATACGACCGGTGATCATATGGTGGCGACGGCGTTGCCAGGAGAGCCGCAAACGCGGCCAGAGAATTTTCGGGATATCAAACAGCGCCAGCAGGCTGTCATCTTTCAGCACTTTGTCGGTCGCATGCAGGTACATCAAATGTAACTCATTGGTCGCTTTGATCAGCTCCTGCTCTGCGCTCTCAGTAATGGTGAAATACTGGTGCGGATCCTGATTGATCACATGGCCGTTCGCCTGCACATACGCTTTCTGCAGCGGATCCTGTTCATTGAGCCACTTACCGTCAAACTGCCCTGTGTTTTCCAGTCGCGCACCACGGATCGTCAACGCGTCGTTGGCGATCTCAGGTTGCGGCAGGCTGTGGCGCGTATCATCCGTCTGGATCATCCAGCCCAGAATGGTAGTGTCATCAAAGGTATCGCGAAGGGTGTAACAGCCGTTCTCTACCACCATCTCCAGTTCACGAGTCCATTGTTGACCCGGAGGAAGCGGCGTGTGAATCACGTTCTGTTCCGCAATGCGGACTTTGGTACCCAGTAGCTGGGTAATGATCGCCACATGGACTGTGTCTTTGAATTCACCGCCTTTTTGCCAGATCAGCAGCGCGCCCGCGACCGGAGCCCGGGGAGAACCATTAGGAAAAGCTTGTAACGGCAGAATGTTGTCATTCACCACTTCACGCAGGAAGCGCAGCGAGAAGATTTCCCATGCCATTCCAACATCAGTGAACACAACACCATAATTAAGAAAGAGAAAACGGCGGGCGAACTCAACGCACTGCCATTTGTGGCCCATATATTCATCGTCAATGTAGCTACGAAAAGCAGCATCATCGTCGTAGTCCCGTGGGTCGAGGGAGCTGTAATCTGAAGAGTAGATCGCCACACCACCGGGGGCGTAGCCCAATAATGTCCCGAAAGGGGCATCCTGACTGGTCGTTCCTTTGCTCATGCACCTTACCTCAAAACAATACAGTCTGAGCAGCCTGGCGTGAATTTTTCGCTCTGATTGCCTGCTCTGTGACACTAACCGGACAGAGGTCGACTTATCATACACCTCAACGAAGCGGATGGCGTTCAGAGGCGAAAAATTCACAATCGGTGGCCATCTTAATGTCCCAATCTGTTAAATGAGGGTCTACTGAACTGCTACACTGCTTCAACACAACCCCTCAGAAGGCAGGTCAACATGTCCGATAACACTTATCAGCCCGCGAAAGTCTGGACGTGGGAAAAATCCAGCGGCGGCGCGTTCGCCAATATCAATCGTCCGGTCTCTGGCCCAACCCATGAAAAAACGCTGCCTGTAGGCAAACATCCTCTACAGCTCTACTCCCAGGGAACGCCTAACGGTCAGAAAGTGACAATCCTGCTGGAAGAGTTATTGGCACAGGGCGTAACCGGTGCGGAATACGACGCCTGGCTGATCCGCATTGGCGAAGGCGATCAGTTCTCCAGCGGCTTTGTTGAGGTCAATCCAAACTCGAAGATCCCGGCGTTGCGCGATCATTCGCTGACTCCGCCATGTCGTGTGTTTGAATCAGGTTCTATCCTGCTTTATCTGGCGGAAAAGTTTGGCTATTTCCTGCCCCAGGATCTGGCAAAACGCACCGAAACCCTGAACTGGCTGTTCTGGCTCCAGGGCGCAGCACCGTTCCTCGGCGGTGGTTTTGGCCATTTTTACCACTATGCGCCGGAGAAAATTGAGTACGCCATCAATCGCTTCACCATGGAAGCTAAGCGTCTGCTGGATGTGCTGGATAAGCAGTTAGCGCATAACCAGTATGTCGCGGGAGAGGAGTACACTATTGCCGATATGGCCATCTGGCCCTGGTTCGGCAACGTCGTCTTAGGGAACGTTTACGATGCAGCAGAGTTCCTCGATGCGGGCAGTTATCAACACGTACAGCGTTGGGCGAAAGAGATTGCTGAGCGTCCGGCCGTCAAGCGCGGGCGGATAGTAAACCGCACCAATGGGCCGCTGAACGAGCAACTGCATGAACGTCATGACGCCAGCGACTTCGACACCCAGACCGAAGATAAGCGTCAGAGCTAAACCAGGATGCCGGACAAGACGTTTACGTCGGCGTCCGGCATTTACCTAAACCCGTGCTGCCTGAGGATCGTCACCGCTTGTGGTGAGAGCAGAAAATCTGAAAACGGCTTACCCCGTTCACTCAAACAGGCAAAAGCGTACTGGGCAACCGGATTGTAAGGCTCCGGTATCGCTATGATTTTTAGCGTAGCAACCTCACGCAATCTGGGCGCATAGCTGGCGTAGCCGATAAAGATATCGGTGTAATCGTTGTTGATTAACCACTCCGCAGCCAGCCTGCCCGGCGGAATGGCTAATGTTTCCCTGCCTCCGACCAACGCCACTGCGCGCTCTCGCACACGTTCTCCTGCCTCGCCCATTTGTGAGAAGAGCAGTTGAGTATAATCACCGGACGGATCGCATCCCGCTGTTGATGTGCCAATCCGTAGCGCCAGACGGGTTAACAACGCCAGCCAGTCATCACCGGCACGCACGAGATCTGCCCGCACGCAAAGACACAGGCGATTGGTGGTGAATGGCGCAACAAGCAGCGCGCGACCGGCATTCAACAACGCGTGTAGGTGTGCCAGATTTGCCGAGGCAAAAAAGTCGCACGGTTCCCCCTTTTCTATCCGCTCACGCAGCAATCCCGCAGGAGCAAAATCACAGGAAATACCCTGCCTTTCTTGCGCCTGAAAGCACGCCATCAGCGGTCGCCAGGCAGTGCGGAAACTCCCCGCAGCCAGTATGCGCATCAGTCAACCCCCTGATAATCGGTACGATAAAAACGCTGATACCAGTCATTGGCTTCTTTACGCATATCAATGCCCCCGCATGCGCCATCATTAACCCGGTATATTTACCGGAACCGTAGGTGGTCAGATCCGGGTTCACCATATAAGCGCGAACACGCGATCCACGGAGTCCGGAACAGTCACCTGGCGGCCAAGCTGATCGGTAAATGTTCGGTCGGCCTGAGCCATTAATGGCAGGGAAAAAAGCAACGCCAGCAAGGAAAGCTGGCGTAAGGATTTAAGCATAGGTGTGTTCTCACTTTCGATGTATAAAAAAACATACAGCGATGTGGGCGCACTTAACAGATTGTCATCAGGGGTTATCAGGCGCTGGTGACGTCATACTCCATACGGCGTAGCGCATCCAATGTGGCTTTGGCTTCATCTTCGTCGATGATACTCATCGCAAATCCCACATGCACCAGTACCCACTGCCCGAGCAGCTCAGCTGGATCACCTTCACATATCAGCGCAATGTTGACATCACGCTTGATGCCACACACTTCAACCTGCGCAAGCTGGTGAATATCTTCACCGACGGCCAACACCTGACCCGGAACTCCAATACACATAGTTAACCACCTGGAATGTACAACGGGTTATTCAACTTCAATACTTTTTACTTTCAACGTATCACCGGTTTCAACACGCAGACTGCCACCATGACAAAGCGGACACTGCGCGTCATGCTGCGAGATTTCAACCGCCTGGCTACAATCCCAACACCAGGCCTGAGCCGGTTTGTAGTCGATGTGAAGCTCACATCCCTGCGCAACCGTACCCTGGCAGACGATATCGAAACTGAAACGCACAGCACTCTCTTCAACGCAAGAGAGTGCCCCGATCTCCAGCCACACGCCGGTGACCCGCTTTACGTCATGTTGCTCAGCCTGCTGCACGATGATCTCAACGGCGCTCTGGCATAGAGACAACTCATGCATTTTCGCAGTTCCTACGGCCCAGCAGCAGCGCACGACGATTTAGCTGTGGCGCGTCAGGATTGCTGACCGGCAACGACAGCAGCATCCGCGCACAGTCGTCCGCCAGGCGGAGCCCTTCTTCAGCCGACATGCCGTGATCAAGCGGCGACATCAGCGAACAGGAGAGATACTGTGAAACGCCATCCAGCTCGCCAACGGTGAAGGTCATTGTACCGTAGGGCAGTCGAAGCCCCAGTTTTTCACTGACTTTACGCAGCGGCCAGAGTTGATCCGGCCCAGGGAAAATCAGCGCACTCAACATCCACGGGGTGATAACACACCCCGTCCATTGACCTTCAAATAGCGTAAAATCAGAGACGTACACCGGCATGTTCGGATGCAGAAAAGAGAGATCGTGCATCGAACGCTGCGCAATCTCTTCAAACGCGGCCTGAACCTGCGCCTTCGGGGCAGTCTGGAACCCTAAAAACTCCTCAGACATGCGTCGCCTCCCGTGGGATGGCTTCAACACCTGATTCGCGCAGCGCGGCAAGAACCTGCTCTAAAGCAGGTTCAATCATCGCTTCCACTGTCGGCGTTAAGCCAATATGCGGTTCCAGCGATTCCGGGATAACGCCAACCAGCGTCAGTTTCTTCGGAAATTCGTCGGTGAAGCGAAGGGCCGACAAAACGTCGGCCAGGCCAAGCTGGTGCGGTGAGATTTTGTTGGTAAACAGCGCCGGAATCTCTTCATCCCGCAGGATCATCATCGTTCCCGGAGTGCTTTTTCTCGACACAATGGCATCAGCAATGATCAGATGATCTCTGTTCGCCATATCGCCGAGAAGCTCCATTCCCGCCGTGCCGCCATCGAGGATCTCAACGAAATCCGGCAGTACATATCGCTGCTCTAACGCTTCAACGATACGTACTCCGATGGCTTCATCGGTCAGCAAAACATTGCCGACCCCTAAGACTAATATCCGCATTACAGAACCTTAACTGAGACGACTTCGTTCCCGTCAACGTCCACCACATGCACCGCACATGACATACAAGGGTCGAAGGAGTGAATGGTACGCACCACTTCCAGCGGTTTGTTCGGATCGGCGATCGGTGTCCCTACCAGAGAACGCTCATACGGTCCCACTTCGTCATTAAAGTTACGTGGGCCAGAGTTCCAGGTTGACGGTACAACCGCCTGGTAGTTGCTGATAATGCCGTCTTTAATCACCATCCAGTGAGAAAGCATACCGCGTGGCGCTTCGAGGAAGCCGACGCCTTTGAATTCGCCAGTGGCCGGAATATTCGGTTTCACGAAGGTCGTGTGGTCGCCTTTACCGATGTTCACGATCAACGCGTTATACTGATCCTGCAACACTTTCTGCAGTTCACAGCAGTGAACGGTACGACCAATGATACGGCCCAGCGTCGAATGCAGCTGCGCCACTTCGATCGTTTTACCGGTCAGCTTGGTGTAAATCGCAATGATTTCATTCAGCTTGGCATGGGTAGATTCGCGTTTCGCCGCCAGTTTGCACAGCAGGTTGGCCAGCGGACCCACTTCAACCGTTTTACCGTAGAAGGTTGGCGCTTTAACCCAGGAGTATTTGCCATCATCTGACCAGCCGGTGTAATCCGGAACCGTTGTACCTTCCCACGGTGCCTGCGGCGCTTCGTCTTTGTACCACGCGTGTTTCGCACTTTCCTGAATCCCTTTGATCAGGTATTCATCGGAGTGAGAGGTGATCGGACGATAAGTCGACAGATCTTCATTGGTGATGTAACCGCCCGGGAACAGGAAGCTACCGTTTTTACCGTCAGTCGGGAATTCCGGTGCGCTCAGGTAGTTCACCGCACCCTGACCGCGTTCCAGCCACTCTGGATAGAACGCCGCAATAACCGCGGTATCCACCTTGTAAACCTGCTCAACAAAGTCACTCAGCTTATCGATGAAGGACTTAATGTACATCAGGCGTTCAAGGTTCAGCACGCCCAGACCGTCCAGATTGATAGGGTTCGCGACCCCACCGACCGCCAGGTTCTGAATGTGCGGTGTTTTACCGCCCAGCAGTGCCACGACGCGGTTTGCATCACGCTGACATTCCAGTGCCTGCAGGTAGTGCGCCACCGCAATCAGGTTCACTTCCGGCGGCAGTTGCATCGCCGGGTGACCCCAGCAACCGTTAGCGAAAATACCTAACTGACCGCTGGCAACCAGATCTTTAATCTTGTTCTGAACCCTGGTGAACTCTTCCGCGCTGTTCAGGTGCCAGGTTGACACACCGTTCAGCATCGCCGAGGCTTTCGCCGGATCGGCTTTCAGTGCGGAGGTGATGTCCACCCAGTCAAGCGCAGACAACTGATAGAAGTGCACGATATGGTCGTGCGTGGTGTGCGCTGCCAGAATGATGTTACGGATGTACTGTGCGTTCACGGGAACATCAATATTCAGCGCGCTTTCTGCTGCACGCACGGAAGAGATAGCGTGAGTCGTGGTGCACACACCACAAATACGCTGCACAATCATCCACGCATCGCGCGGATCGCGGTTTTTCACGATCTCTTCCATGCCGCGCCACATGGTACCGGATGCCCATGCTTTTGATACCACGCCATTTTCGATTTCGCAGTCGATGCGTAAATGCCCCTCAATACGGGTTACCGGATCAATAGTAATTCTCTGGCTCATGCTTTGCTCGCCTCATGACGATTTTGATCGTTTTGCTTTAAAGGAGGAAGTATCGGCAGTAGACGAATGAGTACGATATATGCGCAAATCTCAATAGCCACAAAACCAATAGAAATCAACAGTTCTTCCCAGGTCGGGAAGTAGTGGTAGCCGCCGCCTGGATTGAATGCCACCAGCGAGTAGGACAGACGCCATGTCGCACAACCTAACAACGCGCTCAGCGCGGACAGGTACAACATGCGTGAGTCGTTACGCAGTTTCGCGACACGCAGCACCACCAGCGGGAAGACCATCAGAACAACTTCAAGCCAGAACATGGCGGAGTAAAAATCGCCCGCAAAGGCATACGACAGTTTGTCCCGATATACCAGTTCGCCAAAGCGCAGGACGAGGAAAATCCCCAGCAATACGCTGATCGTGTTCGTCAGTTTCACGAACAGGCTTTTCTCATCCGGGCCGTTCCCTTTCAGACCTGCTTGAACCAGAGAACCCTCAAAGATGACTATCGAGAAGCCCATGATAAAGGCGGTCAATACCGAGAACAGCGGCAACATTTCATAGCTTTGCCATAGCGGATGCACTTTAATCCCTGCAGAAATCATCAATGATCCCATTGAGGACTGGTGCATGGTCGGCAGCAGCGCGCCAAGCGCGATGATAAAGAACATCACTTTGTTCAAACGTTTGAGCGAAACCTTCCACCCCAGACGTTCAAACAGAGCAGGTGCAAACTCCAGCGCCATGATGCCGATATAGATGGTCATACAGACCGCCGTCTCGAACAGTACCGAGTTCACGTTAAAGTGGCCCGGAATGTAGAAGTACGGCAGGTTCCAGTAGCGACCAACGTCAATGGTGATTGACAGACCACCCAGGGAATAACCAAACAGGCTCGCCAGCAGTGCAGGGCGCACCAGTGGGTGATACTGTCCTTTATTAAAGACATATACCGCCCACGCCAGCGCCCAGCCGCCACAGGCGAAGCCCGTGCCGATCAACAGGTCAAACGCGATCCACACGCCCCACGGGAAACCACCGTTCAGATCGGAGACAGACCCCAATCCGAATACCAGACGTTTCACGATGAGGATCATGCAGAGGATGATAAGCGGCCCAAAAATAATGACCGGTTTGCTGACTATTTTTCCGCCCAGCGGTTTAGGATCATGACTCATGATCGTCTCCTCCGTCGTGATGGTCGTTTTTGGTGTTACGACGAACCAGCACGGTTAAGCCCGCCAGTACGGCCAGTGGTAGCATCATGCCTTTATACAGGGTGTGTTGAACATGTTCGGAACGTGCGCCCGTTGAAAGATCGGCCAGTTGCGGAAGGTCCAGATTCTCATAAGGCACCCCCGTCAACACCAGCACCTGCGTACCGCCGCCCTCTTTTTCACCGTACAGATGCGGGTAGTACTTCGGTACTGTATGCAGATAGGTATCGTCTGATTTCAACGTTTGACGCGGATAGTGGTAGTCGCTGCCTGGTTTCAGTGCCAGACGTTTTTGCGCTTCCGCCATCAGCTCTTCACGCGTACCAAAAATGACCGCCCCGGCAGGACAAACTTCGACGCAGCCCGGCAAACCGCCTTTATCAAGACGCTCAACCCCTTTCTGGTTACACAGCTCACATTTATGAAGCGCACCAAACGGGTTGTTGTAGTCGTATTTCGGCACGTTGTAAGGACAGGCAACCATGCAGTAACGACAACCGGTACACACATCTTTGTCATAATGGACAATGCCGGTTTTGGGATCTTTCTTGAGTGCAGATACCGGACAAACAGAGACGCAGTTGGGATCAACGCAGTGCATACATTGTTTTTTAATGTACGCATAGCCGTTCTCTTCCTGGTCCTTGTTGACGCCATCGCCGCTACGCCACACCTGAATGATGTTATTGGTGTACGGCGACAGTTTGTCGTTATTGGACCAGGTCTGTTCCCCTTGTGGGTTGCGCTCCGGGAAGTTGATATCCTGACACTTGGTGACGCAGGCCTGACAGCCTACGCACAGCGTCGAGTCATACAACATCCCCAGCGATCCTGGGATCGGCGGGCGATTTTCGGCAGCTGCATAGCTGACAGACGGCGCGGCGCCTAACAGCAATGCCCCGCTGGAGGCTGCTTTAATAAAGTTACGTCTGTTCACGGTTATTCTCCCCGTGAGTCAGCGTCATCTTTCTTTTGCTGACGCCCCAGTTCACGTACCGCCATCACGCTGACACCGGCAACCAGCCCAGCCACACCGCCAAGCAACCCGATAGCGCCAGCAGAAACGTTGCCGCCCTCTTTCATGTTCACGTCAGGTTTTTCTGAGCGCGGAGTTTGATTTTCCACATGAGCGAGCTGGTGGATACCTTTATGGAAACCGATGCCTTCTTCGTTACAACCGTAGCAAGGGTGCCCAATCGCGACCGGCCATACGCCGCCGACATCGCAGAATTGCAGAGTGGAGCAGTTACCCCAGGTTTCTGGTCCTTTACAGCCCAGATGGTAGAGACACCAGCCTTCACGGTGGCCTTCATCACCAAACTCTTTCGCAAAACGACCAGCATCAAAGTGCGGACGGCGTTCGCAATGTTCGTGGATCAAGCGACCATAGGCAAAGGTAGGACGATTTTTCGCATCCAGTTTCGGTGGTTTGCCATACGTAATGATGTGCGCAACTGTCGCAAGGAAGTTGTGCGGGTTAGGCGGGCAGCCTGGGATATTGATAATGGTTTTGCCCGGCAGCACTTCCTGCAAACCGACGGCGCCCGTTGGGTTCACGCCCGCAGCCGCCACACCGCCCCATGCAGCGCAGGAGCCGATAGCGATAATCGCTGCCGCGCCTTCAGCCGCTCTGCGGATATGATCCACAATCGGCTCACCGGCAACCATGCAGTAAATACCGTTATCTTTTAATGGGATAGAACCATCAACGACCAACACATACTGCCCTTTATATTTCTCCAGAGCATTATGTTTGTTCTCCTCGACCTGATGGCCGAAGGCGGCGGAAAGGACCTCATGATATTCAAGAGAGATGGTCTCCAGAACAAGGTTTTCTACCGTTGGGTGAGTTGCCCGCAGCAAGGATTCAGTGCAACCCGTACATTCCTGAGCGCCAATCCAGATAACCGGTGGACGCTGAGGACGGGTAACCGACTCGGCCATTTCTGCGGCGGCTTTGCTACTGAGCCCCATAGTAGCGGCTAGTGCTGCACAAAGCTTCATGAAATCACGACGGTTAACGCCGTGAGAATTGGTGAGAGTATTATCTCCAGTCATTATATTGTTATTCCGTTGCAAAGACCTGGCTCTATTTTGCACCTATCGCAAAAACCATACTGCGATCGGAGCGCCATTTACCACACTTTCTTTATGGTTATGTATATTATGATACTGCGAGGGGACAATAAAACGAAGGTGTAAGACAATAGTGTAATTAATTAAAGCAAGCTAATACCCCTTTTGGATCAATATTCGAGTCGATAACCAGCCATGAAAAATCGAATGGTTGTATTCGACTGATTCTCTCTAAAGAAGTCCATCACCATCTCTTTATCCAATCCATAACGACGGGTCAGAATTCCCGCCTCCCAGGCGCTAAGTTGGCGATCGCCTGTTTTTTCAAACATGCGATGCGAAAAACCTAATACAAAACCACGTTTATAGTCGGAACAAAAATTCGCCACATTGCGTGCGCTATCGGCATGTGATGCGTTTAACCCAGCCATCAAACCTTTGCCAAAATGATTTTTCATACAGCCTCCTAACCGCTATACAATTTATTATATAGCGGTTTTTTAAACAAAGGCCAGTGGTATTGCGTACTTTCTTACGCCTGATTAAAAGGTTACCCACTCATCGGTTAAATCGGGAGCAGAAGCTCCGGTTTGGGTAGGGCCAGAGGCATTTTTTCCCGGCTGAGTCTGCGGCTCGCTATGGGAGAGGCGGAACCGTTGTACTGAGCGCTGCAACGCCTCAGTCTGACGTTCCAGCGCTGACGCCGCCGCTGAAACCTGCTCCACAAGCGCGGCATTTTGTTGGGTCACACTGTCCATCTGGGTGATCGCTACCCCCACCTGAGAGATGCCTTTGCTTTGCTCCTCGGAGGCCGATGCAATTTGCTTCATGATGGCAGTGACTTCCGTGACGCCCCGCAGAATGGCCTCCATGGTCGAGCCGGTCTCTTTCACCAGTTGCGCTCCCTGCCCGACACGATGCGCTGATTCAGCAATCAGCGTTTCGATCTCTTTCGCGGCCCCCGCACTGCGACTGGCCAGATTACGCACTTCGCCAGCGACGACCGCAAATCCGCGACCTTGCTCGCCCGCTCTGGCAGCTTCAACGGCGGCATTCAACGCCAGGATATTGGTCTGGAAGGCGATGCTATTGATAACTGTAGTGATTTCGGCAATCTGCTTTGAACTTGCAGAAATACCGTCCATGGTATCAACCACTTCCGACACCAGCGCGCCGCCTTTTTCGGCGGTCGCCGATGCAATATCTGCAAGCTTGCTGGCCTGGCGCGCGTTTTCCGCATTCAGTTTTACCGTTGCGGTAAGTTGTTCCATGCTGGCCGCTGTCTCTTCCAGTGCGGCAGCCTGTTCCTCGGTGCGGGAAGAGAGGTCGTTGTTACCGCTTGAGATCTCCGTCGCGCCACGCCAGATATTGTCGCTGCCCGAACGAATCGTGCTCACCGCTTCACGCAGACTGTCCTGCATAGCACGGAGCAAAGGCATCAGTTGTCCCACACAGTTACGCCCCAAATCCTCAATCGGTTGGCTGAGATCGCCCTGCGCAATCTGGCGAAACTGCTGACGGATACGCGCCAGCGGCTTCATCAGCAGCACCACAAGATAACGGTCAGTAAAGAGGAGGATCGCAATACCCAGAATCGCGGCAGCGATGATCATTGTGCGGATAACCGATGTTTGACCATCCACCATGACACGAGTGTTATCCAGGCGGGTCCCGGCTTCGTGGTTAAAACGCTCAACGCTGGCACCAAACGCACGACTTAAGGCGGGCGTCACGGTCGTTGCCTGCTCGCGCCATGCCGCCTGAGAGTCCTCCTTTGCCAGTTGCATTTGCGGCATAATCCCCTTATCCAGCAAGGCCTGCCAACTCGCCAGCACTGCGGCCGCCACCTCCTGGTCCATCGGCCCTGGCGACAGCGTTTTCATCTCCTGAAGTTTTTTTCGCATATTATCAAGCGATTGCTGTGCTGGGGCGAAATCGGGTATGCCGCCGCCGATTTTAACGTCCATTGCGCGGCTCAGACGGGTAACAAAGCGAAAATACTGATCGTTACCCTGGCTAAGCACCGTCATCTGACGCACCAGATGTCGGTCAACTTCGTTCCCTTCCGTGACCTTCGATAAGGCATGGATACTAAATAGACCGACGCCCGACCAGAGCAGACAAAAAAGACCCAATATTGTCAACATGACAACACGAATAGAGAGGTTTCGCAGTAAGTACATAAGTATTCCCTTGCCGTAAATGAGGATTCGCCATTAAGCGTGACTTATCTGCGTTATCGGCAAAATGTGAAGAAGATATACTTACTTTTCATTTTTTATGCGATAAGAACCCCCTCAATCACAATATTGAATAAATGCTAATGGAATGGGAAACTATTATTATTCAATATCTGCTCTTAATACTGATAAGCAGATTCATACTTTTCATCGCAAATACTTTTCGAACCAGGTCAACGTACGCTGCCAGGCAAGATCGGCGGCGGATTTGTCATAACGCGGCGTCGAATCATTGTGAAAACCATGATTTACCCCAGGGTAAATATACGCTTCAAAGACGTTATTATTTGCTTTAAGCGCTGTTTCATAAGCGGGCCAGCCTTCATTTATCCGCGTATCCAGAGCGGCATAGTGTAATAACAAGGGGGCGTTGATTTTAGGGACGTCTGATGCCGGAACCTGGCGTCCATAAAAAGGAACAGCGCAGGCCAACTCCGGATACGCGACCGCCGCCGCGTTCGATACCCCGCCACCATAGCAAAAACCGGTGATACCGACCTTGCCCGTCGCTGCGGGATGGCGCTGCATAAACTCAATGGCGGCGAAAAAATCATTCATTAATTTTGTGGGGTCGACCTGTTGTTGCAGTTCCCGGCCTTTGTCATCGTTGCCCGGGTAACCGCCGACAGAACTCAGGCCATCTGGCGCCAGCGCAATGTAACCCGCCTTTGCCACTCGCCGCGCCACATCTTCGATATAGGGATTCAGTCCACGATTCTCGTGAACGACCACCACAGCGGGTGTTTTACCTTCAGCCTTTGCGGGCCTGACCAGATAGCCGCGCACATCACCATGCCCGTTCGGTGACGGATAGGTAATGTATTCCGGCACAATATCCGGGTCGGTAAATTCCACCTGCGTTGCCAGCGCATAATTCGGTTTCAGCAGGTTAAACAGCGCAAGCGCCGTCATGCCCCCCACCGCGTACTTCGCAGCAAGTTTGAGAAACTCACGTTTAGAGATCTTTCCATGCGCATAGTAATCGTAGTAATCGAGCAGTTCTTGCGGGAAATCTTTGGCTGTTAGTCTTGGCATAACCTCACTCCGGCACGGATGTTTTGTTAAGCAAAGCATAGCGGCGTATTTTTGCCCAATATTTCATCTCAATGTGACCTGGCGAACGGGACAGACCTGACGCAGTCGCTAGAATAGAAACGTTGTTTTGAAATCCAACAGCTCTAAGGAGATTGCATGACCTGGTTAGCTAACCCTGAACGTTATGAGCACATGCTGTATCGCTATTGCGGGAGAAGCGGTTTGCGTTTGCCTGCGCTGTCACTGGGCTTGTGGCACAGTTTCGGTCACGTTCACGCGCTGGATTCACAGCAAGCCCTGCTGCGTAAGGCATTTGATTTAGGTATCACCCATTTTGATTTGGCCAATAACTATGGACCGCCTCCGGGCAGTGCGGAGGAGAATTTTGGCCGCCTGTTACGCCGCGATTTTGCGAACCATCGCGATGAACTGATCGTCTCCACCAAAGCCGGATACGACATGTGGCCGGGTCCTTATGGCGCTGGTGGTTCACGTAAATACCTGCTGGCGAGCCTCGATCAGAGCCTGCAACGTATGGGGCTGAATTACGTCGATATCTTCTATTCGCACCGGGTCGACGAAAATACGCCGATGGAAGAGACGGCTTCTGCGCTGGCTCAGGCGGTGCAAAGCGGGAAAGCGCTTTATGTCGGCATTTCCTCATACTCTCCCGAACGTACGCAACAGATGGCTGACCTGCTGCGTGAATGGAAGATCCCGCTGCTGATCCATCAACCCTCCTACAACCTGTTAAACCGCTGGGTTGATAAAAGCGGTCTGTTAAATACGCTGGAAGCCAACGGAACAGGTTGCATCGCCTTTACACCGCTCGCCCAGGGGCTGCTCACAGGAAAATACCTGAACGGTATTCCGGAAGGTTCCCGCATGCAGCGTGAAGGGAAAAAGGCCCGCGGTCTGACGGAGAACATGCTCACCGAAGAGAATATTTCCAGCCTGCGTTTGCTCAACGAGATGGCGCAACAGCGCGGACAGTCGATGGCGCAAATGGCATTAAGCTGGCTGCTGAAGGATCCCCGCGTCACATCCGTGTTGATTGGCGCCAGTCGCCCTGAACAACTGGAAGAGAACGTTCAAGCGCTGAATAACCTGACGTTCACTGCTGAAGAACTGACGCAGATTGATAAGCATGTTGCAGATGGCAAACTGAATCTGTGGCAAGCATCATCAGATAAGTAAAGACATTGCGCCGGGCGGCCCTTTCGCCTTACCCGGCCAGTGAGTGAAAACCCGCTTCCGACCATTCCTGAAGCATCAGAATCACAGCGCTCAAACGTTATCCGGTTTTATGGGTGAGCGCTGATATTCTGGCCACACCAGCGCGACCAGGGAGGGATAAGCCTCCAGGCTGAACTCCTGGAAACATTGCCGCAAATTGAGTACATCAAGATCAGAGTGCGAGACCTTTTCTCCATTCAGACAACGTTTTTTAATATTGTCATAGTATTTGTACACCGCAGAATTAAGATCACTACAACGTCTTTGCGCGTCAAACAAACCTGGCGTTCCATTCAATTCAGCCACCGTCATCCGTTTTATCGTGGCGTGAAGAAAATCGATATATTCATGATTAACTCGCCAGTACCATACCGGTGTAATAGTGTTCATGAGCGATGAAAAATGATCTTCGCCCTCTTCTTTCGTCATCGGTTCTTGTTGATGACTTACGCTGGCTTTCGCTTCAGAATAATTTTTATTAAGTCCTCGCATCAGGACAAGTACACCAAAGGTAAGCAATAGCAGGGTAATAACAGAATAAAAAATACTGTTCATTTATTGACTCCATTTTTTTTGATTTTAAAATTACACCATGTTATTGTCAATGAAACCTACCTTATAAACACACTCGTTATACTATTGACAGGAAAGGATATTACAGAATGCTTCCTGAGCATCTTGTTCCGTCTCGCTTTCATCTATCGCCTTCCCCCGCAGACCCCAGCACCGCTGCAAAGAGTGAAAATTTAGCTCAGGGAAAGAAAACACTCAGCGATTATGAATCAGATATTTTAATTAGCGCCACTGCCACTGGCCAGTCCAGGAATATGCTACTTGAAGAGCGCGACCGTCATTTAAAAGATCGATTGTATCGTGTTGCCAAAATTGAAACGTTTGCCCGCCTCATAAATACACTGCAGGCCGAAGGTGATATTGATGCGCAAACCGTTAGCAAAATACTGGCAGAAACAACTGCAAAGATAAACGACGATGGTAATAAAATTTGGCTTAATTTAATTACCGGTGAGAAAAACACCCCCATTTTTTATTCTCTGGAAGATGATTAAAATGAAAGACGTTGAGGATAATAATGTTTATTTAGCTTTAGATAGCGATAAAAGTGATGAATTTATCTTAAAGCAAAATCTTGACGCGTTAATTGCCAATAAAAATGCCATCCTTGAAAGCGTCGCGCAAGAGATGGTATCAATTCCCGCAGAGCTTGTGAGGTTAAAATGGCAAAACCGCCGTGAAATCTATGCCCTGCAGGTAAAGGAAGAGATTTACGGCGCGATCATCAACACCCTCACAGAACAACGCCCGGAACTGCATGCCAAAATCATGGCTCGCCTGGAAAGCAGCTGGCAGCACTTGCTGGCGCGGGAAACCGCCACATTACGTCTGACCCGTAAACTTTCCGATGGCAATTACCGGACAGCCAATATCACGACAGTGGCGCTGGATGAGAATCGACAGTAAACACGAAAAGAGAAAATGTGCGGGGGATGTTTTCAAGGACAGATGTTGCGTAGAGTTGTGCCAGGCAACGACACCAGGCCGGCCAACGAGTCGCAGAAATCAGGCCGGACAGGCCTAAGCACCGTCCGGCAAAACGATTACTTCGCTTTTGCGACCTCTTCACCAACCAAACCAATTTTCAGGTAACCCGCCTGATGCAGCGAGTCCATTACCTTCATCATGGTTTCGTAATCAACCGTCTTGTCTGCGCGAAAGAAGATCGTGGTGTCTTTCTTTCCTTCGGTCAGCGTATTAAGCGCGTTGATCATGGTTTCATCCGTGACCTGATCGTTGCCGATGAACATGGAGTTATCGGCCTTCACAGACAGGTAAATCGGTTTTTCCGGACGGGGTTGCGGCACACTGGAGGAAGCAGGCAAATTCACCTTCACATCCACCGTCGCCAGAGGCGCAGCCACCATAAAGATGATCAGCAAAACCAGCATAACGTCGATAAACGGCGTCACGTTGATTTCATGCATTTCACCATTATCGTCCAGGTTTTCGTTAAGACGCATTGCCATGAAACATTATCCTACACGTAATTTCTGCGCGGTACGCACCGGCTGAGCGGAGACACTCGCGTTCAAATCCAGGTCACGGCTTTGCAGCAACAACACCTGTGCCGCCACGTCGCCCAGCATCGCTTTATAGCTGCCAATCTGGCGGGCAAAAACGTTGTAGATAACCACGGCAGGAATGGCCGCCACCAGACCAATCGCCGTCGCCAGCAGTGCTTCTGCGATACCCGGAGCCACAACGGCAAGGTTAGTGGTTTGCGTTTGTGCGATACCGATGAAGCTGTTCATGATGCCCCATACCGTACCGAACAGACCCACAAAAGGAGAGATCGCACCGATAGTCGCCAGATAACCGTTACCCCGTCCCATATGACGACCCACGGCTGCGACGCGGCGTTCCAGACGGAACCCTGTACGCTCTTTAATACCTTCGTTATCTTCGCTGCCTTCCGACAGTTCCAGTTCGTTTTGCGCTTCGTTAATCAACATCGCGCTAAAACTTTTTTCGTCAAATTCAGAAGCGATATCGCTTGCCTGATCCAAAGAACGGGCTTCAGCCAGTTGCTCCTGCTCACGCTTGAGTCGGCGCTTCTGCGTGAAATGCTCAACGCTTTTGCTGAAGAAGATAGCCCAGGTGACCACTGACGCCAGAATCAGACCAATCATCACACACTTAACTACAATGTCGGCGTGCTGATACATACCCCAGACGGAAAGATCCGTCTGCATCAAATTATTACCCACTCTGTATCTCCAGGACGCAAATCACAAAATCTGAGCGCAATAATATCAAAACGACGTCGAATTGATAGTCGTTCTCATTACTATTTACATATTGCCGCACCTTTGGTTTCTTTTCCTTGCGCTTACGCAGTAAAAAAGCCACGAGAGGATATTTTGATAAAATTTTCTGCTTTATCGAAATTCCTCTGGATGCGCGGTGCCGCATTCATGTTAGTTTAGACATCCAGACGTATAAAAAACAGGTCGTGCGACATGACAAAAAAACACCTTGATACTCAATTTGTGAATGCAGGACGCAGTAAAAAGTACACCCTGGGATCGGTAAACAGCGTGATTCAACGCGCTTCTTCACTGGTATTCGAGACAGTCGAAGCGAAAAAACACGCTACCCGTAACCGCGCCAACGGCGAGCTTTTCTATGGCCGTCGCGGAACGTTGACCCATTTCTCTCTCCAGGAAGCGATGTGCGAACTGGAGGGCGGTGTTGGATGCGCCCTGTTCCCCTGTGGTGCGGCAGCCGTCGCCAACACCATTTTAGCTTTCGTCGAGCAAGGCGATCACGTGCTGATGACCAACACAGCCTATGAGCCAAGCCAGGATTTCTGCACCAAAATTCTCGCCAAACTCGGTGTGACCACCGGTTGGTTCGACCCTATGGTCGGCGCCGATATCATAAAACACATTCAGCCCAACACCCGAATCGTTTTCCTGGAATCGCCGGGCTCCATCACAATGGAAGTCCATGACATCCCAGCGATTGTTGAAGCAGTCAGACGGGTTGCGCCTGATGCAATTATCATTATTGACAACACCTGGGCCGCCGGGGTGCTCTTTAAAGCGCTGGATTTTGGAATCGATATCTCGATTCAGGCGGGGACAAAATACCTGATCGGTCACTCTGATGCGATGGTCGGAACCGCGGTTTCCAACGCGCGCTGTTGGGAGCAACTGCGTGAGAACGCCTATCTGATGGGACAAATGCTGGATGCCGACACGGCGTACATGACCAGCCGCGGTTTACGTACATTGGGCGTGCGCCTGCGCCAGCATCATGAAAGCAGCCTGAAAGTAGCTGAATGGCTGGCAAATCATCCGCAAGTGGCGCGCGTCAACCACCCTGCGCTCCCCGGCAGCAAGGGCCATGAATTCTGGAAGCGCGATTTTACCGGCAGCAGCGGTTTGTTCTCATTTGTCCTGAACAAAAAACTCAGTAATGACGAGATGTCAGCCTACCTCGACAACTTCAGCCTGTTCAGCATGGCTTACTCGTGGGGGGGATTTGAATCCTTGATTCTGGCGAATCAACCTGAGCACATGGCCGCCATTCGCCCGGAAGGTGTAGTGGATTTCAGCGGAACACTGATTCGTTTACATATTGGTTTAGAAAATGTTGACGATCTTATTGAGGATTTAGCCGCAGGATTTGCCCGGATCGTGTAAAGTTGCCGCCAATGGACATAATTGCAGACACTTCCAGCAGAAAAGTCTGTGTTTGTTGCGTCCGGGATCAAAGCGTCCCGGGCAATTCGGGAGTACAATAGGCACTTACACGCGGTTCCACAGGAAAGTCCATGGCTGTCATTCAAGATATTATCGCTGCGCTCTGGCAACACGATTTTGCTGCGCTGGCGGATCCACATGTTGTTAGCGTTGTCTACTTTGTGATGTTTGCCACACTGTTTTTAGAAAACGGTCTGTTGCCAGCATCCTTTTTACCGGGAGACAGCCTGCTGATACTGGCAGGAGCGCTGATTGCACAAGGTGTGATGGACTTTGTACCCACCGTGGCGATATTAACCGCAGCGGCAAGTCTGGGATGTTGGCTCAGCTATATTCAGGGTCGATGGCTGGGAAATACGCAAACAGTGAAAGGCTGGCTGGCGCAACTACCGTCCAAGTACCATCAACGCGCAACCTGCATGTTCGACCGGCACGGTCTTCTGGCTCTGCTCGTTGGGCGCTTTTTGGCATTTGTTCGCACTCTGTTACCCACGATGGCGGGAATTTCCGGACTCTCTAACCGCAGATTCCAGTTTTTTAACTGGCTGAGTGGTCTGCTGTGGGTTGGCGTGGTGACCAGTTTCGGCTATGCGCTCAGCATGATCCCCTTCGTCAAACGCCATGAAGATCAGGTGATGACGTTTTTGATGATCCTGCCGGTTGCCCTGCTGACGGCAGGATTGCTCGGCACGGTGATTGTTGTCATCAAGAAAAAGTACTGCAACGCCTGAGCCCTTCCTCTTCCCGGCGTTGCCAGCCGGGAAGTCAGTTAACTCCCCTGGAGAGTCCGAATTCGCGCCGCATCCTCACCCGGCGTAACGCCAAAATAACGTTTAAATTCCCGACTGAACTGCGACGCACTCTCGTAGCCAACCCGCATCGCAGCGGCACTCGCTTTCATCCCGTCATGAATCATCATCATCCGCGCTTTATGCAGTCGGTAGGACTTCAGGTATTGCAGCGGCGAGGTGCTGGTGACCGATTTAAAATTATGGTGGAACGCGGAGACGCTCATATTGGCCTCCGCTGCCAGTTGTTCAACGTTAAGGTTTTCAGTGTACTTATTTTCAATGCGCTTCAGCACACGGCTAATCAGACTGAAGTGTGTCTGGCGACTCACCAGCGCCAGCAGCGCGCCCCCGCGCGGCCCGGTCAACACATGGTAAAGTATTTCACGGATGATCTGTTTCCCCAGAATCCGCGCATCCAGTGGCCGTTCCATAACATCTAACAGCCTCTCGGCAGCACAAAGGATCTCGTCTGACAGCGTAGCGGAGTTAATTCCGCTCGCCGCCATCGACGGCTGGAAGCGATCGTCTTCTCCGATGTCCATCAGCAACTCCTGCAATTGCAGGATATCCACATTCAGGCGAATACCGGCCAGCGGGCGTTCTGGCGTCGCATACGTTTCACATTCAAAGGGTAAAGGTACTGTCAGCAACAGGTATTCATTGGCGTCGTAGCGAAATACGCGCTCATTGATATAACCGATTTTATGTCCGGAGAAGAGGAATATGATGCCAGGTTCATACATCACCGGCGTACGCAGACCAGGTTCAGTGCCGTATAGCAAGCGGACATCAGGAAGCAATTCACTAAGCTTCTTCTCATTACTTTTCAGCTGCTTAATTTTATCTGTCAGCAGAAGACAGGTCTCTTCTCGGTTCATCGCGCGCCATTTTGTCATCGGTTTACCACCTCTACATAGTGCGCATTTTTATCTATTTTCTCCAGTCTTCTGGAGAAATAGGCAAGACATTGGCAGAAATGAGCATTGAGAGGCACGCCACTGAAGACCACAATGTTCACCATCAGGCAGACATCCACCTGCCCTCTTTTCTACCCACATAAGGGAACGAACAATGAACAATTTTAATCTGCATACCCCAACCCGTATTCTGTTTGGTAAAGGCGCTATCACCGAACTGCGCCAGCAAATTCCGCAAGGCGCCCGCGTGTTAGTCACCTACGGTGGGGGTAGCGTGAAAAAGACCGGCGTGCTGGCCCAGGTACATAACGCCCTCAGCGGTCTTGATGTACTGGAATTTGGCGGGATTGAACCAAACCCGTCTTATGAAACGCTGATGAATGCCGTCAAAATGGTGCGTGATGAGAAGGTGACTTTCCTGCTGGCTGTGGGGGGTGGATCCGTCCTGGACGGTACGAAATTTATCGCTGCCGCCGCTCACTACGCAGAGGGCGTCGATCCGTGGCACATTCTGGAAACCCGCGGCAACGACGTGAAAAGCGCAGTCCCGATGGGTTCTGTTCTGACGCTGCCCGCGACCGGTTCCGAATCTAACTCAGGCGCGGTTATCTCGCGCAAAACCACCGGTGATAAGCTGGCGTTTATGACGCCGTTTGTACAGCCGGTCTTTGCTGTGCTGGATCCGGTTTACACCTACACGCTGCCGCCGCGTCAGGTTGCCAACGGCGTCGTCGATGCGTTTGTGCACACAGTAGAACAGTACGTCACTTACCCGGTCGATGGAAAAATTCAGGATCGTTTCGCTGAAGGCATTCTGCTGACGCTGGTTGAAGATGGCCCGAAAGCGCTGCAGGAACCTGAAAACTATGATGTCCGCGCCAACGTGATGTGGGCGGCGACGCAGGCGTTGAACGGTCTGATTGGCGCAGGTGTTCCCCAGGACTGGGCAACCCATATGTTGGGCCATGAGCTTACCGCCATGCACGGCCTCGATCATGCTCAAACACTGGCTATCGTTCTACCGGCGCTGTGGAATGAAAAACGCGACACTAAACGCGCCAAACTGCTGCAATATGCCGAGCGTGTCTGGAACATTACGGAAGGTTCTGATGACCAGCGTATTGATGCCGCTATCGCCGCGACTCGCGGTTTCTTTGAGCAATTGGGTGTGCCGACCCGCCTCTCAGATTATGGTCTGGATGGCAGCTCAATCCCGGCGTTGCTGGCAAAACTCGAAGCGCACGGCGGTACAAATCTCGGTGAACATCAGGACATTACGCTGGACGTCAGCCGCCGTATTTATGAGGCGGCACGCTAAGGTTTTTTCGCTTCAGGCTTTCGTTTTTGGGCATTTCGTCCAGACTTAAGTCACACAACCTCACCGGGGCTATGCTCCGGTGAGCTCATATGAAGGAGGAACGCATGGCTACACCAACCATTATCAAGCTTCAGGATGGCAACGTAATGCCGCAACTGGGCCTGGGTGTCTGGAAGGCGAGCAATGAGGAAGTGATCTCCGCCATTCATAAAGCGCTGGAAGTGGGGTACCGCTCATTTGACACTGCTGCCGCGTATAAGAATGAAGAAGGGGTCGGCAACGCGTTAAAAAATGCGGGCATAGCCCGGGAAGAGTTGTTCATCACCACCAAATTGTGGAATGACGATCAGAAACGTCCTTATGAAGCACTGCAGGAAAGCCTGGATAAACTGCAGCTCGACTACGTGGATCTCTACCTGATGCACTGGCCTGTCCCTGCTATTGATCATTATGTTGAAGCATGGAAAGGGATGATCAACCTGAAAAAACAGGGGTTGGTGAAAAGCATCGGCGTATGTAACTTTCAGATCAATCACCTCCAGCGTTTGATCGACGAAACGGGCCTGGCACCGGTTATCAACCAGATCGAACTACACCCTTTGATGCAGCAGCGCCAACTGCATTCCTGGAATGCCACGCACAAAATCCAGACGGAATCCTGGAGCCCGCTGGCGCAGGGCGGCGAGGGAGTATTTGATCGCCCCATTATTCGCGACCTGGCGGACAAATATGGCAAATCTCCGGCACAAATTGTGATTCGCTGGCATCTGGACAGCGGTCTGGTGGTGATCCCGAAATCCGTCACGCCTTCACGTATCGCGGAAAACTTTAACGTCTGGGATTTCCGTCTCGATAAAGATGAATTGAGTGAAATTGCCAAACTCGATCAAGGAAAACGTCTGGGACCAGACCCGGATCAATTCGGCGGTTAACGCATCCACTTTCCTTTTTGAAGCCCGGCGTTCTGTCGGGCTATTTTCATTTTGCAATACACCGAAACAATATCCACCTGATTGTATGTATCTTTCCTGCCATCTCAGGCGCAGCATTATATTAGCTAACCATTTGGTTACTAATGGAAATTATATGCACCATAACTGATAACAACATTTAACAGGTGGCTTATTGTGAAGGAAAACAAATCTCAGGGCGTCAAATGGCTCCCGCTCATTATCATTATGTTGATCACCGTCGGACTGTGGCAACTCCCTCCTCCCACCGGATTAACGGCACCCGCATGGCACTCGGCCATTATCTTTGTCGCCACTATCGCCTCTATTGTTGCAAAAGTACTGCCCATTGGCGCAGTGGGCCTCATTGGTATTACCGTTTTTGCGCTCGTCTATGCCGCCGGGGATAAAACCGCCAGTGGCGCAATCACCACGGCGCTGAGTGAACTCAACAGTTCGCTGATCTGGCTGATTGTCGTGGCGTTTATGATCGCCCGAGGGTTTATCAAAACCGGCCTGGGTCGGCGTATTGCCTTGCAGATGATCCGCCTGCTGGGCAAACGTACGCTGGGGCTCGCCTACGGCCTGGCCTGCGCCGATCTGATCCTCTCTCCGGCAATGCCAAGTAACACTGCTCGCTGCGGCGGGGTGATTTACCCTATCGCCGACTCACTGGCGCGCAGCTTTAATTCACGACCCGATGATGAGTCCCGCAGTAAAATCGGCACCTTTCTGATCACCTGTATCGGAAACGTGAATGATGTGACCGCCGCACTCTTTATGACGGGCTACACCGGTAACCTGTTGGCGGTGAAACTGGCAGCAAACGCCGGCGTCACATTGACATGGGGAAGCTGGTTTATGGCGGCGCTGCTGCCCTGCCTGGTCTCGCTGCTGATCGTCCCTCTTCTCGTCTACTGGTTGACCCGACCAGAAATCAAACACACACCCGATGCCCCCAATATCGCACGCAAAGAGCTGGCGGAAATGGGAAGCATGACGCGGGGAGAATGGTTGATGCTGGCAACCGTCGGCGTTCTGCTGGTGCTGTGGATCTTTGGTGATGTGCTGGGGGTAGATGCGACAACAGCCTCGTTTGTCGGCCTCTCCATTTTGCTGCTGAGCGGCGTTCTCAGTTGGGAAGATGTTAAAAGCGAGAAAGGCGCATGGGATACGTTGATTTGGTTTGCGGCATTGCTCATGATGGCAAACCAGTTGAAGAAATTAGGTTTCACCAGCTGGTTTGGTAATCTGATTGGTGACAGTATCGGCAGCACGATGCAGGGCACCAGTTGGGTGATCGTTCTGCTTATTCTGAATGCCGCCTATTTCTATACCCATTACTTCTTCGCCAGCGGTAACGCTCAGATCGCCGCCCTGTATGCCGTATTCCTGGGAGTAGGCCTGCACCTGAATATACCGGCGGCGCCGATGGCGTTGATGTTGGCGTTTACCAGCAGCCTGTATTGTTCACTCACCCAGTACACCCACGCACGCGGTCCGATCCTGTTTGGCGCAGGATATGTTCCAACAGGTGTCTGGTGGCGAACGGGTTTTGTCATCAGCTTGTTTAATCAGGCGGTCTTTTTGACCGTGGGTCTGGCATGGTGGAAAGTGCTGGGTCTGTACTAAGGCCATGAAGCTTGCCGGATGGCGGCGCAAGCCCCTTTTCCGGCCAGCCAATTGTATTTTAAACGAAAGCCCGGTCAGCGTTAGCGCTGCCGGGCTCCAGGGTTTAGCGCCCTGCCGCAGGTTTAGCGCGTTTTTTCGCCCCTTCAGACGGTTTGCGCGACGGCGTTGACGCAGCTTTCTTCGCGCTCGCCGGTGTCTGACGCTGATGCGCCACTGGCGTGTGCTTGGTCAACGCCGGACGCGTATTACGGTTCTGACGACGCGCTTCGCGCATCTCTTCCAGCGTCGGTGACGGCACCAGACACTCACGACGACCGCCAATCAGATGCTTTTTACCCATTTCTTCCAGCGCCTGACGGATTAACGGCCAGTTCGCCGGATCGTGGTAACGCAGCAGCGCTTTATGCAGGCGGCGCTGTTTGTCCCCTTTCGGCACCACCACATCTTCACTCTTATACCCAATTTTACCCAGCGGGTTTTTCCCGGTGTAATACATGGTGGTCGAGTTCGCCAGCGGCGACGGATAGAAGTTCTGTACCTGATCAAGACGGAAACGACGCTGTTTCAGCCACAGAGCCAGATTGACCATATCCTCGTCTCGCGTACCGGGGTGCGCAGAGATGAAGTAAGGGATCAGATACTGCTCTTTACCTGCCTGTTTCGAATAGGTATCAAACAGTTCCTTGAAGCGGTCATAGCTGCCCATACCCGGCTTCATCATCTTCGACAATGGACCTTCTTCGGTATGTTCCGGCGCAATTTTCAGGTAGCCGCCGACGTGATGGGTCGCCAGCTCTTTGATATAACGCGGGTCTTCAACGGCGATGTCATAACGTACCCCGGAAGCGATCAGGATCTTCTTGATGCCCTTCAGATCGCGGGCGCGGCGATAAAGATTAATCGTCGGCTCATGATTGGTGTCCATATGCGGGCAAATGTCCGGATAAACGCACGACAGGCGGCGACAGGTTTGCTCCGCGCGCGGTGACTTACAGCGCAACATGTACATGTTCGCCGTGGGGCCGCCGAGATCAGAAATGATCCCCGTAAAACCAGGAACAGTGTCGCGAATCGCTTCGATCTCATTGATGATCGAATCTTCCGAGCGGCTCTGAATAATGCGCCCTTCATGTTCTGTGATCGAACAGAAGGAACAACCGCCAAAGCAGCCGCGCATGATGTTGATCGAAAAACGGATCATTTCATAAGCCGGGATACGGCTGTCGCCATACGCCGGGTGCGGCACACGCTTATACGGCAGAGCAAAAACACTGTCCATCTCTTCAGTCGAGAGCGGAATGGCGGGCGGGTTGATCCAGATGTAGCGATCGCCATGCTTTTGCATCAACGCACGCGCGCAGCCAGGGTTGGTTTCATGGTGCAAAATACGCGAAGCATGCGCATACAATACTTTGTCGCCCTTCACCTTCTCAAAGGACGGCAACAACACGTAGGTTTTCTCCCACGGCTTCGGGCGCGGCGGCTGTACCGTTACCGCTTTTGCTTCCTGCTTTTTCGGCGCGACCGGTTTGTTATCGGCGCACGGCAAGTCTTCGCCATAGGGATGCGGGATAGGATCGATTTTACCCGGCGTGTCCAGACGCGTGGAATCCACGCCGCTCCAGCCGGGCAGCGCTTCTTTAACCATAATCGCAGTGTTACGTACATCGCGGATCTGATCGATGGTTTCGCCCATCGCCAGACGGTGCGCAACTTCCACCAGCGGTCGCTCGCCGTTGCCGAACATCAGCATGTCGGCTTTAGAATCCACCAGCACCGAGCGGCGTACGGTATCCGACCAGTAGTCGTAGTGCGCGGTACGGCGCAGACTGGCTTCGATGCCGCCGAGGATCACGGGTACATCTTTCCATGCTTCTCTACAGCGCTGGGTGTAGACCAGGGTGGCGCGATCCGGGCGTTTGCCCGCCACGTTATCCGGGGTATAAGCATCATCATGGCGCAGTCGGCGATCGGCGGTATAGCGGTTGATCATCGAGTCCATGTTGCCGGCGGTAACGCCGAAAAACAGATTCGGTTTGCCCAAACGCATAAAGTCGTCTTTGCTGTTCCAGTCCGGCTGAGCAATGATGCCGACGCGGAATCCTTGCGATTCCAGCATACGACCACAAATCGCCATACCAAAACTCGGATGATCGACATACGCATCACCGGTAACCAAAATAATGTCGCAGCTATCCCAGCCAAGTTGGTCCATTTCGTCGCGTGACATCGGCAAAAAAGGTGCGGGACCAAAACAGGCTGCCCAGTACTGAGGCCAGGAGAAAAGGTCTCTGTCTGGCTGGATCAGGGATATTGCGCTCATAACACTTCCAAAAATGGTAAAAAAATAATCAAAGGCCGGCGATTATAAGCCGGAACGAATGAGAAATCGAAAGGTATTCTTACTCGCCCTCGCGGGCGAGAAGAGGATTATGGCGCCGGGTTCACCAGTAACTGCCCGATAGAACCCCGGTCCGCCATTTCCAGGGTCTGGCTGGAAAAATAGAACGGGAAATGCGCCCAGGACGGTTGTCCATAATAAACCAGCAGTTCTACCTGACCATCCACCCACACGGTGTCTTTCCAGCCCCTGTCTTCCGGGAAAGGAATGGCGCCGTTCACGTTGCGAATCAGGAAGGTAACACCCTCAATGTGGAACGACTGCGGCAGATCGGCGCGGACGGTCCAGCGCTCCCAGGTACCCTGCTGAGCGGTAATATCAACACGATTGACATCCCACAACTGCCCATTAATACCCGGATCGTCACCCAGGCTGATATCCCGACTGCGAATCGGCGCGCCGCTCAGGATTTCCGTCGGCAACAGGCGCATCGGCAGATTGTCTGTCACCAGCGGCAGAAGCCCCGTTGGGCGTAACGTCAGCACCAGCGTTGATACCAGAATACTGGAAGGCTCAAAGAACCCGCGGATCCGGTCGACAATGCTTGCCGCCTCGCCACAGGTAATCGACACCTCATCACCGTTGGTCATATCGACCAGGATCTCACGACGTTCACCTGGCGCCAGCGACAGTTGTTTAACCGACACGGGAGCAGGCAAAAAGCCCTGGTCACCCGAAATAACATGCAGCGCGCGACCGTCGCTCATCTGCAAAAGATAGCGACGTGAGTTGGAGGCGTTTAGCAAACGCAATCTCACCCAGCCGCGAGACACTTCCACATACGGGCTTTGTACGCCGTTAACCAGCAAGGTGTCGCCGACAAAACCGCCGCTTCCCGGTTCGCTGTACTCTGGCGCACCAAAATTATCCAGTCGTTTGTCCTGGATGATGATGGGGAAATCATCCACACCGTAGTGGTTAGGGATCGGCAGCGACTTGCTCACTTCATCTTCGACCAGCCACATCCCGGCCAGGCCGTTGTACACCTGTTGCGCGGTTCGGTTCGGTGTATTAGCGTGATACCACAAGGTGGCGGCGCTCTGGCGAATCGGCAACACCGGCGCCCAGTCGGCATTCGGCGACATCATGCGCGCCGGACCGCCCATCAGCGGCCCAGGCACCTGAAGACCCGCGATGGTCATCGAGACGTTTTCAGCCAGCCGGTTACTGTAGATAAGCTTGACGTCATCCCCTTTCCAGACGCGGATCGTCGGTCCCAAATAGCGGCCATTAATACCCCAGACCGGCGCGCGAGTCCCTTGCGTAAAGGACCAGTGCGCGCGCTGTAATGTCATAAATAATGGCTGTCCACGGCGGGACTCTAACAGTGGCGGAACAGGCAACGGTTGCTGCTGTCCGGCAGCATGTGCTCGCAGCGGAACAGCACCAGCACACAGTGCGATCCCTGATGCCTGAATGAACTGACGCCGACTGAGTGACATATAAGCTCCATGTAAAACTGGCTAAAATAATGCGCAGGAAATCGTATTCCGCAAATCTCTCACTAACCGGCTCACACTTTGCCGGCCGCTTCCCGTTCTGCAACTTCTTTATCGAGCTCTTCGATTTTTTGTTCCATCAATGTACGGCAATGTGCCGCGAGCTCCCGAACCTGATCTTTACCAAAAGCGCTGATATCAATCGGCGGCAACATCTCAACGATCACCAGACCATTGTTCAGTCGGTTAAGTTTAATCTTATTTGAGGTATTGGATACGCACACGGGAATAATAGGTACGCCTGCTGCAATCGCGGCATGAAACGCCCCCGTCTTAAACGGTAGCAGACCACGCCCACGGCTGCGCGTGCCTTCCGGGAACATCCAGACGGAAATACGGCGTTTCTTAATATGGCGGACCACCTGCGCAATGGTACTGTGTGCTTTGGCCCGGTTATCTCGGTCAATCAATAAGTTACCGGTTAACCAATATAACAGCCCGAAAAACGGTATCCACAACAGGCTTTTTTTACCGACGGTAACAGTAGGTGGTTGCACAATATTTGCTGCCGTAACCATGTCGTAATTATTCTGATGGTTAGCGATATAAATGGCATTGCCATGGTTTTCAACACCGGCAGGCAAACGGCATTCCACCTTCAAGCCATACAGAGGGGCCAGGCGGCCAAACATACGACCAAACGTCGCGACGTGCTTAGGATTTCGCGGACTGAAGAGACAGTAAATACACCCAAAAATACAGACCAGAACACAGTAAATAACAGTAATAAAGAGACGAAAAATATATAGCATAACAACCTCTGAAGCCCTAAGAGCCTACTTTTGTACGTCACCTGCTATCAGGTTAGAGCTTTGTTAAGAGCGGCTCTCTGGAAAAGCGTATTGTTAATCGCAACGCACGAATAAACAACGGTTTCACGGGAATTTTTAACGTTTATTCTCCCTCCATGAAAGGAGGGAGAATAAGACGAGACCATTACTCTTCGCTATCGCCACTGCTTGCGCGGCGAGGAGAGTCAATCTCGATACGATCGATACGCTGCAGACCGCGCATCAGCGTACCGCGGCGACCACGCTCACCAGTCACTTTTTGCAGCTCTTCAGGACGCAGTTTAATTTTGCGCTTGCCGACATGAATCGTCAGCGTGCTTTGTGGCGGCAGAACGTAAAGTTGCGCCAGGCCATCGTCGCCTTTCGCTGCTTCCGCTGAAGGAATATTGATGATCTTATTCCCTTTGCCTTTCGACAATTGCGGCAGATCGCTGACCGGGAACATCAACATACGGCCCGCATGCGTTATTGCCAGCAGCATATCGGTGTCATCTTCAATCACCACCGGCGGCATCACATGCGCATTTTCCGGTAACGTAATCAGTGCCTTACCCGCACGATTGCGCGCGACCAGATCGTTGAAGGTACACACAAAACCGTATCCTGCATCAGACGCCATCAACAGTTTCTGCTCATCGCCTTCCATCAGCATATGATCCACCGTCGCCCCCGGCGGCAGCGTAAGCTTACCGGTCAGCGGTTCGCCCTGACCACGTGCCGACGGCAGCGTAATCGGATCGATGGCATAGCTGCGTCCGGTCGTGTCGATGAATACCACGGGCTGGTTACTCTTGCCTTTCACGGCGGCTTTAAAACTATCACCCGATTTATAGTTCAGCCCTTGCGCGTCAATATCGTGACCTTTGGCGCTACGCACCCAACCCATTTGAGAGAGCACAATAGTCACAGGCTCTGACGGCAGCATGTCATGCTCGCTCATCGCCTTAGCTTCTTCGCGCTCCTGCAAAGGAGAGCGACGATCATCGCCATAGGCATCAGAGTCAGCCTGCAGTTCTTTCTTCAGCAGGTTACTCATTTTGCGCTCGGAAGCCAGAATGCCCTGCAACTGGTCACGTTCTTTCGCCAGCTCATCCTGCTCACCGCGGATTTTCATCTCTTCCAGTTTGGCAAGATGACGCAGTTTCAGTTCGAGGATAGCTTCAGCCTGCGTTTCAGTGATGCCAAAGCGCGACATCAACGCGGGTTTGGGTTCATCCTCGTGACGGATGATCTCAATCACTTCGTCGATATTGAGAAACGCCACCAGCAAACCTTCGAGGATGTGCAGGCGCTTAAGGACTTTCTCCAGACGATAGTTCAGGCGGCGGCGCACGGTGTCACGACGGAACGCCAGCCATTCGGTCAGGATTTCCAGCAGGTTTTTCACTGCCGGACGACCGTCCAGGCCGATCATGTTCAGGTTGATACGATAGCTTTTTTCCAGATCCGTGGTGGCGAACAGGTGGTTCATCACCTGATCCATGTCCACCCGATTGGAGCGCGGAACAATCACCAGACGCGTTGGGTTTTCGTGATCCGACTCGTCACGCAGATCGTCCACCATCGGCAGCTTTTTATTGCGCATCTGGGCGGCGATTTGCTCAAGGACACGCGCACCGGAAACCTGGTGCGGCAGCGCGGTAATCACCACCGCGCCGTCTTCTTTATTCCATACCGCACGCATACGCACGGAACCGCGCCCGTTCTCGTAAATCTTACGGATTTCAGCACGGGAGGTAATGATCTCAGCTTCCGTCGGGTAGTCCGGCCCCTGCACGATATCCAGCAGTTGATCCAGCGTCGTTTTCGGCTGTTCAATCAGGGTAATAGCCGCTTTCGCCACTTCGCGCAGGTTATGCGGAGGAATGTCAGTTGCCATCCCGACCGCAATACCGGTAGTGCCGTTGAGCAGAATGTTGGGCAGACGCGCAGGCAGCATTTTCGGCTCCTGCATCGTGCCATCAAAGTTCGGCACCCAGTCTGACGTTCCCTGCCCCAGTTCACCCAGCAGAATCTCCGCGTACTTCGACAGGCGAGATTCGGTATAACGCATTGCTGCGAAGGATTTCGGGTCGTCCGGCGCCCCCCAGTTTCCCTGGCCGTCAACTAACGGATAACGGTAAGAGAATGGCTGCGCCATCAGCACCATAGCTTCGTAGCAGGCGCTGTCGCCATGAGGATGATACTTACCCAGTACGTCGCCGACGGTACGGGCGGATTTTTTAAATTTGGCGCTGGCGTTCAGTCCCAGTTCCGACATCGCATACACGATGCGACGCTGAACCGGTTTCAGCCCGTCACCAATAAACGGCAACGCCCTGTCCATGATGACGTACATGGAATAATTCAGATAGGCGTTTTCCGTGAATTCATGCAGCGCAAGGCGCTCTGCCATATCGCTCATTAATCGTGGTTCCTCAACGGTTAGCCTGAACAATACCCACTCTCTGTCAGGCAATATTGCCGCAGATATTACCCTATCTGACGCGTTGAGTCACAAAGTCTGCCAGCTTTCCCCCATCCGGTTGGCGAGGTTGATGTTCGATGGGAAGTCGCGGAGTCGACTGAGCAATGATCAGAGCCGCACACGCGGCCCTGATGAGGATTATTTGGTAACTTTGGTGACCTGTTTTACATCGATCTCTACAGAGTTCCAGTCTTTATCAACCTCACCCTGAATTTCCACAACGTCCTGCGGCGTCACGGTCACCCCGTTCCAGCGTTTGTGGTCGATATCCACATTCATGGTGCCGGTGGCATCTTTAAACAGATATAAATCGTCGGAAATACGCTCAACGATATTCCCGCGCAGCGTTACCCAGGTATCATCACGCAGCGATTTAGCACTTTCGACTGTCGTGCTGCTACCGTTCGGGCCAACAAACCCGCCGCTTTGACTTTGCGTCGCCGTCGGACCAGAAAATCCGCCCTGTTGCGCAGCCAGGACCGGTGCAGAACTCAATGCCATCACGGCAATCATTGCAGCCAATTTCTTCATGATTCTTCCTCCCTTTCATGTTGTTTCACATCCATTAAATACCTTAATTCTTAACAACTTCTTAAGCCAAAAAAAGAGATATTATTTCTGTACATCGCCCGCGACGACAGGGTTTACTGACAGCAGACTGATTCAATGCAGGGACGAATATCATGCGAATTTTACTGGTAGAAGATGACACGTTAATTGGCGATGGCGTCAAAGCGGGTCTGGGTAAAATGGGATTCAACGTCGACTGGTTTACTGAAGGTCGCCTGGGTAAAGAAGCGCTCTACAGCGCCCCTTATGATGCGGTGATCCTCGATCTTACGCTGCCGGGAATGGACGGGCGGGAGATTCTGCGCGAATGGCGTGAAAACGGCAAACGTGAACCGGTATTGATTTTGACGGCGCGTGATGCGCTGGCGGAACGTGTTGAAGGTTTGCGTCTCGGCGCAGACGACTATCTTTGCAAACCCTTTGCGCTCATCGAAGTCGCCGCCCGGCTGGAAGCGCTGGTGCGCCGCGCCAACGGCCAGGCCAGCAACGAACTACGTCATGGGCAGGTGGTGCTCAATCCCGGTAGCCTGATGGCGACGCTGGCGGGTGAACCTTTACCGCTCAAACCGAAAGAATTTGCGCTGCTGGAACTGCTCATGCGCAACAGCGGACGAGTTCTGCCGCGCAAACTCATCGAAGAAAAACTGTATAGCTGGGACGATGACGTCTCCAGCAATGCCGTTGAAGTACATGTCCATCATCTGCGCCGCAAACTCGGCAGCGACTTTATCCGTACCGTACATGGAATTGGCTACACCCTGGGTGACGCATGAAATTAACGCAACGTCTCAGCCTGCGGGTCAGGTTAACCCTGATCTTTCTGATCCTGGCATCCCTCACCTGGGCGGTTTCCAGCTTTGTCGCGTGGAAGAAAACAACCGACAACGTTGATGAGCTGTTTGACACGCAACTGATGCTGTTTGCCAAACGCCTGAGCGCGCTGGATATTAACGATATCAACGCGTCAGCCCGCATGGCGCGCACGCCAAAAAAATTCAAACACGGCCACGTCGATGACGATGTTCTGGCCTTTGCGGTATACACCAGCGACGGCAGAATGGTGCTGCACGATGGCGATAACGGACGAGATATTCCCTACAGCTACCGTCGGGAAGGCTTTGATGATGGCCGGTTGAAAGGGGATAACGACAAATGGCGTTTTATCTGGTTAACCTCCGCCGACGGTAAATACCGTATTGTGGCAGGGCAAGAGTGGGAATACCGAGAAGATATGGCGTTGGCGATCGTCACGGCGCAACTCACCCCCTGGCTTATCGCCCTCCCACTGATGCTGCTGATCCTGATTGTGTTGCTCAGTAGGGAACTCAAACCGTTGAAGAAACTGGCGCAAACGCTGCGTTTGCGCGCCCCGGAATCGGAGGAACCGCTTGATCCTAAAGGCGTCCCCAGTGAAGTACGCCCGTTGGTTGAAGCCCTCAATCAGTTATTTATCCGCACACACTCAATGATGGTGCGTGAACGACGCTTCACCTCAGACGCGGCCCATGAACTACGCAGCCCTTTAACGGCGCTGAAAGTCCAGGCTGAAGTGGCGCAACTCTCTGACGACGATCCAAAAGCCCGGGAAAAAGCCCTTGCGCAATTGCATGCAGGTATTGATCGCGCCACGCGCCTGGTTGATCAACTCTTAACTCTTTCACGACTCGACTCGCTCGACAATTTACAGGATGTGGCAGAACTCTCTCTGGAGGAGGTTCTGCAATCCGCCGTGATGGAGATTTATCATCTGGCGCAGCAGGCACACATCGATGTGCGTCTGAACATTAATGCACACCATGTCATGCGAACCGCGCAGCCTCTGCTGCTCAGTTTGCTGGTACGAAATCTGCTGGATAACGCCATTCGCTACAGCCCGCAGGGCAGCATCGTGAACGTGACCTTACAGGCGCGCTGTTTTACCGTTACCGATAATGGCCCCGGTGTGGCGCCCGACATTCTGCCCCACATCGGCGAACGTTTTTATCGCCCACCGGGACAGAGCGTGACCGGCAGCGGACTGGGTCTGTCAATCGTCCGCCGGATTGCCGCATTACATGGTATGGAGGTGGCGTTTAGTCATGCCCCCCAGGGGGGATTTGAAGCCACTGTGAAGTGGTAAAGCAGGATTATTGCTAATTAAGCAAAAGACTTTGCACATTTTGCTAATTTTACCAGGTCGGTCATCAGCGTAAAATGGCCTTCAAACGCATTCCTGTGAGGACAAATAATGAGCAACATTCTGATTATCAACGGCGCGAAAAAATTCGCACATTCCAATGGTCAGTTGAATGACACCCTGACCGAAGTCGCGGATGGCCTCCTGCGCGACCTCGGGCATGATGTTAAAGTCGTCCGTGCCGAAAGTGATTACGACATCAATACCGAAGTACAGAACTTCGTCTGGGCCGATGCGGTCATCTGGCAGATGCCAGGCTGGTGGATGGGCGCACCGTGGACGGTTAAAAAATACATTGATGACGTCTTCACTGAAGGTCATGGCATCCTGTACGCCAGCGATGGACGCACCCGTTCAGACGCGTCGAAGAAGTACGGTTCAGGCGGTTTGATTCAGGGCAAAAAATATATGCTCTCGCTGACCTGGAACGCGCCGATGGAGGCGTTCACGGATAAAGATCAGTTCTTCCACGGCGTGGGCGTTGATGGCGTGTACCTGCCGTTTCACAAAGCGAATCAGTTCCTTGGAATGGAAGCGCTGCCGACCTTTATCGCCAATGACGTGATTAAAATGCCGGACGTCCCACGTTATATCGCAGAATATCGCAAGCATCTGAGCGAGATTTTTGGTTAACTGGTAGCCTGGAATTAGAAGGAGTTAACCATGCTTACAGTCATTGCTGAAATCCGTACGCGTCCAGGTCAACATCACCGCCAGGCGGTACTGGAGCAGTTCGCAAAAATTGTCCCTACCGTATTGAAAGAAGAGGGTTGCCACGGCTATGCGCCGATGGTCGATCACGCCGCGGGTGTGAGTTTCCAGACCACTGCCCCTGATTCAATCGTGATGATCGAACAGTGGGAAACCGTGGCGCATCTTGAAGCGCATCTGCAAACCCCTCACATGAAAGCCTGGAGCGAAGCCGTCAAAGGCGATGTGCTGGAAACGACTATTCGTATTCTGGAGCAGGGGATTTAAGTGCAGTGGTATTGCCGGGTGACACGCTGTTTACCCGGCCTTGAAAACCCTAAAACTTAACCTCCAGGCCCGGTAAGCACCACCGGGCCTTTTTATTACCAGTACAGCTTCCAGCTCTGCGTAAACCGCATCAGCGCCTCAACGTAGAAATAATCTCCCCAGCTTGCACACTCATCCACACCCTTGTTGCTCGCCAGATGGTAAACCGAGTGTTTCAGCAGACCATTACCCTTCTCGTCTTTGCCCATCAGGTAGTGTTTCGTCAGCGATGACATAATCCCTTTCGCCCACGCCAGATAACGTTCACGATCAGGATCGGTGATCGGCAGGTGTTTCACGAGCTCCAGCAATCCACATACCGCGATCGCCGCCGAGGAGGAATCACGCAATGCGTCAGTTCCGACCAGCGCCAGATCCCAGTGACAGACATAATCTTCCGGCAGACGGTTCAGAAAGTAGTTCGCCAGTCGTTTCGACAGGGCGATCATCGTCTTGTCGCCGGTGTAGATATAGCTCAGCAGGAAACCGTAAATTCCCCACGCCTGCCCACGCGACCAGCAGGAGTCGTCCGCATAGCCCTGCTGCGTATTGCCATAGCGCGGCGCACCGGTTTTCACGTCCATATAATAGGTGTGGAAGGTGGACGCATCCTCACGAATCAGGAACGTCGCCGCCTGCATCACGTGCGCTTTAGCCGCTTCTGCAAAGCGCGGATCGCCGGTCTGCTCCGTTGCCCAGTAGAGCAGTGGCAGGTTCATGTTGCAGTCGATAATCATCCGTCCGGCCTGTTCAGGATCGGCCAGATCCCCCCACGCCTGGATGATCTTCGCCTTCTCGTGGAAGCGTTCGAGCAGGGCTTCAGCAGCAAGCAAAGAGAAACCGCGCGCCTCATGATTGCCCGTCAGACGCCAGGCCGCCACACAAGACAGGGTGTACAGAAAACCTAAATCATGGGTATTGGTGTCGCTGCGCCCGGCGATGCGCAAGCCGAACGAGCGAACATGTTTTTCCGCCATCGTACGGAATGTTTCATCCCCGCTCATCTCCCACGCCAGCCAGAGTTGGCCAGTCCAGAAGCTGGTGGTCCATTCGACGTTTTCGGTTAACGGGTAATAACCGTCCTGGCAGGTTTCCGCCGGGAATTTTTCACCGAACTCCGTTAAATGACGGCTAATCAGCTCGAGGACATGACCGCGCGCGGAACATAACTCATCGTTAAATGCGTGGGCATCAACGGGCGCAGGGATATCGGTCAGGCGTTCCTCAACGATACGACTTAACATATTTCGGTTCCTTCTTTTAAAGCTGTAATTAGCGTGATGGATGGTGTTCTGCAACGTTCATGGCCTGCGCCCCGCGCCATTTGCTCTGGCAGGCGGATAACGTAAAGGCAGAAATCAGGGTAAAGGTCAGCGCCGTGACGCCCATAATGATATAGGTCTGTTCAAAGCCAATGCGGTCATACATATATCCGGCAGGTGATGACACCACCACGTTTCCGACATACAACATCGCCTGATAACCTAATAAATACATGGTGGCGTTAACGCGTTTATCGAAATGCTCGGCGATATATTTAAATACCGACACCAGCAGCAGACAGATTTCCAGACCATAAAGCGGTTTAAGAATCGAAATTAACAAGTGTGAATCACACATGCCGGAAATAATCAGTCTGGCACCTACCACTAATCCAACAATTAATAATCCACGCTTGGCACCAATAAAATTCACAAACAGCGGGATCACCATGTACATCAGGAATTCCATCCCCGACTGCACCGTGCCCAGATAGCCAAAGACCGCATTGCCCTGCTGCACGTCATCGAAGAAGGTGACGAAATAGCGCGAGAACTGCTGTTCGGCGATAAACATCATCCACGCCACGCCCGCCACATACAGGCAGAAGGCCCAAAATTTGCGATTACGCAGCAGCGCATAAACGTCTGACGGCGCAATTTTCTCTTTGGTCAGCACCTCCCCGGCGTGAACGGAGTTAGTGTTCACTTTTAGGCTCAGCAGGACAATCAGCATGATGACCGACGCAACGCTGCCCATAATGAAGTTATATGCCGGAGAGAGGTTAAACAGCAGGCCGGAGAACGAGGACGCCACCGCCCAGCCGAGCGATCCCCACATTCTGATCTGGCCGAACTCCATTCCGTTCAGGCGGCTAAAACGGTCAGAATAGGATTCACACGCCGCCACCCCCGCATACCAGGCAAAGCTTAAATAGAGTGCGCCGAGAATAATCCCGAGCATGGTGTTGGACATTAATAGCGGCTGATAGACGTAAATAAAGAACGGTGCCATCAGCGCCGACATCGCCACCACAAAATAGAGCAGGTATTTGCTCATACCAATTTTATCGAGAATATAGCCGTAAATCGGTTTCAGAATAACGGAGAATACGCCGTTAACCGCAAATACGGTACCAATTACCGAACCGCTCAGATTCGCCTTTTGGCCGAGCCAGATAGCCAGCAGGCCAATACTTGCCGACCAGGTAAAGAAATAGAGAAAAATAAAACTACTGATTTTGTAATATTCAGTTCTGTTGTTTGTTGATGTATTTTTCATACCACCCTCGCCGAGATATCCGGAGTTATTAGATAAAGAACGCCAATTGACGTTCGCTTCCCGGTTCGTGAATCACGACCTGGTTACGGTTAATGTGCAACTGTGGAGCCACTGCGTAATTCTTTCGTTCTCCGGAGGCGGTCACGGCGCAACAGAGCCAGCTTTCACCGACTGGGATTTCCGTGGCGAGCACCGGAATAGAGGCGCACTGCGCAAACATAATGCTGCTGTTTGGCGGCGTAACGACGCTGTCCGGTACGCGGGCAATTGCGGGAGACAAATCAATAATCACGCTGCTGCCGTTTTCCGCGTTCAGATAACAGCCTTTCTCCTGCAACTGATGCTCGGTTTTCATCACCGCAAAACCGCCTTCCACCGTTTGCAGAGTACGAGCACTATCAATACGATGCAGACGCAGATGCCACTCGCCGAACGGCACCAGCCAGGTGTCGATCTGCACGTCATGCCACGGCAACCAGCGCGAGAAAATGAAGTTCTCATCGACGCGTACTTCCTCACAGTCGCGGCGACCACGGAAGTAGTTATCGCCATCAGAGAGCAACAGCATAGAGTCGCAGGCAGCGTGTTTTAGACCGTAACGCCCACGCTCAATGGTGAAACCAAAGCGGCTGGAGTAGGCAAATTTGGTGTATTTCGCGTCAGTGTTGACGAAATTATTCAGCTCCAGTTGCCCTGCGGTGAGCAGCGTGGCGTGCTGCGACGCGTCGGCATGGATGATGATTTGCTGCGCATTTGGGATCAGATGTTTTTCAGCACGTTCCGGTAACGGCTGTTCGTCGGCTTGCCAGAACGGATGCTCCTCTTTCAGTGCGAGGATCAGATACGTTTTCAGCGCCCAGTACGGTGATCCCGGCGAGTTGTAGTCCTCGCACATCACCAGATTTGGATATGCAAAACCGAGCGTCAGGATGCCATCGCGATCGCAGATCGGCTGCTGCTGCCACCAGCGCAGATGGCGCAGGATCACGCCTTTCACAATCCCTGGCGTGAACACATCCAGCCCGGAAAACGCTACCGCGCTCCAGAACGCCACCATCGCAAAGCGATAGGTCAGGCTGCGACCAAAGGGGATCGACGCACCGTCGGTAGCGGACATGTAGATAAAATCATCGGCAAACAGGCGCGCGCGATCACGCAGCACTGCAGACCTCTCCTCGTCACCGCTGAGCGTGGCGTAAATCAGGCCGTAGAAGTGGAACGCCATTGAGATGTAATAATCTTTCGGGCGGCCAGGACCGTCGGAATACCAGCCGTCACCCAGGTAATATTCATCCATCATGGCGAAACGGCGGTCGATAGCGCTCTGGTCAAACGGCATTCCGGCGCGTTTAAAACCGAGCTGGACCATAATGGCAAAATAGTTCCAGTTGCTGTCCGGCATCTGCGCATCGGTGATTTGATTCAACCACGCGTGCAGGTTCTGTAACTCGCGTTCGCTAAACCTGGCAGTGAGCTTATCCTGCAACAGCGAAAGCCCCAGGCCATACGCAGCCATCTCCACCAGACGCTGGTCGTATGGCGCAGTTTCGCCCCAGTAGCCTGCGCTTTGCGGATCGGTTCCCAACTTGATAGCCGTGATGTATTTGTCGCCAAACGGCGCGGCGTCACCGGACGCCATCAGCGGGAACAGCCCCCACAGTGCGCGGGAAAGCCCCTCCATCTGCGCAATATCCGTGGCGTAGTGCGCGCAGGTATCGCCCAGAGAAAAATGGGAACTCTCCTGTGGGAATTGTTTGTCCAGCGCGCCCAGCATCGCGTTTAACGCGGCCACGACATCCCGACGGGAAGACAACGGATTTGATTTTTCTTTATTTGCCGCCAACATACGCTCGTCCTCAGAATCAACTGCGGCAAAGAATAGTGAATCAGGGCGGCGTAGAAATGTTAGCCATGTCACAGCGACAACAGATGAATAAACTCACAGTTGAGAAAATTTAAAAAGGTGGTTTATAAATGCAATGTGAGAGGTAAAAATTGAGTTTTATTGCACTATGCGCGACACGCCAAAATCCGAGCATCTGGAGCTGATTGCCTTAAACGACGCCACCGTGTCGTTCAGTCGACTATTCGCCAATACCGTGCGTTATCACCACTGGCATCAGTGCCTGGAAATTCTCTATGTTGAAGAGGGGTTTGGCGTAGCGATTGTCGATAATCGTCACTACACCATGCGCCCCGGGCGGCTGTTTTTCTTCCCGCCGTTTACCCTGCATAAAGTGATGGTGGATGAGCAGGCCGTGGCGATTTACCGCCGCACCATTATTCATCTCGACCATCACGCGATATTAAAGACCCTGCGCGATTTCCCGCAAACCCAGCAACGATTGCAGAAACTGTCCCGACGTGGAGGTGAGGCGTGGGTGGTGGATGTGGCGCACTGCCATGCGCACGTTGTCCATCTCTTTGGCTGTTATCAGCCACCGCTGAACAGCGAAAATATCGCCAGCCTGCTGATCGGTCTGTTTGCCATGCTGCCAGGAGATAACGACAGCGCACCTGGCAACCGCCACGGTATTGCAAGCCTCGTGATGTTCTGGCTGGATGAGAACTATCAACACAAATTCACGCTTGATGCGCTGGCGCAGGAGTTAGGCAAATCGCGCAGTTACGTTTCACGAAAATTCCACGCTGAAATGGGCGAGAAAATTCATGATTATCTGAATACGCTGCGGTTACGAAAGGCCTGTGAAAGGTTGCTCCACAGTGAGGATAGCGTGCGGGAAATTGCTACCAGGGTCGGATTTTCTGACGTGACGTACTTTATCAGCGCGTTTAAAAAAGGTATCGGCGAGACGCCATTACAATACCGTAAGGCGCATAAATTATAGTGTTGAAAGCGGCATGAACGCTTTATCCGGTCAGTCGGTTATTCACGAACGGCAGGCCGGATAACGCGCTTTCGCATCGCCATCCGGCACTAAAACACAAGTGTGATTACCCTTCGAGATCTGCCAGGTCGCCTTTCTCCTGCAACCAGTTGCGGCGATCTTCAGAACGCTTCTTAGCCAGCAGCATATCCATCATCGCATTAGTACGTTGATCGTCTTCGTCATCAATGATGAGCTGCACCAGACGACGGGTGTTCGGATCCAGCGTGGTTTCGCGCAGCTGCATCGGGTTCATTTCGCCCAGACCTTTAAAGCGCTGCACGTTCGGCTTGCCTTTCTTGCGCTTCAGTTGCTCCAGAACACCGGCTTTTTCTTCTTCCGTCAGCGCGTAATAGACCTCTTTGCCAAGGTCGATGCGGTATAACGGCGGCAGCGCAACGTAGACGTGCCCATGTTTTACCAGCGTACGGAAGTGTTTCACAAACAGCGCGCACAGCAAGGTGGCAATGTGCAAACCATCAGAGTCCGCATCCGCAAGGATACAGATCTTGCCGTAACGCAGCTGGCTTAAATCATCGCTATCCGGATCAATGCCGATCGCCACAGAAATATCATGAACCTCCTGCGAAGCGAGAACCTCATCAGAAGAGACTTCCCAGGTGTTTAGGATCTTACCTTTCAGCGGCATGATCGCCTGATACTCACGATCGCGCGCCTGTTTTGCAGAACCGCCCGCCGAGTCCCCTTCCACCAGAAACAGTTCGGTACGGTTGAGATCCTGCGCAGTGCAGTCCGCCAGTTTTCCTGGCAGCGCCGGACCACTGGTCAGTTTTTTACGCACCACTTTCTTCGCCGCCCGCAAACGGCGCTGAGCGCTGGAAATCGCCATTTCCGCCAGCAGTTCCGCTGCCTGCACGTTCTGGTTCAGCCACAGGCTAAAGGCATCTTTCACCACGCCAGAAACAAAGGCCGCGCACTGACGCGAAGAGAGGCGCTCTTTGGTTTGCCCGGCAAACTGCGGGTCCTGCATCTTCACGGAGAGCACGTACGCGCAGCGATCCCAGATATCCTCGGCGGACAACTTCACGCCACGCGGCAAAATATTGCGGTATTCACAGAATTCGCGCATGGCGTCCAGCAGCCCCTGGCGTAAGCCGTTGACGTGGGTACCGCCCTGCATGGTAGGGATCAGGTTAACGTAGCTTTCAGTCAGCAACTCGCCGCCTTCCGGCAGCCATAGCAGCGCCCAGTCGATGGCTTCCGTTTCACCTTCAAAATTGCCGATAAACGGTTTTTCAGGAAGCGTGGGCAGGCCATTAACGGCTTCGGCCAGATAGTCATTCAGACCATCCTGATAGCACCAGCGCTGTTCGGTATTGTTAACTTCATCTTTAAAGGTGATTTCAACACCCGGGCACAGAACCGCTTTGGCTTTCAACACATGCGTTAAACGAGACACGGAAAAACGCGGGCTGTCGAAGAAACTTTCGTCCGGCCAGAAGTGGACGCTGGTGCCGGTATTGCGTTTACCACAGGTCCCAATGACCTGCAGATCCTGCACTTTATCACCGTTTTCAAACGCGATGTTATAGACCTGGGCGTCACGGCGAACCGTCACTTCAACGCGTTTCGATAAGGCGTTCACCACCGAAATACCCACCCCGTGCAGACCGCCGGAGAACTGGTAGTTTTTGTTGGAGAACTTGCCCCCAGCATGCAACCGGCAAAGGATCAGTTCGACTGCCGGGACGCCCTCTTCAGGGTGAATATCCACCGGCATGCCACGTCCATCGTCAATGACTTCCAGAGATTGATCGGCATGTAAAATCACATCCACGCGTTTTGCGTGGCCCGCCAGTGCTTCATCCACACTGTTATCAATCACTTCCTGCCCAAGATGGTTGGGACGGGTCGTATCGGTGTACATCCCTGGGCGGCGGCGTACCGGCTCAAGCCCAGTGAGTACCTCAATGGCATCAGCGTTATAAGTTTGCGTCATGGTTTAAATTAGCAATTCGAATTGATTGTCAGAAACTGTGCAGTCCAAGAAAATCGACAATCTGGTTGAAATAATCTTCGAAGCCCGTGAATGCGTGATTCCCACCTTCGATCACTGTCTGACGGCAGGAGGCGTAATTCGCCACCGCCTGGCGGTAGTCCAACACTTCATCCCCCGTCTGTTGCAGCAGCCAAATCAAATCCGGCGCTTCCAGCGGGTCAATCTGCATGACTTTAAGATCGTAAATATGGCGTGACTCTAGCACATATTGCTGCCCCGTGTAGGGGTTCTCGTTCTGACCCAGGTAGTCGACCAGCAGTTCGAAGGGTTTTACTGCGGGGTTCACCACCACGGCCGGTAACATGAAACATTGCGATAACCAGGTGGCGTAATATCCGCCAAGCGAGGAACCGACGATGCCCAGCGATTCTCCGCCATGTTCAAGCACGATAGATTCCAGAAGCTCTGCCGCATCGGCAGGATACGGCGGCAATTGCGGCACCACCATTTCAACATGAGGATGGTGCTCCGCCAACCAGCTTTTAAGCAGGCAAGCCTTTGCCGAGCGGGGGGAACTATTAAATCCGTGGAGATAAAGAAGCGTAGACATCAGTAGCCTTCTGAAGCGGTATCAGGTCGGAACTGGGTCCCCTGCAGACGACAGACTTCCGTTTTCAGCGTACCGTCGGCAAACAGCTCCAGCGTACGCCAGCCCGGACCAATCGTGTCCAGCGTGAAATTCGCGCAATGTGGCTTAAACTGAACGCATGTCGATGGGGTCGCCATCAGGCGACGGCCGTTCCATTCCAGATCCTGTTCCTGATGAATATGCCCGCACAACAAATACTTAACACGAGGATAGTTCACCAGTATGGTATCCAGTTCTGCGGCGTTGCGCAGACTGTGCTGGTCAAGCCAACTGCATCCCGCAGGCAGCGGATGGTGATGCAAAAGCAACAGCGTGTGGCGCTCGGGAGCATCAGCGAGTTTACGCTCCAGCCATTCAAGCTGGAACTCACTTAACTCGCCGTGGGGAACGCCAAAAACCTGACTGTCCAGCAGCAAAATTTGCCACTGTTCGCCAATCCAGACGCGTTTAGCCGGAGAGATCCCCGCATCCTGTAACGCGCTGTACATCGCGGGTTGAAAATCGTGGTTGCCTGGCAACCAAACGCAAGGCGCACGAAAGCTTGCGATGCCTTCAGCGAAATGCTGATAGGCCGCAGAACTTTGATCCTGAGCCAAATCGCCCGTTGCCACGATCAAATCGAACTGAATCTGCTGCGCATGGATCGCATCCAGTACGGCCTGGTAGCTTTCCCAGGTGTTCACGCCCAGTAGTGTTTCGTGCTTTGCGGCAAACAGGTGAGTGTCTGTAATTTGTAAAATCCTGACTCTGGCCTCACCAGCCAAAGGAAGGGTTAACAGGCTTTCCAAATGGTGTCCTTAGGTTTCACGACGCTAGTAAACCGGAATCGCCATCGCTCCATGTGCTAAACAGTACCTTAACCAATCAGCTAAAAACTGATTAATTTGATGCTTTTCGTCGCGTTGATGCAACTTTTTATTTGGATAATCATACCGCGCTTTGAAGCGAAAGATCTGCTGAGTTGAACACACTTCAGCCACCATCGCATCATGATACAGGCGCACCGTCAACGACGGCAGGCTCCAGTAGGTGATGGCAGGCGCAGTCTGCTCAATCTCCACCAGGGTAGTGTATCGGGTCGATTCCACAATCGTTAACCGATATTGTGCGTTTGCCACCTGATAGCTCACTGTTTCACCGGGTGCGTCATTACGTGGCAACAGGCGGCGCAATTGCGAAAAGTTAGTTTCGCACAGGCGCATCATCTCAGGAAAGTCAGGTGTGTAACGCTTCATTTTTTCCACTCGTTTTTTAACTCTTGATAGTGCAGTTGCAGCCATTGCAAAGCGATGACAGACGCCGCGTTGTCGATTTTCCCCTCTTCCACCCACTGGTATGCCTGCTCCCGACTTACCACATGAACACGAATATCTTCGTTTTCATCCGCCAGACCATGAATCCCGCTTGCGGTCGTGGCATCCACTTCACCCACTAAAATTGACAGGCGCTCACTGGTGCCGCCAGGGCTTGCCAGATAACTCATCACCGGCTTCGTCCGTTTGACATCAAGGCCAGCCTCTTCCATCGCCTCACGGCGGGCGACATCGTCTGCGGTTTCGCCCTCTTCAATCATACCGGCAACCATCTCCAGCAACCACGGACTCTCACTGGTGTCGTACGCCGCGATACGGATCTGTTCCACCAGCACAACTTCATCGCGCTCAGGGTCAAAGGGTAGCAAGACTGCGGCGTGCCCGCGCTCAAAAATTTCACGTTGAACCTCGCCACTCATTTCTCCATTGAATAAACGATGGCGAAAGCGATAAAGGTCCAACGAAAAAAAACCGCGATAAAGCGTTTCTCGTGCAATAATTTCTACATCGTTTTTAGAGAAAGTCATCGGCGAACTGTCTTGTTTATGCATTGTTCTGTCCTGGTTACCAATAGTGATTAGAATGTGAATTTCAAGGCCGTTTGAATACTGTTTCACCTGGCTTGTGATAAATTGGTGCAAATTAACGCCGTATGGCACATAACGCCAACTTTTCGCAGTGGCGGATTCTGCTAGAATCATCAATTATTTTACAATTTGATCAGCGCTAAATACTGCTTCACAACAAGGAATGCAAATGAAGAAATTGCTCCCCATCCTTATCGGCCTGAGCCTGTCGGGGTTCAGCACTTTGAGCCAGGCAGAGAACCTGATGCAAGTGTATCAGCAAGCACGCCTGAGCAACCCGGAATTGCGTAAATCCGCCGCCGATCGCGATGCTGCATTCGAAAAGATTAACGAAGCGCGTAGTCCTTTACTGCCGCAACTGGGTTTAGGTGCCGATTACACCTATAGCAACGGCTACCGTGACGCCAATGGTATCGACTCCAACGCAACCAGCGCCTCTTTGCAATTGACTCAGACCCTGTTCGATATGTCGAAATGGCGTGCGCTGACATTGCAGGAAAAATCTGCCGGTATTCAGGACGTCACCTTTCAGACAGACCAGCAAACGCTGATCCTGAACACCGCAACGGCCTACTTCAATGTGCTGAGCGCCATTGATGCGCTCTCCTTTACCGAAGCGCAGAAACAGGCGATTTACCGTCAGTTAGATCAAACCACGCAACGCTTTAACGTGGGTCTGGTTGCGATCACCGACGTGCAGAACGCCCGTTCACAATACGATACCGTGTTAGCGGACGAAGTGACCGCACGTAATAACCTCGATAATGCGGTTGAAACGCTGCGTCAGGTCACCGGTAATTACTACCCGGAACTGGCATCGCTGAATGTTGATGGTTTTAAAACCAACAAACCGCAGGCCGTCAATGCGCTGCTGAAAGAAGCAGAAAACCGCAACCTGACGCTGTTGCAAGCCCGCTTGACCCAGGATCTGGCGCGTGAGCAAATCCGTCTGGCGCAGGACGGCCACTTGCCAACGCTGGATTTAAACGCCTCAACGGGGATCTCCGATACCTCGTATAGCGGGTCGAAAACCAACACCTCTCAATATGACGACAGTAACCTGGGCCAGAACAAAATTGGTCTGAGCTTCTCCTTGCCGCTGTACCAGGGCGGACAGGTCAATTCTCAGGTGAAACAAGCGCAGTACAACTTTGTTGGCGCGAGTGAACAGCTGGAAAGCGCACACCGTAGCGTCGTGCAGACCGTGCGTTCCTCCTTCAACAACATCAATGCCTCTATCAGCAGCATTAACGCGTATAAACAAGCCGTTATCTCTGCGCAAAGTTCATTAGATGCCATGGAAGCCGGTTATTCCGTCGGTACGCGTACCATCGTGGATGTGTTGGATGCCACCACCACGCTGTACAACGCGAAACAACAGCTTTCCAGCGCACGCTATAACTATCTGATTAACCAGCTGAACATCAAGTCTGCACTCGGTACGCTGAACGAGCAGGACCTGGTTGCTCTGAACAACACGCTGGGCAAACCGATTTCCACTACGCCAGACATTGTGGCACCGGAAAACGCAGAGCAGGACGCCAGCGCTGACGGCTATACTGCCGACAACGCCGCCCCGGAAACTCAGCCTGCGTCAGTACAACCGACCAGCAGCAACGGCAACAACCCATTCCGTAACTGATGAAATTGCCGATGGCGCCTCTGCTTACCTGTCCTACAAACCCGTAGGTCCGGTAAGCACGGCGCCGGCTGGCGCTAAATTGCTGGTCGAACGTAAGGCAACGTAAAGATCCCGCGATTTCCCCGCATTCTCGCCTCTTCTCGCTTCATTTTCGACCAGCCATCCTCTATCCTGAGCATTATTTGCCATATTCACCACTGGGTCCTGGAAGACGAAAATGAAACGGACAAAATCCATACATCACGCTTCGTTCCGCAAAAGCTGGAGCGCTCGCCATTTAACGCCGGTCGCACTGGCAGTCACCGCAGTCTTTATGCTGGCTGGCTGTGAACAAGCCGATGAAACGGTTTCGCTTTATCAAAATGCTGACGACTGTTCTGCTGCGAACCCAGGTAAAAGCGCGGAATGTACGACTGCATTCAACAATGCAGTGAAAGAAGCAGAACGTACCGCGCCCAAATACGCCACACGAGAAGATTGCATCGCCGAATTCGGTGAAGGTCAGTGCCAGCAAACGCCTGCCCAGGCAGGTATGGCGCCAGAGAATCAGGCGCAAGCACAACAATCCAGCGGCAGCTTCTGGATGCCATTGATGGCAGGATACATGATGGGCCGCATGATGGGCGGTGGCGCAGGCTTTGCGCAACAACCGCTGTTTAGCTCGAAAAACCCGGCCAGCCCTGCTTACGGTAAATATACTGATGCCAGCGGCAAGAACTACGGCGCCGCGCAGCCAGGCCGCACCATGACCGTACCGAAGACAGCGATGGCGCCTAAACCGGCAACCACATCAACCGTTACACGCGGTGGTTTTGGTGAATCGGTAGCGAAACAAAGCACCATGCAGCGTAGCACCAGCGGCACCACTACTCGTTCGATGGGTGGTTGATACTCATGGAAAGAGTCAGTATTACTGAGCGTCCGGACTGGCGCGACAAAGCCACAGAATACGGTTTTAATTTTCACACCATGTACGGCGAGCCCTACTGGTGTGAGGATGCCTACTACAAGCTGACGCTCGCCCAGGTTGAAAAACTGGAAGAAGTGACCGCTGAGCTGCACCAGATGTGTCTCAAGGTGGTTGAGAAGGTCATCGCCAGCGACGAACTCATGACGAAGTTTCGTATTCCGAAGCATACCTGGGGATTTGTTCGTCAGTCATGGCTGACACGTCAGCCTTCGCTCTATTCCCGCCTGGATCTGGCATGGGACGGTATCGGCGAACCCAAACTGCTGGAGAACAACGCCGATACGCCGACCTCGCTGTATGAAGCGGCATTTTTCCAGTGGATCTGGCTGGAAGATCAGCTCAATGCAGGCAACTTGCCGGAAGGTAGCGATCAGTTTAATAGCCTGCAAGAAAAGCTGATCGAGCGCTTTGCAGAGCTTCGTGAACAGTACGGTTTTCAACTGCTGCATTTAACCTGCTGCCGTGACACTGTTGAAGATCGCGGTACTATTCAATATCTGCAGGATTGTGCGGCCGAAGCCGAAATCGCCACCGAATTCCTTCACATCGAAGATATCGGTCTCGGTGAAAAAGGTCAGTTCACGGACTTACAGGATCAGGTTATCGCCAACCTGTTCAAACTCTATCCGTGGGAGTTTATGCTGCGCGAAATGTTCTCTACCAAGCTGGAAGATGCTGGCGTACGCTGGCTGGAACCGGCATGGAAAAGCATCATCTCCAACAAAGCGCTGTTACCGTTGCTGTGGGAAATGTTCCCGAACCATCCGAACCTGCTGCCAGCCTATTTTGCCGAAGATGACCATCCGCAGATGGAAAAATTTGTCGTGAAGCCTATCTTTTCTCGTGAAGGCGCCAACGTCTCGATCATTGAGAACGGGAAAACGATCGAAGCGGCGGAAGGTCCGTACGGCGAAGAAGGTATGATCGTGCAGCAGTTTCATCCGTTGCCGAAATTTGGCGACAGCTACATGTTGATCGGCAGTTGGTTGATTAACGATCAACCCGCCGGGATCGGCATTCGTGAAGACAGAGCGTTGATCACCCAGGATCTTTCCCGTTTCTACCCGCATATTTTTGTTGAGTAATACGGCAAGCCCGGTGTCACCGCCGGGCTTTTCACACGGTTATCCAATCTGTACCGACAGCATGCTCAGACTGCCCATCTCAATACCGTCCACCGGTATCGAGACTGACTCCTTACCATCCCACGCGCCTAACACATACAACAGCGGCAGGTAGTGATCCGGCGTTGGATTCGACAACGATCCCCCTTCATGCTCGAGATAGTTGACCAGCGGATGCTGCTCAACAGGTCCCTGCCACGTCAGATTCGCCTTCACGTAATCATTAAATGATATCGCCCACGGATACGGCGTATTCTCGCCGTGCCAGCGCGCCGTGCGCAGGTTATGCACCACGTTACCGCTAGCGACCAGCATAATGCCCTCATCACGCAGCGCCGCCAGTTTACGCCCCATTTCGAGGTGCCAGGCGGCGGGTTTTGTGCTGTCGATGCTTAACTGCACCATCGGGATATCCGCGTCGGGATACATCTTGATCAGCACTCCCCAGGAGCCGTGGTCAAAGCCCCAGGCCTCTTTATCGAGCGTAACAGGAACAGGAGACAGCAGTTCCACCAGTCGTTGTGCCAGCTCTGGCGAACCGGGTGCTGGATAGTGTGTGTCGTACAGCGCCTGTGGAAAACCACCAAAATCATGGATGGTTTTCGGGGCTTCCATTGCCGTCACGCCGGTCCCGCGGGTGAACCAGTGTGCCGACACTACCACAATCGCTTTCGGACGCGGTAATGCCTCCCCCAGATGCTGCCAGGCGCGGGTATAAACGTTATCTTCCAGAACATTCATTGGGCTGCCGTGACCCAAAAACAATGCTGGCATACGCGTTGAAGACATGATGATATCCTTACTCAGGGAGGTCATTTTGATATCCTCACAATACGCTTTTTCGGTAGATGAAGAACTCAGATAACCATGATGAAGATCATCAGTTATTTTGAAGGTCAGGCCCGGACAGCAGAATCATAAGGAGTTGTCGATGTCAGTACCTTTAATTCTGACCTTATTGGCGGGTGCCGCCACTTTTATTGGCGCCTTTCTTGGCGTGCTGGGACAAAAACCCTCGAATCGCGTACTGGCATTTTCGCTGGGATTCGCGGCAGGCATCATGCTACTTATCTCACTAATGGAAATGCTGCCGGCGGCGCTGGCAGCGGAAGGAATGTCCCCCCTTTTAGGCTACGGTATGTTTATTACTGGACTGCTGGGGTATTTCGGACTGGATCGCCTGCTTCCTCACGCCCACCCGCAAGATTTAGTACAGAAAACAACGCGACCACTTCCTGGCTCCATTAAGCGCACCGCCATCTTATTGACGTTGGGCATCAGCCTACACAACTTTCCGGAAGGGATCGCGACGTTTGTTACCGCCAGCAGCAATCTTGAACTGGGCTTCGGTATTGCTCTGGCGGTCGCCTTACACAATATTCCCGAAGGTTTAGCGGTTGCCGGACCGGTTTATGCCGCAACAGGTTCGAAACGCACGGCTATTTTCTGGGCAGGAATTTCCGGTATGGCGGAAATTCTCGGCGGCATATTAGCCTGGTTAATTCTTGGCAGTTTGATTTCGCCTGTCGTAATGGCATCGATTATGGCTGCGGTAGCGGGAATTATGGTGGCATTATCCGTAGATGAATTAATGCCGCTGGCAAAAGAGATCGATCCTAATAATAACCCCAGCTACGGAGTACTGTGTGGAATGTCGGTGATGGGACTCAGTCTGGTGATTCTTCAGTCGATGGGTATCGGGTAAAGCAACCGCAGATGTTGTCCTCATCATTCAGGACAACATCATGCTTTCCCATCAAGAAAATATGAGAATAAAAGTTATTCCCGATCACTGGCCACACGATCATCTTCACCTGTGCGGCGAAATAGCGTGTTGCGGGCCTCGAGCAGCGCGTCCCTGTCTTGCCTGAACGCTCTGCAATAACGTTTCATATGGCAAAAATAACCTACGACGACAAGAACAATTAATACAATCCAATACCAGGCGATAAACATCCTTTTACCCTTAAAATTTAACATTGCCAAACATTTAACGTTAAAATTTTACATACCTATCTTTAGGTATATTCATATACTGGCACAGTATGAAATTGAGAATATGATTTTGATCATAGAGAAAAAGATTGAGCTTTTATTACAGACCAGACCGTCTGCAAAATTAAAATATCTGGGATAAACAATCTATTTTTTCGAACCGATAAAAACAAAAACCGAAGTCAGTAAACTGGCTTCGGTTTCTTTCATCGCAAATTACCACCCAATGGGTGGCACGCAAGTTAGCTGGCCATACGCGCGTGCGCCTGGCGGTAAGCCACCAAATCTTCGATGGTAACGACGGCCATATTGTGTTCACCAGCAAACTTGATGCACTCCGGCGCGCGAGCCATTGTGCCGTCATCGTTGGTCAGTTCACACAGAACACCTGCAGGTTTAAAACCTGCCAGCGTCACCAGATCGATGGTCGCTTCAGTATGACCACCGCGAGTCAACACCCCACCAGCCTGAGCGCGCAGCGGGAAAACGTGCCCCGGACGGTTGAGGTCAGAAGGTTTGGCGCCGTCGGCAATGGCTGCGCGCACGGTGGTAATGCGGTCGGCCGCAGAAACACCGGTGGTCACGCCTTCAGCAGCTTCAATCGTCACCGTAAAGCCCGTGCCGTAAGCGCTGGTGTTATTTTCCACCATCATAGGCAGCTCGAGTTGCTTGCGGCGATCTTCAGTGATGCACAGGCAAACGATGCCGCTACCATGACGGATGGTCAGCGCCATCTGTTCAACGGTCATCGTTTCGGCAGGGAAAATCATATCGCCTTCGTTTTCACGATCTTCGTCGTCAAGCACCATCACACCGCGTCCTTCACGCAGCGCGGACAGAGCGTGTTCGACACGGTCAAAAGGCGTACCAAAAGAGGAAAGTAGCGTCTGATTCATGGTAAAAAAACCTCACTAAAATTATGGTTACCAGAATCAGGGCAGTCTTAGGAGTACCGCTATGCGGCAAAAAAATAACGTGAGCGGGTCCATGCCCGGCTGGATCGTTACTCTCTCCCATCCGGACTCTAACCGTCGGCTCCGGAATTACACCGGATCTGCTGACCTTTGAGTTTGCACCCAAAGCGCTCGCGGGCTTTCAACATAGGTTGATTCACCGCCGGTGGGGAATTTCGCCCCGCCCTGAGAATAAGCGAGATAACTATAACGCTATTGATTACCTTCATCAATGCCTTTACTCAGCCACAGGTCACACAATTCTGGTTTATGCCTCACGCAGATCGCACTACAATGTGCCTCAACACTTACCAGTTCAGGGAAACCACAATGATTGACCCGAAAAAAATTGAGCAAATCGCTCGCCAGGTTCACGAGTCGATGCCGAAAGGGATCCGGGAGTTCGGGGAAGATGTCGAGAAGAAAATCCGTCAAACGCTGCAATCACAGCTGACGCGTCTCGATCTGGTGAGCCGCGAAGAGTTCGATGTGCAGACTCAGGTGTTACTGCGTACCCGTGAAAAGCTGGCACTGCTTGAGCAGCGCCTCAGTGAACTGGAAATGCGCCAGTCGCCTGCCGACGTCAAACCTGCGACCGCCATCCCGCCAGTGGATACACAAGAGTAAAAAAACGGGCCGATGGGCCCGTTTCTTTTTTAGTGTTCGAGTTCTAATTTTTTTGCTCGTGTGGCCTGTTGGCAGTAAAGCGCGTAACGCTTGCAGAACCAACTACGGTGCTCCTCATCCATATTCCCGGTAACGGCACGGATATCGACAGGGCGACCTTCAGCCTGCATTCTGGCAAAACTACGGGCCAGAAAATCGAAGTTGTTCAACGAATACACATTTTGGTTGTTCATGAGCATACCCTCCAGTTAGCGAGTTTCTGATAAGGCCATATGCTTTTTCTGATTCCAGTATTCGCTTCTGGTCGCAACATCTTTATACATTATGTGCGCAAATCACCTGCCGGAAGTCACACATTTTCCAGGAAATGTAAAGGGGTAAGAGTAAATGATAACGGAACGCTTATCAGGCCAGCATCGCGTAGAGGCTCACTGGCCTGACAAGGTGTTTGAACTTACTGGCGGATCAATTACTTGTCACTGTCTTTCTGGATTTTTTTGATGATGTTGGTGGTTGAACAACCGTCTTCGAAGTTCAGCACCAACACTTCGCCACCGTTGGCCCAAACCTCTTCACTACCCGCAATCTGTTCCGGCTTGTAATCGCCGCCTTTCACCAGCAAATCCGGCAGTACGCCTGCAATCAGACGCTGCGGGGTATCTTCTTCAAAAGAGACCACCCAGTCGACGGATTCCAGCGCGCCCAATACGATCATGCGTTGTTCGAGCGGATTTACCGGGCGCGTTTCGCCTTTAAGACGTTTAGTGGAGGCATCACTGTTGACCGCCACAATCAGGCGGTCGCCCAGTTTGCGCGCATTCGCCAGATAAGAGACGTGTCCGGCATGCAGGATATCGAAGACGCCGTTGGTCATCACCACTTTCTCGCCACGCTTACGCGCGCTGGCAACGGCCTGTTTCAGCTCGTTTTCAGTCATCACGCCAAAGCCCGTATCGGCACGACCGCGTACAGCGTTTTCCAGCTCAATGGGTGAAACGGTGGATGTCCCCAGCTTACCAACGACCACGCCAGCCGCCGCGTTGGCGAAGTAACAGGCTTCTTCCAGCGATTTCCCTGACGCCAGCGTCGCCGCCAGCACGCCAATCACCGTATCACCGGCACCGGTGACGTCATACACTTCCTGCGCCTGCGTCGGCATATGCAGCGGCGCTTTACCCGGCTGCAACAACGTCATACCTTGCTCAGAACGTGTCACCAGCAGCGCAGAGAGATCGAAATCCGCAATCACTTTCATGCCGCGAGTGACAATCTCTTCTTCGCTTTTACACTTACCGGCCACCGCTTCAAATTCAGACAAATTCGGGGTCAGCAGCGTAGCACCACGGTAGCGTTCAAAATCGGTGCCTTTCGGGTCGATCAATACCGGTACACCCGCTTTACGCGCCAGCGCGATCATCTGCTGAACGCTGGCCAGTGCGCCTTTTGCATAGTCAGAGAGTACCAGGGCGCCAATCGAACCCAGCGCCTGATTAATGCGCTCATGCAGCGGTTGCGGATCAACCCCCTCAAAGCCTTCTTCAAAATCCAGGCGAATCAGTTGCTGGTTGCGTGAAAGTACGCGCAGCTTGGTGATGGTAGGATGCGTCGGGACAGAAACAAAGTCGCATTTCACATTCACATCGGCCAGCGTTTTGCTGAGCGCGCGCGCGGCGTCATCAATTCCGGTTAAACCGACCAGACGTGAATTGGCCCCCAGGGACGCAATGTTCATCGCCACGTTAGCCGCGCCGCCTGGACGTTCCTCAATGGTGTCCACTTTGACAACGGGTACTGGCGCTTCCGGTGAAATACGGCTGGTTGGCCCGTACCAGTAGCGATCCAGCATCACGTCACCAACAACCATGACTCCTGCACGTTCAAACTCTGGCAGCGTTACTTTCATTCCTGTCTCCTGAGAGATTCAAAATTTGCGCGCGATAATATCACACTTCACTCGGCAACCAGCCACTTCTGCCAGCTAGCCCGTACCTGTTCACGCTCTTTGCTAAAAGACGTCTGCGCCACGTGTCCCGGCAACTCTTGCAACGCCAGGTGGTGGAGTTCGTCACGCAACGTGGTGTAGGCCAGCGTCAACGCCTGTGCTTCCTGTTCTTCCATAATGTCGTTTTGCGCCAACAGTTCCAGGATACGCACGTTATCTGACCAACGCGTCAGCTTCGGTTTCTCATGCGCGTAGCGCAGCACCAGATATTGCGTAATAAACTCAATGTCGGTGATCCCGCCCTCGTCAGCTTTGATATCAAAGCGATCGCGATGCTTATTCCCCAGATGCGCGCGCATCTTTTCACGCATTTCACGCACATCGGTTTGCAGCGTTTTGCCATCGCGAACGAGGGTCATGATCGTACGCCGCACGGCGTCAAACTGCGCAGTCAGTTGCGGGTCGCCATAGACCACACGCGCTCGCACCAGCGCCTGATGCTCCCACGTCCAGGCTTCGTTTTTCTGATAATCGGCGAAAGCTTCGGCTGAGGTCACTAACATTCCCGCCGCGCCGGACGGGCGTAATCGCGCATCGACCTCATACAAAATACCCGAAGAAGTACGGGTGCTGAACAGATGCATAATCCGCTGCGACAAGCGCAGATAGAACTGTCTGCCGTCAATTTCTCGCTCGCCGTCGGTCATCACGTCCATCGGACAATCGTGAAGGAAAATCAAATCCAGATCGGAACTGTATCCCAATTCCCAACCGCCCAGCTTACCGTAACCGACCACGGCAAAACCTCGCCCCTGGCGCTCGCACAGATGCTTCGGCTGACCGTAACGCGCCACCATTTGCGTCCACGCCTGTTGCACTACAGCGTCGATGATGGCTTCCGCCAGCCAGGTCAAGTGGTCGCTGACTTTCATCACCGGTAACGTGCCCGCAATATCCGCCGCCGCGATACGCAGCAATTGGGTTTGCTTAAACTGCCGCAACGCCTCCAGTTGCTGCTCTTCGTCATCTTCCGGCACACGCAGCAGATACTGACGCAGCTCATCACGGTAAGCGTCTGTCGCGGTCGGTTGATACAGCGTGTTCGGGTCGAGCAGTTCGTCGAGCAACAGTGGGTAGCGCGCCAGTTGGCTGGCGATCATCGGGGAGGCAGCACAAAGCGAAATCAGATGTTTTAGCGCACCCGGGAATTCACTCAGTAATTCAAGGTACGTGGTGCGGGTCACAATGCCCACCAGCAGCGGCGTAATCCGCGACAGCGGTACAGAAGCGTCTTCACGGGAGCAGACGTCGCTGAGCAAATGCGGCATCAGATGATCGAGGACCTGACGGCCACGCGGGCCAATGGGGCGTTTATCCAGTTCTTTGCGAAAATCGGCAATCAGCGCTAACACGCGCCCCCGCCCTTCATCGGTAAGATGAGCGAGGACTGGCGTGGAATCATCTTCCTGTAGCGCATCCTGCCACAGTTCGCGCCACTGTTCAGACAACGACTCTTCCTGCGTCTCGGTTTCGTCATCGCCAATCAACTCATTAAACACCCGGCGCACATTCGCCATATGGCCGTCCAGCTCGTTGGTGAGCTGCGACCAGTCATCCGCATCCATTCCCCACGCCAGACGCGCCCGATTCAGCTCATCCCCCGGTAGCGTCTGCGTTTGCTCATCATTGATACTTTGCAGCAGGTTTTCCAGGCGGCGCAGAAAGAGATAAGCGATGCGCAACTGTTCCGCGTCGTTCTCAGACAGCAGATGCAGCGCGGCAATCGCATTCAACGTGGGTAAAAGTGAACGTGACTGCAGTGAAGGTTCGCGACCGCCGCGAATGAGCTGGAACACCTGGACAATAAACTCGATTTCGCGAATGCCGCCCGCGCCGAGTTTGATATTGTCTTTCAGACCCCGGCGACGAACTTCACGGGCAATCATCCCCTTCATGTTTCGCAGCGACTGGATCACGCTGAAGTCGATATAGCGGCGGAAGACGAAAGGCCGCAGCATGGCCCGCAATTCGTCAACATAAACGCCATCGGTATCGCCCATGATCCGCGCTTTAACCATCGCATAGCGTTCCCAGTCACGGCCCTGCTCCTGGTAATAATCTTCCAGCGCAGCAAAACTCAACACCAGCGGGCCGCTATCGCCAAACGGACGCAGACGCATGTCCACACGGTAAACAAAACCATCCTGCGTGGGTTGGTCCAGCACCTTGATGAGTCGTTGTCCCATCCGCGTGAAGAACTGCGCGTTATCCAGCTCACGTCGTCCACCTTGTGTGGAACCGTGCTCCGGCCAGGCAAAAATCAGGTCGATATCGGAGGAGAAATTCAGCTCGCCGCCACCCAGTTTCCCCATTCCTAAAATCAGCAGCGGCTGCGGGACGCCGCTCTGATTGCAGGGGGTTCCCCACTCACGGCAACAGGCAGCGTACAGCCAGTCCCGCGCAGCGATGATCAGCGTTTCAGCCAGGTGGCTTAACTGCTGCAAAATACTCTCTTCTTCCACAAGCCGCAGCGCCTGCGCCCAGGCAATACGCACCATAATGCGACGGCGAAACACCCGGAGCTCGCGCATCAGCGCCGCTTCGTCAGCGACCTGCGCCAGCGCCTCCTGCAACCAGGCCGCATAATGTTGCCACTCATCGGCCTGCGGCGACGCGCTTTCCAGCTCAGCAAGCCATTCGGGATGCGCAATAACGCTGTCCCGAACAAAATCGCTGAAGGTAAGTACTGACTTCGCCTGAACACCCGGCGTTGCCTCTAAGATTGCGGCTGGCAGGTGCTCAACAACGGTCTGCCAGTACTGCTGTAAGGGGGAAGAGAGCGGCTTCATAAAAGACGTATCCTTGCCAGATTATCGTTTTCCGCTGTGCAGCCAGAACGGTTCCTGAGAAATGGCTTCGTTGCGGAAATGTTCAATTTCAATGAATTGGCGGGTCACAATCGCATAGCGTAATCCCTGCCAGTTCGCCAGCCAGCTCTGCGCCGCATTGGCGTCGTAATAACCGGCCAGCAATAAGATGCTGTCAATGTTGCGGTTCAGGCGCGGAAGCTGATCGTTGTACTGATCGCCTAACGGCCGACCGAACACAGATTTCAGATCAGCGGCATGCCGTGAGAGGTGAGTATCCGCAAAGCGCTTAAATGAACCTGAAATTTTGTCCTGCGCTTTGGCATCCAGGAACGGCTGCCAGCCTTTGGTCACCAGCCATTCCGTCAACGCCAGTTTAGCCATCGCTGTTTGCGTACTGTAAACCGCCGTCACCGCTGAAACCGCAGAGGCGATCGTCGCTTCTGACTGGGTGAACAAATCACGTAAGTGAGCGCTTGCTTTACGCGGAACAATCCCGCCGAACAGCATGAGTGTGTGGCGAACCAGCCCCATCGCCGCCAGAACATCGGCTTTGGCCTTTTTCTCACCGCGAACCCACAACTCTTCATGGTATTGCCACTGTGACAGTGCTAACTCCAGCGCAGCCTCAAACCCCTGCTCAACGCTGGCTTTCGCTGGCACCTTCAAAATTCCTGTCGCGTTGATTTCTCGCGGCGGGTTTCCCTGCGCCAGGTGGTAACCACGGGCCGCTTTGCTCAGGCTGCCCTGGCGTAATCCGGATTGGGAAACCAGCTGATTTGCCAGTTTCAGCACGCTGCGCATATCGCCTTTGAGCAGCTCAAGTTCCAGTTCGCAGATAGGCTCAGCGAACTCTCCCGCCTTCACATCCCCCAGATCGAGCGCGATTTCAATCTGGCTGCCTTCAACCTCAACCACCCATTTTTCACGATAAAAATCAGTGCGGAACAGCGGTTGCACTTGTGAAGCGAGATCGGCCGGCATTTCGCCGTTTGGCCAGACTTCGGGAGGGAGTTTAGCGAGATCCAGCGTCGGTTCGGTCAGCGATACATTGTATTCCGGACGCTGGTGCAGCCCCCCTGTCACCCGGCCCGCGATTTTCATGGTCATTTCATAATGACCGTTCTCGCCCCGAATACGCAGCCCCATATCGTGACTGCGCAGCCAATTATCTGATGTTTCGTAGTAAATATTCAGCAATTGACTGGGGGCATGATGCACCCCGCCTAACGTGTGCAGATGGTCGCGCAGTGCGTCTACCGCTTCGCGGTTGACGATAAACTTTAATTCGATTTCCTGAGCCATGGTCTTGTACTTATGGGTTATGTCACATATGGGAAGAATGACGGCGAACTTAATGCGTTCTTGTTTGTCAGTACATAGTATTTTGCGCCAAATAGCCATACAACGAGCAATTTGACGGGCGTAAAAGTTTGAAACAGTGGCATAGATGACACAGAAGATTCCGATTGATGTCGAATACTTTGCGTAGAGACACTGATGCCACTACTATCGTTCCACTTTCTATGACAATAACGACAGCCTGATGCCAAAATTACGCCTGATTGGATTAACTTTACTTGCACTTAGCGCCACTGCCGTCTCCCATGCTGAAGAAAAGCGCTATGTTTCTGACGAATTGAGCACCTGGGTCCGCAGCGGTCCGGGGGACAACTACCGCCTCCTGGGTACGATAAACGCCGGCGAAGAAGTGACTCTCTTACAAACCGATGCCAATACTAATTACGCTCAGGTGAAAGACAGTACCGGTCGTACTGCCTGGATCCCGATGAAAGAGTTGAACAGCACCCCCAGCCTGCGTATTCGCGTACCGGATCTGGAAAACCAGGTCAAAACGCTGACCGATAAGCTCAACAATATTGATACGACCTGGAATCAGCGCACGTCCGACATGCAGCAAAAAGTGTCGCAGAGCGACAGCGTGATTAACGGGTTAAAAGAAGAGAACCAGAAGCTGAAAAACGAGCTGATTGTTGCGCAGAAGAAAGTCGATGCCGCCAGCGTGCAGCTTGATGACAAACAGCGCACCATTATCATGCAGTGGTTTATGTATGGTGGCGGCGTACTGGGGCTCGGTCTGCTGCTCGGTCTCGTCCTGCCGCACATGATCCCAAGTCGTAAACGCAAAGACCGCTGGATGAACTAAATCGCCTTCTCCACCACACTGACATATCATTGAGAGATGATGTTTTTCAGGAGAGGAAGTGGCGTGAAGATTTATCTGGTCGGTGGTGCTGTTCGGGACGCGTTGTTAGGGCTACCGGTTAAAGATAAAGATTGGGTGGTGGTTGGCGCCACGCCTCAGGAGATGCTTGACGCGGGCTACCAGCAGGTAGGCCGCGATTTTCCCGTCTTTCTTCACCCGCAAACACGTGAAGAATATGCGCTGGCGCGCACCGAGCGTAAATCGGGTTCGGGTTATACCGGTTTTACCTGTTATGCCGCCGCCGACGTGACGCTGGAAGACGATTTGCAGCGCCGCGACCTGACGATCAACGCCCTTGCGCGTGACGACGACGGCCAGATCATCGACCCGTATCACGGCCGTCGCGATCTGGACAACCGCTTGCTGCGCCATGTCTCTCCCGCTTTCAGCGAAGATCCGCTGCGCGTCCTGCGCGTGGCGCGTTTTGCTGCCCGCTATGCTCACCTCAGCTTCCGTATTGCTGATGAAACCATGACGCTGATGCGTGAGATGACGGCTGCCGGTGAGCTGGAACACCTCACGCCGGAAAGGGTGTGGAAAGAGACCGAAAATGCCCTGACCACCCGTAACCCGCAAGTCTTCTTCCAGGTTCTCCGTGACTGCGGCGCGTTGCGCGTACTGTTCCCCGAAATAGACGCTCTGTTTGGCGTCCCCGCCCCGGCAAAATGGCATCCGGAAATTGATACCGGGATCCACACGCTGATGACGCTGTCGATGGCCGCCATGCTCAGTCCGCAAGTCGATGTGCGCTTCGCCACGCTGTGTCACGATCTGGGGAAAGGGTTAACGCCAAAAGAGTTCTGGCCGCGTCATCATGGTCATGGTCCGGCGGGCGTTAAACTGGTGGAGCAGTTATGCCAGCGTTTACGCGTCCCCAATGACATTCGCGATTTAGCCAAACTGGTGGCGGAGTTCCACGATCTGATTCATACCTTCCCCATCTTGCAGCCAAAAACGATCGTTAAACTGTTCGATTCCATTGATGCCTGGCGAAAACCGCAACGGGTGGAACAAATCGCGCTGACCAGCGAAGCGGATGTTCGCGGGCGTACGGGCTTTGAAGCGTCGGACTATCCGCAAGGCCGCTGGTTACGAGAAGCCTGGCAGGTGGCACAGGCCGTACCGACCAAAGAGGTGGTTGAAGCAGGATTCAAAGGTCTGGCGATTCGAGAAGAGCTGACCCGACGCCGTATTGAAGCTGTGACGGACTGGAAAGCATTACGCTGCCCAAAGCCAGAATAATTGCCGGAATTGCCGGATAGTCGCGTAAACGCCTTATCCGGCAATCTGAAATCAGAAGAACACAACGTAAACAGCCGCTGCCACGATAAAACGGTAAATCGCAAACGGAATGAACGAGATGCGTTTGATCAGCTGCAGGAAGGTCTTGATCGCCACCAGCGCGACGACAAAAGCGGTAGCAAAGCCGACGGCAAACATCGGGATGTCGGCAAGCGTCAGGAACGACCAGCTTTTGTAGAGATCCAGCGCAGTGGCGCCCATCATCATCGGCACGGCCAGCAGGAAGGAGAATTCAGAGGCCGCATAACGGCTCACGCCCATCAGCATACCACCGGAAATCGTGGCACCCGAGCGGGAAAAGCCCGGCCACAGCGCCAGACACTGGAAACAGCCGATCATAAATGCCTGACGGTAGGTCATGTCGTCGAGACCCGGCGCGCGCGGCTCTTTCGGCTTCAGGCATTCCGCCGCAATCAGCAGCAAACCACCGACCACCAGCGCATACATCACGTTAACCGGGTTAAACAGCGATTTAATGGTGTCGTGGAATACCAGTCCCAGCACCACCGCAGGGATCATCCCCAACAGAATATGCCCCAGCGTCAGACGCCCTTTTCCAGTGCCTTCATGTGGTCGCTTGCCAAAGTGAATGCCGATCAGTCCGAATAAACGTCGCCAGAACATTACAACGACGGCCAGGATAGAACCCAGTTGGATCACCACTTCAAACGTCTTCGCGGTATCGCCTTCAAACCCCAACAAATGACCAACGATAATCATGTGCCCGGTACTGGAGACGGGCAAAAACTCCGTTAATCCTTCGACCACACCCAAAATTGCCGCTACCAGCAGCGAGTGCATATCGCTCATCAATAAACCCCTAAATGTAAAAAATTATGCAGCAAAAAATGGATCCTGCGTTCAGACCCATTTATAGCCAGTTGGTTTAAAAATTATAGAGTTAATTATTTTCTTTCAGATTATTGCCACGCTCAATGATTACGCCAACATTCGCCGCACGCGCCACAGCGCCGGGTTTACTGAGTTTGATACGCACCCACGGAGAATTAAACCGCGCCAGCAGCAGATCGGCAACCTCTTCCGCCACCCGTTCAACCAGCGCAAAACGACTGCCTTCCACGTGATTGACAACCGTTTCGGCAATGTCTGCATAGCTTAGACAATCCGCCACATCATCGCTTTTGGCTGATTTTCGGTTGTCCCACGCCATTTCGATATCGAACACCAGTTTCTGTTCAATGGTCTGTTCCCAGTCGTAAACACCGATAGTGGTGATGACCGAAAGTTGCTCTATAAATACAATATCCATCACGACCTGCTCGCTTTTTGGCTAACCCGGATACCACTTCCGGCGAATTATGCGTATTATCCACAGAAGTAACGTTTAACACGACATTTTCAAAACGGAACAGCTTATGAGTGCAATCGCGCCTGGAATGATCCTCTTCGCGTACCTCTGCGGCTCAATTTCCAGCGCCATTCTGGTCTGCCGCATCGCTGGACTGCCCGACCCGCGTGAGAGCGGTTCCGGTAATCCGGGCGCGACCAATGTGTTAAGAATCGGTGGCAAGGGAGCGGCCGTAGCGGTACTGGTTTTCGACGTCCTCAAGGGCATGTTACCCGTCTGGGGCGCATACGCGTTAGGCGTCAGCCCTCTCTGGTTGGGATTGATTGCGATCGCGGCCTGTCTGGGGCATATCTGGCCGGTCTTCTTTGGTTTTAAAGGTGGCAAAGGCGTTGCTACTGCATTTGGCGCGATAGCGCCGATTGGTTGGGACTTAACGGGTGTTATGGCGGGCACCTGGTTGCTGACCGTGCTGCTGAGTGGCTATTCGTCGCTCGGCGCTATTGTCAGCGCCCTGATCGCACCGTTTTATGTTTGGTGGTTTAAACCGCAGTTTACCCTTCCGGTCTCCTTGCTATCGTGCCTGATTTTGCTGCGCCACCATGACAACATCCAGCGGCTGTGGCGTCGTCAGGAAACGAAGATCTGGACCAAACTAAAGAAAAAGAGCGAAAAAGATCCCGAGTGATCCTATTCGCTGCTTATCGTCAGCGCAGGCTGGCAGCCTTCATTGGGCCTGCCTGGCCGCTGCCCCTCTTTTCCATAAGCTTCTCATATGACCGTTTTGCCGGAGCGCTGAGGCATACTTTTTGCCATGCACACACCCTCATGCTGATAAGGGAAACGCTCTGGACACGGTTGCGCAAGAGACTCTCACTCGGGGCTGGCAGGCCAAACTGGATCTGCGGTTTACCCGTGCCGCGCACAAGACGGTACTTTTTTCAGCCCGCCATGTGGGTCCGCTGACGGTACAGCGTCCGTTTTATCCAGAAGATGACGTCTGCCATCTTTATTTACTCCATCCCCCAGGTGGGATAGTCGGCGGTGACGAGTTACACATATCCGTCGCTCTCGAAACAAACTGCCATGTACTCATCACCATGCCTGGCGCGGGAAAGTTTTATCGCAGCTGCGGCCCCCAGGCTCAGTTGCGTCAGGATTTTACGCTGGCCCCCAACGCCACGCTGGAGTGGCTACCGCAGGATACGATCCTCTTCCCCGGCGCAAATGCCAGTATTCGTTCGGTATTTCATCTTACGTCAGAGAGCCGTCTGCTGGCCTGGGATCTACTTTGCCTCGGACGGCCTGTCCTGCAGGAGAGATTCAGCCACGGTGAACTGCATAACCGACTTGAAGTGTGGTGCGACGGCGTTCCGCTGCTGATTGAACGACTGCATCTGGCTCATGGCGAGCTGTCAGCCATCGCAAATCAACCGTGGTGCGGCACCCTGCTGTGCTACCCGGCAACGGAAGCCATGCTGGACGGCACGCGCGAACGACTGACGCCTCTCGGCGGTTATGCAGGAGCGACGCTGGTCGACTCACTGCTGACGGTCCGTTTTCTCTCCGATGACAACCTCGTCGCGCAGCGCGTGATGCGTGATATCTGGCACTTTCTGCGCCCACTGCTGACGGAAAAACCACCCCACCTACCCCGTATCTGGCAAACCTAAGAGACTCACTATGGAACTGACTCCCCGAGAAAAAGACAAGCTATTGCTCTTTACCGCTGCACTGGTGGCAGAGCGTCGCCTGGCCCGCGGGCTTCAACTGAATTACCCGGAATCTGTGGCATTGATTAGTGCATTCATTATGGAAGGCGCGCGTGACGGAAAAAGCGTGGCCGCACTGATGGATGAGGGTCGCCATGTCCTGACGCGCGAACAGGTGATGGAGGGCGTGCCGGAGATGATCCCGGATATTCAGGTTGAAGCCACCTTTCCGGACGGATCAAAGCTGGTCACCGTCCACAATCCGATCGTGTAAGGAGCAACGATGATTCCTGGCGAATACAAGATCTCCGCAGGGAAGATCGCGATCAACGAAGGACGGGAAACCTGCACAGTTGTGGTGGAGAATCATGGCGATCGCCCGATCCAGGTTGGATCGCACTACCACTTTTACGAAGTGAATCCGGCACTGCACTTTACCCGCGAGGCTGCGCGCGGTTTTCGTCTGAACATTCCTGCAGGCACCGCAGTGCGTTTTGAGCCGGGGCAAAAGCGGGAGGTCGAACTGGTGCGCGTAGCCGGCGCGCAACGCATTTTTGGCTTTCGCGGTGAGGTGATGGGGCCACTGGAGGCAGGCGATGAGTGAGATTGCCCGACAGGCATATGCCGATATGTTCGGCCCAACAACCGGCGATAAAGTGCGTCTGGCTGATACCGAATTGTGGATCGAAGTGGAAAACGATCTCACCACTTATGGTGAAGAAGTAAAGTTCGGCGGCGGCAAAGTGATCCGCGACGGTATGGGGCAAGGTCAGATGCGCGCCGACGCGTGTGTGGATCTGGTGATCACCAATGCGCTGATCGTCGATCACTGGGGGATCGTTAAAGCGGATATCGGTATTAAAGATGGTCGGATCTGCGCCATCGGCAAAGCCGGTAACCCGGATATTCAGTCCAATGTCACGATCCCTGTCGGCGTCGGAACTGAAGCGATCGCCGGTGAAGGCAAGATCGTCACTCCTGGCGGGGTGGATACGCACATTCACTGGATCTGCCCCCAGCAGGCGGAAGAGGCGCTGGTGTCTGGCGTGACGACGATGATCGGCGGAGGTACCGGCCCCGCCGCGGGCACCAATGCCACCACCTGTACGCCAGGACCGTGGTATATCGCCCGAATGCTACAGGCGGCAGATACACTACCGGTGAATATCGGTTTGCTTGGCAAAGGCAATGGATCTCATCCCGACACGCTTCGCGAGCAGATCACCGCTGGAGCTATCGGTCTAAAGATCCATGAAGACTGGGGCGCAACGCCCGCAGCTATCAACTGCGCACTGACCGTGGCTGAGGAGATGGACATTCAGGTGGCGCTGCACAGCGACACGCTGAACGAGTCCGGTTTTGTCGAAGATACGCTGGCAGCGATTGGCGATCGCACGATTCATACTTTTCACACTGAAGGCGCGGGCGGCGGTCATGCGCCAGATATCATCACCGCCTGCGCGCACGCCAATATCCTCCCCTCTTCCACCAATCCGACGTTACCGTATACCGTCAACACCATTGACGAGCATCTCGACATGCTGATGGTCTGCCACCATCTCGACCCGGATATCGCCGAAGATGTGGCGTTTGCTGAATCGCGCATTCGTCGGGAGACCATCGCCGCCGAAGATGTACTGCATGATATCGGCGCGTTTTCTCTGACCTCGTCCGATTCTCAGGCGATGGGGCGCGTTGGCGAAGTGATCCTGCGAACCTGGCAGGTGGCGCACCGAATGAAGGTACAACGCGGTCCTCTGGCTGAAGAGTCGGGAGACAACGATAACCTGCGCGTCAAACGTTATATCGCCAAGTACACCATTAACCCGGCGCTGACTCACGGCATTGCACATGAAGTGGGTTCTATCGAACCCGGCAAGCTGGCGGATCTGGTGCTCTGGTCTCCGGCCTTTTTCGGTGTAAAGCCCGCAACGATCGTGAAAGGCGGGATGATCGTCTGCGCGCCGATGGGCGACATCAACGCCTCGATTCCAACACCGCAGCCCGTGCATTACCGCACGATGTTCGGGGCGCTCGGCGCCGCACGTCATCACACTCGCCTGACGTTCCTTTCGCAGGCCGCCGCAGAAAATGGCGTGGCGCAACGGCTCAATTTACGCAGCGCAACTGCCGTAGTGACAGGCTGCCGGACGGTGAAAAAAGCCGACATGATCCACAACAGCCTGCAACCTAATATTACCGTTGATGCCCAGACCTACGAGGTCCGCATCGACGGTGAACTCATTACCAGCGAACCGGCGGACGTGCTGCCGATGGCGCAACGCTATTTTTTATTTTGAGGAGACGAGATGCTGTTTCTGACCCAACGTATTGAAACACCTGCTGCGGTGACTGCCACGCTAACACTACCCATTGATGTACGTGTGAAAAGCCGGGCGAAAGTACAGCTAAACGACGGGCGAGAAGCGGGATTATGCTTGCCGCGTGGCCTGCTACTGCGCGGCGGCGATCGCCTGAGTACCGATGACGGCTCCGAGGTCGTGGAGATCATCGCCGCTAACGAAGGCGTTTCGGTGGTGCGCTGTGCCGATCCGTTCCTGCTCGCCAAAGCCTGCTATCACCTCGGCAATCGCCATGTGCCGTTGCAGATCCTGCCGGACGAGTTGCGCTATCACCACGATCACGTACTGGACGATATGCTGCGCCAGTTCCACCTGGAGGTCACCTTCGCCCATCTACCGTTTGAACCCGAGGCAGGCGCGTATGCCAGCGAATCCCACGGCCATCACCCTGGTCATGCGCACTGATGCGTGAAACTCAACAGCTGCGCCTGATGCAGCTCGCCAGTAGCAGCTTACCAGTGGGATCGTTTACCTGGTCCCAGGGACTGGAGTGGGCAGTGGAAAGCGGCTGGGTAAAAAACGTGGACGAATTTGCCCGCTGGCAGACGCAGCAAATGGAGCGGAATTTTTTTACTGTCGATCTGCCGCTGTTCGCCCGGATATCCCGCGCCTGCGAACAGGACGATATCGTCGCCGCCCGCCGCTGGACGGCGTATCTGCTGGCCTGTAGGGAAACTCGCGAACTGCGTGCAGAAGAGCGCAACAGAGGCGCTGCGTTCACAAGGCTGGTGGTGGACTGGATTGCGGACTGCCCGTCGCCGTGGCGCGTACTCATGGCTGACAGCCAACTTTGCGGTATGGCCTGGCTTGGTGTGCAGTGGCGAATTCCGCTCCCGGACCTGGCGTTAAGCCTCGGATACAGCTGGATAGAGAGCGCCGTGATGGCCGGGGTTAAACTGGTGCCGTTTGGCCAACAGGCGGCGCAGCGTTTGATTCTTGCGCTTTGCGAACACTTCGCGCAGGGCATGATCCAGGCACTACAGTGCCCCGATGAAAATCTGGGTTCTGCAACGCCGCTGGCCGCCATCGCTTCTGCCCGTCACGAAACCCAATATTGCCGTTTATTTCGCTCCTGAGGAGAGACAATGACTGAATATAAACATCCCCTGCGCGTTGGCGTGGGCGGCCCGGTCGGTTCCGGTAAAACCGCCCTGCTGGAAGCGTTATGCAAAGCCATGCGCGAGACGTATCAGCTGGCCGTGGTGACCAACGACATTTACACCAAAGAAGATCAGCGCATCCTCACCGAAGCAGGCGCGCTGGCACCGGAGAGGATTGTCGGGGTTGAAACCGGCGGCTGTCCGCATACCGCTATCCGTGAAGACGCTTCGATGAATCTGGCGGCGGTAGAAGCGTTAAGCGAAAAATTCGGCAATCTGGATCTGATTTTTGTGGAGAGCGGCGGCGACAACCTGAGCGCCACCTTTAGCCCGGAATTAGCGGATCTGACGATCTATGTGATCGACGTCGCCGAAGGTGAAAAGATCCCGCGCAAAGGCGGACCGGGGATCACCAAATCCGATTTTCTGGTGATCAACAAAACCGATCTCGCCCCTTACGTAGGCGCTTCGCTGGAGGTGATGGAACGGGACACAATGCGTATGCGCGGCGAGCGCCCGTGGACGTTTACCAATTTAAAAACGGGCAACGGTCTGGCGACGATTATTGAATTCTTAGAAGAAAAAGGGATGCTGCGCGTGTAATTGCCCGGTGGTGGCGAGTTTTGTTTGCCGGACAAGGCGCTTACGCCGCCATCCGGCAAACACACATTACGCTGCAGGCAATTCTGCCAGAGGCCAGCGTGGACGCACGGTCACTCCGAGATCTGCCGTAGCTCCAGCTTTAAAACGCACCATCCCGGCATAGGCGATCATCGCGCCGTTATCCGTACAAAACTCCGGGCGCGCATAAAATACTTCGCCACGACGCTTTTGCATCATCTCGGCAAGCTTAGCGCGCAGCGTGCGGTTGGCGCTCACGCCGCCCGCCATCACCAGACGTTTGAAGCCGGTCTGATCCAGCGCGCGTTTGCACTTGATCATCAGCGTATCCACCACCGCGTCCTCAAACGCTCGGGCGATATCAGCACGGGTCTGATCGTCATCGCCATTACTGCGAATCGTGTTGGCCGCAAAGGTCTTCAGGCCGGAGAAGCTGAAGTCCAGCCCCGGGCGATCGGTCATCGGACGTGGGAAAACAAAACGCCCGGCAGTCCCCTGGGCTGCCATTTTCGACAACATCGGGCCGCCAGGATAATCGAGCCCCAGCAGTTTGGCTGTTTTATCAAAGGCTTCGCCCGCCGCATCATCAATGGACTCGCCCAGCAGTTCGTACTGACCGACCCCTGTCACGCTGATGAGCTGAGTGTGGCCGCCAGAAACCAGCAGCGCGACAAACGGAAATTCCGGCGGATTCTCTTCCAGCATCGGAGCCAGCAGATGACCTTCCATATGATGCACAGGGATAGCAGGAACATTCCACGCAAAGGCCAGTGAACGCCCAACGGTTGCGCCGACCAGCAGCGCGCCGACCAGACCCGGCCCCGCGGTATACGCCACCGCATCAATTTCTTTCGCCGTTAAACCCGCTTCTTTCAGCGCTGCCTGGATCAACGGTACGGTTTTGCGCACGTGATCGCGCGAGGCCAGTTCAGGCACCACGCCGCCGTAGTCAGCATGCAATTTCACCTGACTATACAATTGGTTGGCCAACAGACCCGTTTCATCGTCGTAAATGGCGATGCCGGTTTCATCGCAGGATGTCTCAATACCCAATACACGCATGACTTATTCTACCTCGCTCTATTACCGCGCAGTGTAGGACCAATGCGGGTTGATGTAAAACTTTGTTCGCCCCTGGAAGAAGCCTCGTGTATACTCCTCACCCTTATAAAAGTCCCTTTCAAAAAAGGCCGCGGTGCTTTACAAAGCAGCAGCAATTGCAGTAAAATTCCGCACCATTTTGAAATAAGCTGGCGTTGATGCCAGCGGCAAACCGAATTTATTAAAGGTGAGAGTTACATGCCGGTAATTAAAGTACGTGAAAACGAGCCGTTCGACGTAGCACTGCGTCGCTTCAAGCGTTCCTGCGAAAAAGCAGGTGTTCTGGCGGAAGTTCGTCGTCGTGAGTTCTATGAAAAACCGACTACCGAACGTAAGCGCGCTAAAGCTTCCGCTGTGAAACGTCACGCGAAGAAACTGGCTCGCGAAAACGCACGCCGTACTCGTCTGTACTAAGTCTTCTGAGGGTCGCGGCCCTCAATTCAGACCGAGTTGTAGTTGTAAGGCCGTGCTTCCGAAAGGAATGCGCGGCTTATTTTCGTTTATGAGTTTTAAAAAATAAACGGGGCCTATGGCTGGACGAATCCCACGCGTATTTATCAATGACCTGCTGGCGCGCACCGACATCGTCGATCTCATCGACGCACGGGTGAAGCTAAAAAAACAGGGCAAAAATTACCATGCGTGCTGTCCGTTCCATAACGAAAAAACCCCCTCTTTCACCGTAAACGGTGAAAAACAGTTTTATCACTGCTTTGGATGTGGCGCGCACGGTAACGCCGTCGATTTTCTCATGAACTACGACAAACTCGAGTTTGTGGAAACGGTCGAAGAGCTGGCTGCGATGCACAATCTTGAAGTGCCCTATGAAGCAGGCAACGGCCCCAGTCAGATAGAGCGCCATCAACGGCAAAGTCTTTATCAATTGATGGACGGTCTGAACACATTTTATCAACAGTCTTTGATGCAACCCGCCGCTACCCCCGCGCGCCAGTATCTGGAAAAGCGAGGATTAAGTCGCGACGTGATCGCCCGTTTTGCCATTGGTTTTGCGCCCCCCGGCTGGGACAACGTCCTGAAACGGTTTGGCGACAATGCTGATAATCGCAAATCGCTGGTTGATGCGGGTATGTTGGTTACCAACGATCAGGGACGCAGTTACGACCGCTTCCGCGAACGGGTGATGTTCCCCATCCGCGATAAGCGTGGACGGGTGATTGGTTTTGGTGGTCGTGTATTGGGCGATGCCCTGCCGAAATACCTGAACTCCCCGGAAACCGATATTTTTCATAAAGGCCGTCAGTTGTATGGCCTTTACGAAGCCCAGCAGGATAACGCTGACCCACAGCGCCTGTTAGTGGTGGAAGGCTATATGGATGTGGTAGCGCTGGCGCAATACGGCATTAATTACGCCGTGGCGTCTCTTGGGACATCGACCACTGCCGATCACATCCAGCTGTTATTCCGTGCGACGAACAACGTCATTTGCTGTTACGACGGTGACCGTGCCGGACGCGATGCCGCATGGCGAGCGCTGGAAACCGCGCTGCCTTATATGACGGATGGTCGCCAGTTACGCTTTATGTTCTTACCTGACGGTGAAGATCCTGACACGCTGGTGCGTAAAGAAGGTAAAGAAGCGTTTGAAGCCCGGATGGAGCAGGCATTACCGCTCTCCGCGTTTTTGTTTAACAGCCTGCTGCCGCAAGTGGACTTGAGTACCCCGGACGGACGTGCCCAGCTCAGTACGCTGGCGCTGCCGTTAATCACGCAGGTGCCGGGTGAAACGCTGCGTATTTATTTGCGACAGGAACTGGGCAACAAGCTCGGCATTCTGGATGACAGCCAGCTTGAACGATTAATGCCTAAATTGTCCGAAAGTGGTGCTTCCCGGCCAGCTCCGCAGCTAAAACGCACGACCATGCGTATACTGATAGGGTTACTGGTGCAAAATCCAGATTTAGCACCGTTGGTTCCACCGCTTGCTGGGCTGGATCCAAAAAAATTGCCAGGACTTGGCTTATTTGTAGAACTGGTCAACACTTGTCTGTCTCAGCCAGGTCTGACCACTGGGCAACTTTTAGAGCATTATCGCGGCACAAATGATGCGGCGACCCTTGAAAAATTGTCGATGTGGGACGATATAGCAGATAAGGATATCGCAGAAAAAACCTTCACCGACTCACTCAACCATATGTTTGATTCGATGCTTGAGCTGCGCCAGGAAGAGTTGATAGCTCGTGAGCGCACACACGGTTTAAGCAGCGAAGAACGCCGGGAACTCTGGACGCTAAACCAGGAACTGGCGAAGAAATAAGTGAAAGACAAAAGTATTTAACGGCTTAAGTGCCGAATATCGATCGGGAAGCCCCCGACAGCCGCACTGAGAGGCAGCGGCACAAATATAAGTACGCCCTCGTTTTGCCGTTGGCGGTTTAACCGCCCAACACCAATCAAACGAATTAAGTGTGGATACCGTCTTATGGAGCAAAACCCGCAGTCACAGCTGAAGCTTCTTGTCCAACGTGGTAAGGAGCAAGGCTATCTGACCTATGCCGAGGTCAATGACCATCTGCCGGAAGATATCGTCGATTCAGATCAAATCGAAGACATCATCCAAATGATCAATGACATGGGTATTCAGGTGATGGAAGAAGCACCGGATGCCGATGATCTGCTGCTTGCTGAAAACACCAACAGCACCGATGAAGACGCGGAAGAAGCTGCGGCTCAGGTTCTCTCCAGCGTGGAATCTGAAATCGGTCGTACAACTGACCCGGTACGCATGTATATGCGTGAAATGGGCACAGTTGAACTGTTAACCCGTGAAGGCGAAATTGACATCGCTAAACGCATCGAAGACGGGATTAACCAGGTTCAATGCTCCGTTGCCGAGTATCCGGAAGCCATTACCTATCTGCTTGAACAGTACGATCGCGTTGAAGCTGAAGAAGCGCGTCTGTCCGATCTGATCACCGGTTTTGTTGACCCGAACGCGGAAGAAGACCTGGCACCTACCGCCACTCACGTCGGTTCTGAACTCTCTCAGGAAGAGCTGGATGACGACGAAGATGAAGACGAAGAAGACGGCGACGACGATAGCAGCGACGACGACAACAGCATCGACCCTGAACTGGCACGCGAAAAATTCGCAGAATTGCGTACACAGTACGAAGTCACCCGCGACACCATCAAAGCGAAAGGCCGCAGCCATGCCGCTGCACAAGCTGAGATTCAGAAGCTTTCTGAAGTGTTCAAACAGTTCCGCCTGGTGCCAAAACAGTTCGACTACCTGGTAAACAGCATGCGCGTCATGATGGATCGCGTCCGTACCCAGGAACGTCTGATCATGAAGCTCTGCGTTGAGCAGTGCAAAATGCCGAAGAAAAATTTCATCACGCTGTTCACGGGTAACGAAACCAGCGAAACCTGGTTCAACGCCGCAATCGCGATGAACAAACCGTGGTCTGAAAAACTGCACGACGTGGCAGATGACGTTCACCGCGGTCTGCAAAAACTGCAGCAGATTGAAGAAGAAACTGGCCTGACTATCGAACAGGTAAAAGATATCAACCGTCGTATGTCCATCGGTGAAGCGAAAGCCCGCCGTGCGAAAAAAGAGATGGTTGAAGCGAACTTGCGTCTGGTTATCTCCATCGCCAAAAAATACACCAACCGTGGCCTGCAGTTCCTCGATCTGATTCAGGAAGGCAACATTGGTCTGATGAAAGCGGTAGATAAATTCGAATACCGTCGTGGTTATAAGTTCTCCACCTATGCAACCTGGTGGATCCGTCAGGCGATCACCCGCTCCATCGCGGATCAGGCGCGTACCATCCGTATCCCGGTACATATGATTGAGACCATCAACAAGCTCAACCGTATCTCCCGCCAGATGCTGCAAGAGATGGGGCGCGAACCGACGCCGGAAGAGCTGGCCGAGCGCATGCTGATGCCGGAAGACAAGATCCGTAAAGTGCTGAAGATCGCTAAAGAACCTATCTCCATGGAAACGCCGATCGGCGACGATGAAGATTCGCATCTGGGTGATTTCATCGAGGATACCACCCTCGAGCTGCCGCTGGACTCTGCCACCACCGAGAGCCTGCGTGCCGCAACGCACGACGTGCTGGCTGGCCTTACCGCGCGTGAAGCGAAAGTGCTGCGTATGCGTTTCGGTATCGACATGAACACCGACCACACGCTGGAAGAAGTGGGTAAACAATTCGACGTAACCCGCGAACGTATCCGTCAGATCGAAGCGAAGGCGCTGCGTAAACTGCGTCACCCGAGCCGTTCTGAAGTGCTGCGTAGCTTCCTCGACGATTAATCGTTTTTCATTGTTCTTAAGCCCTCCTCGTGAGGGCTTTTTTACAGGAGTAACCCCCATGCAACAAGGATGCTATTCACTCCCTGCACTGGTCCGCGCGCTCGATAACAATCAGCATGTTGAATACCTGTGGTTCTGGGGACATCAACCCTCCCCCAACGGCACGATTACCGCCTCTTGTTTCAGTCAGTGGTGGCAGAACTCGCCTTTCAGTCATAACGGTGTGGTATATGCCACGGCGGAGCACTGGATGATGGCCGGGAAAGCACGTCTGTTTGGCGATGAGGCCATGCTGACGAAGATCCTCGCAGCGCAAACGCCCGCAGAAGCCAAAAAGCTGGGCCGCAAAGTCGCAGGATTTGACGAACGCCGCTGGCAGGAGAGCTGTTTCGAGCTGGTGTGTGAGGGCAATTACCATAAGTTTAGCCAGCACCCGGCGCTCAAATCATTTCTCCTCAGCACCGCCCCTCGTGTTCTGGTAGAAGCCAGCCCGGTCGATAAAATCTGGGGAATTGGTCTGGCAAAAGATCATCCGGATGCTGCAACACCGTCGCGCTGGCAGGGTGACAATCTGTTGGGATTTGCCCTTATGGAAGTCAGGGATCGCCTGACAAAAGAGTCATAATTCAACTTACCCCCGGCTTGCGTCGGGGTTTTCACGTCATACTTAACGTCCGTGTCCCCTTAGCGCCTCATCCAGCTCCCGATAGGCTTCGACCAGCTTGTCCAGTGTGATCCGACTTAGCCCGCTGGTATTCGGTAACACCCATATCTGGGTCGCGCCAATACGCATCACCTGTTTGCCCCACTGTACGCCACGCTGACCAAATCCCTGTTCAAAAGCCTGCTTCCCAAGAATTGCCAGCGCTTGTGGCTGATAACGCTCGATCTTCTCAATCAGGTTGCGACCGCCGCTGTATAACTCTTCTCGCGAGACTTCATTCGCCTGTACCGTCGGTCTGTCGACCAGTTTGGTCACGCCGCAGCGAAAATCCAGCAGGTGTTGCGCCTCTTCCGGTTTTAGCTGACGATCGGTAAATCCGGCCTGATGAATCACCTTCCAGAAGCGGTTAGCAGGATGCGCAAACGGAAGCCCCGTCCCCGCCGAAGACAGTCCAGGGTTGATGCCGCAAAACACGACGCGAAGCCCCGACGCCAGTATGTCCTTAACCATAATACCTCCCCAAATAATGCAACAGAGGGGAAGTATAACGAATTGAAAATACGTTGTTTATAAAAACAGCATACGTACGGTTATGGCTGGATTGCAGCACAGAGTTACTTTATAATCCCTCGCCACGGCCCCTTAGCTCAGTGGTTAGAGCAGGCGACTCATAATCGCTTGGTCGCTGGTTCAAGTCCAGCAGGGGCCACCAAATTTTAGCTGTAAAATCATATAATTAAGCCACTCTAGCGAGTGGCTTTTTTGTTGTCTGGATATCCGTTGGCAGCAAAGTGGCAGCAGAATTTCAGCTACCATCAACAAAAAACCCGCCGAAGCGGGTTAATTTTTTAGAAATTCATGTGTCCCTGTCCACTATTTAATGGGTGTGGCGGAGCATGATCGACAAGTCCAGGGGTAACAATGTAGCGCACGACGGTTTCATGGGTAACAAAAGTGGTGCCACAATTAATATTTTGGCACTGGCAGTAGCGTTCTTTAGTGTTATCAGACACCCGAAAGCTACTACGAGTATGTGCAGCATGTCCGCATTTCGGACAATTCATCATATCCGTCTCTCCCCACCGATTCCTCGCAATCACATAATGATACACCACACATCCATTTTGTGAACAAAATCATTCCATTTCTAAATCATCAATTTTTACTTCAAGCTCCAGACTGGTAGTAAAACCATTATCCGGGCTGACCGTATGCGTTAACGTAGTAATGGTCCATTCGGCATCGTCGATAGGCTGTTTAAAGCCGCTTACCTTTACTGGCATTTCGGTGTAGAGATCTGCCCGCCCCTCTGCGAGCTGCAGGGAGAAAAACGCAACACCACGTTGCAGGCGCTCCCATTGCATTTTTGCCGCACGCTCAGCATTGCTGCGGTTTGCATAAGTACGATTAAGAACCAGCACGTTTTCATCCGTTCCCACCAGATAATCACCCTGTTTTGCTTCCGGCTCTTTGGGCGCGGTGGTTTTCTTCCGGCGGCGCCTAACCTTTGCAGTCTCTTTTTTCTTTGGCTCACGGGTATGGAGCCAGCTGGCAATTACCCCCGTATAGGCATCGCGATCAGCCAGAGTAAAACGATGACCGTCACCGGCCTGGCGGGTTATGGTGATAACCGGCAGCGGCTTACCGCTTGCCGTTCTGCCCTGCCCCTGGCGGATAAACAACAGATTGCCGTCCTTAACTGAGGCTATCGCCCCATACTGCCGCGCCAGCTTCATCAAAAAGCTGGCGTCGCTTTCATTAGTCTGGTCAAGATGATCGACAGGCTTGTCCAACAGGTCCTTTCCCAGCGCCATCTTTAATTTATGCCTGCCCGCGATTTCCTTCACAACTTCGCCCACCGTTGTCTGGTGCCAGGACTTTTCACGCCGCGTATTCAGGGTTTCACGGAAATCTGCACTACGCGCGCGGATTGTGAGACGGTCAGGCGCGCCGCTGTGCTCAATCTCATCGACAGTAAACGCCCCTTTCGGAAAAAGCGGCTGACCTTTCCACCCCAGCGCAAACTGAATAATGGCCCCCCGACGCGGCAGAACGATTAGCCCGTCCGAGTCGTCCAGTTCCAGATCAAGCTGGTCCGCTTCAAAGCCCCGGTTATCCGTCAGCGTCAGACTCATCAGGCGCGCATCCAGCACGGTAGTCACATCTTTACCTTCAATGATGATACTGAAACCGGGAGTTTTGCTGTTCAGGTTCAGGAGATCAGAGCTGAAATTCACTGCAGTAACCCTCCAACCGTATTTTTCATATTGCCTATCGCAGAGGTGGCAGATTCCTGCAAATTACTGAGCTGGTCGCTGAGGCTGCCGAACATATCAGACAGCGACTCATCCACCCGTTTCAGGCTCAGCGAAAATTCGATGCGCCGGGGCATACCGCTCTCAAAAAATTCTGTTTTTGTCTGGCTCAGACTCTCGATCACAAACATGCCGTAAATCGTCCCGCTCCCCTCAATCAGAGGCCAGGCTTTTCCCAGCTCCGCCATCTGCTCCAGCGCCAGCAAAGACAACCTGCCGCCGGTAATCTCCGGCAGCAGGACGCCGGACAGCGTAAGCGTATCGTTATCCGGTCCAAGAAACTGCGTTGACGGGCGCCGGTTAACCCGGCTGTTGGCTGCGTGCCGCCAGCTGCGCTGATACTGCAGCTCCTGATAGGGCACTGTTCGCAGCATGAATACGTACAACCCCAGCACCATCATCATTATTCGTAACCCCCTCGATCACTGAAATTACTGCGTGTTTTTGCCCTGGCCCTGCGCTCACGCTCATCAAGCTGCCGGGCCACCTCGCGGGCGATATCCTGCGCGCTTTGCCCTGGCTGCGCGACAATATGAATTGGCGCGCTTATCTCGTACTTAATTACCTGCGGCTGTCTCTCTTCCTTCGGCGACGGCGCCGGTTGCGTCCTGACAGGCACACTGTACGGATGAAGTGGTGCGGCTTCTGCCGGGGCAGCCGCCATGCCCATTACGCCAGCGACCACGGAAGCGAACACCTTCTGGCGCATAGCCATCGGGTCAACCCTGTTATCCGTGATTTCCGTAATGGCCGGTGCTGGCATGACGGCAGCAGCGATATCAGCCAGCTCCGCAGCACGATCCCGACCAGGAAGTTTTACCGGGGCGTTAACAATCTCAGGAGGCAGTATTAACCTGCTTTCAGGCCGTTGATCCGGGCTGGCTGTTACATCACGAACGGGGCTTACTGTTGCCGCCAGTTTCACCAGTTCAGTAGTGCGATTGATTACCGGAATATTTGCCGGACCGTTCACACTATCAGGCGGCAGAACTATCCCGCGTTCAGGACGTTGTTTAGCGCTGGCCGGTTCCGTCCGGGAAGGATTGAGCGTTGCCGCCACCCTCGCCAGATCAGCAGTCCGTTTCCTGCCGGTGACATTGGCGGGTCCGTTAACAATCTCTGGGCCATTCTCACCCACGATGCCGAACTGGCCGCGCGGAATGGTACCGCCACTGTCGTACATTCCAGCAAAACCCATCGTCGGGAATCCGCCAGGCGGCAGCACCACTTTACCGTCTCTGTTGACCGTAGCTGGCTGCTGCCGCGTGACCTGTTCAGGAAGCTTCGCTTTGGCCGCCTCCTTGCTGACAATGCCGAGTTTTTCAAGCAGCCAGGACACGCCCGATTTAAGCGAATCCAGCGGGTGCATGACCATGTTCAGCCCTGCCGCCAGCGCTTCGCCAAACTGCCGCCCCATCGACGCCGCGCTTTGCAGTTCTGCAGAGGTGGATTTAACCGGCGTCAGCAGATCAGTAAACCAGCCCCACAACGCCTGGACCTTGTCACCTATCCACTGGAAAACAGGCTGCAGTGGCTCAAACGCCGCACTGATAGGCGCAGCTGCAGCTTTGAATCCTTCAACCACTCCACCTAAAAATGCGCTTATCGGCTGCCAGTATTTCCAGACAACCAGCGCCACGCCAGCCAGCGCCGCCACGACCAGACCTATCGGACTAAGCAGGGCGCCCAGCAATCCAGAAATCCCGTACAGCGCAACGCGAAGGAGAGCCAGCGGGCCGGACGCCAGAAAACGAAGCACGCCACCGGCTGCGGATAATCCCCCGCGCAACGCGGCCAGCGGATTCATTACCATGCCGATAATGTTGCGAATACCAGACATTCCGCCGCGAAGGACAGCAAGCGGCGCACCGGCCAGCGCTTTCAGCGCATTGCCAGCCAGCCCGGCAGAACGGCGCAGGGAGTTAAGGGGAGACGTCAGCAATCCGGCGCTGCTGCCGGATGCCGCCAGGCCACGGCGCAACAGGGAAAGCGGCGCATTTGCCAGCCAGGACAGCGCACCGCCAGTGCGGGTCACTGCAGACATAACGGATGGGAGTGTTTTTACACCCAGCACGGACAGGCCTAAACGGATCACCGCCAGCGGCCCCAGCACGGCAGCCACGGCCACCGCCAGCGTGCCGAGTACAACGGTTATCGCAGCAGTGGCAGCCGCCACTTTCATCAGCGTGCCCGCCAGCTGCGGGTTAGCCTCAACCCATCGACGCAGTGCCCCGGTAACGCTTTTGACGTACCCCATGATATCCATCAGCGGCTGGCGCAGGGTTTCACCCAGGCTACTGAAAGCGTTCTGCGCGCCCGTTTTAACAAGCAACCACTGCGCGGAAAGTGAATCCTTATTGATATCGGATTCTTTCTGCATGGAGCCCTTAGCCTCAGTGCCTGAGGTAAGTTTCAGCTGTCGCTGCAGCTCCGGCAGGTTATTTGCCAGCTTCGCCGCATCGTCGCCAAACTCCTTGCCAAATATCATCGTCATGGCGGACAGGCGCTTGTCCTGCGGCAGTTTGTTAACCTTCTCCAGCACACGCTGAATGGTCCCCATTGCGTCCTTTGTCATCTGCTTTTCAATCTCTTCTGGATTGAGTTTCAGCAGATCCATACCTTCCATGAACCGCTTGCTCTGCATGGTTGCAATCGACAGTTCGCGCACCATCGCATTTGATGCGCTGGCGGCAATTTCAGGCGCGGCGCCCAGAGACAGGAAGGTGGAACCCAGCGCGGCCGCCTTGCGGAAATCAAGCCGGTCAGCCACGCCGCCCATGCGCTGCAGCACATTGATGATATCGCCGCCCTTAGACATGGCGTTATCGTCCAGGTAGTTCAGGGCATCGCCAAGCTGTTCAATATTGCGGGTCGGCACTTTATAGAGCTGCGCGATTTTCCCCAACCCCTCCGCCAGCTCATCAGCGGGCAGCTCGAATGCCGTTGCGGCCTTTGCTGCAGTGGATGCAAAGGCCAGCAGGTCACGCTTCTGGTCTTCGTAAGAATCGTTCTGGTTTGTCACGCCCATGCGGGCGCCACCTTCAACCAGCGCGGCATAGTCGATGGCGCCATTCTCCATCGGCAGCTGTTCACTGGCGGCCTTGATGGCATCCTGCATGTCATAAAACTGCTTTGTGCGGTTGCCGTTGTCGTCCCGCAGCCCGTTAACCTGCTTTGCCACGCCTTTCATCGCATCTTCCATGCTGGCATAGCTTTTAACGGCAGCCATCACCGGCGCACCCATCGCCAGCCCGGCGGCAGTCGTCGTTGCTCCGGCGCCCGCAATACGATCCCGCACCTCAAGGCGCCGCGAATACTGATCGCGGACGGCGTTCATACGGGCCTGCTGCTCGCCCAGGCGTTTAAGGGATTTCTGCTGTCGGTCCAGCGCCTGCCGGGTTTCGTCGGCATTCTGCCGCAGCTCCCGCTGCGCACTGCTCAGCTTTTTGGTGTCCAGCCCGGCCTCATTGAGCGCAAGACGCTGACGCTGCACCGACTGACGCAGGCCGTTGTATTTGCTCTGCAGCTCGTTAACGCGGTTTTTTGCCTGCTCCAGCAGACGCGCCTGCGCCGCCGTCGGCCGGTTAGTGGCCGAGAACTGCGTGGCAAGCTTCGCCGCTTCTTCGCGTGCGGCTTTAAGACTGTTGCCGGTGACGGCCAGCTGCGCGCTTGCCTTGCGGAAACCGTCAATACGGCCCGCCTGGGCGTCCAGTTCTTTTAATCTTGCGCGGCTTTGCTGAATGGCGGTAGCCAGCTCTTTAGAACTGGCCTGCGCTGATCGGAATGGGCGGGTGAGCTTGTCAACCGCATTTAGAATTACCTGCAAACGCAGGTTAGTGTCACTCATCGCTGGCCCCGCTTCTCTGAATCGCTTTATGCCGCCACTCCAGCACTTCGGTCAGCGGCATAACGTCAGTGACGGACGGCGGCCAGTGAAAAATGGTGGCGATATCAGCCACCAGGTCTTCTACCGTCAGGCTGTCGGCAAACCGGCAAGCACCGATTTCTTCAACAAAAAAGTGACCACCTCAACCGACAGCGCGGTGAGATCGGCGGGGTCCATTTCAGCCATTTCCTGAGCGGTCAGCGCGGGCGTGGAGATGCGGGGAATAATCGTCATCATCGCGCCGACGTCCATATCCATGATCGCCTGCAGACGGGTGCCACGCAGCGCGCCGGACTGCGGCTTGCGCAGCACAATTTCGGCAATTTCGGTTTTACCGCGTTTGATTGGGGTGTCCAGCTGTACGGTTTTTTCAGTCAGTTGTTCGCTCATTGTCATGTCCTGTTAATAAGGTACTGGCGCGGCTGCCCGCGCCTTTAAAGTAGATCAGAGGCCCAGGGCGTTGCGGTGTTCTTCCATCAGGTCCACGCCATCAACGATTTCAATCATGTTGATCACATCAACCTCATAGAGCACCTCGCCGTTAATGGTCAGCTTCGCGTAGCTGTTGGTGCTGCTGACTTTTGTGGTGTTGCTCTCCCCGGTTTTCCATTCGCCGGAATCGACTTCTTTATGTCGCCCGCGCACAACCAGCTCAACGGCCTGCACTTCGCCGGTATCGTCACGCTGAATGGAGCCGGTGAAACGCAGCTGGATACCGTCAACGGTGGCTTTACCCATCTGTTTGAATAACAGCAGTTCGGTGCCACCGATTGAAAATTCCGTGTCCAGCGCGCCATCATCCAGCCCCAGATCAACATCAGCCGAACCGGGCATACCGCCGCCGCGATACTTTTCAAACTTGCGGCCGAATTTAGGCAGGTTCAGGGACTCAACAATCCCCTGATAGTTATTCCCGTCGTTAAACAGGTTCAGGTGTTTTAACTTGCGTGGTAAAGCCATATTGTCCCCTTACGCGCTGACCTGGCTGGAGAAATCCAGCAGATACTGATCGGTGATGCGCTGGCGCAGCATCAGGTTTTCCAGAGGCGGTACCGGCGTATAGTCGTAATCGATAGTGAGCTTCCCGGCTTTCAGGGAATCTTTATCGTTTACGGACTCATCCAGCCAGCAGTCGGCGCCGATGATGTAGCCCTGCGTTTTCAGGTTACGCAGTTTGGCGCGAATACCTTCGATAATGTCGCGGGCCAGTGACGGGTTAAGCACGCCATCCACCGCCCACATATGCGCTTCGGCGATGGTGTCAGCCAGTACCTGCGCGGTGCGGGTGTAGTTTTCAAAGGCAAACAGTGGATCGTCACTGAGGCAACGGGAACCCCAGAAGCGGAAGCCGTCTTTGCGGATCAGCGTGGTGACATCGTTCTGGTTCAGCAGCCCCGCATCGGTTGCCGGGTCCTGCAAATCCCAGAACACATCAGCAGAAATGCCGGTGACGCCATTCACGCCCACGTTGGACAGGGATTTGTGCCAGCCGGTCTGTTCGTCAATTTTGGCACGCAGGCCAAGCGCACGGGCTGAGGCATAAGCCGTTGCGTCAGCATTCAGCACGGTGTCAAAACTGATGAAATCAGGCCAGATCAGCATTCCCTCGCGCTGGCTGAAATTAGCGCGGTAGGCAATGGCCTCCTCTACCGTTTTGCAGCCGTAGGCTGACAGATAGGCGAACCCGCGCAGACTCTGCGCCACGCTCAGCAGCTCAGTGGCAACCGCCTGCGTGTCATGCCCCGGCACGCCCAGAATGCGCGGCTTGACGCCCAGCTGCGACTGCGCCGAAAGTAGCGCTTTCATACCCGTTTTTTTACCGTCAGCAGTTACGCCGCCGATAATGTTGGAGGTGGTTTCCGCTTCGGTTTCGCCCTGTGCCACGCGCACAACGACGGTCACGGGTTTAGCCTGGTCTGCAATCGCATCCAGCGAACGGGCCAGCGTGCCGGACTCGCCCGCTTTACCGCTGGCAGTCAGCACATCGGTCAGCAGGACCGGCTTATTGAGGGGAAACATGGAAGCATCAGCATCATCGCCGGTGCAGACCATGCCCACGATGGCGGTGCTCACCGTGGTAATGGATCGGGTGCCCTCGTTGACTTCAACAACGCGCACCCCGTGGTGGTAATCCTGAGCCATAAGGCAGTCTCTCCGGTTTACAGGGGGTGTGCCTATGTTCTGGTTGATATGCGCGCGGCGCACGCGCCGGGCTATGTGTGGGGAATGACACAATGGAAGGGGTAAAAAAATCCCCGCAGGTGCGGGGACAGGATTAATCTTCGGGAGTGGCAGGCCAGATAATTTTCTGCGGTTCAGAAGTATCAACCGCCTCCAGAGCATCAAGATAATCCAGCCACAAATTGTACCGCTTTAAATCGTCTTCTTTGAGCCTCCCAATTGCCGCTTTTCCGGGCCATTGCCTTTCATTCATGTAGCTATTGGCCTCATTAATTCGTCTTTGCTTATCGAATTCAGCCGTCGCCAGTAACTCGTCGTAGGTTGGGGGCGGTGCATCAGCCCAGCAAGGCTGACTATTTTCGTCATGAGACAAAATCTTACCTTCCGGGAATTGCTGGTTAAATTCAGCGGCCTGAGAATCTGAAATATTAACAGCATCATCAGGCCATGTTCCCGCATCCACATAGTGCTGTTTCAATCCGACAGGGATAATCATGTTTTGCGATGGGCTGTAAATGTAATTGCTCATTAGTAACCTACTCCCCATACCGTCACCGTTGATTGTGATTTTGAATACGCTGACGCGGCCTTAAATTTAGAACGGTCCACAATTGCTGCACTCGAAAACGGTGTTCCAACAGTGGAATAAATCAGCGAATTATTTAGCGCCTGCATAATCGACATGCACTCCGTAGGAAACGGGATAGGCCAACTTGCATCCACAATAAGCAATGCCCCGTCAGCTGATTGCGGTACCGAAACGCTGCGCCACTGTAAAAACACAGTTCTTGAAACACCCCCCACCATTGCGGGAATCGCAATGTATCCGGCTGTACTGTTCAATGCTGTTACTGCGGGCATTTTTGCCCCATCACCCAAACCAAGATATGCGTTCAGCCCAGCAACATCCTTCCCACTGAGATTCGTCAGAGTGCCATCCAGTGGTTGTTTCCCCGCAAGTGCATTCGTCATGGTAGTGGCGAAGTTTGGATCGTTACCCAACGCTGCCGCCAGTTCATTCAGCGTATCCAGTGCTGCCGGGGACGATGCAACAAGCGCCGCAATAGCTGATTTCACAAATGCCGTGGTGGCAACCTGCGTATTGTTGACTGTCTGCGCAGCAGTGGGTGCCGTTGGTGTTCCGGTCAGAGCCGGGCTTGCCAGTGGAGCTTTCAGCGCCAGCGCGTTATTTAGCGCAGTGGCCACCGCCTGCACAAACGCTGTGCTGGCAATCTGCGTGGTATTGGTTCCGGCTGGCGCAGTGGGCACTTTTGGCGTGCCTGTCAGCGTCGGGCTTTCTTTCGGCGCGTATTGCGTGTGCGGATCAGCGGTGGCGATATGCTTTGCCATCAGGTCATCCACATATACCTTTAGCTCCAGCACCTTGTCATCCACATACTTGCGGGTTGCCAGCACCACTGACGGGTCAATTTTCAGGGTAATGTTATCGGTACTGCTGGTAATAAGCACCATTCGCACCGTCTGCGTGCGTCCGCTCCCCTCAGCCAGCTGCGGCTTGTAGCTCTCAGGGCAATTGCCCACGGCAATCAGTGCGCCGGTTTCATCAAAAAGACCGACCTCACGAATCCACCAACCGCCCTCAGTTTCGGGGATCACCTGCTCAGCAATAATCTGGCTGCTGTTCTGCGGATCGATATACAGCATATTCAATGCCGCACGGCGCTTTTCAGCAACCAGCGCTGTCTGCTGCGCGCTGGGCGTTGGCAACACTCCACCACCGTCGCCCACCGCCATCTGGGTAATTTTCAACGGCACACCGAGCGCGGCGGCGCTTGCCAGTTTCGCCGCGCCAATATCCGTCAGCAAGGTATAAAATTTTGCGCTCATGGATTCACTCTCATTGTGTCAATAACATGGACCGCCCCGCCCTCGTAAGCGGTGCCGCCGGAAATAATGGTTTCGTTGATATACGGGTAGATCGTGATTTCTTCGCCGCTGTAGGTAGCTGCCCCCACAAAATAGGGACCGCTGGTCTGCAGGTTGATGGACATGCCGATCAGATGGCGGCTGCAGGGTTTGGCGTCACCGATCAGGCGCTCCAGCTCCAGATAGGTTTCTTCCGTGATGCCCTGATCCTGCACACCAATGTCCAGGCGGAATGTTCCCGGCGTCTCGCCGGTCTGCCACCACTCAATGATGCGGATCAGAAAGCCAAACGGCTCCACCACGCGCCGCACGGCGCTGGTTGTTCCCTTATGCTGATGGATATAGAAAGCATCCTGCACCACCCGGCGCTTGACGCTCTCCGTCCAGCTTTCGTCCCAGCGGTCAACGGAAAAAGCCCACGCCAGATACGGCAGAAAGCTGACCGGACACGTTGCCGGGTTCCACAAATCGCGCAGCGGCACCTGCAGATCGGAAATACCCCTGCAGGTCTGCGCCAGTCGGCGCTCAAGCGGCGATGAACCAGGCGGCAGCAGGCTATTCATCCGTGCCCCCGTTGGTTACGCTCCATTCCGTACAGGATGCCGCCTGCGTCTTATCCAGCACCACATCATCCAGCGGGGAGGCCAGCTCCACACGCTGGACACCCTCAACGTGCAGCGCGGCATAAATGGCGCTGCGACGGATATCACGGCCCAGCCGCGTCTGGCTGGCGATGTACTTCTGCAGGCTGGCTTTTGCCGCCGCCATCACCGGCTCAGCTTCCGGCCCCGGATAAAGAAAGATCGTCGCATCCACGCTGTACGGGATTATTTCGGCGCTGCGCACCGTCAGGCGGTCTGCCACCGGACGCACGTTCTCACTGTTAAGCGCCTGCTCCACCACCGCCAGCAGATCAGCCTCTGCCGTACCGTCACCCTCACGGCTCAGTACGGTAAGCACCACCTCCGCCGGTGCCGGGCTGGTTGCGCTGGCATCCGCCACGCGCCCGTCCGCGCTTTTGGCGTGAAACTCATAGGCCGCCGTCGGTCCTGCAACGGACAATCCTTCAAACGCAGCCGGAACACGCAGGCGCAGTGCCTCATCGCTTTCCATTACTGCCGCGACCGGCGGCACCGCGTCGTTGTCGGCAGGCGTTACCGTCAGGCGTTTCACGTTGTAGTTGGCTGCCAGTTGATCGAGATCGCCGCCGATGGCATACGCCACCATGACTGCCTGCGCGGCCTCGTTAATACGCTGCCGCAAAAGGATTTCACGGTAGGTGCTTTCCTGCAGCAGCTTGGTGACGGGTTCAGATTCCAGCGCCAGCGTGCGCCGTACCGCGTCCTGCTCATCCGCCGGATAAAGGGCCACGAAAGCAGCCTTGCGCTCAGCCAGCAGCGTCTCAAAATCCGGCACGTCCACTATCTGCGGCGCGGGCAGCTGGGAAAGGTCAATCACTGCCATTGTCTGCTCCTGTTGATACGGAAAGGGAAACCGGCTCGCCGTTATTGCGCTGCCCGGTAAGCTCAACCACCATGGAGCCGTCAAAATTGCTGCTGATGGTGATGGAATCCAGCGTAAGCCGTGGCTCCCAGCGACTCAGGGCCACATAGACCGCAGACATGACCTGCAGGCGTAGCGCCGGGTTCTGTGGCTGGTCAATCAGGGCGGACAGCAGGGAACCATATTCCCGACGGGCAATCCGGCTGCCCTGTGGGGTCAGCAGAATATCCCGCACTGACTGGCGCAGATGGTCAGTATCAGTAATGGCCTTGCCGTTGCCCTGACTCATGCCGATATACAGCGTCATACCGGGCCTCCTGACGTATCGCCGCCGGACTTAACGCCGGTGTGACCGTGTTTATCCACCACGATCCCGTTGGAACTCATCGCGCCGCCGCCCTGGGTGACGCCGCCATTGATCACCACCTCGCTGTTAATGCGTGTGGTGTCTGCCTCCACCACAAACTCACTGGTTTTGAGGGTGATATTGTCTGCCGCCTCGATCACCATGGATTTGATGCCCCGGACATGCCACCGCCCGGTGGCGGGTTCATACTCAAACCAGCCTCCGTCCGGGTACTCCGTCACGCAACCGTCCACGGAGTCCGACGGCGGCGCAAACTGATTGGAATAGATGGCAGGCAACGCAAAAGCGGTTTCCAGATTGCCGCCCATACTCAGCACCACCACCTGCTCATCCGGCGACGGGCACCACCATGTACGGGCACCACCGGCACGCAGCGTCAGCCAGTTAATCCAGTTGGTTTCAAGCCCTCCCACTCTCACCCGGCACAGCCAGTTTTCCCGGTCCACTTCGGTCACGGTGCCGGTGCGGATCAGGTTGGTGATAAGGCGCATGATTTCGGTCAGTTGTGCATTCATAACGAAAGGTTGCCATCAGAGGGAAAATTGAGGCAGCGCGGGCGCTTGTGCCAGTGGTGGCACAAAGATCATCCCGCCAGCCAGCGCAGCAGAGTGTCACGGGTGATGGTTTCCACTTCATCATTCACGCCTAACAGGCGGCGCTCTGTGTAGCGGACCTCCGGGCCTTTTCGGCTGACGCGATCGCGCAGGCCATAATGGTGAACACGGGCAATGCGCTGTACCTTGCCATCAAACTGCACGCTGGCGGAGTCCGCACTGGCGGCGGTTTTCAGGTATTTTGTGGTGCGAAGCTTTGCAAACATCTGACGTTTGATGCGTCCCTTCTTGCTGCGGGCTGTCACCCGGCGCGGCTCATAACCACTGCCGTCAGGATTACGCTGCAACCTGATGTTCTGCTGCTGCGTCCGGCGCAGCTGTTGCGCCAGTTGCCGCATCATACGGCTGCGTGCAGCAGGCTCCAGATTTGCCAGCAGCGCCGTCAGCCAGTCATCCACCCTCTGCAGCTCATCCACGTTTCACCGTCCACATTTCCTCGGGTTCGTCCGGCTCCGGCACCGCTTCAACGCTCGACACGCTGCCGTCAGTGCTGACCAGCACACGCTCAGTCAGTTGCAGGTTCAGGCTGATATCGCACACATCGTTGCGCAGAATATCCACTTCAAAGGTGAACAGTTTTTCGCGCAGATCCGGGTTATTGATGGCGTCCGGCTGGCTGGTACTGAGCCACAGCAGGACTGGAGCCATCAGCAGATTCTGGTCGCCGCTGAAATCCTCGATCACCACGTTCAGGGTGTAGCGGTATTCCCATGACATGGAGCTGGCACCGGTTGCCACCAGTGAGCCGTTATCAACGAAAAGGTGCAGCTTGTCCGGGTTGTCCCGGACATAGGCAACCGCTTTATTCAGAGCGCTGCGTAAGGACTGCGGTTTGTTCACTGTCTCGCTCCTGACACGCAATAATCGTGTCCACTTTGTCAGCACAGACCGCCCAGGCGGCCTCGGTTTCATCCAGCACCGCATTCAGATCGCCGTTACTGCGCGGCGCTGACCTTTCCAGGCGGCACTGCGTCACTCTGGGACAGCCACTCACGGTAAGCTGCACCTCCGGCGAGGGCCGGACGCTCCCGCAGCCGGATAATGTCAGCAGGCAAAGGAGTATCAGCCCAGCGGCGCAAATCCTCATTTTCACGTTTCAGTTCCTCGATCCGGTGCTGGCGGCTGCGCAGCAGTGCGGTGGTCTGTTCCGCTGCTGCATAAAGCCGCATCTGCTCCCGGCTGTTGGTTTCGGTCAGAATGGACAGGCCGATTAGCTGGCTGTTTTTCTTCGTCAGCTCCTGCGTTTTGCTTTTCAGCGCCACGCCCTGCGCCTCGATGGTGTGGCTGGCATTGTTAAGCCGCCACGACTGCCAGCCCAGCGCCGCAAGCGCCAGCGCCAGCACTACCGCCAGCGCACGCATCAGGCCGCCATCGGCTCATGAAGCTGCACGCGGGCAATCTGATACAAAACCAGCGTCAGCAGGTAAAACACCAGGGTGATCACCCATCCCGAAAACGCCAGGCACAGAACAATAAGCAGCCTGATTATCCATGTACGCACGGGTTTTACAGGGTGCGCCCTGAATTTCAGCAATGCCGCCCTGACCTCATCGCGCGCCCTCTCTCCGGCGAACCACCCGACAGCGCACAGCGCAGCAAGCAGCCAGGCGAGGAAGCATGACACCCAGACAGACGCACCAACCAGAACCGGCGCACCGCTGCGCGGATACAGCAGGCTGATAACCAACAGCGCGGCCCATGCCAGCTGGAAAAAAACGCTCATGACTTTCTTTTTCATTCCGTTATGCTCCTTTTAAGCACCAGGCCATTTCCCGCGCGCGGCGGTTGTCCAGCCCCTGATTAAAAACACCTTTGACATATACCCAGCGCGGCAGCTGATGGCAGGCATCCGCCCAGCGCCGCTGGTTCAGCAACTTAACCAGCGTGGAGCTGCAGGCGTTGCCGGTGCCCACGTTGAAAGCAAACGACACCACCGCGTCATAGACCTTTTGCGGCATCGGCTGCACCACACATTTATCCAGCGCCCTCTCTACGCGCAGCACATTGGTGATAAGTCCCTGCGCCGCCTGCCGTTCCGTGATGGTTTTGCCCGGCACCACACCAGATGTATTGCCGATCCCGTCGGTCCATACGCCCGCGCTGCACTGATAAGGCTGCAGGCGGCATCCCTCGTAATCGGCAATCAGTTTCAGCCCCTCAACGGAGGTATGAAGCGACTGGAAACCGGGCAGCGTGGCGGCGATAGTCAGCACCGCCCCGACAAGGCAGCGCTTAACGATTGAAGGATTCATATTCCCCCCGCGAAATTTTGCCGCCACGTAACAATTTGAAAGACTGGTGTTTGTAGTACCAGTTGATAGCCAGCATCAGCACACCAATCAGTACGCCGCCAACCGTTGACGCATCCTTGAGCGACAGATCGCCCAGCCATGCCAGCAGCACGGCGATGCAGTAAGTGATAAAGGCGCTGATTCGTTCAAGCGTCATAATTCAGTCCCATAGCTGGACGGTCTGCGCCGTGGTTGACGCCGTAATGTCCGGCAGTTCCACCTGCAGCCCGTGCGGTAAAATTGGGCCGTACTCAGCCAGCCCCGGATTTGCCTGCAGAACCTGCTCAGTGACACCCTGCGTGCGCCCGTAATGACGCCAGCAAAGCGCGTCCACCGTGTCATACTGATGCGCACGCACTTTCATCAGATAAGCTCCACCGTACAGTGCGGTGCATCCTGCACCCGGCTGATGGCCCAGCGGGCATCACGCCACAGATCGCCGCTGGCCTCCGCCAGCTCCTCCCCTCGCTTCACGCCTGACGCCGTGGCGTCATAGTCCTGATAACGCTCATTGAGCACGGCGCGCGCCCAACAAAAAACGGCGTTGTGGTAGTGCTGGATACGCTCGCTTTTGCCGTCCAGCATTTCTGCGGGAACCTCAGCAAGTGTCCGCCAGCCCAGCATCTGCTGACGGTTGCGGAAGTCGTACAGCTCAGCGTTAACCTCAGAGATCGCCGTCAGCACGACCTGCTTTAAACGCGGCTGCGTCACCGTGCCATCAGTGCGCATCACACTGCGAAATTCCGACAGGTCCACATCAGGCCAGAACGGCGTATTTTTGATGACCTCCGCCTGTTCCGGTGCCTGTTCGGGCGCAACAAACTTCATGCGGCTTTCTCCTGAAATAGTGGGCGGTGGACGGGGTTTTGATGTGGCAGTGCCTTTCGCCACCCCGTGCCGCCCGTGCGCGGGGCACGTTCTTTAGCGGCTGTCATTGCGCAGTCTGCGCTCCAGCTGCTGCTTTTCTTTTTTAACGCCACAGCGGGGATCGAGCTGCAGCGCATGGGTAAGGTGATTCAGGGCAGATGCCGGGTTGCTTTCGCTCAGTACAGCGCCGATGGCTTTATGCAGACGTGCCCGCGACTGGTCCGGCATATCCAGATCGGCTGTCAGGTCCAGCGTCTGCAAAAGCAGATCGGCATCAAAACCGGCAGCGGCTAGCAGAGCGCTTTGCGCCGCGTCTGCCATTTCTTCTGCCAGCACGGTCTGCACGTTACGGTTGCCCAGCGGCATCACCCAGCCATGGCGCAGCGCATGACGCCCGATTTCCAGCGCACCGGCATAATCACCGGCGTCGATACGCCACAGCATCACGTACATCAGCACGTCATCCTGCTGCGCACCTCCGGCAGCCAGCACGCCCTCCGCCCAGGCGGAATATTTCGGCAGCAGCTCCACCTTGATTTCCGCCTTTTTCACCGTGGACTGGACACCCTTGAGGCGGCGGCGGTCTTCTGCCAGTTGCAGCAGCATCAGGTCATAGCCCGACGCATGGCGAACACTGCCGCCCTCACGGGCGGCCTGTTCGGCCTGAATGCGCAGGCGGTGCTGCCGTGCGGGACTCAGGCTCATGCGTTATTCCCCACCTTCCGGTGCGACAGGCGCGCTGAAATCACCGATTTCAATGTTTTCAACCAGCGCCGCGCAGCGGTAGTCCTCGACCACATACGCCTCGTTGACGGATTCAAAGTTTTCAATCCGGTCACGTTTCGGGTTGTCGATAACAGAACGGCGGCGGGTGTCTTCCTGCCAGTAGATGGACAGGTTATCCAGACGGGTGATCAGCAGGGCATTTGCCGGGAAATAAGGCGCGCGCACAGCCTGCAGGCCGCCCATACGTTTCTGGCTGATGATCAGATCGGCGGCAATTTTCTCGCTGTTGTCCTGCTCTTTGTTGACCAGCGGGAAATACTTGTCAGACAGCAGTTCACGTCCGCAGACGACAACCAGATCGTCATCATCCTGATAAACCGCGTCGATCAGCTCGTTGACGGCATCCATCACCACGGCGTCCAGGTTGGCATAGTCGCCGCCCTTGCCCACTTTGACCGCGCCTGCGGTCGTTGCACCGTCTTTTGTGGTGCTGCCCATGACGTGATCCGGCGCGTCTTCGCGGATTTTCTGCAGCCAGCCTTTATTGACGTCCTGCAGCAGCGGGTTTTCAGCACGGTTGGAGGTTTTGGCACGCTTCACGCCGTTAAAGCCGATCATGATGCGGTCCAGCGCCTGACGCTTGACGATGGCGTTGCGGATACGCACCTGGAAGTCCTGGAACTTCGCCCACAGGTCCAGTTTTGCGTAGGTCAGCACCGTGTCAAAGTTGGTCTGTTCGCATTTGTATTCCACGTCTTCCATCAGCGTCGGATCGGTAGGCTCGCGCTCTTTGGTGGTGGTATCGGTGGTCCCGGCAATGGTGCTGCCAACGCCCAGCCCCAGCAACTGCCCGGATTGCTCAGTGACCGGCGTGATGTTAATCAGCGTCAGGAAAGCGGCGGACTGCTGGATCTGGTCTTCCAGCGTCTGCTGCACGGACGGCTCCACGGTGAACTTGCTGGAGAGTTCTTCAATCTCCACACCGTTCAGGCGCGCCAGCTGCTGCAGGTAAGCGTTAAAGGCAAAGCGGGTTTTCTTTTTCATCGGGTTTTATGCTCCATCAGCAATTGGTCAGGGTGCCTGCCGGTGCGTCACCGCCCGGCGCGCGCTGGCGGTAGTCTTTACGGCTGTCTTCGCTGCTCAGCTTCTGCTCAAGCTCGGCAAAGGCGGCCTGCTGCTCCTGCAGGGAGGACTCCAGCTCAGAAAGGCGCTTGTCCTGTTCGGACAGGGATTTATCCGTGCGTTCGCTCAGGTTCTGCTGCTCGGTGGCGACCAGTTCCACAGCTTTATGCACGTCGGAGAAACGCGCCTCATCGGTCTGCTCTTTTTTGGTGAACAGCGCGGTGACGCGGGCAAAGAGAGACGGCTTTTCGTCCTGGGCTTCTTCCAGTTCGATCAGCGTTTCAACCGCTTCCGAAAACAGGTTTTCAGGGTTCTGCTTGCGGTTCGCCAGCGGGTTATGCGCGGCGCTGGCGCTGAATGCCAGCATTTCGGTGCCAAGGCTCGCCGGATCGTCCGTCGCACCCAGCCCCACAAGGTAGGCTTTGCCGGTGTCGGCAAACTTCGTGCTGACCTCCATGGAGGTGAAAAGCTTCTGGCCCTTTTTCACCAGTTCCACCAGGGCGTCCGTGGGTTCGATATCGGCATAAAGCGCCATCTTGCCCGCCAGCGGCCCGTCCTTGATTTCTTCTGCAACCAGCCCCGTCACCCTGCCGTAGCGGTTAAAAGTGCTGTCCGGCAGATAAGACTTGATGTGCTCAAGGTTAATCAGCGCGGTATAGACCGTCGGGTTGTAGCTGGCAGCCATCTGTACCAGCCATTCACGCTGGATTTCGCGCCCGTCAGTGGTGGCACCTTCCACCCCGATACGGAAACGCTTTGCTTTCACTGTCATGAGCCGTGCTCCGTTAGAAATAACTTACTGGAGCCTTATGTTTGCGGTGATGGGGGGAGTGAAACAACGCGCGGCACTTGTACGGTAAACCACACAAACCGCAGCCGGGGAAAGCCGCCTGTCAAGGCCGTATGTTTGTGCCATGAACACCACACTGACCCCCGCAGACCTCGATCCCCGTCGGCAGGCCATGCTGCTGTACTTTCAGGGATACCGCGTAGCCCGCATTGCTGAAATGCTGGGCGAGAAAGTTGCAACCGTTCACAGCTGGAAGAAGCGCGACAAATGGGGCGACTATGGGCCGCTGGATCAGATGCAGCTCACCACCGCCGCACGTTACTGCCAGCTCATCATGAAGGAGCAGAAGGAAGGGAAAGACTTCAAGGAAATTGACCTGCTGGCGCGCCAGTCAGAGCGCCACGCCCGGATCGGTAAATTTAACGATGGCGGGAACGAAGCTGACTTAAACCCGAACGTCGCCAACCGTAACAAAGGGCCACGCCGCCAGCCCGAAAAGAATGTTTTCACTGATGAACAGATCGAAAAACTGGAAGAAATTTTCCGCAACGGCATGTTTGAATATCAGCGCCACTGGTGGCAGGCAGGCGTAAAACACCGCATTCGCAACCTGCTTAAATCACGCCAGATCGGGGCAACATACTTTTTTGCCCGCGAAGCGCTGATTGACGCCATCACCACCGGGCGCAACCAGATTTTCCTCTCAGCCAGCAAGGCGCAGGCGCACGTCTTTAAGCAGTACATCATCGACTTTGCAAAAGAGGTGGATGTTGAGCTGAAAGGCGACCCGATGACCCTCAGCAACGGCGCGTGCCTGTACTTCCTCGGCACCAACGCCCGCACGGCGCAGAGCTACCACGGCAACCTGTACCTTGATGAATATTTCTGGATACCGAAATTCCAGGAGCTGCGCAAGGTTGCCTCCGGTATGGCCATTCACAAGAAATGGCGACAAACCTACTTCTCCACGCCGTCCAGCCTGACCCACAGCGCCTATCCATTCTGGTCCGGCGCGCTGTTCAACCGGGGCCGCGCCAAAGCAGACAAGGTGGACATTGACCTGACCCACAGCAATCTTGCGCGCGGCGTGCTCTGCCCGGACGGACAGTATCGCCAGATCGTCACCGTGGAGGATGCGGTGCACGGCGGCTGTAATCTGTTCGACCTCGACCAGCTGCGCATGGAGTACAGCCCGGACGAATACCAGAACCTGCTGATGTGCGAATTTATTGACGATCTGGCGTCAGTGTTCCCGCTCAGCGAGCTGCAGGCGTGCATGGTGGACAGTTGGGAAGTGTGGTCCGATTTTCAGGCGCTGGCGCTGCGCCCGTTTGGCTGGCGCGAAGTCTGGATCGGATACGACCCGGCGAAAGGCACGCAGAACGGTGACAGCGCCGGGTGCGTGGTGGTGGCACCGCCAGCCGTGCCGGGCGGCAAGTTCCGCATTCTTGAGCGGCACCAGTGGCGCGGGATGGATTTCCGCGCCCAGGCTGACGCCATTAAAAAACTGACGCAGCAGTACAACGTGACCTATATCGGCATCGACTCGACCGGCGTTGGTCACGGTGTCTACGAGAACGTGAAAGCGTTCTTTCCTGCCGTGCGGGAGTTTGTCTACAACCCCAACGTCAAAAACGCCCTGGTGCTCAAGGCATACGACATTATCAGCCACCGGCGTCTGGAGTTCGACGCCGGGCACACCGACATTGCGCAGTCCTTTATGGCTATCCGCCGGGCCACCACCGCCAGCGGCAACCGCCCTACCTACGAAGCCAGCCGCAGCGAAGAAGCCAGCCACGCCGATTTGGCCTGGGCAACGATGCACGCGCTGTTTAACGAACCACTGCAGGGCGAAGCCGCCAATACCAGCAACATTGTGGAGATTTTCTGATGCACTCAACCCCAACTAACCTCATGACCACCGCCAGCCTGCCTGTAGATCGCCCTTTCTTTGCTTACCAGCATGAATGGAACAGTGGCGCACGCAGCAGAAACCGCGTGCTTACAAAAATGCGTCAGGCTGGCGCGGATTTCTTTTTCGCCTACGAAGCCCTGAACGATGCACTGCATACCGGACGCAACCAGATTTTTCTGGGCTGCATCCCGGCATCAGCCCTGACTGTCAAAACATATATATCAGCTTTTTTAAGTGAGGCAGCAGCCTGGACGCATCTTGGGAAAATAAAATCAGGTAAAGCGCATCTGGAACTACCAAACGGTGCGGTCATTTATTTTATCGGGCCGAAAAGTCTCGCCGCTGCGCTCCACGGAAACGTCTACGTGTCAGAGTATGCATGGGCGGACTCCCCAAGAAATATGATTGCGCTCGCCAAAAGCCTGTCCATGCACGCGCGCTATCACGCTACCTACTACACCACCCCAAGCCCCAACCCGGAAGCATGGCAGGAATACAAGAAGCTAATTGCCCGCAACAGCACTACCTGCATGACCTTTACCGCTGATGACGCTGCAGCATCCGGGGCAACGCTCGCAACCGGAGCCGCGCTCTTTGATGATGAATGGCTGAATGACATGAAAAAAGAGTTATCAGCAGAGGACTGGAAAATGCTGTTTATGTGCGAATGGCCCCAGGCTGACAAGGAGCAGGCGGCATGAGCAAACGTAAAAACAAGAATAACCGCGCAGCGGTAGATCACAACGCTAAATCAGGCGGCGCTGCGGCGGAGGCGTTCAGCTTTGGCGACCCGGTGCCGGTGTTAGACCGACGCGAATTGCTGGACTACGTGGAATGCGTGCAGATGGACCGCTGGTATGAGCCGCCGGTGAGCTTTGACGGACTGGCGCGGACCTATCGCGCCGCCGTGCATCACAGTTCACCGATTGCCGTAAAGCGTGACATTCTCAGCAGTACCTACATCCCGCACCGCCTGCTCAGCCAGCAGGCTTTTGCCCGTTTCGTCCAGGATTATCTGGTGTTCGGTAACGCCTATCTGGAAAAGCGCACCAACCGGCTCGGCGGTGTTCTCTCACTGGAGCCAGCGCTGGCGAAGTACACACGCCGTGGCGTGGACCTCGACACCTACTGGTTTGTGCAGTATGGCCTGACCACACAGCCCTATGAATTTACGCAGGGCAACATCTTTCATCTGCTTGAGCCGGATATTAACCAGGAGATTTACGGGCTGCCCGGCTATCTTTCTGCCATTCCGTCAACCCTGCTCAACGAGTCCGCAACGCTGTTCCGCCGGAAGTATTACATCAACGGCAGCCACGCGGGTTTCATCATGTACATGACCGACGCAGCACAGAATCAGGAGGACGTGAACAATATCCGCCAGGCAATGAAAAGCGCCAAAGGGCCGGGCAACTTCCGCAACCTGTTTATGTATTCGCCCAACGGCAAAAAGGACGGCATCCAGATCATCCCGTTATCAGAGGTTGCGGCGAAAGATGAGTTTCTTAACATCAAGAACGTGAGCCGCGATGACATGATGGCAGCGCACCGCGTACCGCCGCAGATGATGGGCATTATTCCCAACAATACCGGCGGCTTTGGTGATGTGGAAAAGGCCAGCCGTGTCTTTGTCCGCAACGAGCTGATGCCGCTGCAGAAGCGACTGCAGGAGCTTAACGACTGGCTTGGCGAAGAAGTGATCCGCTTTGAGCCGTACACGCTGGGACTGACAGAAGACAAGCGTAACGACTGACCCACCGCACCACGACAACAAGACCGCCCCCACAGCGCCCCAGCAGCATTCTGCGGGGCGCTTCTTTTTTGCTGCTGCTCCCTCACCCTCACCAATTGAAGCCGCCAGCGTGCCGGAGATTGCGCCAGATTTTCACCATTTCACCCCGTTGCGCGCGCTCGTATCCCCGCCACGCCTGCCCGCTTTGTGTAGTGGTTTTCATGCACCTGCATGACATAAGCAAAAGCCCGCCATTCCTGGCGGGCCTCAGCAAAAACGATCCTCAAACGATCATGCGGATTCATGCAGCATAGTCATGCACTACCCTGCTCTGCATCGCCAGCAGTCCTTCTCCTGCGTGTTGATGGCTTTTTACCACCCAACTTGCGACAGTCTTTCCGGTCGCGCTCTTCGTCTTCTTTAAATTTGTTATACGTTTCAGTGTCAAAAAACGAGATGGTTTCAACTTCATCTTTAGGGATCAGCACACGGAAATCCTGGATATTCAGGCGCGACATCCCACCGATAACGCCGCTTTCAAGATAGTGCTGATGATAGTTCGTCGTGATGCTTATCGTGAGATCGTCTTTATCACGATAGCCACTTAACATAGGGAGTATTTCCAGGTGTTCCGACAGCCCATTCTCCAGCGCCGGACACGTCACCAGGCCAACATAGATTTTTCGCGATGAGAGTGTCGCGATGATCGGAAATTGTCGTGCTGATGCTTCCATCAGCAATGATTCAAAAGAGTTATTCCCCACAGCCTTAGCCAGCGCATCCCAGCGGCGATCACCGCTCTTTGTACGCAACTTATTACCCAGGCCAGAAATTGCAGAAAGCACAATTGAAATAACAACCCATGCAATCTGCTTGATTTCATTGATACGCTGGGCTTTGTCGGATGAAGTAGACAACATGCCGTTGAAGCTATCCGGCGTAAGATTAAGCTCATTGGATAGCCAGCGGAACCCGCCTGTAATATTCAGGACGAAGGTTAAAAAGCCACCGAGCAGAAAGAACACAATTCCCCAGGCGGCGACAAAAAAATAAGCGTCCCAGCCATTGGAACGCTTATATCTGTAACGTGTTGAAAGTGATAGGTTTACATATATAAAACCACTAACCAAAATCACTGCTAAAAGTAATGTTGCCATTATCGGGTTCTGTAATAATGTTTTGCTTTGACAGTGCTCGTTTTGATGCCTTCAAGCTTATCCATCTGATCTCTGATGGCTTTCATAGCTTCTTCGTTGGACAAATCTACGGACACAAAACCATCTTTACTCAGATTGAGCTTGTCCTGGTTCTCTTTCAGAACCCGTGCCAAACGTTCAACTGGATTACCCAGCCTCAATGCGGCGATACTTGACATAACCCCTCCTTCTTATATGGCGCGGAAGTGTACACTTCGTCACCAGCAACCACAACAGCAAATTCCTTATAACTAAGACAACCGTTTTAACTGTTGGTTGCGTTACTTAACTTAAGTTCATTGCCCCTAATCGCGCAAGATGTTTCTGCCTTAACCCGCTGCATTTAGCATATATAGTGCCTCTTATGAGAAGTAGGCACTAACCAAGACAATTTCTAACGCCTCGCGTGGCTCGTTGTTCAACCTTGCGGACGGTAAAAACCAGTTTTATCGTCCGCAACGTTCGCTAGTGTAACCAGCTGTCGTCCTCCCAGACCTGCTGCATTATTTCCATCACTCGCTTTTTGTCTTCATCCAGTTTTAACCCGCTCAGCTCAACGCCGTTGGCGCTGCCCTTACGAATACGAATTGCTGTTTTGGGATACAGAGGGCGCAAATTACGGTAAAGCTCGGATTCAAGGGCGTCCAGTGTAGCCTGGCTAATCTTCTGCTCTTTATCGATCATTATTTCAATGCGCATACAGATTCCCCTTAACTGGTTACGTCCATCGACCGACAGTATTCATGGCTGCGAATTTTCGCCATCAGCTCGTCGGTCAGTTCGGACACCCACTGGATAGCCAGCCGCTTTTCTTCGTCGCTGCACTCACTAGCCGCTACAAGCTTGATAAAAAAATCAATGCGCTGGAGCTTCAACGACTCCAAAAGATAATCCTGCATTTTCCCTCCTATCACTACCTCGGACACACAATAACTGTATATATATCCACTGTTTATATTTACAGTATAGCAGAGCTTTGCTTATGTAAACCGTTTTTTATCTGTCAATTAGATCGCTCTGATGCGGATCAATAAGAGCAAGAATTGTTAAAGCTCCGGTATCAGTACCACTGACGCCATTTGTCATCTTCCTGCAGGCGGTGGTTGCGGTAAAAAATACGCAGCCCGGCACCTGACGGAATACTGCCGCCGCGCAGAAGCAGGTCAATCTCTGACTCGCTACCATCGAACCCTCTGGAACTTAGCTCTGCCTTAAGTTGCAGGCGCTGCTTATCCGAAATAGTCTGTTTGTATGCTTTTTTCCGCTTCGGTTTCACCAGCCTTAACCTGGCTGTCAGCTCCCGCCGTTCCTTCTGGCCCATGTTGTGGAGATATTCCTGCAGCTCCTTCTCATCCATGGTTTTAATATCGGGTAAATCACCCCCTGATTTGTTCAGATTTTCAACAGGGGGACAGTTATTGCCACGAGTCCAAGGGGCGCAAGCGCCCTGGTCGGCTGCCGCCTCCTGAACGTCAACGGCCTTACGAACCTTTTTCCACTTCACCGCGTGCGTGCAAATCTTGCCCTCTGCAATCGGGGACCAGATGCCATAGATACGGATACCGTGATCGCCGTAGGAGCTCGGTTCGTCGTTAAGTTCATATGCCGTGCGGACAAGGTGATGTTTACGGGGAACCAGCACACCGCCCTGCTTCATGATGTAGGTGGCAAAGCAGCCCGCATCAGCCGCCGCCAGTACCGCATCCAGACGTGGATTATCCAGTACCGGCGCACCTGCTTTGCGTTCGCCCTGCACTCTCGCCGCCTGACCAGCCAGCAAGCGCAGCTCGCGGTATGCCTGACGCCCCGGAATACCAAAGAAACGAAATTGCTGGACACGGTGCAGTGACGCCCAGGCGCTGACATGCTCGGCGCTGTCACGCAGTGATCTGCCGGTTTCTTTGCTGATTTCTTTAGCCAGCCCGCGCCCGTCGATGTTTTTGCTGATGTATTTAGCGATATAGCTGGTCGGCGTGCCCTTGCGCGGGTTGATAAGCTCGGACTTGAAGCGCGGCCCTGTATTGGTGCCCAGCTCCTCGCGGTCTTCACGGATGGCAAACTTACGCAGCAGCGCGGTGATGGAACGGCGATCTTTTTTGCGCATGAAGCACAGCAGGTGCCAGTGCACGGTGCCGTCGTGGTGCGGCTCTGCCACCCGGACGCCATACCAGCGCAGCCCGGCCTTGTGCATTGCCTTGCGGAAAGCGGCGAACGTATCAACCAGATAGTCACTACTCTGCCGGACAGTGGCACTGGTCCACTTCGGATTAGGTCTGCCGTTGTTGAGGGTTGCGTGGAAGCGTGACGGGCAGGTGATGGTATAAAACACCGCGCAGTCTCCGCGCATTTCCGCGATCAGCTCCAGCCCCTTAACACAGGCCATCATTTCATTACGGCGGTGTGCCGGATTGCTGTTGCTGGCGTTCACCACGTCTTCCATGTCCAGCGTGTCGCCGTCTTCGTTAACCAGCTCATGTGAGCGGAAGAACTCCAGCGATTTGCGGCGCTGCTCGCGTTTGTGGATCACGGCTTCGTAGCTGACATACGGGGATGCTTTTTTGTTGACCAGGCAGACGGCGCGCAGTTGTTCCTCGCGCCACTCGCAGCGCATCTGCCACAATTTGCGATACCACCAGTCCGCGCACAGCATACGCGCCAGCGATGGTGGGATCAGTTCATAGGGCACCGGCTTGCGGCGGCGCTTTTTGCGGCGTAACTGCTCAAAGGCAGGCGGGATGACCTCAAGGCGCATCGCCTCTGCGGCAACCCTTTCCCATGCCTGGCGGATTTCTTCTGGTTTAACATCATCGCTGACAAACAGATCACCACAGGCCGCATCGAGACACATGCTCATATGTGCCGCAACCAGCGTGGAAAGACGCTTGACCTGATCCTGATTCATTTCAGGCAGTACCAGCAGCCCCTCCAGCCCGTCATGACTCGCCATGAACCGGAAAGAGGCAGACACCTGACTGTCACGCACGCGCTCCAGCCGCTCAAGACACGGCCTGATTGTTTCACGCAGGTAGCGGGAATAGGCTTTTGCTCTGCCCAGACTATGGAAATATTTAATCCGCTCCAGCAGAGGCTTGCTGATATGGGACGGCATGGCGTTAACGTCAGCCAGAATAACCAGATCGGGATTAAAACGCTGCTGCTCGCGCGCCATTTTGGCATGGCTAATCAGCCGGTCCTGCTCCATTTCACGCTGGACAGGATCACGGGATTCATTGAAGAAATAGCGTTCCCAGACCTCATCGCTCAGCGCCTCACGGCGCAGCTGCTCCTGCTCGTTATCCGCAGCGTAAAGAGCGATCAGGTTTGCGAGCGCAGACTCCGGCGCGACTTCCGCCGGGTCCAGATATGGGTTAACCGCTTTTTTGGGGTTATTCCATGAAAAGGCCACGGCGGCCTCATTCGAGCCGCCGGTGGTTGGTGCATTATGTAATGTGAATTTACTCACTGCCACGCCCGCACCTCAGTTTCCACCGAGATATCTGGACCGGACGCCAAATCGACATCAAACCAGCCTGCTGATTTTGTGGCGATGATTTCTGATGCAGATTTACCATCACCTGCAGCCACACCCATGCTGCGCTTTGCGGTGATACGGTGGCGGTTGAAATTACGATAAAGGGAGCGTGTCATGGATGTGTCGCTGTTGGACACGATAACCGGATGACCTTCTGATGACCGGCGTTCAAGAATAGACGCCAGATGATACTGGTCGTCCTCTGTAAAACCGGCAGTGTGATAACCGTTAAATGTGCCATCGTATGGCGGATCACAATAAACCACATCACCCGTCTGCAGCATCGCCAGTGTTTCGTCATAGCTGGCACAGATAAACGTTGCGTGTTGAGCCTTTTCTGCAAAAGTGCGTATTTCTTTTTCAGGGAAATACGGATTTTTATAGTTACCGTAAGGGACATTAAAATGACCGCTCAAGTTATAGCGGCACAGTCCACGATAACCATGACGATTGAGATAAAGGAAATATACTGCTTTCATGAAATCAGTAATTTCAGAGGAATGATTAAACTCATGTCTAATGTTGTAATAAGCAACTTCTCTATTCGCTATCGCAAAAATATTTTTTGCACGTGATATGAAAGCCTCACAATCGAGGGCAATTTTTTTATAGAGATTGATAAGATCGGGATTAATATCCGCGACAAGATAATGAGGATAGTCTGTCGCCATCATTACAGCGCATGAACCCGCGAAAGGTTCAACCAGTCGCGAGCCAGCAGGAAGGTGCTTAATCAGTTCCGGCATGATGGCGGTTTTATTTCCCGCCCATTTCAGGATAGTGCTCATACAGCACCCCCGTTGTAGTGTTTGCCTTTCAGCTCTGAAATTTCCTGACAAGTGACGCAGCACTGCACGCCCGGAATGGCGCGGCGGCGAGCTGGCGGGATCGGCGCATCGCAATCAATGCAGAGAACACGGGAAACGCCCGGTGCCTTATTGCGGGCGGTGTGGATGTGGCGCTGGCGTTCTTCTTCAACGCGCTGCTGTACGAGGTCCATTGAATCAGCCATCAGTGGATCTCCTGCGCTTCGTTCTGAATCTTCACAGCTTCCTGACGCAGCAGCTCAGCCGCTTCCGTGTGGTTAAGCTGACGTGACACGATACGGGCAGCTAAAGAATCCAGACGCGCAGCCATCACATCTGCGCGTCCCCGGCGTTCTTCTTTGCGTGCCTCAGTCAGCAGCAGGTTGAGTCCAGCATCATCTGGTCCTGTTTGAATGGTACGGGTTTCAATATTTCGCATAGTTGTTTCTCCTGAATTTGGGTAATAAGAAGCCCGGCGGGTTTACGCCATTAATTTCTGTTGTGGGTTAATTCGGCATGGTTAGCCGCTTTGGAAATAAGCTCACCACTGCACGAAAATGATTCATTGCTTTCACCAGTTCCCGCTTTTCGTCAGTAGTCAGATCACTAATATTGACGCCGTGACGTTCTGCCGGAATTTTTGCCATATAAAAAATGGCTGCCAGTGCCCGCTCATTCTGTTTATTATTTACGTCGCGTGGATCGCGCATATCTTTAATAAACCTTTCAAGCTCCGGCTCAATATTCAGACCAAACACTTTAGCCCTCAATTCCGCAATATGGTTCAGTCCGTCCAGGCGTTTACCGGGGCTTAATGGAACAGTCGCCGTAGCGCCTTCAATAGCCATGATTTCCCCTGTTTGGTTGTGGACAGGTCAGCCAGCAGTTCATCCTGAGAGCGGCACGGGTGCCAGCGTTTGCCATCCTTCCCCATGATCCAGCCATGACCGTAGTGCATTGCCGGGCTTTGTTTTATGAGAAGTGACGCGAAAGATGGTTCTTTAGTCAGCATAACCACCTCAGATCAGACCGAACGAAGCGCCGAGGCCCGTCACGGTATCCACCGCGCTTGCCATCGCCGGGTTAGCTTGCAAACGCGCCTGCATCGAAACGGCAGCCAGTGCCATCAGACGAGTAACAGAGTTTATGCTGCTGATAACATCGCGGCGGCCTGCAGTGGTTTTCACATCGCCCGATACGGCACCGGCAGCAACACGTCCGATTTCAGCAGTAGCGCTCATGACGTAATGCGGCAGCTTCTCTTTTGCCACTTCGTTCATCGGTACGCATGGCAGGCAGTGAATCTGAGCCAGAAAACCGTCAACCAGCGTGGAGTCCTCAGTAAGATCGGTAAGCATCCAGATTTCCGAAGGGGTGAGCTGATGCGGTTGCTCCGGGTTCAGTTTGTTACGCAGCGTCTGGACGTTCATTCCTGCACGTTCTGCCAGCTTCGCCATGTTGTGACGCAGCGCAAAAGCCCGGCAGGCTTCGTCAAAATGCGGATGTTTGGAAACACGATAATCAAACATGATGTAAATCCTTTTCTATCCCAAAATGGAACTATCAGGCTTGCATTGCGACTTCGCAGCCTTGGGCCGCTTCCATCGTTAACGCGAACATGTTGATTTCGATAAGGCTGTTAACTCCGGCTTTCTTCCTGATAGGCAGGCGGTTTTCCCGGATCATTTGACGGGCATAGCTTGGCTTATAGCCAGTACGGCGACAGAACTCATCCAGTGTGATGAATGGCTCAGATACCACAAGGTTGATGCTGGGGCGCATTGAAAAATTACTTTTCATGATGCACTATTCCTCAGTTTGTGTTTAAAAACTTCACTATTCGGATGTATTCGCACATATACCGAACACCACAAAACCGATAATAGGATCGCAATTGAGATATGTCAAACACAAAAGAAACCCCTGACGTGATTTCAAAGTTCAATTTTTCATCACAAAGTGGTGGGAGAGAGGCCATAACACGCATTCTGCAAGCTTATGGATTTAGCACAAGGCAAGCTCTATGTGATCATCTCGGCGTATCTCAAAGCACAATGGCTAACCGCTGGATGCGTGACACTTTCCCACATGACTGGCTTATAGCCTGCCATCTGGACACAGGTATACCCTTGCTTTGGCTAACTACTGGTAAGGGCACCCAGGAAGCTATGCCAAATGAAGATCATGGATTGACTTTGCAATTAAATGAAATCACAAATGGGGTTTTAAACACCGCAGCAACGATTCGTTATGATCTACGCCTAATTCCTCAAAACACCACAGATCCGTTTCTTGTCAAATTTGAATCGACGACTTATCTCGTCAGTGAATGTAAAGATGAAATCAATGACGGCACTTGGCTGATTGAGATAGATGGCTTTGCTAGCATCAGACAGGTTTACCGTCTGCCTGGCGGGCGAGTTCGTGTAGAAAATGGTCCTGCATCATTTGAGTGTGCGGCCTCTGATGTAAAAGTTTTAGGGAAAGTGGCAAGCAAAATAGATAACGTGGACTGATATTAAATATCGTAAGGAGAATAAATGAGAGTTTTAGTCACAGGCGTTTTAATTTTGTCATCATTTGCTGCAATAGCAGCACCTGAACAATTCAAAAACATTAATGACTTGATGGAAAACTATAATGATTATCCAACTTATACCGTAGACGGTAAGGATTTTCCATCTTTCAAAATTTTGTCTGAAAAGCCTTTACACATCCAAATCTCGCCGCGCACTTTATCAGGGAGTTCAACGAAAGATATTAAGTACGAATCAGACAAGGCAGCCATTTACGCAGCATATCGTACTTTGTACCAAACGCCTGCAGACAGAGTCAAAGTCACAGTATTACCGATTTCAATTACTCCCCAGCCTCGAAAGGTAGAGTATATGACGGAAGATAAATATGATTTTAGCATTACAAAAAAGCAGGCAATAAATTTACTCCGCAAACACGGCAATATATTGAATGAAGACCAGTTAATGTCCGCCAATGGTGAATGGAGCAAAGCGTTTGAAAAGTGCTGTTACCTTGAAGAAGGTAAGCCCGGTTTATCAATATTTGCTAAAGAGTTAATCACGCAAAGGTAAAAAACGTGGCTGTAACAAAACTCGCTAATGGTAAATGGCAGGCTCAGGTCTTCCCCAACGGTAGGGATGGGCGGCGCATCCGTCGCCAATTCGCCACTAAGGGGGAAGCCATGGCCTTTGAGCGCCACATTAAGGATCAAGCGCAGGACAAGCCCTGGCTGGGGGAAAAAGCAGATAAGCGGCGAGTTACTGACCTTGTTGAAACTTGGTTCAACGCTCATGGCGTTACACTCTCTGATGGCCTCAAGCGTAAGGGTGCAATGGAATTTGCCTGCTTTGCTATGGGAAACCCTCTCGCCACTGAATTTAACGCCAAACTTTTTGCAACCTACCGTGAACAACGTTTAAGCGGGAAAATTACACGTTCCGATCGAGTAAAAGCAGTGACGCCCCGTACCGTCAATCTTGAGCTGGCGTACTTCCGCGCCATGTTCAACGAACTGAAAAGACTTGATGACTGGAGTGCGCCCAATCCGCTCGAAAACGTCCGGGAATTTAAAATTGATGAGGCAGAGCTGGCCTGGCTAACAGTCGAAGAAGTCAAGCAACTGCTGGCAGAGTGTGAGAAAAGTAAAGCAGTTGATTTAGTAACCATCGTCAAAATATGCCTTGCAACCGGCGCACGATGGGGCGAGGCGGAGTCACTTACAGGCAAGCAAATCAGCCCCGGCAAAATCACCTATATCAAAACCAAGGGCAAGAAAAACCGCGCCGTTCCAATAAGTGATGAGCTTTACGAAATACTTCCAAAAGTAAGAACTTCCAAACCAGTCTTTACGGGGTGCTATTCTGCGTTTCGTGGGGCGATTAAGCGAGCGGGGATTGAACTACCTGACGGGCAGCTGTCACACGTTCTACGGCACACATTTGCAAGCCACTTTATGATGCGCGGGGGCAACATTCTTGTACTGCAGCGTATCCTTGGACACACTGATATTAAGGTGACGATGCGCTATGCTCATTTCGCCCCAGACCATCTAACAGAAGCTGTGGAGTTAAACCCCTTAAATCTTATTTGATGGCAGCAAAATGGCAGCAAACCTATTCACTATGCTTTCATATTCCACACTATTCGACGGCGCAAGGTGTTGAAATTAAAGTAACTTATTGTTTTATAAGGTTTAAGTTTGGGACTCATAATCGCTTGGTCGCTGGTTCAAGTCCAGCAGGGGCCACCATATAAAACAATGACTTAGACAGGAAACTGGCTAAGTCCTTTTTGTTTTGTTTCAATCCGGGTGGCGTAACTCAACTGCAGGTACTGTAGCCAGGGAGATTTAGCATGGGCTTTAAAAAATATAATTTAGTACTTTAGTTGCAATATATTGAAAAATAAATAAATTTACTGATTTATTTACCCAGTTGATTG
>NZ_JANEWG010000120.1 GCF_028069725.1 Citrobacter sp. Awk 4
AAATGTATCAGTGTGGTTATATACCTTAAATAAACAACTCTACGATTTAAGGAATATTTATGTTAACGCAGTCTGATTACATTTTTCTTACAAAATTAAATATTTCACTTAATAACATTTTAGTTTTTGCTGCTGTAATGAATTCTGGTGGGTTATTACCAGCATCGTATTATATGAATTGTTCACAGGCAGCAATCAGCGTGTCACTCAAAAAATTCTGCACTTGTTTCCCATCAAAATTATTCAACAGGGATGGACGTCGTTTGATTCCTACTCCAGAGGCTATTGCCCTCTATGAAAGTATGATTCCGGTTATTCTTAGTTTTCGCGAAGTCTTAGAATATGATATTGATAATTTAGGCAATACCGAAAAAAATATTGCTACCTCTAACTAACTGAATATTAATCATTTTGTTGTATTTTTTTTGTTTTTAAATCCAGTCTGATTTTATGATGTTTTTTATAACGTCGGTAATTATATCAATTACGATGGATACCCGCTGAGGTTGATGTTTCCTTTTTTTATAAATGATGTAAGTAAATACGGAGGCTGAATAGTCTTGAGGAAGTGTTGGAAGCAGTTTATCATTTAAGCCTAGTTCGCTTACAATAATATTAGGTATAAAGATAAAGCCAAGATCTGATTTGGCTAATTCAATCGCGGTGTAAACGTTATCGCACACAATGTTTCCGTGAACATTAATCTGCTGATTTTTATTATTTCTTATATCATGTAACGTCCAGGTGTTAGTACCATTTTGCATAAAAGAGTGGAATAAAACACATGGGTAAAGACTATACTGAGTGGGTAAAGATACGGGATGGTTATTTAAGAAAGACTGTGTGCCGTATATATTACACTGGACTTCAACGAGCTTAAATGCGATCAAACTACTATTTTGTGGCAGTGCGTAAGTGAACATAATGTCACATTCATGATCAAAGCGCACTCCCTTTAGATAATCCTCTTCCCGAAGATTACTGGTATAGATATCCAGTTTTATTTCAGGATGCTCTTTTGCAATCACTGGTACAATGTATTTAGAAATAAAATATAATTGTCCGACTGGCGCATGTAATCTTACAAATCCAGTAAGCTTGTTTTTATAGTTTTCAACAAAAAAAGCAATTTCAGCATGAGTATTAATGTGACTCTTAATATAAGGGATTAGCTCTTTTCCGAAAGTGGTGAGCTCTATGGGTCTGGATGACCGTTCAAAGATGTTCAGACCAAATCGGTCCTCTAGCTTTATTATCATTCTGCTAATATTAGCTTGCGCAATACCCATATTCCTTGCTGTATGGCTTAAGCTTTTTGTATTGACGATATCCAGTATTATTTCTAACTCCCTTATGCTTAAATTGTCTTTCATTTTATTGACCTTACAGTCAACTGAATTGACTTCTGTTGGCAACTACCAATATA
>NZ_JANEWG010000121.1 GCF_028069725.1 Citrobacter sp. Awk 4
CTATTAGGTGATCTTGAAAAAATAACTGGTACATTACCAAATGACTATCGTGAATTTCTATTTCATTTTGGTAGTAATGTGCAATTTGATGCTATGGTGTCATTCAAAAGCATTGTGCCATCCCCATGGGCGGACAAAAACGGGTTTGATGCGATTGAATACTTTTACGGATTGATTAATACAAATACAGGTTATACTGTTTTTGAAGCTATAAATACTTATAGGGATGATTTCAAAATGAAATTTGTCCCAATTGGTTTCTCATCTGGAGGAAACCAGATATGTCTTTGTTTGGACGAGAAAAGAAAAGGAAGTATATGGTTTTGGGATCATGAGACTGACCCTACGTTTGATCCGGAGAAAATTATTTTGGGGTTAACATTGATTGCATATGACTTCAAGAGCTTTATTGGAAAGCTTACAATAAATGAAGATTCTTCGCCTTCAAAAGCTATAGGGGGTTATCTGGATTTTTAATATTAAAGTCATTGATATAATATATCTGTCAACAATGCGTTTCGATATGTTGGGGATGGCGTACATCTCGTAAGAATTCATTACCAATCAAACTAACAGTGACGGAGCACAGTACCGGTTTGGTCGTACCCACCAGTAGTAGACACGGCACCACAAAACCCGCTTCCTCTGGCAGGGATACCGCCTGTTGCAGGAGCAGCACGACAGCGGGCAATGCAGCACATACCTTTACGACGCGAACGAAGCGTGGAGCCCGCTGGCGCGAATCGACCATCTGCACGACGATAAACAGGGGGAGATTTACTGGTTCAGCACTGACCTGAACGGCGCACCGCTGGAAGTCACCGACGTACGCGGCAACGTACGCTGGAGTGGTCATTACGGCAGCTTCGGTGAAGTACGGCATCAGACGGCAGGCTTCACCGGCGCGTTGCAGCACACCGCCCTCGCCCATCAGCCCCTGCGCTACACCGGGCAGTATGCAGACAGCGAAACCGGACTTCACTATAATCTGTTCCGCTACTACGACCCGCAGGTCGGACGGTTTATTGTTCAGGATCCGATTGGGTTAAACGGCGGGTGGAATCTTTATCAGTATGCGCCGAATCCGCTGGGGTGGATTGATCCTTGGGGGTTATCAAGTTGTAACGCTAAAGCCAGAGCGTATGAAGAAAAAATACAGAATATGTATGGTGGTAAGTTATCTCAATCATCAAGAGAATATAGTGCTATTGTCAATGG
>NZ_JANEWG010000122.1 GCF_028069725.1 Citrobacter sp. Awk 4
GCTATGCACTAGGTGATTTGTTTGTAAAAGGAATATTATTTATATCGTTGCCGCTCTTAACAAGAGTCATGGTACCTGAACAGTACGGTAAATTGTCAATTTTAAATACTGCAATATTAATTTTGTATGTTTTTACAAGTCTAAATTTACAGAGTGCGGTCCTCAATAGATATATGAAAACTAAAGAGGGATTTTCATCTTTTTTAAGCACTGTCATCATTTTTCTAATCCCATTTCATTTAGTATTAATTATTCTAGAACCATTATATGCAATACCACTAAGTCGTTTACTGGGGTTTTCAGTAGATGATGTTATGCCTGTGCTTGTCATTTGTATCATGCTTTCGTATATATTTATATACACCAGTTATCTGCAAGCCTCCGAGAGAGGAATTAATTATGCAAGAATTAATGTAGTAAACAAAATTGGGGAGATAATATTAATATTTGCTTTTGCGATTTGGCTTTCATCTAACCAATATTTATCAAAAATATATGCGCAGATAATGGTTTGCATACCACTTGTAATTTTTTGTTTCTATAAAATGAGAACGCTGATTATTTGTAGGTTTAGTCCTGATGAATTAAAATCAGCGTTACTATTTTCTCTTCCTCTTATTGTTCATGTCTTATCTAACTCCTTACTTTCACAAGCAGACCGAATTATAATTAACAATGTACTCGGTAGTGAAAGTGCGGGTATTTATTCTTTTTCCTATAATTTGGGAATGTGCATTGTTGTACTAATCATGGCCTGGAATTCATCATGGCAGCCAAAGTTATATCAACTAATTAATTCCAGGGAAAGTACAAAAATTAAAATGGTAAATAATGCCAGTTCTGTAATGATACTTTTTATAACATGTGGATGTATTCTTTTTTCCAGGGAAATGGTAATTATCATGGCCAGCAAGGAATACTACTCCGGAATTGAAATTGTACCTTTGGTAATAATGGGGAATGCTTTAATTCATATATATTTAACATATGTGAATTTTGTTTTTTTTGAGAAAAAAACGATGATTATCTCATTGACAACTCTTGTCGCACTACTTATCAATATCGGCGCAAATTACCTTCTCATTCCAATTTACGGGATCGCTGGTTCTGCTTNTGCAACGTTAGTAGCATATTTATTTTTGTGTTTATTCCATTTTATTTCTGCAAGATATCTAGTAAAAATTTATGATTCATCTTTAATCGATATTAGAT
>NZ_JANEWG010000123.1 GCF_028069725.1 Citrobacter sp. Awk 4
CACTGTTTGTCTGCGTTCCTGCCAGTGTCCTCGCTCCCCACACCAGATATCCCCGGTCAGGGAAATAGCGGATAACATTAATTCCCTTATTATTCATGGCTCCCTGGGCATTGTCAGAAACCAGGGCAGTTACCCCGGCGATGCCGTTAATGGCCACATTGGCGGGGGCTTTCCAGACCCCGCGATTACGGTCACTGGTACAATAAATACCGGCCAGAGTGGCGGCGGGAGAAATGGGGGCTCTCTCCAGTAAGGTATCGATTTCCGCACTGATAAGGCCATACTGGGCTGGATTAACTGTTTTCAGCATATCCAGCGTGGTAATTTCATTACCCACAGGATGAGTGGCATCTTTATAACCTGACACTACTATCGCCGTATCGGCAGGGCGGGAAGCCCTGACCGAGACCTTCGGATAATAGACTGCGGTCTTCATCGGCTCAGTGGACGGAACCGTCGAACCATCACTGCTGTCAGCCAGTAAAAAATAGCCCGGGTCACTCTTCAGTAAGCTGTTAATACTGTTGTAAACATCCGTCTGTTCAGCCGGTGTGCTGTAAACGGAAACCAGCAACGTGATGTCACTTTCTTTTGCAATGGCATCAGGCAATGTTGCCAGTTCCGTCGAACTGGCCGGGTTGATTAAAGGCAACAGATAACAGGGCCCGCCGCCATTCTGAAAATAACTCTGAATACAGAGTGGATTAAACCCGGCATTGACCTTCCAGGTATAGGTATATTCCCCGGTTTCCCCTGCAGGAGGGGTCGACGTAAAAGCAACAGAAACGCCGGGAAGCGTCATATACGTTGAGCAGAAATCAAGCCAGCTGTTTACTGGAAGACACTGGCCGGAAGATAATGCCACGCCATCAAGACGCCGGAATACGCCAATAAACACCGGCACTGCCGTTGCGGCATGGCTTACCGAAATAGAGCGGGATGCATCTTCCTCAATATAAACACCGGGATAGGTCGGCGTGACAGTCATCATTATTCTCCAGTTGTTGAGTTAGCAACACCATTGAGCCTGGTACGATAATATTGTGTAATTATTGTTGTTCGACATTCTGGCTGAATTGCAGAATAATGAATTCTGCTGGCC
>NZ_JANEWG010000125.1 GCF_028069725.1 Citrobacter sp. Awk 4
CCCCCTGAGTAATATTTAATAGTGAATAAGATTCATATTTAACTTTTTATTCTTTTAATTAAACAAAATTAAGAATTTAATTCTAAATGACATCAAAATAACTAAAACCACCAGTACAATTAAATGCATTAAAAGTAATGTTCCGTTATTGCTCCATCTACCCTGCCAAAAATAGTTGACTAACAAGAGGTTTCTCATATACATATATACCCATAGATAATAAAAGGCAGGCTATTCTGAGTAGTAGAATGACGCATTTAAAATGAAATCGCATGATAAACATATGAAATACATAATAAATCTAATAATTGTTTTTGATATTGATACAAGAATGTTAACGTTAAGAAATGACAATAATTTATCCACGGAACTATCGAAACCGGCAACGAGGTTGTTATGTGAACTGATTAAGAACAATAACACCACTCTTACTCGAGAGAATATTATCAAAACTGTATGGGTAGATTATGGATATGCACCATCATCAGCCAGTCTAAGCAATCACATAAGCGAATTAAGAAAAGCATTTAATAATCTTGGGTTAAACAAAGAAATTATCATCACTATTCCTAAAACAGGCTTCAAGTTGGATGCAGATATTCATCCATTTGCAAAAACTAAAAACAATAACTCAGGACCTGTAGGCGAGGTCATTAAGCATGAGATTCATGAGCCATCTGTTTTTACGCGGATATGGATTAATTATTTTTTAAAAGAAACAACCTGCAGAGTAACTGAACATAAGTCAAATATTATTATTGCTTGTTCTATTTGTGTGATAATCTTGGCGGGGATTGTTTTTTTCAAATGGCAAAAAAAAGAAAAAAATCATCAAATAGCCAAGATTGGGGAATGTAATATCTACGAACTTAGTAACTCCAGGCCACCAACTGACTTTATTACTAATGCTAAACATATGATAGAAAGTGAAGGTGTTGACTGCACACATGATGCAACTGATATTTATTACACTAATGCCAGACCCGGAAATAAATTATTCAATGTACACTTTATGGCAGTATGTAGATATGA
>NZ_JANEWG010000126.1 GCF_028069725.1 Citrobacter sp. Awk 4
ATATTAAATATGTCACAGTTTAGTGATAAAGACGTTATTCTTTCGGTCATGGAATATAACTATCATGGCCGAACATCTGAAAATAATTTCAATATAGCGTTTGGCATAGATAAAAATTTTCTTTTTGGATGTGGTGTATCTATTGCTTCTATATTATTAAGCAATAAATCGATAAGCTTTGACTTTCATGTTTTTACTGATCATTTTAGCGAAGATGATCAGAAGAGATTTTCTGCATTAGCCGAACAATATAAAACCCGTATAAAAGTCTATTTAATTGATTGTAATAAATTAAAGTCGCTACCCAGCACGAAGAACTGGACATATGCGACGTATTTCCGTTTTGTCATTGCTGATTATTTTTATGGTAAGCTAGATAAGCTTTTGTACCTGGATGCTGATATCGCCTGTAAAGGTAGTATTCAGGAACTGGTTGATTATTCATTTACGGAGCACGAGATTGCCGCGGTTGTTGCGGAAAGGGATATCGAATGGTGGACTGACCGCTCTGTAACCTTGACTACTCCTGAGCTTGTATCTGGATATTTTAATGCAGGCTTTTTGCTTATAAATATTAATGAATGGCAAAAAAATGATATTTCAGTTAAAGCGATTGAGATGTTGCGGGTTCCTGAATGGGTGGCCAAAATTACGCATTTGGATCAAGATGTCTTGAATGTTCTTCTTGTTGGGAAAGTGAACTTCATTGATGGAAAATATAATACTCGCTTTAGTATCAATTATGAATTGAAGGATAAAGTGGTAAACCCGGTCAATGATGACACCGTGTTTATTCATTATGTTGGACCGACAAAACCCTGGCATGAGTGGGCAAACTACCCTGTTTCGCAAAGCTTTATAAATGCGAAAGAGCATTCTCCCTGGAGCAATGTTGCTCTGCTGCAACCTGCAAATAGTAACCAATACCGATATTGTGCTAAGCATAAATTTAAGCAGAAAAGATATCTTCAAGGGTTATTAAATTACATGAAATATTACAAGGCTAAAACTATCCAATAATAAT
>NZ_JANEWG010000127.1 GCF_028069725.1 Citrobacter sp. Awk 4
GGTCCGGCCGAAAATTGCCGACGTGTTTCCGTAAGGCCGGGGGAACCCGCAGGGATGCGGGTTCAGGGCGCGTTTTACAGGGATAATGAGATGGACGCTCCAGATTTTGCGGCATCAAAGTACCAGACTGGATCGTTGCAATACGTCCTGAAAATGAGGAGCGTCCACATGAAAGTATCAACTCTTGGTATCGACCTGGCAAAGAACGTTTTCCAGCTTCATGGTGTCGATCACGAAGGTCATACTGTTTTGCGTAAGAAGCTGACCCGGGCTAAATTCGTTCAGTTTGTCATTCAACTGGAACCTTGCCTGATTGGCATGGAAGCCTGTTCATCCAGCCATCATTTTGCACGGTTATTCAGTCGCCACGGCCATGAGGTAAAACTCATTCCTCCGCAATATGTGAAGCCCTATGTCAAAACGAACAAGACGGATGCAGCAGATGCTGAAGCTATCTGCGAAGCGGTAACCCGCCCGAATATGCGTTTTGTACAGATAAAAACCGAAGAGCAGCAGGCCGTTTTAGCGTTACACACTGAACGGGGAATACTTATCCGCGAGCGGATCGCCTGTTCCAATAGTTTAAGAGCCACACTTGCTGAGTTTGGTATTACGATTGCAGCCGGACAAAGCCATTTAACCCGTGATCTGCCAGCCATTTTGGAGGACGGCGAAAATGGTTTGTCTCCCTTTGTCAGAACCAGCATCTACAGACAGGCTAACCATATCCGGGAACTTGAGGAGCAGGTTAAACAGGTAGAAGAAGCTCTGGCCTCCTGGTACAGAACGCAGGAAGCCTGCCAGAGAATGGCCAAAATCCCGGGGGTTGGCATGCTAACGGCCACTTATGTGGTAGCAGCAGTGGGTAATGCCCGACAATTCAGCACCGCAAAGCAGTTCGCTTCATGGCTGGGGCTGACACCAAAGGAACATTCCAGCGGCGGGAAACAGCAACTGGGAGGGATCAGCAAACGTGGCGATGGCTATTTCCGATACCTCCTGGTTCACG
>NZ_JANEWG010000128.1 GCF_028069725.1 Citrobacter sp. Awk 4
CTATGGTTGTTTTCCAGAGATGATATTAGCTTTTCAGAAAACAAAAATGAATCGTATATGCAAGTCAATAATTCAAAACTTTTATCTTCGCACTTACTTGAGTAACTTGTCATCATTTCAAAGAATCGCTCATCAGCATCTTCAGAAACTACTCTATGAAGAAATTCAAACCTATCAATATCTCCAGTTATGAAGTCAAGGATCTCTTGATCAGAAAAATATCCTGCCGGTGTTTTATAATGAAAAGCAACATAGAGTCTCTGTGGTGCTGATACTCTTCCGGCAGAGTCGTCATCAGAAACTCCATAATGAGAGTAGCTGTTAGAATTCAGAAGAGGGAAAATATCCCCAAGTAGGCTTTCCATTAGTCTACGATCCCTATCGCTGAACTTCGTTAAGTTATGAACTCTCTCTTGACTATATGTATTCACCACTTCCTGTGGTTTCTCCATAATAAGTCCGTCATTATAAAATCTCTTACCTATATATGCTTCTGGCGTATTCTTAATGTGCTCGTATACTAAATTTGACTTTGTGGCAATCATAGATAACGCAAAAAGGTCAGAGAAGCATACTTGACCTTCCACCTGTTCCAACACAAATCTTAAGTGGTTAAAGAATCTTTTTAATTCTCTTGGATTTTTGATGAGGTGCTTAAAGTAATTGTGATAAATCCAACTTAACCTTTCTTGATCACTTTCAAATCTATCGGTCAATGTTTTATCACTTAGATTTTCCAATTCTATATCAACAAGGTCATTCATCCCTCTTTCAGAAATTACAGGGAGAGGGACTCTTAGCTGTATTATTTTATTGATATATTCCGACGAGTTAACAATATCATTCTTATCTAAAACAGATATAAGATAATTTGAGTCAAATGCTAATAAAAACGAAGTACCTGAAAAATCTGCAACGGCCTTTACGAGACGCAAAACTTGAAATGTCTCGGATGGAGTCAATCTGTCAATGTCATCAATAA
>NZ_JANEWG010000129.1 GCF_028069725.1 Citrobacter sp. Awk 4
GTTTAATAACTGTTTTATACTGTTCTGCAAGCTGTGTTAAGAGCTCTACATATTCCTGGTCCAGGTAGTCAGCAATAATATGAAATGTAAATTCAATATCATTCTGTTTGTTATTCTCGAGAATTGAAGCGATAGATATTGCAGCACCGACCTGATAGTTACTATCAATTCCCCATGAAATATTAAAAGTATCGCGGTCATTGCATTTAACCGTACGACTGTCCAATGCTATGATATCTTTAAATTTGGTTAATTTTTTAAAATCCAATTCCCGTTCACCTTTCGTTTTCATGGATATTGCAGCATCAATACATTAATAATATTATGTCGCAGTTTACTCGTTCAGTAATTGTTACTACTTTTTTAATCCGAGTTTTATTTTGATATCCCTGATTATCGCTTTCAATCTCTTTTTAAAGAGTAACGAGTTGTATCCTGAATCCTGAATTTCGTTTTTTATACCATAATGGCGTTCAAGATCAATTCTATCCTTAGCCTTCAGTACAGGGCTTATTTTTTTACCTGATAAATCTATCAAACGAATACCTTTTTCAGAAACGATAAAGTTTCCCTTATGAGGATCTCCTGAAACCATACCGTGAGCATGCAATTCTTTAATTGACTCTGCAAGTTGCAGTTTTATATCTTCAGGTATTTCCTTGTATTCCTCTAGCCCAACACCTTCAATATATTCAATGAGCATTATGAAATAATGTGCAAAATTTAATGTTTTATACTCTGCAAGCAAATAATAGTCATTAATCGAATTGACCCCCTCACTGCGAACCCTATTGGTTTGGTAGATCAAATTTTCATAATAATCTTTTTTTATACACGATTTAAGAAATCGCTCTACTTTTTTATGTTTAGGTGCAAAAACTTTTAATACAATCGGGCCGCGAAGGGTGTCAATCAAGATGACTTTTGTGTCATCAATCGAACGAAATACTTTCAGTACTTTAAGAT